>NZ_JBVKDT010000012.1:0-44581 GCF_055633655.1 Amycolatopsis sp. NPDC114503 | reverse complement strand
GACAAAGGCTCTTTCCGGCGGTGGGGGAAAAAACTGGGGGGGGGGGGGGGGGGTTCGTCCTGTTGCGGGGGTGCAAAAAAACCGGAGGGGAGGAGGCCCGCCGTCGCGACGGCGGGCCTCTTCACTGCGCAGCCGGTCAGTCGTTGCGCAACCCGCGCTCGCGAAGCCGCGGCATCAGGTGGTCTCGCATCTGCTCGACGCCCCGGTGCGGATCGAAGAAGCACAGGGCGACCTGCCCAACCCCCGCTTCGTGCAGGCCTGCCAGCTTGTCCGCGACCGTGTCGTACGAACCGAACAGCTGGTAGCCGTGCATGCCGAGACCGAACTGCGTGTAGCGGTCCTCCCCCAAGCCCAGATACCGATCTTCGAGGTCGGCCTCGGGACCGAGTCCGGTGCGGATGATGTGGTTGCGCAGCGCTTCGCGGTCGATCTCGTCGGCCATCCAGCGGACCTTCTTCTCCGCTTCGGCGTCGGTCTCCTCCATCACCACGTAACACATCGCGCAGATCCGGATCTTGCGCCTGTACTGCGCGGCCGCATCGTGGATCTTCTCCGCCTTGGTGCGGTATTCCTCCAGGCTGCCGCCGGTGACGTTGCTCGCGATGAACATCAGATCGCATTGCCGGGCGGCGTAGTCGAACCCGATGTCCGACTGCGCCGCGCTCATCAGCAGCGGACGCGGCGACGACTTCGGCCGCGGGCTGACCTGCGCGCCGTACGCCTGGAAGTACTTGCCCTCGAAGTCGATCGGGTGGTCCGAGGTCCACAGGTATTTCAGCAGCGTGGTGAACTCGTCGGCGATCTCGTACTTCTGTTCGCGGGACGGCTTGTCGGAGATGCCGAACTGGGCGTAGTCGTTGGCGTTCGTCGACGCGACGATGTTGACGCCGAGCCGCCCGCCGGAAACGTGGTCGGTGGCTGAGGTGATCTTCGCGAGCCACAGCGGATGGACGCCGTAGCCGACGTGGAACGTCGTGAGCAGGCCCAGGCGCTCGGTGATGGCCGCGGCGGCGGCGGGCGCGGTGGCGAAGTCCAGTGCCGAGTCGTTCCAGCCGATCTCGCCGCCGAACCCGCTCCACATCCCGTACTGCAGCTGGCTGTCGAAGCCCGCCGCCTCGGCCCCTTTCAGCAGTTTCGACGCCGACGGCCATTCCCAGAAGTCGCGCAGCCGCGGCGGATCGCTCAGCACCGCCTTGGTGGCCGACAGCCCCGATCGCACGTTCCACGCGAACAGGGACAGATGCAGCGGGTGGTCGCCGGAGAGGTCGGGCTGACCGCCGGGATCGAACGGCCCGCGCAGGACCTCCGCCCTTTCGGTATCGGACTTCAGCTGTCGGATCGACTCGGGCATTTCGCCTCCTGCTTGGAGTTTCGGATGGTTCCCGGCTCAGGTGACGTGCAGGCGTTCGCAGGGAGCGACGTCCAGCCGGTGGTGCCGAAGCGGCGCGCGGCCTTGCACGTGCTCGACGAAGTAGTCCCACAGCCGCTTCTGGAAGTACGGCTCGGTCGTGTAGTGGTGGTCGCGGCCGGGCAGCGGCAGCACGTCGAAGTCCTTGTCCGCGTCGATCAGCGCCCCGATGAACCGCAGCACCCCGGACGGCTCGACCTGTTCGTCGAGGTCGCCGTAGACGATCGCCAGCTGCCCGGAAAGGCGCGCCGCGTAGGTGCTCGGCGACCATCGCGCGTAATTCGGCGCGATCTCGTCCGGGGCCCGCTTGGCCGCACGGCCGCCGCCGTAATCGGGTTTGCCGAAGTGCGGTTCGGGGACGTAAGCCGAGGACGCGCTCGGGTCGAGCGCGGGCGAGCTGGCGAAACCGACCGCGTAGAAGTCCGGTTCGAGCAGCATCGCCATCACCGTGCCGTAGCCGCCGGAGGAATGCCCGCTCACGCCGACGCGGGAAAGGTCCATCCAGGGCCGGGTGCGGGCGGCGTCTTCGATCGCGGCGCGGTGGTGCTTGATGCCGAACCGGTCCAGCTCGCCCCAGGTCGAGTCGCGGAACGCCCGCGAGCGGATCGGGGTGCCGGGGCCGTCGAGCAGGAGGACGGCGAAGCCCATCTCGGCCAGCGAGTGCAGGCCGAACATGAACATGCCGTTGAGTCCGTCGAGGAAGCTGCGCGGCTGCGCCAGCACCTGGTGGCCGCCGTAGATGCGCTCCAGGACCGGCCAGCTGTCCCGTTCGCCGAACCGACGCGGCTTGACGATCACGCCCCAGACGTCCGTCTCGCCGTCGGCAGCTTTGGCACGGAACACTTCGGGAGGCGTCCAGCCGATCTCGTCGAGTCCGCTGGTGTCGGAACGTGCCAGTTCGCAGACGTCCGCGCCGTCCGCGTCGCGGAGCATGATCACCGGCGGCCGGTCGACGCGGGAGATGTTGTCCACGAAGTACTTTCCGGACGGGGCCAGGCAAGAGCGCAGATCGGCGGACTGCCCGCTGTCCCGGGTCACAGTGCCGAACGGGACCGCCGGGAAAGCGTGGTCGGCGTCTTCCGGGGTCAGGCACTTCAATCCGGCGTTCGGTCCTGGCCCGCCCAGGTCGACGCGATACAGCGCGCGCAGATAAGGATTGCGTCCTGGTTCGACCCCGCCCGCGGTGAAGAAGACCTGGCGGCCGGCCACCCGGACGACGTCCTGGACCACCCACTCCCCGTCGGTCACCTGCCTCGTCGCCCCCGTAGCGAGATCGATCAGCCACAGATGCGGCCAGCCGGAGGCGAAGGTGAACCACAGCAGTTCGTGCCGCTCGGGCAGGTACCGGACGTTGTCGTCGTGGAACCACATGTTGTTGAACCGGAACATATGGTCGTATTCGAGATAGACGGCGCGCGACCCGCCGGTCTCCGCGTCGATCTCGACGACCGCGGCCTGGTCCTGCGCGGTCGTGGACGCCAGCGCGACGATCGTGCCGTGCCCGGTCCACCATGCGTGCCAAGGGAGAATCCGCAGTTCTCCGGGGAGCGGACCGACGCGCACGCGCGAGCCGTCCGCCACGTCGAGCAGGTACCACTCCCACCGGGAATCTTCGGCGTCGCCGCTCATTTTCCCGCGCACGTAACGCACCTTGGGCAGGATGTCGCCGTCGTGCGGGATGTTCTCGACGAACGGGTACGCGGTCACCGCGCGTTCGTCGACGCGCGGCACGAGCGCGCGGGTCCCGCCGGTGCTCCAGAAACAGCCGATCGCGCCGGGCGGACGACCGGTGCGGCCCCGGTCGATCCGGTCGTCGGATGCGTCGGGGGCCTCCGCCCAGCCGTAGTGCTCCTCGCCGTCGGTGGTCAACTGCCGTTCGCTGCCCGACGCGCTGCGGACCCACAGGTTGTGGTCCCGGACGAACAGTTCGTCGCCGGAGGGGCCGAGGAAACCGTTCGGGTCCGGGACCGGCAGTTCGGTGGTGCTGCCGTCACGGGTGTCGATCCGCAGCCGGGTGCCCTCGACGGACACGATGACGGAATCCCCGTCGTATTCGAGTGCGTCGACGGGCAACCGGGCCGGGTCCGCGCCGAGCGCCCGCGCGACCAGCTCGTGGTCGAATGCCGGACCGCGCGCGCCGGTCGCAGCGTCGACCAGCAGGAACTCGTGCCCGTCGCCGTGCTCGTGCCGGAACCAGAACCGGTCCTCCCCCGGCAGCCAGGTCGGGACGATCAGCAGGTTCGTGGCTCGCTTCAGCAGCTCGCTCGGCCACAGCTGCGCGGCCCGCTCGTAGTCTTCCGGCCCCAAAGCCTGGTTGTCCGGCCTCATCGTGTCCCTCCCCTACGCGCCGACGAAGCGCGGCTTCCGCTTCTCGCGGAACGCGGCCATCGCCTCCGCGGAGTCCCGAGTGGACTGCACTACCGCCTGCTCCGCCGCGACCATCGACAGCGAGGTGCGGAAGTCGACGTGCTCGCCGTCGCGCACCAGGCGTTTGATCGCCCGGATGGCCACCGGCGGCCCGTCCGCCAGCCGCCGGCACAGCCGCGCCGCCTCCTCGGTCAGCGCCTCCGGACTGTGCACGGACAGCACCAAGCCCAGCTCCAGTGCCTCGTCCGCCTCGACGAACCGGCCGGTCCACAACAACTCCAGCGCACGGGCCCGGCCGACGATCCGGGGCAGCAGATGTGCGCCGCCGTCGCCGGGAATCAGCCCGACGCGCACGTACGCCTCGGAGAACCTCGCACGATCGGAAGCGAGCCGGATATCGCACGCGAGCGCCATGTCCATGCCCGCTCCGACTGCGACCCCGTCGACAGCCGCGATCAGCGGTTTGTCGAGTTCCAGCGCTGCGGCGGCAACGCGGTGCACTCGCTGGGTGAGCACTTCCTGCCGCGCCAGGGTCGAACTGATCTCGGCGAAGTCGTCCAGATCGACACCCGCGCAGAACGCGCCTCCCGCTCCAGCGACCAGAACGACGCGCACCGCAGGATCGGTTCGAGCGGACTGGAGCGCTTCTGCCCAGGCGTCGAGCATCGCGAGGGTGAAGGCGTTCTTGCGGTGCGGACGGTTCAGCAGAATCGTCGCGATCCCGTCGTCCACTGTGTACTCGAGGTCGGCCATGCGGACGTCCTTTCTCCGGTCATGAGCACACGAGCGGCCACAGGCCGCGTCGCCCGGCGCCCGTCGCGAGGTCGGTGAGCAGTTCGTCCCAATGCCGGACGGACCCGAATTCCGAGCGCCACGCCAGCGCCGCGGTCGTGAACTCGTGCAGCGGATGCTCGCGGGTAGTCCCGATCGCGCCGTGTACTTGATGCGCGTTCCGCACCACAGTGGACACTGCGTGCCCGGCGCACGAACGAGCTGCGGCAACGCGGAACTCGAGCTGCGGGTCGGCCCATTCGGTCCGCACAGCCTCCGCCAACGCGGCGTCGGTAGCAGCACGCGCCAGCCCCGCTTCGGCTGCGGCGTCAACAACAAGATGCTGCACCGCTTGGAATTTCGACAGCGGACGCCCGAACTGTGTGCGTTCGCTCGCGTGCTTGACGCTCAATTCGACGATCCGATCGAGAACCGCGCACACTTGCACCGCACGCGCGAGCGCGGCGCGCAGCAGCAGGCTGTCGACCAGTTCGTCCGATGCGGACGCTCCGGGGAAAATCCCCAGATCAGCGGTTACGCGGTCGCGCGGCTCCCCGGCGAGGTTCGCGCCCCGCTCGACGGTGAGGTTGGCTACGGCGGCGTCGGTGACCCGCCATTTCCCGCCGCGCCGCCACACCAGCACCGCGCGGTCGCACTGAGAAATCCACGGGACACCGGCAGCTGTCGCGTCGTCGTCGAGCAGACAGACGGTGCGCCGCGCTCTGTCCGGCTCGATGCCGACCTCGTCCAGCAGCCAGCACGCCAGCAGGTCGTGTTCGGCCAGCGGAACCCGCACCCCGTGCCAGGCCGCGGCCCGCAGCAGTTCGGCGGCCTCCAGCCATCCCGCTCCGCTGCCGCCGGGCTCCTCGCTGCCCGTCAGCCGGACGAGACCCAGCTCGTCAAGCGCGCGCCACAGCTTCGGGTCGCCTGGCACCGGTTCGGCTTGCTCAGTCCGGTAGTCCGCGAACACCGTCGCCATCAGCTCGGTTACCGACTGGTCCACCGGGTCCACCGCAGCCATCAGCGCATCCCCAATCCCCGCGCGATCACGCCGCGCAGGATCTCGTTCGTGCCGCCACGCAGGGTGAACCCGGGGCGTTGGACCACCGCCTCTCCGGCCAGTTCGCGGAACTCCGGCGGCGAATCCGGCTCGACGAGCAGATCGGCGAACTCGGCGAGGTCGCCCTCGGTCGTGGTGCCGAGGACTTTCACCACCGCGGCCGCGGTGTCGGCCGGCTCGCCCCGCTCCAGCGCACCGGCGACGGCCAGCGACATCTGATGCAGTCCGGTCGTCCGGGCGACATACCTGCCGAGGTCGGACCGGCGCGGGACGGCACCCGCCCGCATCTGCTCGGCGGTCTCGGCCAGCAGCGGAAACGTCGACAGGAACCGTTCCGGTCCGCTGCGCTCGTACGCCAGCTCCGAGGTCACTTGCTCCCAGCCCTCGCCGATCGTGCCGAACACCAGCTCGTCCGGAACGAACACCTCGTCGAGGAACACCTCGTTGAAGTGATGTTCGCCGTTCATCGACAGGATCGGCCGGATCTCGACGCCCGGCGACCGCAGGTCCACGATGAACTGGCTGAGCCCGGCATGCCGGTGCTCCGGATCCCAGGGACTGCTGCGGGCGAGGCAGATGAACGCGTCGGCACGGTGCGCACCGGACGTCCACACCTTGGTCCCGGCAATCCGCCAGCCACCGTCCGCGCGCTCCGCCTTCGTCCGCACGCTCGCGAGATCCGAGCCGGAATCCGGCTCGCTCATCCCGATCCCGAAGAAGCACTCGCCCCGGGCGATCGCGGGCAGATAGCGACGTTTCTGTTCCTCGGTCCCGTACTTCACCAGTGAAGGAACGATCTGCCGGTCCGCGATCCAGTGCGCCGCCACCGGCGCGCCCGCGGCGAGCAGTTCCTCGGTCACCACGTACCGCTCCAGATGGCTGCGCCCGTGGCCGCCGTACTCGGGCGGGACGGTCATCCCGAGCCAGCCCTCGGCCGCCAGGGCACGGGTGAACTCCTCGTCCCAGCCGGTCAGCCACGAATCGACGCGCCGGGGCCCATCCGGCCGCGCGGCGAGGAACTCCCTGACCTCGGCGCGCAGGTCCTGCCAGGAGTCGCCGTCTCCGGACGGCGGGGGCACCAGCCTGGGCAGGGTCATGAGCACCGTCCTGTTCGACGCGGCGGACTTGAACAATCCGACTAGTTGGTATTTAAGGTAGCGATGAGAGTCCTTCCCGTCAACCACAAGGGAAACCGCCCGCGCGACCGGGCCTTCAGGCGCGCTTCTTGCCCTTCGGCAACGACCCCTTGCGCAGGCCGTCGACGACGATCTCGCCGAAGGCCTCGCCGATCTGCCGGGGCGTCATCGCACCGCGCGGGTCGAGCCAGGTGTGCGCCCACGCCGCCACGCCGATGACCGCGAACGCGAGCACCCGGGGGGTGGCGACCGGCTTGAACGCGCCCGCCTCGATCCCCTGCTCGATCACCTGCGTGACGAGTTGTTCGAACTCGTTGCGCTTGCGCCCGATCGAGGCGAAAGTCTTGCTGGACAGGAACCGGTGCTCCTGCATGAAAATGGAGATCTCGGACCGGTAGATGCTGATCGGCTCGATCAGCACGTCGGTCATGATCCGGCGCAGCACCTCGTCCGGCTCGCCGCCCTCGTCCAGCACCGAGTGCAGCCGCTTGAGCTGGAAATCGATGAACTGGTCGTGGATTTCGTGCAGGACGTCTTCTTTGGTCTCGTAATGGTAGTAGAACGCGCCTTTGGTGAGCCGCGCTTCGTCGACGATCTTCTGCACGGAAGTGGCGTGGAAACCGTCCCGTTCGAACAGCTTCAGCGAGGCGTCGACGAGCGCTTTCCGGGTGGCCTCCGGGTCACGGGGCGCCCTGGTCCGGCTCTGTGCGGCTGCGCGCTTCCCGGTGCGCGCCTGGGCGGCGGCCATCCCGTGCTCCTCATCTGGCCAACCCGTGCGGGTTGTGGATACCGACCGTTCAGACTGTAGCAGACGGTAACCTCTGACCAGGGCATCCAGGGGCGCGCGTGCCGGGTCTCCAGCTCAGCCGAACACTGCCTGTGCCTCGTCGCGGACCGGCTCCTCCGCGTACCTGACCCCGATGTCGCCGCCGACATCGTGCGCCTTCAGCGCGGGCAGCACCTCCCGGGTGATCAGGTCGAAGTTCGCATCCGCGACCTCTGCCGGCATCCCGCCGTAAGCCGGGACGAGGAGAACCGCGCCCGCATCGAGAAACTCGACGTAGCCGAGCAGCTTTTCGACCACCTGCTCCGGCGTTCCCCAGACCTGGAGGTCGGCGAGGAACCCGCTGAACTTGTCGATGCCGTGCCGGGCGATGTTGCGGCTGAGGCCCGCGTAGTACTCGTAGCCCTCGATCTCCGCGAAACCCACATTGTCGAACTCGTAGTGCTCGACCGTGGAGAGGGCGTACCGCTGCAGGTACACGTCGCGCAGTTCTTGCGCTTCCCGCTCGGTCGCCGCTGCTCCGACGAACACGCAGATGACGGGTTTAGGCGCCTCGCGGCCGTTGATCTCGTAGAACCGCTTGCGGTAGGCGGTCAGCTCCGCCCGCACGGTTTCCCACGGCTTCTGCGCGATGACCATCAGGCCGATGCCCAGCCGCGCCATCAGGTCGATCGACTCCGGCGACACCGCCGAGGCGAACGTGCGGCCGCGGAACGACCCGCGCGGTTCCGGCCGGATCTCCACCCGCGGCTGCGTGTAGACCTCTCCCCCGTACTCCAGGACGCCGGTCTCCAGCGCGCTCGTGATCGCCTCGGTGTACTCGGTGAACAGCTTCCGCGACTTGCCCATCTCCACCTGGAAACCGTCGAATTCCGCCCGGCCGAGGCCGCGGCCGATGCCCAGCAGCGACCGGCCGCCGGAAAGGTGGTCCAGCATGGTGAAGCTCTCCACGATGCGGATCGGGTCGTGCCACGGCAGCACCGACACCATCGTACCGAGCCGCAGCCTGCTGGTCTGCCCCGCGACCCAGGACAGGAACTGCGGGACGTTCGGCGTCAGCTGGTAGTCGGTGAAGTGGTGTTCCGGCGTCCACACCGAGTCGAAGCCCAGCTCCTCGGCCCTGGCGGCGTAGCGCAGCTCGTGCGCGTAGACGTCGCCGTCGCCGCGCTGCCGCTCCAGGTTCTGGAAGACCAGGGTCAGTCCCGTGTGCATCTCGACTCCCTTAGATTCCAACTAGTTGGTATGTGAAGCATACGGTCGTCCGCGAACGGGCGTCAACGATTCGATCACTCCGTGGACAGCATTGCTCCATCACGTTGACACACAAGCCTTTCTTCGGTTTCGCGCACGCACCGCCCGCAGAACTCGGGCGAGCCAGCTCACTTCCCCTTCTTCCAACCAATCGGTATGTTGGCCTGACGAAGCCACTCCGGAAGAGAGGCGAAAACCGTTGCCGCAAGCCGTCGTCGTCGACGCTGTCCGCTCCCCGATGGGCCGGGGGAAGGCCTCCGGCGCGCTCGCCGGGCTGCACCCTGCCGACCTGCTCGGGCATGTGCTCTCCGCACTGGCCGAGCGCAATCGCCTCGACCCGCGCGAGATCGACGACGTGCTCGTCGGCTGCGTGACCCTGTCCGGAGAACAAGCCGGAACGCCCGGCAGGCAGGCCGTGCTCGCGGCGGGCTGGCCGGTCGAGGTGCCCGCTGTGTCGATCGAACGCAAATGCGGTTCCGGGCAGCAAGCGGTTGAGTTCGCCGCTGCCGGTGTCGCCGCGGGGCTCTACGACGTAGTGATCGCCGGCGGGGTCGAATCGATGAGCCGGGTGCCGATCGGTTCGAACCGGCAGGACGCGGACCCGCACGGGCCCGCTGTGCGCGAGCGGTTCCCGGAACTCGTGCCGCAAGGCGTCGCCGCCGAGCTGGTCGCCTCGAAATGGGGCCTGTCCCGCGCGGAACAGGACGAGTACGCGGTCCGGTCGCACGCTCGCGCCGCGGAAGCCGCGGCCGGCGGTGCGTTCGACGGGGAGATCGTGCCGGTCGAGGCATCCGGTTCGGTGGTGGAC
This sequence comes from Amycolatopsis sp. NPDC114503, assembly GCF_055633655.1. Taxonomy (NCBI): domain Bacteria; kingdom Bacillati; phylum Actinomycetota; class Actinomycetes; order Pseudonocardiales; family Pseudonocardiaceae; genus Amycolatopsis; species Amycolatopsis sp. NPDC114503. The sequence goes on along the minus strand of NZ_JBVKDT010000012.1, from coordinate 34,996 downwards.
CGCGACGAATCGATCCGCGCGGGCACGACGGCCGAACGGCTCGCCGCCCTCTCCCCCGCGTTCCGCACCGCCGAACTGGCAGAACGCTTCCCGCACGTCGAATGGTCGGTCACGGCGGGCAACTCGTCGCAGATCACCGACGGCGCGGCCGCGCTGCTGGTGATGAGCGAGGAGAAGGCAGCCGTGCTCGGGCTGCGGCCGCGGGCTCGCATCGTGGCGTCAGCAGTGTGCGGCTCCGACCCGGAGCTGATGCTCACCGGTCCGATTCCCGCGACGCACCGGGTGCTCGGCCGGGCAGGCCTCACACTGGACGACATCGACGCGTACGAGGTCAACGAGGCGTTCGCGGCGGTTCCGCTGGCCTGGCATCGCGAATTCCCGGTGCCAGAGGAGAAACTCAACCCGCGCGGCGGAGCGATCGCGCTCGGGCATCCGCTCGGCGCGTCCGGCGCCCGGCTCATGACCACCATGCTCGCCCACCTCGAAGCGACCGGCGGCCGGTTCGGCCTCCAGACGATGTGCGAGGCGGGCGGCATGGCGAACGCGACTGTCCTCGAACGGCTCGGCTGAAGGGAACGCCATGGAACTCGCCACAGCGTCCGCGCTCGTCACCGGAGGTGCTTCGGGACTCGGCCGGGCCGCCGCACGGCAACTGGCCGAACGCGGCGCGGAAGTCGTGATCCTCGACCGGCCCGCGTCGCGCGGCGCGGAAGTGGCCGCCGAGATCGGGCCGAACGTGCGGTTCGCTCCCGCCGACGTCCGCGATCCCGAGGCGGTCGGAACCGCTCTCGACCTGGCCGAGCAGCGCGCGCCGCTGCGAGCGGTCGTCCACTGCGCGGGCAAGGGCGCGACGGTGCGGGTCGTCGAAAAGGACGGCAGCCCCGGGTCGCTCGCGGACTACGAGGAAATCGTCCAGGTGAACCTGATCGGGACGTTCAACGTGCTGCGCCTAGCCGCGGCCCGGATGGCCCGGAACGAACCCGTCGAGGGCGAACGGGGCGTCTGCGTGCTGACCGCTTCCGTCGCCGCCTGGGAAGGGCAGATCGGCCAGATTCCCTATGCCTCGGCCAAAGCAGGCGTGGTCGGCATGACGCTCGTAGCGGCGCGGGACCTCGCCCGGAAGCTGGTGCGGGTCTGCTCGATCGCGCCGGGCATCTTCGACACGCCGATCTTCGACCGGCACGGCCCGGAGGTCCGCGACAAGCTCGCCGCGACCGTGCCGCATCCGGCCCGCCTCGGCCGCCCGGGGGAATTCGCCAGTCTCGCGCTGGCGATCGTCGACAACCCGATGCTGAACGGCGAGACGATCCGGCTCGACGGCGCGATCCGGATGGCCCCGCGATGACCGGCGTGCGCACCGAAACCGCGGGCGGCGTCCTCGTCGTCACCATCGACCGGCCGCACGCCCGCAACGCGATCGACCTGCCCGCCGCCGAAGCGATCGCCGCGGCGATGACCGAATTGGACAGTCGCGCCGACTTGACCGCCGCCGTCCTCACCGGCGCGGGCGGCACGTTCAGCGCGGGCATGGATCTCAAAGCGTTCCTCGCCGGCGAACGGCCGATTGTGCCGGAGCGCGGATTCGCCGGGATCGTCGAGGCGCCGCCGGAAAAGCCGATCATCGCCGCGGTCGAGGGCTACGCCCTCGCTGGCGGATTCGAGATCGCCTTGGCCTGCGATCTTCTCGTCGCGTCCCGTACCGCGGTCTTCGGCCTGCCCGAGGTGAAGCGCGGCCTCGTAGCCGCGGGCGGCGGACTCCTCCGGCTGCCGCACCGCGTCCCGCAGGCGCTGGCGCTCGAATGGGCGCTCACCGGCGCGCATGTTCCGGCCGAACGCGCCGCAGAAGCCGGTTTGGTCAACCGGCTCACCGAGCCCGGCCAGGCCGCCGCCACCGCACTCGAACTGGCGCAGGCAATCGCCGCGAACGCCCCGCTGGCCGTCCGCGCGACGAAACAGATCATGACCCGCGCCAGGGACTGGCCGACGGCAGAAAGGTTCCCGCGCTCTCGCGAAATCTCTGTGCCGGTAAGGGAATCCCGCGACGCGCAGGAAGGCACCCGGGCATTCGCCGAGAAACGCGAACCAGCGTGGGAAGGCCGCTGAGTTACCGGCCTGAGGTCAGTCGCTCGGCGGACCGCGCGTCCAGCACCGCGAGCAAACGCGGGAGAACCCGGGCGAACGGGGCGAACAGGTCCATCCGGCGCGCGTCGTCCACCGGCGCCCACACGTGCGCGTCATGTTCGTCGGACAACGTCTCCGAATAGTCGGGTGTCTCGGCGCATTCGGCGAGAATGGTGGTGTAGCTCCATTCCCCCGGCACCACGTCGTCCACGTACCGCGCGAGCGGCCGCCACGCATCCGGCAGGCGGCCCATCTCCTCGGCGAATTCCCGCACCGCGGCCTCGGCCGCCGTCTCTCCCGCCAGCAGTGCGCCGCCCGGGATCGACCATTCGCCGCGGCCGCCGTGCACCCAGCCGGCCCGCCGCACCAGCAGAGCCCGGCGCGGCGGCCGGGTCACGAGCAGTATTCCCGCCGCGCCGTACCGCCCCCAGTGTCGCCGACCGTCGGCGGCCACGAACCATTCGTCCGACACGGCCGCGCTCCCCTACGCGACGTTGTCCGCGGCAGCGAGGCTTTCCACCGGAATCCGGCCGAGCACGGACAACCCGCAGTCCGCGAGCCCGGTCATGTCGGCTGGATCCTCAGTGAGCACCCGCAGCGACCGCACTCCGAGGTCGGCCAGCAGGTGCGCGCACGCGGGGTAGTCCCGGGCCGCCAGCTTCGCTTCCACTGTGTCCACCCCGGAATCCTGCAGCTCGTACCTCCGAAGCTTGTCGAGCAGACTGACTTCCCGGTGCTCGCGGAGGTACACCACCACACCCCGACCGGCTTGCGAGACAGTGCGCAGGGCCGTCTGCAGCTGCGTCGCGCAAGCGCAGCGCACCGAAGAGAACACGTCCCCGGTGAGACACTCCGAATGCACCCGGACCAGCACGTCCTCGCCGTCGCCGAGGTCTCCGAACACCAGCGCGAGGTGCTCTCGCCCGTCCCGCGGCGAGAGATAGCCGACCGCCCGGAACGTCCCGAAGGCCGTCGGCAGCCGGGTGTCCGCGGCGCGTTCGACCTGAGATTCGGTGCGGCGCAGGTGCGCGACGAGGTCGGCGATCGAGATCATCGCGAGCCCGTGCTCGTCGGCGAACCGCCGGCACTCCGGCGCGCGCATCATGGTGCCGTCGTCGTTGACCAGCTCGCACAACGCTCCGGCCGACCGCAGCCCGGCGAGCCGGGCCAGCTCGACCGCGGCCTCGGTGTGCCCGGCTCGCTGCAGCACTCCCCCGGCCACCGCGCGCAACGGAACGACGTGCCCCGGACGGCTCAGGTCCTCGGGAACAGTCGCCGGATCGGCGAGCATCCGGATCGTGCGCGCGCGGTCCCGAGCGGAAATGCCTGTGGTCACCCCGGTTTTCGCATCGACCGTGACCGCGTACGCGGTGCCTCGAGGGTCCTGGTTGACGGGAGTCATCGGCGGGAGCCCGAGCCGGTCCAGATCTGCGCCGGGCAGCGCGGCACACACAAAGCCCGACGTGTAGCGGACGGTGAAGTGCAGCAGTTCCGGAGTTGCCGCCTCGGCCGCGAAGACCAGGTCGCCTTCGTTCTCCCGCCCCTCGTCGTCCAGAACCACCACCGGCCGCCCAGCCCGGATCGCCGCGATCGCCGTAGGCACCGGATCGAAACCGACCCCGCGCCCGGAAGGGAATGCGTCGGCCATGCCCGTGCCTCCGTTCGCTCTGGGGCGGATATCGCTCCCCGCCCTTGCTAATACCGACCGGTTAGTATGAACATAACACGGTGGTCCCCTCCGGTCGACCGCCCGCCATTCCTCGAAGGAGCATCAGCACATGGGCAAATGGTTCGAAGATCTCCCCGTCGGATACGCGTTCGAAACCCCGGCGCGCACCGTCACCGAAGCCGACGTGGTCGCGTTCTCGGGCCTGTCCTGGGACGTGCATGCCCTGCACACCGACGCCGAACACGCACGCACGACGCCGTTCGGCTCTCGCATCGCGCACGGCGCCCTGGTGCTGTCGATGGCCGTGGGCCTGCGCGCGCGGACCGGGTACTTCGACGACACCCTGGTGGCGTTCCTGGAAATCCGCTCTTGGCAGTTCCTCGCGCCGGTCCGCCTGGGCGACACCATCCGCGTCCGCAACGAGGTCACCGAAGCCCGCCGCACCTCCAACCCGGGCCGGGGCGTGGTGGTGCAGCGGGTGGAGGTGGTGAACCAGGAACACACGGTGGTGCAGGCCGGGGAAATGGTGTCGCTGACGCGCTGCCGTCCGGAGTAGCCAGGCCGCAGCCGCGGGAAAGCCGATCGGCTCAGCCGCCGAGAGGGCCGTCGACGAAGACGTCCAAGCGCAGTTCCGTGTCTCCGGGGACGACGCGGTACTGGTGGAAGTCAGTGGTTCCGCGCGCGGCGAGGAGTTCGTCGTCCAGGAAGAAGTTGCCGGTCGTTTCGCGGGCGGGCGAGGTGAGGATCGCGTAAGCGGCGTCGGCCATGATGGCGGGGGTGCGGGACTTCTCGATTGTCTCGGCACCGCCGAGGAGGTTTCGCACAGCAGCGCTCGCGATAGTGGTGCGCGGCCAGAGCGAGTTCACCCCGATGCCCTCCTCGCGCAATTCCTCGGCCAGGCCCAGCGTCGTGAGGGACATTCCGTACTTCGCGATGGTGTAAGCGAGGCTTCGGCCCGCCCATGCCGGATTCAGGTTGAGCGGCGGGGACAGAGTCAGGATGTGCGGGTCGCGACCGGCCGCGGCTGATTTTCGCAGGGCGGGCAGGCACATCTTGGACAGCAGAAGACTCCCCCGGCAGTTGATGTCCTGCATGAGGTCGTACTTCTTCATCGTGATCTCGTCCGTGCCGGACAGGTCGATGGCAGACGCGTTGTTGACCACCAGGTCGACACCGCCGAAACGCGCCAGCGTCTGCTCGACGGCATAGGCCACCTGCTCGTCGTCCCTGATGTCGCCGACGATCTTCAACGCCTTGCCGCCCGCCCGTTCGATCTGCGCGGCCGCGGTGTGAATCGTGCCAGGCAAGGAAGGGTGCGGATGATCGGTCTTCGCGATGAGCGTGACATTCGCCCCGTCCGAGGCGGCTCGTTCGGCGATCGCGAGACCGATCCCGCGGCTTCCGCCGGACATGATCATCGTGCGGCCGGAGAGTCGTGCGGTCATCAGAACTCCTCACTCCACGAGCGGTGCGGGATCGAGACTGTCGCCTGCGGAGCGTGTGCAGGCGTCTCAAAGTGAGACGCCTGCCGGCATCCGGCACCGGATTACCGTGGGCGTCCCGAATGGACGGGGGTGCGATGAATCCGTTGTCAGTGGCGGCGAACCTCGGCAAACGCCTCGGCGGCGCGGCCGGCGAGACGGTCGGCCGCATCAGACGCGCTGAAGCGACCGCACGCAATTTCGCGGAGTACGCGCGGCACGGCGGCCTGCGCGTCGACGAGGAGTCGGCGCCCTACGAAGTCGTCGGGGGCGACCGGATGTACCGGTTGCGCCGTTATTTCCCCGCCGGTCCTCCCGGAGACTTGCCGCCGCTGGTCCTGGTCCCACCGCTCATGATGGCCGCCGAGGTGTACGACGTCGCGCCGCGGTCCAGCTCCGTCCGCGCCGCGCACGAGAACGGGGTCGATGTGTGGCTGGTCGACTTCGGCCGGCCGGAGGACGAGCCAGGCGGGCACGAGCGGACCATGGCCGACCACGTTCTCGCAGTCGTGGACGCGGTCGACCGGACGCGCCAGGCGACTGGACGCGACGTCGTGCTCGGCGGCTACTCCCAGGGCGGGATGTTCTCCTACGAGGCGGCCGCCTACCGGCGCTGCGAGGGCATCGACTCGGTCATCGCGTTCGGCGCCCCGCTGGACTTCTCGGCCGCCCCGCTGCCCATTCCGATCTCCCTGGAGTCCTACACGCACCTGGCTCAGGCCTTGCTCGACAGCAAGGTACTCGACCACATTTCGTTGCCCGGCTGGTTCAACAAAAGCTGGACCCGGCTGCTCGATCCGGTCGCGACGGTCCGGGGCCGGCTGCGGTACCTGAGTCAGCTGCACGATCGGGAAAAGCTCCTCCCCGGCGAGCAGCAACGGGTCTTCCTCGATTCGAAGGGCTGGACGGCCTGGTCCGGCCCGGCGGTCCGGGATTTTCTCCAGCAGGCCGTGATCCGCAACCAGTTCCTCGACGGCGGGCTTGTCATCGGCGACCGCACGGTGACGCTCGCGGACATAGAATGCCCGGTCCTCATCGCGGTCGGCGAGGCCGACCGCGAAGGGCACCCGCACTCGGTGCGCAGCATCGTCCGGGCCGCGCCGCGCGCTGAGGTCTACGAGCTGACCTTGACCAGCGGCCACTTCGGGATCGTCGCCGGCTCCGGTGCCCGCAAGCGGACCTGGCCCCAGGTCGCCCGGTGGATCCGGTGGCGCGCCGGAGCGGACGCGCACCCACCGGACGGGATCATCCCCGCGGGGCAGGTCGAATCGACCCGGGCCTGGACGCCGAGCGTCCTGTCCCGTCGCGTGCAGTCCGGCGTCGACCTCGGAGTGGGGCTCTCGCACGGCGCGTTTCGCACCGTGTCCACGGCCACCAGCCTCCTGAAATCAGTCGCGCAGGAGCGCGGCGCGCAACTGCCGCTCCTGAACCGGCTGGACGGGCTCCGCCCGGCGACGGAGATCTCGCTGGGTCTGCTGCTCCACGAATCCGCGCAGCGCGACCCGGACGGCATCGTGCTGTTGTGGGGAGACCGGGTCGTGCGCGCCCGCGAACTCGCCAACCGAGTGGACAGCGTCGTCAAGGGACTGATCAGCCTGGGCGTGCGTCAGGGCGACCGGGTGGCAGTGCTGATGAGCCCCCGGCCGTCCGGCCTCAGCGCCATCGCTGCGATCAGCCGGCTGGGCGCGACGGCCGTCCTCCTCCGTCCGGACGGAGATCTCGCAGCCGAAGTCGCCGCGAGCGCGCCGCACTGGCTGATCTCCGATCCGGAACAAGCGCTGCCCGACCCGATCCCCGGGGCGACCTGGTGTGTACTCGGCGGCGGTGCCACGCCGCGCACGTTGCCGGCGCACGTCGTCGACATGGAGCGGATCGACCCGGACGACGTCGAACTGCCCGCGTGGTACCGGCCGAACCCGCGCCGCGGCTCCGACATCGCGTTCATCCTGTTCACTGGAACGCGCGGCCGGACCCGGGCCAGGCAGATCAGCAACCGGCGCTGGGCGCTGGGCGCGTTGGGAACCGCAAGCGCGGCGGCGCTCAAACGCAGCGACACCGTGTACTCGGCGACTCCGCTGCATCATCCCTCCGCATTGCTGATGGCGGTCGGCGCGGCGATCGCGTCCGGGGCTCGCCTGGCGCTTCCCGGCGGAACCGATCCGGACACTTTTTGGGAGGAAGTCCGCCGCTACGGTGCCACCCACGTTTCCTACACCTGGACCTCGCTGCGCGCGATCGCCGACGGGCCCGCCCATCCCCATGAGCGGCACCACTCGATCCGTCTGTTCATCGGATCCGGGATGCCTCCGAACCTGTGGCGCCGCGTCACCGCGCGGTTCGCACCCGCCAAGGTGCTCGAGTTCTATGCGTCGCCGGACGGCGAAGCCATCCTCGCCAACGTCGGCACCACGAAGATCGGCGCGGTCGGACGGCCGCTGCCCGGCACCGCGGAAGTGAGGGTGGCAGCCTACGACGCGGAAACGCGTCAGCTGGCGTATGGCCCGGACGGGCTCGGCCGCGAATGCCGGACCGGAGAGGCGGGCCTGTTGCTCGCCCGCGGCGGCGACCGGGCGCTGCGCGGTGTTTTCGCCCCAGACGACGTCTGGCAGTCGACGGGAGACCTGTTCACCCGTGACGCCGACGGCGACTTGTGGCTGCTCGACCCGGTCGACGCATTGATCCGTGCCCGGGACGGGGTGGTCGCCCCTGCCGCGATCCGCATCGCACTCGGGCGGATCGACGCGGTGGACCTCGCCCTCGCCTACGGGACTCCTGACGGCGACCGCGAACGGGTCACCGCCGCGGTGTCCCTTCTGCCGGGCAGAACGCTCACGGCGGAAGACCTCGACGCCGCGGTGCGCCGCCTGCCTCGCCCGGAATGGCCGCTGACAGTCCTCGTCTTCGCCGAGATCCCGGTCGGAGCCTCGTCCCGGCCGCTGGCCGGTCCCCTCCGCGCGGCTGAGCCGCTCGAGACCTGGCAGCTCGGTCCGGAGCGGGATGGATACCGCCGCCGATGACGCTCGAACGCCACCTCGTGATCGACGGGCTGCGCATCCGGGTGTGGCACCGGCCAGGCCCGACGGCGCCGCCGCTCCTCCTCGTCCAGGGCATCGGCGGCGCCGTGGAAAGCTGGGCGCCGTTGGCCGAACGTCTGCCGGACCGCGACTTGATCATGATCGACAATCCCGGATCCGGCGGTTCCGACCGGCCGCCGATGCCGATCGGCATCGGCGCGATCGCCGATCTGCTCGTCGCCGCCGCCCACCGGATCGGCGTGGCGCACGCTGATGTCCTGGGGTTCTCGTTCGGCGGGCTCGTCGCACAGGAGATCGCGCGACGGCATCCGCGGTTCGTCCGGCGACTCGTGCTCTGCGGGACCACGTTCGGGTTCGGAGCGGTGCCGCCCGGCCCCTCCGTGCTGCGCGCGTTGTTGTCCACCCGGTGCCACCGGGACACCGCAGCGGCTGAGCGCGATCTGGCCTTGCTCGCCGGCGGCCGCACCGCGCGCGACCCGCAGGTGCGCAGGCAGATTGTCGATGCGCGCGCCGTCCAGCCGCCGGACCCGGCCGGCTACCGCTTCCAGATGTTCGCGGCTCTCTGCTGGTCGAGCTTCTGGTGGCTGCCCTCCATGCGAGTGCCGACGCTTGTCCTGCACGGCGACTGCGACCCGGTCGTGCCGGTCCTCAACGGGCGCTGGCTCGCGAGCCGCCTCGCCGACGCGCGGCTGGAGATCCTGGCCGGAACGGGACACTTGCTTCTGTTCGACGAACCGGAGCGCGCAACGCCGCTGATCGAGCAGTTCCTCCGAGGTGTCTCAGAATGAGACGCTGCCGCCCGCTTGGCCGGCGAGTACCGTCGAGCGAGACCTGCGTCACACGAGGAGGTGTGAGATGGCGGCCGGCAGCGAGGCCCCGCGTGCGGTCATCGCGCGCTCGTGGAAGCGGTCGTCGGCGTGCGGGCTGGACCACGGCGTGCACCCGGACCTGCCCTATCTGCAGGACCTCGACGACGACAGCCGGATGATGCGCGCCGCCCGGCCGGTGCTCGACCGGCTCGTCGCCAGCATGTCCGACACCCACCACAGCGTGTTCCTCGCCGACCGCGATGCCCGGATCCTCCATCGCTGGGTGGGCATGCCCGGCCTCGCTCACAAACTGGACAAATCGAGCGTCGCTCCCGGTTTCGGCTTCCCTGAGGAGTTCGCCGGGACGAACGGCGTCGGCACCGCGCTCGAAGAGGCGAAGGTCGTTGTCGTGCGCGGCGAAGAGCACTACGCCGATTTCCTGCGCAACTTCTCCTGCGTGGGCGTGCCGATCCGGCATCCGGTCAGCGGCCGGGTCGAAGGGGTTCTCGACTTCACCTGTCTGGCCCGGGACTTTCATCCGCTCATGCAGCCGCTGCTGGTCGAGGCGGCCAAGCACATCGAAACGCGGCTGTCGCATCTGTCCTCGGCGGCGGAAGTGGCGCTGCTCGAACGATTCGTGCGCACCTGCACCACAGTGCGCGGCCCAGTGGTCGCAATGCGTCCCGAGTTCTTTCTCGGCAACACCGCGGCCGCGGAACACATCGGGCCTGCCGACCAAGCCGTCCTCTGGGACGCCGCGACCACACTGGTCGCGAACGGACGCGACACGGGCAGCGTCCCGCTCGCGGCGGGCACGTATCGCATCCACCTGACCGTCGTCGACGCGGGACCGGCCCGGTCCGCGCCCGGCATTGTCGTGCGGCTCAGCCCCCAGTTCGCCCGTGCGCCGCGCGGAACGGTTTCGGCTGCAGCGCCGCATCCCGCTGCACTGGCCGGCCGGAGCGCGCAGTGGAGCCTGGTCCGGGAACGCGTCGAATCGCTGGCCGCCGACCCGCGTCCGCTCGCGGTTCTCGGCGAGACCGGCACCGGCAAGATCCACCTGGCGAAGCATCTCCACCGGCTACGCGGAGGCGTCCTGCGGCTTCACGACTCGAATCCGGACGACGGCGCGAACCTGCTGCCGGAATGGGACGCGGCGCTGCGCGACGGGAGCACAGTCGTCGTGCGCCGGATCGATCAGCTGGCCCCGGACGTTCGGACGGGGCTCGCCGAACTCGCCAGGAAAGGCGGCGCGCCGGGGCGGCTGATCGTGACTTGCGACGAGGATTCCCCGCGCGCGGACCTCGTCCTGGCCGCTTTCCCGAGCACCGTCTGGTTGCCGCCGCTGCGCCAGCGCAGCGAGGACGTCGCCGACCTGGTGCCGGCGCTGCTGGCCCACCTCGAGCCCCGCCGGACCGTGCGCTGCACGCTGCCCGCGGTCCAGGCGCTGATGAGGTACTCGTGGCCGGGCAACACAGCCGAACTGCGCGACGTGCTGGCGTCCGCGCTCGACGCGGCCGGATCCGGCGACATCGACCTGAAGCACGTGCCGGCCTGGTTGCTGAAGCGGGCCCATCGGCGGCAGCTGACGCCGATGGAGCAGTCCGAACGGGACCTCATCATCGAAACCCTGGCCAGCGTGCAGAACAACCGGACCGACGCGGCCCGGATCCTGGGCATCGGCAGGGCCACGCTCTACCGCAAGATCCGGGCGCTCGGCATCGCCTCCGGTCACGAACTGGCGCGCTGAAACGTCAGCAGGTGACCAACCGCCACAACCCGTCGCCTGCGGCCGCGGCCATCGCCAGCCTGGCCGCCTCCGCATCCCAGTCGCGGACGGATCCGAACTCGCCCCGCCACGCGAGCGCCGGTCGCGTGAAATGGTGCAGCCGGTGTTCGTTCGTAGCGCCGATCGCGCCGTGGACTTGATGTGCGTTCCGCACGACGACCGACGCGGCGTGGCCCGCGCACGACCGTGCAGCGGCCACGAGGAACCCGAGGTCCGCACTCGCCCACGACGACGCGACAGCAGCGTCCAGCGCTGCCTCGGTGGCGGCCCGCGCCAGCCCGGCCTCGGCGGCCATGTCCGCGAGGAGGTGCTGCACCGCTTGCAGCCGTGCGATCGGACGGCCGAACTGAACGCGCGTCGCCGCGTGCTCCACGGACAGCTCCACGGCACGGTCTAGCGCCGCGCACACCTGGATCGCCCGGACGAGGGCCGACTTGAGCCGCAGCCGCTCGACCAGGCCATCGTCAGCACGAATTCCCTCGAGCGTCGCCACGTCGGCGGACACGGTGTCGCGCGGCTCGCCGATCGTGTTGACGGCGTAGTCGATTTTCAGTTTCGCGGCATCGGCATCGGCCACGAACCAGTCGCCGGCACGCCGGTAGATCGCGACGATCCGCTCGGCGCCGCGCGCCCACGGGGTGCCCGCGGCGGTGCCGCTTTCGTCGAGGACGCACACGGTCCGCAGCGCGTCCCCGGCCGCCACGCCGAGTTCGTCGAGCACGGCGCACCCCAGCAGATCGTGCTCCGCCAACGGGATCCGCACCGCGTGCCGCACCGCCGCGGACAGCAGGGCCGCGGCTTCCGGCAATCCGGCCCCGCTGCCGCCGGAACTTTCCGGTCCGGTCAGCCGCACCAGGCCGAGATCCGCCAAGCTCTGCCACAGCCGCGGATCCGGCTCCGCCGAAACCTCCGGGTGCGCGGTCCGGTAGTCGGCGAAGACCGTCTCCACCAGATCGGCCAGATCCTGGTCCACGCTCGTCATCGAAGCCCCAATCCCCGCGCGATCACGCCGCGCAGCACCTCGTTCGTACCGCCTCGGATCGTGAACCCGGGACGCTGGTCCGCGGCGACCTCAGCCAGCTCCCGCAGCTCGCGATCGCTGTCCGGCCGGTCGCCGGTCAGCAGGTCCGCGTAGTCCGCGATGTCGCCTTCGGTGGCGGTGCCGAGCACCTTCACCACGGCGGCCGGGACGTCGGCGGGCTCGTGCCGCTGTAGCGCCCCGGCCACTGCCGAAGACATCCGGCGCAGCCCGGCGACCCGCGCGACCAGCCGGCCCAAGTCCGGGTCCGGCTCGATGCGGCCCGCGGCCATGCCCTCGGCGCACGCGGCCAGCACCGGGAAAGTCGACAGCACCCGTTCCGGACCGCTGCGCTCGAAGCCCAGCTCGGACGTCACCTGCTGCCAGCCGCAGCCGATCTCGCCGAACACCATCGCGTCCGGGACGAATACCTCGTCGAGGATCACCTCGTTGAAATGGTGCGTGCCGTTCATCCAGATGATCGGACGCACCTCCACTCCGGGTGCGTGCAAGTCCACGATGAACTGGCTGAGCCCGGCGTGCCGATGCTGCGGGTCGGCCGGCGCGGTGCGGGCGAGCACGATGAACGCCTCGGACCGGTGTGCGCCCGACGTCCACACTTTGGTCCCGGTGAGGTTCCAGCCGCCTTCGCTCCGGGCCGCCCTGGTGCGGACGCTCGCCAGGTCGGACCCTGAATCCGGCTCGCTCATGCCGACTGCGAAGAAGCACTCGCCACGCGCGATCCGCGGGAGGAAACGCGTCTTCTGCAGCTCAGTGCCGTACTTGAGCAGAGAGGGCCCGATCTGGCGGTCGGCCACCCAGTGCGCCGCTACCGGAGCGCCGACGGCGAGCAGTTCTTCGGTCACCACGTAGCGTTCGACGAAGGACCGGCCGTGCCCGCCGTATGCCGCCGGAATGGTCATCCCGAGCCAGCCTCGGGCCGCGAGAGCGGCGGTGAAGTCCTCGTCCCAGCCGCACAGCCAGCAGTCGACGAACGGGGTGAACGCGCCGTCCGCCAGTTGCCGGGCGAGGAACTCCCGCACTTCCGTGCGCAACGCGTCCAGTCCGGGGCCGGCAGCGGCGGCCGGGGGCACCAATCGGGGCAGAGCCATCAGCGGGTCCTCCATTTCTCCAGCCGGGCGGCGTGTTCGGGATCGCCGTGCGCCAAGGGTTGCATCGCCGAAGCCATGCCGAGCACCGATTCCAAGCCGCTGCCCTGCGATTCCCTCAGCAACCGCTTCGCCATCCGCAGTGCGTGCGCGGGGTTCTTGACGATCCGCTCGGCGAGGGCGCGCGCGGCCGGAAGCAACTCCTCGTGCGGCACGACCCGGCCGACCAGCCCCCACGACAGCGCCGTGGCGGCATCGATCCGGTCCCCGGTGAACGTCATCTCGGCCGCCCGCTCCCAACCGGCCGCGCGAGGCAGGAACCATGCGCCGCCGTCTCCGGGGACGAGCCCGACCTGGACAAAGCTCTCGGCGAACGACGCCCGTTCGGACGCGATCCGCAAATCGCACATCAACGCCAGGTCGCAGCCGGCACCGATCGCCGGTCCGTTGACCGCGGCGATCAGCGGCACCTCCAACCGGGCGAGAGCGCGCGGGATGCGCTGGACTCCGTCCACGTAGCCGTGGCGCTGCGCGCGGGCGTCCAGGCCGAAGACTCCGCGCCGGTCGGCCATTTCCTTCACGTTGCCGCCCGCCGAGAAAATCCGGCCCGCCCCGGTCAGGATCACCGCGCGGATCGAGAAGTCCCCGTTGACCGAGTCGACCGCGGATTCGAGCTCCGAGACGAACTCCGGGCCGGCGATCGCGTTGCCCTGGTCGGGCAGGTTGACGGTCCAGGTGCGGACCGCTCCGTCCGTCGCGATGTCGAGAGGGCTGTGCACGGCGTCTGTCTCCCCCGCGATCATTCGGGCAACTGCAGAGACTTGAGCTGCAGGTACTCCTCCAGCCCGGCCCGGCCGAGTTCCCGTCCGACGCCGGAACGTTTGTAACCGCCGAACGGTGCCAGCGGGTTGTACCGGCCTCCGTTGATGTCCAGCTGTCCGGTCTGCACCCGGCGCGCGAACGCGAGCGCGCGTTCGAGCGATCCGGCCCACACTGCTCCGGACAGCCCGTAGTCCGTGCCGTTCGCGATCCGCAGCGCATCCTCTTCGGTGTCGTAAGGAATCACCGCGAGCACCGGTCCGAAGACTTCCTGCTGCGCCAGTTCGGAGTCCGGATCGACATCCGCGAACACCGTGGGAGACACGTAGTAGCCCGTGTCGGCGAGTTTCCCGGCGCCGCCAGCGAGGAGCCGGGCGCCGTCCCGCTGCGCGCGCTCGATGAACCCGCGCACGATCTCGAGCTGTTTCGCCGAAGCGGCCGGCCCGATGCGGGTGTCCGGGTCGAACGGATCTCCAACCGTGTACCGGGATGCCGCCTTGGCCACCAGTTGCAGTGCTTCGTCGTAGCGAGAGCGCGGGACCAGCATTCGGGTCCACGCGACGCAGGTCTGCCCGCCATTGAGGAAAGCGTTGCCCACACCGACTTTCACTGCCGTCGGCAGATCCGCGTCGTCAAGGATGACGTTCGCCGATTTGCCGCCCAGCTCGAGCGTCACCTTCTTGACCGACAACGCCGCCAGTTCGGCAACCCGGGCGCCGACGGCGGTCGAGCCCGTGAACGACACGAGATCGACTCCGGGGTGTCCGGCGATCGCTTCCCCGACCTCGCGGCCGGGGCCGGACACCAGGTTGAGCACGCCGGGCGGCAGCCCGGCTTCGCCGATCGCCTCGACCAGTTCGAACACCGACAACGGCGCCTCATTGCCCGGCTTGAGCACGACCGGGCAGCCGGCCGCGATCGCCGGCAGCACCTTCACCACGACCTGGTAGATCGGGTAGTTCCACGGGGTGATCGCGCCGACCACGCCGTACGGCTCGCGCACCAGCAGCGAGTTCCCCACCCGCTCTCCGAATTCGTAACTCTCCAGAACGGACAGGATGCCGCGCGCGGCGGTGAGGCCGAGCTGGGTCTGGACGCCCTGCGCGGTCCGCAGCGGTGCGCCCATTTCCCGGCCGATCGTTTCGGCGAGGCCGGGCAGGGCCTTCTCCATCGCCGCGATGACGGTCTCGAGCCGGTTCCGGCGTTCGGCGACGGTGATCACCGGGTCGAACGCGCGGCGGGCCGCGGACACCGCCGCGTCCACGTCGTCCGCCGTGCCGGCCGGTACCGAACCCAGCACCTGCTCCGTCGACGGGTCGATCACCTCGATGACCTCGTCGCCCGACGACGGCACCCATTCCCCGCTGATGTAGAGCGACCTGCGGTCGTAGTTGTGCATTTTCTTCCTTACGCGCGTGGGTTCAGGGAACGATGCTGGCGCGGACGTCGCGCTTGCCTTCGGCAGCCGCGAACGCCGCGTTGATGTCGTCGAGCCGGTACGTCGCCGAGCCGAGTCGTTCGAGCGGCAGCTTGTCGTGATACTGCTCGAGGAACGTCAAAGCGCGCGACAGCACGATCGGCTCGTACAGCGAAACGCCGACGATCGTCTTGTTGGAGAACACCAGCCGCGACGGGTCGATCTCCACAGTCTTGCCGAAGTTGATGTTGCCGATCTCCAGGTAACGACCGAACTGGCCGAGCATCTTCAGCCCCTCATCGACCGCCGACGGATGCCCGACGACCTCCACCACGACGTCCGCACCCTGCCCGCCGGTCAGCGCGCGCACCCGCTTCGCCCGGTCTTTGGCTTCGGCGACCTCGGCAATGTCGAGCACGTCGTCCGCGCCGAGAGCGGTCGCCAGCTCGAGCCGCTCGCGCACCCCGTCGATCGCGATCACCCGGCTCGCCCCGCGCGCCTTCGCGACCGCTACGGCGTACAAGCCGAGCGCACCGGCTCCCTGCACCACAACGGTTTCGCCAAACCCTTGCCCAACTCGCTCCAGCCCGTGCATCACCTGGGACAAGGCACAATTCGCCCCCGAGGCGAGTTCGTCGGACACCGCGTCCGGCACGGTGTAGACCACGGAGCCGACGGGAAGCACGAAGTAATCCCCGTATCCGCCGACGAAGTACGGCGGCTTGTCCGCACGGCCGAGCATGGCCATCGTCAGATTCGGGCAAGCGGCACGCCTTCCCGACAAGCAGTTGCGGCAGGTGTGGCAAACCGTGAAGTACGGGAACACCACCCGCGTTCCCTCCGCGAGCGGTTTCCCGTTCGCGTCCGCGCCGACTCCGTCTCCCAGCGCGGCGATCTCGCCGACCATCTCGTGGCCGAGCACCGTGGGCAACTGGCCGCCGAGCCCGCCGGTGGCGAACTCGCCGTGCCACGCGTGCAAGTCCGAGCCGCAGATATTGGCTCGGGTCACCTTGATCAGGATCTCGCCCGGCCGGACGTCGTCCAAGCTCACTGTTTCGAGAGTGAAGGGCTGTCCTGGCGCGTCGAACCGCGCGATCCGTCCTTGGTACAACGACTTCGTCCTTTCCGATGGGATGCTTCAGGCGCCGCGGCGGCCGACACGCGCCGTGCGCACGAACCCGCGTGATCGGCCGGCGCCGAAATCCGCGAGGGTGGTGGCGTTGCAGACCAGGTACAGCACGTCGCGATCAGGACCGCCGAACGCACAGGCGACCGCCCAGGCGTCGGGCACCGGGATGAAGTCGGTGATCTCACCGCCCTCTTCGACCCGGTAGAAGCCGCCTTCGGGCTGGTCGACGAAGACGTTCGCGACCCACACTCCGCCGTCCGCGTCGACTGCCAGGCCGTCCGGGCTGAACGTCTCCGGCAGCTCCGCCCACAGCCGAAAACCAGTGAGAGAACCGTCGCTGTTCACGTCATAGGCGGAAATACGGTGGCCGAAGGTCTCGGACAGGACCAGCGTCGAGCCGTCCGGAGTCAAGCCGGCGCCATTCGGGCACAGCACTTCCCCGGGCACTTCGCGTACCTTGCCGCCTGGCGCGATATGCGCGAGATGCGTCGGCTTGGGTGGTTCGCCGCCGACGACGTCGAAACCGAAGTTGCCCACGTAGGCGTGCCCGGACGGGCCTACCAGCATGTCGTTCGCGATCCCGCCGGTGAACGCGGCGATGTCGGCGTACTCGGACACTGTCCGGTCGGGGGCCACCCGCAGCACTTTCCGGTCGTACTGGGAGACGACCAGGACCGAACCGTCGTCGAGGAAACCGATCCCGGACGGGGACGCTTCGACCTCCGCGATCTTGTCGACGGAGCCGTCCTCGTCCACGGTGATGACGTGTTTGCGGAAGAAATCGCTCAGCCACAGCTTCCCGTCGTGCCACCGGGGCGACTCCAGGAAGCCGTGCCCTGCGCTGAACTCCGCCATGTCGTGCTGTTTCACGATGACTCTCCTTTCTGGACCGCCGGCAGCGACCTGGCATCGGGGTACCGGTCGCGCAGCACGGCCTTCTGCACCTTGCCGCTCGGGTTGCGGGGCAGTTCGGGCACGACGACGAAGTAGCGCGGGATCTTGAACTTCGCGAGCCGGGCGGAGAGGAACGTCCGAAGCTCCGCTGCGTCCAAATCCGCTTCTGCCACCAGGAACGCCACGCCGACTTCGACGAACTTCTCGTCCGGCACCCCGATCACGGCCGCGTCGTTGACGAGGAGGTGGCTGGTGATCGCCATCTCGACCTCGGCCGGGTAGACGTTCTCCCCGCCGCTGCGGATCATGTCCTTCGCCCGCCCCGCGAGGTACAGGAAACCGTCGGCGCTGACCCGGCCCAGATCGCCGGTGCGGCACCAGCCGTCCGCGAAGGTCTCCGCGGTCGCCTCTGGTCGGCGCCAGTAGCCCACGCTCATGCCGCCACTGCGCACCTGGATCTCGCCGACCTCGTCGACGTCGGCGAGTCGCCCTCCGGGCGCGATCACCCGCACTTCCGACATCGCCTGCGCCCGGCCGATGCTGCTCTCGTGCCCGCGCGCATCAGCGAAGTCGAGGGTCGAATTGAGACCGCCGCCTTCGGTGAGGCCGTACGTTTGGTCCAGTCGCACGCCGGGGAGCGTTTCGGCCAGCCGCTCGTACATCCACGGCGCGACCACGTCGCCGCCGGTGAGGATCTGCGTCACCGACTCGGGGACCAGCTGCGCAGGGTCGGGCGCGGTCAGCAGCTCCGCGACCATTCCCGGGTACAGCAGGACGTTCGTCGACCGGTGCGCACGCGCCGCGGCCATGAAGCCCCCGACCGTGAACCCGCCCGACGGAGTCGTCACGACGGACGCGTGATTCGTCAATCCTGGCAGGATGAACGCCTCGAACCCGCCGATGTGGAACAGCGGGCCGGCGGTGTGCAGCACCGCGTTGCTGTCGATCTTCCACTTCTGCGTCTGGATGGCCGCGATCCAGAGCACGTTGGCGTGCGTGAACACGACGCCTTTCGGCCTTCCGGTGGTGCCCGAGGTGTACATGATCGACACGGGATCGTCGAGGCCCACTTCCGGCAGGCCGTCAGTGCCGCCCGGTTCCGCGGCGAACTCGCCCAGCGGTACAGCCCATCCCGGCAGCGGATGCCCGTCGTTTCGCGCCACATACCGATCGACGGGCAGCTCCGGCCGCACTTTTTCCACGATCTCGGCGAATTCCGCGTCGAACACCAGAGTCCCCGACTCGGAATCCTGCAGTGCGAAACGGATCTCCGGCGCAGTCAGCCGCCAGTTCACTTTAACCGCGATCGCCCCTGCCCGCGCGCACGCGAAGTACAGGCATACGTAATCGGCGGAATTGCGCAACAGCAGGGCTACCCGGTCGCCCTTCCTGACCCCGGCCTTCCACAGCGCTTGCGCGTACCGGAGTTCGGTCTCCCGGAACCCGGCCCAGGTAAGGGATTCCTCCTCGCCGCAGGCGATCGCCGGTTTGTCCGAGGCTGCCGGCGGCAACTGGCCCGCCACCGCATCCGTCACGAATGCCAGGCTCATCCCCATGGCGCACACCCCTTTCTCTCCTCGGGTGGGCACCGTGCGCCGGGAAGCGTCCTCCCGGCGCACGGCAGCTCAGGCAGTCACGAACTCCGGGTAGCCCTTACCGGCGGACTCGTTGACCTCTGCGAGAAAACCGGGAAGCCCGCCCGGGTACATCAGCAGCTGAACCTTCTTGCCCGGAATGTTCGCGCCCATGTACCAGGATTTCGCCCTCGAGAAGAGAGCTGCCGCGGCGATCTCGTCGATCGTGGTCTGCCAGCGCTGCTCCGCTTCGGCGGTCGCCTCGACCCGGGTGATTCCGTTGCGCTGCAAGTGGTCGATGAATTCCACGACCCACTGCCCGTGCGCCTCGGCGGCGGTCGGGCCGTTGCAGAACGCCGACGGGCTCTGCGGACCGTAGACGAACAGCATGTTCGGGAACCGGCTGGACGCCGAGCCGAGCGCGGTGTGCGCTCCGTCCTTGAAGGAGTCAGCGAAGGATTCACCTTCGCCGTTGCGGATGTCAATGGCGGTGATCCCGCCGGTCACCGCGTCGAAGCCGGTCGCCAGCACGAGCAGATCGAGCTCGTGTTCCACGCCGTCGGCCGTGCGCACCCCGCGGGGCGTGATCCGCGCGATCGGGTGTGCCCGCAGGTCGACCACGTCGACGTTGTCCTGGTTGAAGATCTCGTAGTAGTTCTGCTCCAGCGACGGACGCTTCACCCCGAACGGGTGCGGCGGCTCGGTCGGCGCGAGGACCTCCCACAGGGCCGGGTCGTCGATCCGGGCTCGCGTCTTGTCCCGCCAGAAGTCGTAGAATTTCCGGTTGCTCTCTTCGCTGAAGAAGAGGTCGTTGAAGTTGCCGAGCCACGGCCGGAACCCGCCGATCTCCCACAGGCGTTCGTAGGTCGCGAGCCGCTCCTCGTCGGAGACGTCGAACGTGGCCTGCTCGAGGAAGTCGTAGTCGACGCCGGCGAAGTGCCCGTTGCGTGCGGCCATCCTTTCGGCGAGCTGCTGGTCCTCGTCGGTCGCCGGGCGCTGGCGCATCGGCAGCGCGAGCATCGGCGTGCGCTGGAACAGCGTGAGATGCTCGGCGACCGGCGCGGCCTCCTGCATGATCTGCACCCCGGACGCGCCGTTGCCGATCACTCCGATCCGTTTGCCCGCAAGCGGGACTTCGCGGTCCTGCGGCCACCGCGCAGTGTGGTGGACCTCGCCCTCGAACGTCTCGAGGCCCGGGAAGTCCGGCACGTACGGCTTCGACCCGAAACCGGTGCACAGCACGACATAACGCGCCCGCACAGTCCGAACCGCACCGCTCACGGTGTCTCGTGCTTCGACCGTCCACCGTCGAGCGCTCTCGTCGAACCGCGCCCCGGTGACCTCAGTATTGAACGAGATGTCCTTGGACAACGCCAGTTTCTTGTCGACGTGGGCGAAGTAGTCGCGCACCTCCGACCAGGACGGGTACAGCTCGCTGAACCGCCAGCCGCGCCACAGCTCCTCGTCGCCGAACTGGTACATCGGCCCGGGCGAATCCGTGCGGGCGCCGGGGTAGCAGTTCCAGTACCACACGCCGCCGAGGCCCGCTCCCGACTCGAACACACGCACGTCATGGCCCAGCTTCCGCAGTTTGTCCAACTGGTACAGACCCGCGTATCCAGCGCCGACGACCAGAACGTCGAGTTCGGCGGACTCCGCAGTGGGCATGGGGACTCCCTCACATCATTGTGGTGGCTTGTGCTGAGTCCCATAGTTGTGACGGCGAGCACCTGTGCCGCGTATCAATGTGAGACACGGCGAGAACGGCCATGCCCTGCCGATGCCCGCCGCTCGACCGGTCACTCCGCGGCTGATGAAGCCGCCACCACGTTTCCCTCCGCGTCTCCGGGAGCGGCTTGCCCGAGGTTTCCTTGGCGAGCAGCAATCCGAGCAGCGACAGGAGCGCGACTGCGATCAGGAAGAACGCAGGCGACCACGGGTTCCCGGTCCACCCGATCAGCCAGGTGGCCGCGTACGGGGCGACCCCGCCGAACAGGGCCGCGCCGACGTTGAACGGAAGGGCGAACCCGAGATAGCGCGAGCGAGCGCCTAAGGTTTCCGCGAAAAAGGCCGGGAATACCGCGTCGTTGAGGGAAAACATCGCGAGCAACAGCACCAGCGCTGTCGTCGCCACCGCGATTCCGCCCCGAGAAAGCGCGATCATCAGCGGGTAGGTGGCCACGGAGAGCAAGACACACGCCAACACCAAAGTCCACTTGCGCCCGAACCGGTCGGAGAAGGCCGCGGCGACCGGAACGATCGCCAGGTACACCACCAGCGCGATGGTCACCACGAGGTTGGACGCGGCCTCGCTCATCTTGACCTCCTCGACGAGGTAGGTCGGCACGTATCCGAGCAGCAAGTAACAGCCGTCGGCGTTGAGCGCCATCACCAGCAGCAGCCGCCCCATCCGCGGCAGGTCGGCCCGCAGTCGGGGCCGGCGGGCAAGCGGCTTTCCTTGTTCGCGCTCCACGACGTCGCGGTAGGCCGGGGTGTCCTCGAGCCGCAGCCGCAGGTACAGCCCGACCAGTCCGAGCGGACCGGCCACGAGGAACGGGATGCGCCAGCCCCAGCCGGCGACCGCAGCCGGGTCGAGCCCGGAGTAGAGCCCGGTGGCCAGCATTGACGCGAGCAGGAATCCGGCGGCCGAGGCCATCGGGACCATTCCGGTGAAAGCCCGCGTTTGCGGTCCGGCGCGTACTCGGCGATGAAGATCCCGGCACCGGCGTACTCCCCGGACGCGGAGAAGCTCTGCGTGATGCGCAGGAGGAGCAGCAGGATCGGGGCGGCGACGCCGATCGAGTGGTAGCCCGGCACCAGCCCGATGGCGAACGTCGACCCGGACATCAGCAGGATCGTCGTAGCGAGCACGGGCTTGCGTCCGAGCCGGTCCCCCAGCGAACCCCACAGCAGCGCGCCGAGCGGACGCACCAGGAAGGGCAGCGCGAAGATGGCGAACGTGTGCAGGAGCGCCACCGACCGGTCCTCGGACGGGAAGAACACGACTGCCATCGTGGTGGCCAGGTAGCTGTAGGACGCGTAGTCGAAGTACTCGATGAGCGTGCCGAGGCCGCTCGCGGTCACGACACGGCGGAGGACCGCGCGGTCCTCCGCGGCGGTTCTGGGGGCGGCGGTGCTCATGGCTGTCTCCTTGATCCGCAGGGCCTTTGCCGAAGGCGGCTGGGCACGCACCGGAGCGCGTGGTGCGCTCACGATGCCAGCGGCCACGACCTGGGTAAATCGCCGTAGCGGACAACTCAGTGATCAGCAAGTGTCCACAGTGGCCAAGCTCAGTCCTCGCGGAATCCACGCGCTTTGAGCGCCAGCCACAGCTCGGTCTGCGCGTCCACGCTCTCCAAGTTGTGCCCGGTCAGCTGGGTGATGCGCTGGATCCGATTGCGGACGGTGTGGCGATGCACGCCCATGCGCTCCGCACACGCCTCGACGGATCTCCGCTCGATCAGCCAGGTGTGCCGGGTGTGCAGCAGAGCTTCGCCGTTGCTGGCGGCCTCGATCGGCGCGAGCACCGAACCCGCGAACGAGTCGAGGTATTCGGTGTCGGCGATCGCGAGGAGGAGCTGGTGCGCGGCGCCGTCGACGAACTCGATCACCGATCCCATCCGCTTGCTCGTCGCCAGCGCGGCCGTCGCCTGCCGTACGGTGCGCGAAGCCTGTCCTGGCGACACCGCGGTGCCGATGCCCGCCGGCACGTCGAGCCCGTACTCGGTCAGCAGCCGTTTGGGCTCGACGCCGGCAAGACACTCCACGAACCGGTCGCGGTGCCGCAGCAACGGCGTCCCGAGCACCACGGCGAGATCGTCGACGAGCACTTCGGCGTGGGTCTCCGACCGGGCTTCGACCGCGATGCCCCACAGCGGCCCGTCCGCCGCGCCGACGCTCTTCAGCACCGCCCGTGCCGACGCTTCCTCAGCACAGGACAGGGAGCTCGGCGAACGAGCGCGCGCGACGTCGGCGGGCCGGTTCGTCAAGGAACCAGCGTCGTTCAACTTCCAGCGCCAGCAGCGACAACAGGGTCGGCACGCCCAGTTCGGCTTCGGTCCGTTGGGAATCGGTCCGCACGAGGTAACCGCGCACGGTCGCCTAGCCGGAGAACGGGACTACCACCAGATCGGCACCGTCGTCCGTGGCAAGTCGCAGATCGCCGCCTGGTCCAGGCGGCTCCGCGCGGACCCGTTCCCGGCCCTGGCGAGGAGCTCCCCGCCCAGACCCGCGTTCTTGCCGAACGCCCGCCCCACCCGGTCGAGCACTCCTGCGCTCTCGCCGGTCGAGCGGTGCCATTCGGCGAGCAGCCGGTCGACGTTCCCGCCGCGGGCGACGATACGGGTCAGCTCCACCTGCATCGCGAACGAACTCTGCAGCACGGCCCGTTCCGCCTCGGCTTTCGCGGCGATGACCGCGCGGGTGACGGCGACGAACGACGTCGTCACCCGCGGCCAGCAACGGAACGTCGTACTTGCGCGCGAGACCGACGAGCAGTTCCGGGACTCGCGCGAAGGTCCGGTCCGGACCGAACCCGACCACCACAGCCGCGGCGTCGTGCGCTCGCAGCTCGCCGAAGTACCGCTCCCAGTGCTGCTCGTCCTCCCCGAGCACGCCGCCGGTCGTCATCACCAGCTCGCCGCCGGAGTGGCCGCGTCCCGGCGAAGGCAGCTCCGCGACATACGGGATGCCAACCTCCGCGTCCATCCCGGAACCCGCGTGCACGACGGCGAGATGCAATCGATCGAGACGCGCTACCTCGGCGACCGTGACCCGGTGGGCGGTGCTTTCCATCCCCGGGTCCTACGAACCTTCGCGTTGACGGCGACTCGACTGGGTCCGAATTGTCCGGCGCGGAGATTGTTCGCCCGTGGCAGCGCTCTTAGCGTGAGCGCGACCGATCCGGACGGAAGGAGATGTGGTGATCCAGCAGAACGAGTACTACGACGGCCGCGTCCGCAGCCTCGAGTTCGCCAACGCGCAGGGCAAGTTCACGGTAGGCGTGATGAAACCCGGGGAATGGACCTTCGAAGCACCCACGCGGGAGTGGATGATCCTCACCCGCGGCTCGTGGGACGCGAAGCTGCCCGGCTCCGACGAATGGAAGACCTTCGGCGAAGGCGACTCGTTCCAGATCGAGGCCGACGAGTCGTTCACCGTGCGCGTCAGCGACACCGTCGCTTACCTCTGCCCGTACGCCTGATCCATCGGAAGTCCTGGGCCTGCACGCCTTTTGCCGGTCTGCGGGCCCATGGCTTCACTGTCGCGCGGTGCGCCGATGCTTGGCTTTCTGCGCGACGGAATCCCGCAGCCGGGCCAGTCGTTCCGCCGACTCCGTCCCGGGTTCGGCCGACCAGATCACCAGCTGCTGGTCGACGTTGCCTGCCTGCTGGAAGCTGTCCCAGTCCAGCGACATCTCCCCCACTTCGGGATGCGCGACCGTCTTCGTGCCGAAGTTCTGGTGCGCCACCCGGCGTTCGGCCCACCAGCGGCCGAAGTCCGGGCTGGTCAGGGAAAGATCCCCGACCAGCCGGGACAGCACCGGATCGGTGGGGTTGCCCGCGGCGTTCATCCGCAGCACCGCGACGCACGTGCGCGCGACCTGCTCCCACTCTGGGTACCGCGCGCGCATCTCCGGATTCGAGAAGACCAGCCGGACGTAATTGCGGTCCTTCTCCGCGATCGCGCCGAAATCGATCAGCAGCGCGGCGGCGAGATCGTTCCACGCCAGGATGTCCAGGTACCGGCCGAACACCAGCGCGGGCACCCGGTCCAGCTGGCCCAGCAGCCGCTCCAGCTGGGGGCGGACCGCGCGCTTGCGCCGGGCCGGCTCGCGCGGTGCGGGCTGGGCACCCGTGCGGGCCAGCAGGGTGCGGACGTAATCGCGCTGTTCGTCGTCCAGCCGCAGGTTCCGCTCCAGCGCGTCCAGCACCGGTTCGGACGGAGCGAGGCGGCCCTGCTCGATCCGCGTGTAGTAGTCCGTGCTGATCGAGACCAGTTGCGCCACCTCGTCGCGGCGCAGCCCAGGAACCCGCCTGCGCTGCGCCGCCGGGACATCGAGGCCGACCTCGTGCGGCTGCAGCTCAGCGCGGCGATGCTGGAAGAACTGTCCCAGCTCGCGCAGTTCAGCCGTCGCGTCAGCCATGTCTGCCATCCTACGATCCTCGCCGTCGCCTATCAGGGGAAGAAGGCTTCCCCGGGTTGGCTCAGAGCTTGTCGGCGAAGAAGGGGACGATCGTCTTCAGGGCCTCGCCCGCCCCGTTCGGGCGGTCGTACAGGTCGTAGTGCGAAGCGCCGTCGACCTCAAGGAGAGTCTTGTCAGCGGACGCGGCCCGCTTGTAGATCTCGTGGCCGTCGCGGTAGGCACCGAACGCGCCTTGCTTGCCCTTGTCCCCGATCACGATCAGCAGCGGCTGGTCGAGCAGCTCCTCGGCCAGGTGGAACGCGTCCCAGCCCAGCGCGGCGGTGCCGTGCGCGGCCTCGAACAGGACGCAGCCGTGCTCCGCCTGGCCGCGGTCGGTGCGGTAGTACTCGAAGGCCTCGATGATGTCGATGTCCCCGGTCTGCTGCGCCGCCTCGGCCGTGTCCGGCAGGAACGCGTTGACCGCGCTCTGCTCGCCGCGGGCCTCCGCGGTGCGCTGCTGGCCGATCGTGCCGAGCGCCTGGAGCACGCCGCCGTTCTGGCCTGCCATCTCCCGCTGCAGCCGCCCGAAGTTGGCGCCGGTGACGGACACCACGACCTTGAAGCGCTTCTCGGTCTTCGCCGCCGCGAGGGTGTACCCGCCACCTCCGCAGACCCCGAGCACGCCGATCCGGTCGGCGTCGACGTACGGAAGGGTCACCAGGTAGTCGACGACGCGGCTGAAGTCCTGGACGCGCTGCGCGGGGTCTTCCAGGAACCGCGGTTCGCCGCCGCTGGCACCCTGGAAGCTGGCGTCGAACGCGATGACCACATATCCGGCCTCGGCCAGCGCCGGGGCGTACACGTTGCCGGAGGTCTGCTCCTTGCAGCTGCCGATCGGGTGGGCCGCGACGATCGCGGGATAGGTCTTGGTCTCGTCGAAGCCCGGCGGGAAGTGCAGATCCGCCGCGATGTCCCAGTACATGTCGCGGTTGCGGAACTTGACGTGTTCGACGGTGCCGGTGGCCATGCTGCCTCCTCGTTCGTGCTCGGGGCGTTTCCCCGGCCTGTCTTCCACACTCGTCCTCCGCGCGGGGCCGTACCAGATCGGGTTTTTTCCTAGGAAGGATTTATCCCTGGATACCGGGCGAGTCCGGCGAGGTGCAGCCGTCCTTCCGGTCCTGGCTCCGCGCCCGGTCACGCTTCTCCATCCTCGTGCGCAAGTCGCGAAAAACTCTCCGAAATAACGCTTCCTGCCCGATCCTCGCGAGGCGGCGCCTGCCGGTTGACACACGCGCTTCCGCAACGGAGAGTGTGACTCTGCATTTTATATTTTACTTCTGACTGACACTCGGCCCCCTCAAGGAAGAGCTATGGACCAGCCTCAGCAGACCGCCGGCGTCGAGCCGCCTCCCGCCGTCACGGCGTCCAAGAAGGACATGCGCCGCATCGCGATCGCCAGCAGCACCGGGACTGTGATCGAGTACTACGACTTCCTGATCTACGGAACCGCGTCCGCGCTGGTGTTCCCGCACGTGTTCTTCCCCGCCCTCGGACCGGCCGCGGGGACCGTGGCCGCGTTCGCGACCCAGGGCGTCGCGTTTCTCGGGCGGCCGCTCGGCGCGATCCTGTTCGGACACTTCGGCGACCGCGTCGGCCGCAAGAAGACTTTGATCACCACGCTTTTCCTGATGGGCCTCTCCACCGTCCTCATCGGACTGATGCCGACTGCGGCGCAGATCGGGGTGGCCGCTCCCCTGCTGGTGTTGCTGCTGCGCATCCTGCAAGGTCTCGCGGTCGGCGGTGAATGGGCGGGCGCGACCCTGCTCGCGGCGGAAAGCGCCCCCAAGGCCAAACGCGGCTTCTACTCGATGTTCGGTTCGCTCGGCGGCGCGGTCGCGGTCGTGCTGGCCAACCTCACGTTCCTGATCGCCGGGCTCACCATGAGCAACGAGGACTTCGTCAGCTACGGCTGGCGCATTCCGTTCGTGGCCAGCGTGGTGCTGATCGCCGTCGGCCTCGTCGTGCGGCTGAAGATCGAAGAGTCGCCCGTGTTCCGCCGCGAAACCAGCCGGTCCGGCACCTCGTCCGCCCCGCTCGCCGAGGCGTTCCGCAACCAGCCGCGCCAGATGCTGTTCGGCTCTGGAGTGCTGGTCATGGTGTTCGCCTTCTTCTATCTCAGCGGCAGTTTCCTCGCTTCCTACGGGACTGCCCATCTGCACCTGGCGAAAACCACAGTGCTCTCGATCGGCGTACTCGCCGGCGTCGTGTGGTGCATCTCGATGATTCTCGGCGCGGTGCTGTCCGACCGGTTCGGAAGGCGGCGGGTCATCCTCGTGTCCACCTTCGTCTCCGTGGCCTGGGCGCTCGCCTTGTTCCCGGTGCTGGACATCGGCACGGCCTTCTCCTACGGCGCGGGAGTCTGCCTGACGCTGGTCTTCGCCGGGCTCGTCTTCGGTCCGGTCAGCGCGTTCATGCCGGAACTGTTCATCACCCGCTACCGCTACACGGCGGCCGGATTCTGCTACAACGTCGCCGGCATCCTGGGCGGCGCCGTTCCGCCTCTGGTGGCCGCCCCGATCATCGGAGCCGCCGGATCGCTCGCGCTGGGCGGGTTCCTCGCGGTGCTGGCCTTGATCAGCGCCGTCTGCACCCTCGGGCTCAAGGAGACCCGGCACTACGAGATGGACCGGGGAGAACTCGTCGCCGGATGAGTCCTCAGGCCGCTGGCCGGGAGTCCGCCGCAAGGCGGACTCCCGGTCAGTGCCAGCCCACGCGAAAACGGGCGGGGCTCCCGGCGATCCGCCGGAAGCCCCGCCCGTTCCTTCAGCCGCGATCTGGCCGCGCTGCCGCCGACCTCAGTACGAGCGCGGCAGCCCCAGGACTTGCTGCGAGATGTAGTTCCGCACCATCTCCTGCGAGAACGGCGCGTTGCGCAGCAACCGGACCTCCCGCCACAACCGCTCCACGTGGTACTCCTTCGCATAGGCGTAGCCGCCCAGCGTCGAGAACGCCCGGTCGCAGGCCTCGAAACCGCCCTCAGCGCCCAGGTATTTCGCCGCCGCCGCTTCCGGGCCGCACGGTTTGCCCTCGTCGAACAGCCTCGCCGCCCGTATGACCATGCCCTCCGCGGCTTCCAGCCGGATCCACGAATCCGCCAGCGGGTGCGCCACGGCTTGGTTCTGCCCGATCGGCCGGTCGAACACCACCCGGTTCTTCGCGTATTCGGCGGCGATGTCCAGCGCGGCCCGACCGAGGCCGATGCCTTCCATGCCGACCACGATCCGCTCCGGGTTCAGCCCGTCCAGGAGGTAGTAGAAGCCCTTGTCGACCTCGCCGACCAGCCGGTCGTCGGCCACGAACAGGTCGTCGATGAACAGCTCGTTCGTGTCGATCGCCGCGCGGCCCAGCTTCTCGATCTCCCGCAC
The DNA here is from genome assembly GCF_055633655.1 of Amycolatopsis sp. NPDC114503. NCBI lineage: Bacteria > Bacillati > Actinomycetota > Actinomycetes > Pseudonocardiales > Pseudonocardiaceae > Amycolatopsis > Amycolatopsis sp. NPDC114503. The sequence goes on along the minus strand of NZ_JBVKDT010000012.1, from coordinate 6,583 downwards.
GGTGATTTTGTCGCGGTCCATGTCCGCGAAGAACAGCGACATCCCGTACAGCGGCTTGTCCTCCCGCCGCGGCGAGGTGCGCGCCAGCAGCAGGATCTTCTGCGCGTTCTGCGCGTTGGTGATGAAGACCTTCTTGCCGTTGATCTTCCAGCCGCCGTCGACCTTGGTCGCTTTGGTCTTGATCCGCGACGTGTCCACCCCGGCATCGGGCTCGGTCACGCCGAACGCCATCAGCAGCTCGCCCGCCGCCAGCTTCGGCAGGTACTCGCGCTTCATCTCCTCCGAGCCGTACTTGACGATAGGCGCGGGCGGGAACACGTAGAAATGGATCGCCGAACCACCGGCCATCCCGGCCCCAGACGCGGAGATCTCGCCCATCATCACCGCGGCCTCCTCCAGGCCCAGACCGATGCCGCCGTACTCCTCCGGGATCATCGCGCCCAGCCAGCCGCCCGCCGCGAACGCCTTCACGAAGTCCCACGGGTATTCGTGCTTGCGGTCTTTGTCCAGCCAGTAGTCGTGGTCGAACTTGCGGGCCAGCTCCCGCGTCGCCTTCCGGACGATCTCGACGTTGCTTTCCGGATCGGTCATTGCGCGTTCTCCTCCGCGAGCACCGGGATGTCTTCGAGCGGCGTGGCCGGGTCCAGCGACGACAGGTCGCCGACCGGCGCCCCGACGAACCGCGCCCGGATGGCGCGCCGCATGATCTTGCCGTTCTTGGTTTTCGGCAGCGTCGGCACGACGCGCACCTCCGGGGCGAACGACTTCCCCGCGTTCTCCAGCGCGACCTCTTGCAGGTCGTCGGGTTCCGCTCCACCGGCACGCAGCACCGCGAACGCCACCGCGCGCTGGCCGCGCAGTTCGTCCGGCGCGCCGATCACGGCGACCTCGGCGATCCGCTTGTCCCGCAGCAGGGCCGCCTCGATCTCCGCCGGTCCGACCCGGCGGCCGGCCAGTTTCAGCGTGTCGTCGGAGCGGCCGTGGATCCGCCACTGCCCGGAACTGTCCACACTGCACAGATCGCCGTGCACCCAGACGTCCGGGAACCGTGCCCAGTACGTGTCGAGATAGCGCTCGCGGTCGTGCCAGAACGCGTGCGTCATCCCGGGAAAGGTGTTGCGCACTGCCAATTCGCCGATCGCGTCGACGATCGGCGAGCCGTCGTCGTCGAGCACCGCCGCGTCGATTCCGGGCAGCGGGCCGGTGAACGCGGCCGCCGCGGCGGGCAGGAACGGATAGCCGATCAGCAGCCCGCCGCCGACCTCGGTACCGCCGCTGTAGTTGACGATCGGCACCCGGCGTTGTCCGACCTGGTCGAACAGCCACCACCAGGTCGGCTCGTCCCACGCTTCACCGGTGGAGACGAATGAGCGCAACGTAGCCAGTTCGTGGCCTGATTTGCCTTGCGCCGCACGCAATGCGCGTGCCGCGGTAGGCGCGATTCCTTGCACGGTAACGCCGTTGCGCTCGACCACCTCCCACATCCGGTCCGGCGTGGGATGCGTCGGCAGGCCCTCGATCATCACGATGGTCGCGCCGAGTTGCAGCGGGCCGGTCATCAGCATCGGACCGACCAGCCAGCCGAGGTCGGTGATCCAGCAGACGACGTCGTCGGCGTGCACGTCGAAGCCATAAGCGAAATCGACGGCGGTCTTCACCGCGAACCCGCCGTGGGAGTGCACGATGCCCTTCGGACGACCGGTCGTGCCCGACGTGTAGACGATGGTGAGCGGGTCATTCGCCTCCGTCGCGGCGGTCTCGACCGGCGCGGGCGACGGGTCCAGCTCGTCGTAGTGCCAGTCGCGGCCAGCCGTCAACGGCACGTCGATGCCGAGGTGGCGGACTACCACGACCGCGCGCACCGACGGCGCGTCCGCCAGCGCCGCGTCCGCGGTCGCTTTCAGCGGGACTTCCTTGCCGCGCCGGGTCGTCCCGTCCGCGGTGATCAGCGCGGCGGCTTGGGAATCCTGCAGCCGAGTGGCAAGAGCGTCCGCCGCGTAGCCGCTGAACGTCGGCACCGCGATCGCCCCGAGCATGGCGATCGCGAGGAACGCCACGACCGCCTCGGGCACCACTGGCATGTAGAGCACGACACGGTCGCCCCGCAAAACGCCGAGCGCGGCTAGGTTCGCCGCGAACCGGCGCACCTGCTCGTCCAGTTCGCCGAAGGTCAGCGTGCGCCGCTGTCCGGAATCTCCCTCGTAGACCACCGCGGTCTTGCCCGCGAGTTCGCCGCGGGCATGCCGGTGCGCACACAGTTCGGCGACGTTGATCCGGCCCCCGGGGAACCAGCGAGGGAACGGTTTCCCCTCGGATTCGTCGAGCACCCGCTCGAACGGTTCCGCGAAAGCGATGTCCAGGTCCTCGACGACCGCGCGCCAGAACCACTCCGGGTCGGCGATCGCCCGCCGGTTCGCCTCGGACACGCCTTCCGCGTCTCCGGGCAGGCCCCACTTCCGCAGCGCGGCGAGGTAACGGCTGCGGTCGCGCACTTCTCCGGGCGGCGCCCAGGCGTAGCCTGTCTCGTCCTCGGCCATGTCCGGCCCCTTTCCGCTCAGCTCTGCGCGGCGGACGCCTCGGCGGCGGACCGCTTCAGCATCAGGCCCGCGCGCAGGGCGTCGCACACGATCTCGTCGCGCTGGTTGATGCCGAGGTGGCGGAACATCACGATGCCCGAATCGCCGCGGCTCTTGGACTCGCGCTTGCTGACGATTTCGGTGCGCACGTGGATCGTGTCGCCGTGGAACACCGGCTTGGGGAAGGTGATCTTCTCGAAGCCCAGGTTGCCCAGGGTGGTCCCCTGGGTCGTCTCCGGCACCGTCACCCCGGACACGAGGCCGAGGATGAACAGGCTGTTCACCAGCCGCTGTCCGTAAATGCTGTTCTTGCTGTACTCCGCGTCGAGGTGGAGCGGAGCGAGATTGAGCGTCATGACGCTGAACAGCGTGTTGTCCGCCTCGGTGACGGTGCGGCGGGTCGGGTGGTCGATGACCATCCCCGGTTCGAATTCCTCGAAGTACAGGCCTGCCATCCGGTGTCCTCTCCCCGCCGCGCGCTCGACGCGGCGTCTGATCGATCGTCTCGGCCGCTGCGGTCCGGGCAGGCCCGCGCCTCCGCGGCCGCCTCGCTCGCAATAAATATAAAATATACTCTCGATAGGTCGCCGTCTAGCCAGGTTGCACACATCATATATTCTTGACGACCGTCTGGGACAACCCGAGGAGGCGCCGATGCCTGATCGCCCGCGGCCTGCCGTGCCGCCCGGACCGGTCCGTTTCCGCACCGCCGACCTGGAGACCGCGCGGGAGCAGGTGACGCGCGCCTTCGCGAGCCACGACGTGCGGGTCGCCGACCGCGCCGGCATGCGATTCCGGCTCGACCTCGCGCCGTCGGCGCACCTCACGATCGGGCGGATGGCCTACGGCGCGGACACCACGATCGTCGGCCCGCCGATGCGGCTGTGCTACCACGTCAACCTGCCCGCCACCGGCACCAGCACGGTGGAGCAGCACGGCGCGCACCGGACGTTCGCGGCAGGCGAGGCCGGAGTGGCCTTCGTGCCGCAGTCCCCGGTCCTGGTGCGGTGGAGCGCGGATTCGTGGCAGTACCACGTCAAACTGCCGAAAGACCTGCTCGAGGCGCACGCGGCGAAACTGACCGGGGAACCGGTCCGCGAGGAGATCGACTTCGACCTCACGTTCTCCCTGCGGTCCAGCACCGCACAGGCGTTCCTCGCGACAGTGGGCTTCCTCTACGCCGAACTGAGCCGCGACGGCGGGCTCGCCACCGTTCCCGCCGCGTGCCACGAGTTCGAATCGGCGCTGATGACCCAGCTGCTCATGACCGTGCCCAGCAGCCTCAGCGCGAGGCTGCACAGCCGCCCCGCGCACACCCGGGGGTCGCGCATCCGGGAAGTCGTCGACTATCTCGACCGGAATCCCGAGAAGAGCGTCACGACCGCGGACCTGGCCGCCATGGCCGCCATCAGCCCCCGCGCGCTGCAGGCGGGCTTTCAAGAGGCGGTGGGCAAGTCCCCGATGGCCTACCTCCGCGCGGTCCGGCTGGACCGGGTGCACCGGGAGCTGCTGTCCGGCGCGGCGGACTCGGTCACCGACGTCGCGGCGCGCTGGGGGTTCCACCACCCCGGCCGGTTCGCGCAGCAGTATCGCGAACGGTTCGGGATGCTTCCGTCGGAGACCGCCCGCCCCCGCAGCTGACGGGCGGGCTCCGCGGGCGTCAGGCCGACCGCTCCCGGGGCTGCGTCCACGCGGCCAGCAGCCGCTCCAAGTCGAGCACCGCCGCGTCGGGCGCGGACGGCTCGCGCGCCGGGGTCCGGCTGAACCGCGGGGCCGGGCGCGGGTGGAGCACGTCGCCGACCCGGCCGAACACCGCCCGCTCGGCGTTGTGCGGATGCTCGGCCGCCTCGTCGAACGTCAACACCGGCGTTACGCACGCATCGGTCCCCGCGTAGATCCGGGCCCATTCGTCGCGGTCCTTCGCCGCGAAAGCGGCCGCGATGAGCGAGCGCAGCCGAGGCCACGCCGCGCGGTCGTCCTGGTCTGGCCAATCGGCCGAGTCGACGCCGAGCCGGGAGACGAACTCCCGGTAGAAATCGGGCTCCAGCGCGCCGACCGCGACGTATCGGCCGTCCGCGCAGCGGTAGGTGTCATAGAACGGCGCGCCCGAATCGAGGTAGTTCGTACCGGGTTCGTCGGAGTAGCGGCCGGCCGCGCGCAGGCCCTGCAGCTTGGCGGTCAGCAAGGCGACACCGTCGATCATCGCCGCGTCGAGCACCTGGCCGCGACCCGACGAGCGGGCTTCGAACAGCGCGCTCACGATGCCGAAGGCGGCCACGAGCGCCCCGCCCGCGTAGTCGCCGAGGAGGTTGATCGGCGGCCGCGGCGCCTCCCCTTCCCGGGCCATCGCGTGCAGCGCACCGGTCTGGGCGACGTAGTTGATGTCGTGGCCCGCCTGCTGCGCGAGCGGGCCGGACTGCCCATACCCGGTCAGGCGCGCGTACACCAGCGCGGGATTCCGGGCCAGCAAGACCTCCGGCCCCAGCCCGAGGCGCTCCGCGACGCCGGGGCGGTATCCCTCGATGAACACGTCGGCCGCTTCGGTGAGCCGCCGCACCGTACGCACGCCCTCCGCCGACTTCAGATCAGCCTGGACCGTGTCGACCCCCCGGTTGGCGAGATCGTGCTCGGCGGCCATGCCCTCGGTCTGACCAAGCGCGCGGCCCCGGTTGTTCGCCGGCCGCGCCACCCGGGCGACCTCCGCGCCCAGGTCGGCCAGCAGCATGCTCGCGAACGGCGTCGGCCCCATCCCGGCGAGCGCCACCGCCCGAACCCCGGCAAGCGGTCCACGGCGGTTCGTCTCGGTCGTCATCGGCACTCCCTCGGCAGTTCGGGCACGCATTCGAACATATTATGTATTATCTACTGCCGGTGCTACCCCTCGACTGCCGGGCCGCCGCGCCTCGACCTTCTGCCCAGGAAAGTCTGCGGGCTCGACTCCCGAGCCATCACCGGGGCCGGTTCAGCGCAGCAGCCGAAAGATCCGGCCGGAGCGGACGGTCAGTGCTCCCAGAAACCCTGCTTCTCCAGCAACGCCACCGCTCGCTCTCCCCCGTCGGAGAAATGCTTCTCCACGAGCGACCGGGCACGCGCGGCCGACCGGGTGCTCAGCGCCTTCAGGATCCGGCGATGATCCTCGGCGGCCTTGTCCGGCCAATCCGCGTGCGCCTCGTAGAACCCGTGCGACACCGTCTTCACCAGGATCGCCAGGATCGAGATCAGCCGACGCGAATCGGAAGCGTGATTGATTCGGCGGTGGAACTCGAAGTTCAGTCGTTCCAGCTCCGCAGGATCTGTCTCTTGCCCCATCCGGTCGACGAGATCTTCCAGTGCTTGCAGGCTTCCTTGAGTCAGGTTCTTCGCCGCGCGTTCCGCGGCCAGTCCGGACACGACGCCGAACACGCGGTAGTGGTCGCGGATGTCGTCGCGGGCCATCCGGGCGACGAACGCGCCGCGGCGGGCGATGTGCTCGACGACGCCCTCGTGGTCGAGGGTGATCAGGGCTTCGCGGATGGGCAGTTTGCTGATGCCGAGTTCGTCGGCCAGCGCTTCCTGGTCGATCTTCGCCCCGGCGCGCAGCTGGCCGGAAAAGACGCGGTGCCGGATTTCCTGGGCGGCCATCGCGTTGAGGTTCGCCGGGCCGGTGCGGCGCGGTCCGGCACTCGCTGTCTCGGACATCGCCACGACTTCCCATCCCTCCGCCCGACGTTCCTTCCCATGAAGTATCACATACTGCGCCCGAGCTTGGATCGCGCGAAGCTCACCCGGACCGGCCTGGAAGTCCGCACTGTCATAGCGTTTACCTGCACATACTCGACCTCGATGGGGCACCTCAGCGATCTCGTAGCATGTGAGCCATCCGATGATTTCTGATAAACTATTTTCTATGCCAGCCCGGTAGGTCATAGTGGGGGCATGGCAGCAGCGGTGACTCCCGAGGACTTCCGGCCGATTCTGGAGCTGGTGCGCGACTTCGTCCGGGCGAAGGTCGTTCCGCGCGAGCAGGA
>NZ_JBVKDT010000011.1:210636-263755 GCF_055633655.1 Amycolatopsis sp. NPDC114503 | reverse complement strand
CACCAGTGAACTCTCAGAACGTCCCCGCCGGTATCGCCTGACCAGGCACTCCACCCCTACTTTGCGGCTCGGGCCAGCTTCGGGAGTCCTGGGCCGTCTACGGACAGGAGTTGACCCAACAGCGCTACGAGGCCGAACGCCCGCGACCCGGCACGCTGCAAGCACTTGTGCACTGCGGATCCGGCGGCGCCTCGCTGACCGAACTGCTCACCGGATGGGACGATCTGAAGAACCGCTATGTCACCTTCGCCGACTACTTCACCTCGATCAGCACCACTCCTCTGCCCGTGACCTCCCGGTTCATCGCGCTGATCGCCGCGCTGGAGAGCTTCCACGGTGTCGATGACCCCGGCACCACCGAATATGCTCTGTGGCAACAACTCCAAGCCCTCGCCGACCGATTGCCCGACGAGATCCGAGGACCGATCGAGAATGCGGTGAACCCGCTTCCCGAGTTGCTACAGGGGATTCTTCAGCAGCCGATGAATGTCTGGCACATCATGGGCAAAGCGCGCAACAACCTCGCTCACGGCAACATTCGCCAGACCGACGAGCAACTGATGATGCTGACCCGCCTCGGACATACCCTCGCTGTCGCGCTGGTACTGCACACCTTCGGCGTTCCCCCCGCTCGCCTGGCAACCGCGATCGATCGCGGCGACTGGCCTTTGCTGTGACAGTTCGCCGCCGGGATCGCCTGGGCGATGCGGAGGCAGAAGCAGGGACGCAGCGCCGAGGACGCCGCCCAGCGCACCGCGATCGGGGGATCTGTGGGCCCTGGCCCGGAAAGTCCCGACCCGGAAACCGTTTCACGACCCCGAAACCGGGGAGGCAGCGCCTCGGCGTCGCACCCAGCTGATTCGACGTTCGTTACCTCTGCCAGTTCGCCGGGCGGTCGTTGCGGAGAGCGTGAACCCCGGTCGGCTGCCGCTTTCGCGACGTCTTCGATCGCGGGTTCACCGGTCATCGTCGATCGGCCCTTCGCTCAGTGCGCGCTGCTCGTCGCGGATGATCAGCTGTTCGAGTGCCTGGGCAAGCCGTTCGGCGTTGTCGAGGCTGTGCTGCCAGTGCGCCGCGTCGTCGGGGAAGCGCTCGAGCGCCGGAAGCACGGTGCCCGTGATCAGACGGCGAATCCTGGTGAGTTCGCCGGTGATCTGCGCGCGGTCCTGCGCGGTGAGCCTGCCGTCCGCGGTCGGCACGGCCTCAAGCCTGCGCGCTCGCGACGCGGTCGGCAAGAGACGACGTCCCGAAACCCGCCGCGCCGGATGTCCGATTGCCGAGAACCCTAGGCTGGCTTCTCCTGGTCAACAGGGGTGTCCAGGTGGTTTTCGGGGGCGTGGAGGGATCGGATCAGCGACGGGGGCCGCCAGTACACGTGCCGGTTCCGGCGCTCGGGGTCGGGGCGGACCGCGTCGGCCGGCCAGTTGCACCAGCGGGCCCGGCCGGGGCCGGCGTCCCAGTCGTCGGGGTCGACGACTGGGACCGACATCCAGCAGGTCGAGCCGAACGCGCTGGCGACGTCATAGCGGGGCGGAGCGAGCGCGAGCATGGTGAGCCATCGGCCGCCCGCGTCCCGGCACTGGACGAGGTCGCCGATCGTCACATCCGGCGGACCGGACTCGGCTGTCGGTATCAGCTTCACACGCCGCATGGAGAACCTCGCTCTCGCAGGACTCGCTCCATTGTCACTCGCCTGCCTGCAGCCGGGTCGTCATGCGGGCAGCGAGTTCGTCGGCACCGGGCCAGGGCGCGCGGCGGGCGTCGATGGTCGCGCGGCTGTGCGGGCAGCCCGATCTGCTGGTGGCGGTGTTCGGTGTCCCGTTCCACGCCTCCCGCCGGTTTGAAGATCAACTCTTATTCGATAACACAGGTTATCGAAAACGTCTTGTGCCATCTGGTTGAAGTTAGAAAACTCTGACTTAAAGTCATAGTTTTCTAACTTAGTCCTGTACAATGATGATCATGACGACGATTCCCTCCGGGCCCGGTCGCGGGCCGCAACGGCCCAGGTCGGCGGAAGACTGGCGGCTGGCGCTGCTGGCATCGCTGGACAAGCAGGGCGAGAACGACGAGCAGGACGAGGCCTGGCGCGCCCACCGCGCGGGCGAGGCGGTGCCGCTGCGGTTGCTGCCGAAGAACGGCGAGCGGTGCTCCGCCGAGACGCTCTCCCCGGCCGGGTGCGGGTACGAGCTCCTCGTCGACGGCACGTGCCCGAACGCCCCCGAGCACCTCGACCGGCTTCTCGCCGACGGCACGATCACCCCGGACGACCTCGACAACGCCGGCGGCGGCGCCGAGGACGGCGACGGCTGCGAGGATCACCGGCCATGACCGACGTGTCCCCGGAGCCGGACGAGGCCCGCGACCCGGCTCCGGGCGGCGGGGGAGTCGTGGCCGAGCGTCCCCCGACCCCGCCCGCCTTCCGCCGCGGCGACCCACGGCGGGAGGCGGCCGCCGACCCGGAGCGGTGCGAGTTCTGCCAGCGTCACCCGCGCAAACCGGCCAGCCGGGGCGGCGGGCCGCGCCCGAAGCACTGCGATCACGTCTGGGGCCAGGACTACCGCGGCAAGGACGTCACCTGCGCCCGGCTCGACGACGCCCTCGACCTGTGGCTGGCCGCCTACGGCGGCACCGGCCCGCTGTCCCGGCTCGACGTCGGCGCCCAGGCCCGCCACCTCGCCGACCTGCGCGCCGCGTCCGAAGCCCTGGTCGCGGCGCTCGACCCGGTGCGCGGCGACCTCGACCAGCTCGACGAGCGGCTGACCGGCGAGGTCGCCCAGGCGCTGGTCCGCGCAGAGGAGGCCGCCGCCGACGCCGACCTCGCCCGCGGGGAGGCCCGCGCCGCCGAAGCCGACCGCGACGCCGCGCTCGCCGCCAAGCAGGCCGCCGTCGACGACGCCGCCGAAGCCCGCCGCCGCGAAGGCTCCGCCCTGGTCGAACGCGACCAGGCGGAGGCCGCGCGAAAGACCGCCGAAACCAGGGAGAAGGACGCCAACACCCGCGCCGGGGCCTCCCTCGACGCCGCGAAGCACGCTCAGGAATCGCTGTCGGCCGCCAACGCGCGCATCGCCGAGCAGGCCGAGAAGATCGGCCAGCTCTCCGCCGCCAACGCGCAGCTCACCGCCCGCGCGCAGCAACTCGACGCCGACGTCCAGGCGGCGCGCGACCAGTTGCAGCAGCAAGCCGCCGATGCCGCGGCCGAGCTAGAGCAGGAGCGCACCGCCGCGGCGGCCGAATTGGCGAGCCAACGGACCCAGGCCGACGCCGTACTGCGCGAGCAGCGGACGACCTTCGAACAGCAGCGCGAGAACGCGGCCGAGCGGATCGCCGACCTCACCGGCCAGGTCTCCGCGCTCACCGCCCACGCCGAAGACGCCAAGGCAGCCGCCGAGCGGAACCAGGCAGCCGCCGACGGCCTGCAGCGCCTGCGCCGGAACCTCCTCCTCGTCCTCGCCGAGATCGGTCCGGACACCGACACGGCGCACGTGAAGGACCGGCTCGCCCGGATCGCCGCCGACGACACCGCGACCGGCGCCGAGCAGGAACCCGGCGAGTCGTAACACCCGGCCCGGAGAAAGCAGTCCCGCGTTCCGTGCGCTCGCGCCCCCACCCGGAGAACCCACGCCAGGGAACCCGGGTCGGGAACAAAACGCACGGGCACCCGCCATTCCAGACGACAAGGAACCTCACGATGAGCGCGATCAGTTTCCACACGGAGCACGCGGACGCAGTCTCCGTCCAGGGCTCCGAGCGGCCCCACGGCCACCGCCTGGCCGTCGACACCGCGATGCGAGTCCTCGGAGCCACCAACGCCGCCGCGGTGACCGGGCTGATCCGGCGAGGCGTGCTGCCCCGCGACGCGACCGATTTCGCCAGGACCGGCGACACCCCGGTGGAGGCGCTGCGGAGATGGATGACCGGCATTGCCTTCGACGCCGAGGTGCAGATCGGCGGCCAGTCCGTCCCGGTCACGCACGCGGTGCTGAACACCGCGGCCGTCGAAGGCCCCGACATCGTGGCGTTCCTCGCCCGCCTGCACGGGTCTGTCGACCATCGTCTCTGGATCGCCGCAGAGCATGTCGGCTGGTTCGCCGCGCTGCTCGCCGAAGGACGTGCCGCAGGAGTACTGCGCGACGGAATGGGCTGGGAGAACGTCATCACCCGCCTCACCACGGCCGACGGTCCCGTCGTCATCACCAGCAGCCAGGGCCTCGGATTCCCCGACGACTCCGACGACGATCTCGACGACGACATCGACGAGGCCCGTCCGCAGGAGGACCCCGCAGGCGCGTGGCGCGACTCGCTGCGCCGGATCCAGGAGCAAGGCTGGTGGCTCCAACTGACTCCCGACAACCTCCGCCACCCCGCCTACGAACCGCTCGCCACGTTCCAGGCCCTGCTCGCGGAACGCACCGCCACCGCTGACCGGCACGACCCCGGCACGGTCGACTGGGTACAGAAGCTGCGACAGCGCATCCTCTACCCGGCCAACCTCACTCCCTACGAACTCGCGGTCGCGATGGAGGGCACGCCCCTGTCTTCCATGCGTCGGCTCTACGCGCTCGCGGACGTGCTCGGCGTCGATCCGGGCGATCTCGCCATGGACCTCAAAAAGCAGCACGGCGAAGCTGGATCGGAAGAAGTGCTCAAGAGGATGGAAGAGCTGGCAGCCGGCGCTGTCCGCTAGCGGTCGGGCGCCGCTCTCGGCGGTGGCGGCCCGGAACTCCCGAAGCTGACCCGAGCCGCGAAGTAGGGGCGACGTGCCTGGTCAGGGGATACCGGCGGGGCGGCGGTGGGAGTTCTCCCGGTCAGCTGGTGCTCTCCGAATGTTCCGGCAGGCTGTCGGCACATCGCGGGGACGGTCTAGTTCACCCACTCGCCGGCCACTCGCGCCTGCCGGAGCAGGTCGCTGGCTGGATGGGCGCGGATCTCGGCTCTCATCTCGGCATCGGTGGCTGCCCTTGAGGTGAAAGGACATCCGCGCACATGGCTCATCGGGAGCACGCACTCGGAAGGCGAGCACACCCGAAGCACGGGCTGGCAGTTCGGCGTGGCGGGCATGCTTTGGCTCCCGTCGGCGGGTGGGCGGCGTGGTCAGACAGCGGATTTGCCGAGCTGTCAGCATCCTCTCCCGCGCGGCGGGACACCAGCCCGGCGGCGTTGTTCAAACACGGCCAGCCGTTTGAGTCGGCCGGTGAAACCCATCGCGGCCGTCCCTGACCAGGCAACAAGCTCCTACTTTGCGGTTCGGGGGCCGTCGCAGCCGGACGTCGCGCCGCGGCGCTCCGATTCTTCGATCGGTGCCCTTCGCTCGACCGGGCCCACGCTTCAGGAGCGCACGGAATCGCCACCCCGGAACCCCCGGCGGGACCCCACGAACCTCGCGACGGTCTCCCGGAAACTTTCAACTGGAGAGGAACACGATGAACGATATCGACACGCTAATCGGCCGGCACGCCATGCTGCATGCGGTCGGGAGTGCGGTGCTGGCGGACGCCGAGGGAGCCGCGCCCGCGGCGCTCGCCGAGCGCGCGGCCCGCGAGTGGCGCCGGGCGGATCCCGAACTCAAGCGGAACACGATTACCACCCTCATCAGGTGCCTGTCGTGGGCGGCGCACGCCGCATCGACGCCTGTGGGCCAGGAGGCCGAGCCTGTGCGGGAATCCGTGCTCCTGCGCGCGCTGGACGGGCTCCCGCCGTTCACGCCGCGCGCCGCCCAGATGCTCGCGCTTGCAGCGACGGCCCCGGACACCGACGCGGCATTCCGGCAAGCGACCGCGCTCGTCGAATCGGGAACCATGGACTTCGTGCAGCAGTTCGAAGCAGCGTTCGAGGCCACGGTGACGCTGATCCGGGTGGCCGCTGACACGCACGCCGACGCGGGACTGGCCGGGTTGTGCGTCCTGCTCGGCCAGATGTCCGTCTCCGTCACCTGACTGTCCTGCCGCCGCGATCTCCTCGGCGCTCCCCGGCTCCGCTGCTGCTCGTCTTGGGGCGGGGGCCGCCGCCCCTCGGCTTGGCCTTCCGCGACCCGTGCACGCCCCATCGAGGGCAAGATCCGCGAATCCCGCCGCCGCAAGAAACCCCGTGCCGATTCCCCTGAACGGAGATCCGCGATGAGCGACCAGTCCGCACCGCCGCCGGGTGACGCCGCGCGATCCCGCTCCGAACTCGTCGCCGCCCTGCCGACCGTGCGCCGGTTGATCAAGCAACTGGAGGAGTCGGTCATGCCCGCTCTGGTGACCGCGTGCACAGCACCCGAAGCCCAGGCCGTTTCCCAGGCCGTCACGGCAATCGCATGGATCACCGACGCTCTGGACGCCGCCGACCGCGCCGAGCGGATCGAACGGCTGACCGAGGTCGCGCACCGGGCCGACTACGTCACCCGCGCGACACAGCAGCGGCTGGCCGAGTTGCAGAGCATCGCCGCGCTGGCCGCCGACGAACTGGACCGCCGCGCGACCAGCGTCGACACCGCGGCGATCATCGACCGTGCCCGCCTGGACGTCGGCCTGCCCAGCGGGGACAGCACCACGGTCACTCTGACCGTGGACAGCGACGGGCACGTCGTCTGGGAGACGCCCGCCCTGGACCTCGCGCCGGTCGACGGGACGACCCAGCTCGCGGTGACCACCGCATTGGCCCAGCTCGGCGAGACGCTGACCAAGGCGCTGCCCGGATCCGTCTTTGCCCGACAGTGACCCGGGGTTCCTGCGGTCCGCGTCCGTGGTGCGGCCTGTTCAGCTCCGCGAGGTTCTGTTGGCCCCCGGTGACCGTTCCTCGTGGCACCCCAGGGACAGCACGCCAGCCCGCCCGCGTGCTTCTGCCGACGCGACGTGCAAACGGGCGGTTTCGCGGCAACGCCCGGCCGGGTTTCATCCGATCAGGGGGTGGGCCGGCCGGGTCGATCTGGACCGGAACGGTCCGGCCAAGTCGATTCCCGCGCCAGTGCGAGGCGGGGGTAGTCGTGTTTTAACGAGGCCCTCTCGCGCGGTTGATTCCGTTGCGCGAAATGTTCCGTCGGTGCGAGAGGGCCCCGCTGCCCCTTGACAGGCGTGATCACCTCACCCAGACCGATGCGCGGAAAGCAAGCGGAGAAAGGGGCTTCCGCGACGGAGCCAGTCACCGACAACGGCTCTCGAAAGCGTCCCGGATCTGTCCGCTTGGGTTTTCTGCCGCGCAGGCAAAGCCAGCAGGACGCCGGTTCTCGCGCTCGCCGAACCTCTGGGCGGACATGCCTGGACCGCCGGGCGGAATGGAACCGGGCCCGGCACGAGTCGATTCCAGTGCCCGCCTGCACGTTCTTTCGAATGGACGGCAGAGCCCGCGTATCCGGTGAATCGTGGCCACGGTTTCAGCTGCCGCGGCGGTGGCCACGATTCCGCAGCGGCGTCGGGCCATGCTGCGGGCGGGGAATGTAACGCAGGGCTTGGCATTTCCGACCCAGAGCCGACTGTGCCGAAGATCGGGGAGGGACCGATGCGCGATCCCGCCGGGAAAAGCCCGGATGCGACTGCTGCCGCCGGCGGTGGCCGAGCCGGCAGGTCCGTCCCTGGGCGAGCGGCCCGACGGCGGCCGACGGTCCGCGAATTCGTCGTGACGTACCTCGCCGGGCTGCCGTTCAGGACCTGGGCACCCACCGCGGTGCTCTGGGCCGCTCCGCTCAGTTCCGCAGAATCCCGGTATCTCGCGGACAACGGGATTGCGGAGCACCCCCGGTATCTGATCAAGCGCGCAGTGCTCCGGCAGAATTTCAGCGCAATCTCCGCCGTGTTCGCGACCGTGGTTGTTTCGATCGCGCTGGTGTTCCGCGAGACGTCGCTGGGCCTTGCAGCACGAGCGCCCTCGTTCGTCGCCGGCCTGCTCGTCGGTTTCGTTCTTTCCCTGCTGTTCGTTCTGCGGCCCGGGTCGCGGCGCACGCGGCTGCTGGCGTCGGTCGGGCGGGCCGCACGCCTGGTCCTGCTGATTGATCCCCGCGCTGCGCCGCCGTCGCCGTTCGGCCGCGCCGTCCAGCCGTACCTCGCCGATCCCGGGTTCCGCCGCCGCCGGGTGGCGGGAGTGGCGTGGGCGCTCACCCGCGACACCGCCCGCCTCGCCGGATCGGGCCCGTCGGCGGGGAGGACGGCGGGGGAGGTGCTGCTGTGGTTCGCCGAGAGCCCGGGCGATCCTCGCCGCCGCCCCGTTCTCGGCGCCTGCCTGGCCGAGCTGGCGACTGCGGCCGCGACCGGCGCGGCCATTCCCGCCGCTGATTTTCCTCCTGCCGCCCGGTTCCGGACCCGGTCTCCGCGAGGACCGCTGCTGCGCCGGCTGCGCACCCTCGGCAGCGGCGCCCTGACGACCGGGATCATCGTCGCGGTCGTCGCGGCGGTGCTGCGGATATGGATCAAGTGAGCGGCCGGACACGGGGGTGCCCGGTCACGCGGGCTCCGGCGGAGTGCGTACAGGTCCGGACGGCCGCGAATGCGTCGTGCCCGTCCGAACTCGGCTTCGCGGTGCCTGGCGGCGGCCCGGCGGCGCGATGCGGGCGGGGTCGAGGGAAGGTCCGCTCCTGGGCTCGGGCTGAGCTTCGGAAGGGAGCAGTCGCGGAACGCAGAGAACGGCGGGACGGCAGGATGGGCGGTGCCCGACAGGGGAAGCGACGGCACTGCGACAGGCGTTCGCCGCCTCCGCCCCGACAGCCTGGCACGACCGCTTCGCGGCCGAACGCTCGACCGACGACTGGCCCGCGAGGAGAACGTGATGGACGCACCTGACGCCGAGGACTTGCCACGGACGGCGGATGAGGAGACAACCGGCCAACCGGTCGCGAGGACCGCCGCGAGCGGCGAGCCCGTCCGCGCGCGCGACGTCTACACGGTCGTGCACGACGGCGAGCACAACAACGAGATGCGGACGGACTTCGTGTTCATCCAGCCCGATCATCTCTGGCGCGCGGGCTGCCTGCCCGACCCGGGACCGTTGGTCAAATTGGTCCGCGACGACGACACCGGCCTGCCCTGGGATCCGGTGTGGGCGACCGCGCCCGGGCTGCTGGGCGTGTGCGCGCACCCCGTCCCCGGCGAGCCCCGCTTCGTGCGGGGCTCGCAGCTGCGGGAAGCGGCGGCGAACATCGTCCGCCAGATGAGCAACGGGCGCTCCGGCACGTCCGCCACCGTGTCGGTGCCGTCCGGATACGCGGTGCACATCGTGCGGCCCGAACTGATCTGGGGCACCGCCCGCGAGCGCCGGCAGGTCGCGCTGGCGCTCGGCTCCGTTCCGGACGCAGCCCGGTCCGCCGAGTCCGGAAGGGCCTGAACCGTGGACCTGCTCGGCGCCTTCCGCGAGATGACCGCCGCCCTGGACCAGGCCGAGGCCAATCCCGCCTCGCCGTTCGCACGGCGCCGCGCGGACCGTGAGATGTCCCGTTGGCTGGCGGAATTGCATGCGGCGGCCGCAGCTCCGGCCGGGCTGGGAGACCAGGTCGTCGCGGCGCACGCGACCGTGTTCACGGCCGAGCTGACGGCCGGCGAGCGGGCGCTTGAAGCAGGCCGGACGGGCGAGGCGGCCGCACACTGGCGCGTGGCGGCGGGCCTGGACGACCCCGTGTTCGACGAGGAGTCGGGCGAGAAACCGGTGGTGCTGCGCCTGATCGAGCTCTACCTGCGAATGCGCAAGCCGGTCCTGGCGCTGGCCTGGTGCGCGATCGCCGCCGACGCCGGCGCGCCCGTAGATCAGGTCCAGCCGCTGACGAACCGCGCATTGGAAATCCTCGCCGCCGGTCAGGGAGACGGCTGATTCGGCCACGGCAACATACGCGCGCAGTGCGCCAACACCGGCGCTGCGTCCCTGTGCCCGAACCGGGTGCGTGCGGACGCCGCCCGGTCGGGCATCATCACCAGGCCTGGACAGACCAGGCGGGTGGGGTCCCGGCGATTCCCCTGCCGGGACAACGCGGGGCCAGGAACCCAACCGCCTGGCCCCGCGCCCAGCCCGTGCACCGATCGTCCCGAGGAAACCTCCGCATCCGTCGCCCCAGCCGCCGAGCAGCCGCCCCGCGGTCTTGACGTGGCCGCCAACGCGGACACTCTGCAGACCTTGAACGTCGTCGTCACGGGGAAGGCGTCACCCTGGACGACGCCGTTTGCCGCCTGACCCGCATCGGCAATCTCATCTACCTGGCCGTCACTGAGGACAGGGCGGAAGTTCTGCTGGCTGCAAAGGACTACCGGAAGCAGGTCGTCGTCCTCTAGACCCAAGCCGGACCGCGCACAGCGGCGGCGCGCGGACGAACACGGGCACCGCCGACGACCCTTCCCTTCCGAGATTCGGAAGGGAAGCAGGCCGCCGCAACTTCCCCTGCAACGAAAAGAACCTCGGCGCACGCCGAGGTTCTTCAATGGAGTCCGACGCCGGAAAGCGATGCTGACTGCGTCAGCCACGCCGCTCAAGGCAGACCCTCAATGGAGTCCGACGTCGGAAGACACGACCATACCCCAGAAGTTGTCAGGAAGGACAGGCTGCCCGGCAGCGAATGCGAGAACCGGCGGGCGGAACGAAACCGGGCCCCGAGACCGATCGGTCTCGGGGCCTGGCTGCACGTCGTGTCGACGCAGCGCTTCACAGGAAACGCAGATGCGTTGCGATCCTCAGCGCCTGAAGGCGCTGCATAAACGGGCGCGGGTCAATCGCTGTTCCATCCCCCCGGCTCCCCACGGGAACGGGCTGTGGCCGACGATCCGGTCGGTCGGGTGCGCGATCTTCTGTGCCGGGCCAGCACCGTCGCGCACGGCGCGGCAGTTCGGCGCTCACTTGGCGAGCCACCGGCGAACGCGACCGCACACCGCAGCCCTGGCCGCCCGCCAGCGCCTGCACATCGTTCGGACGGCCAGGTTGCTGGCGGCTAGGACGGAGGCGTTAGCGCAACGTCAGCGCGTGCCAGGCGTCGTCGCCGTGGCACTCGATGACCTGTCCGCTCAACAGTGTCAACCGGACGCCGGGGTAGCGGCGGTGGTTCAGCGGGAGCCCGCCGACTTGGACGATCCGCGTGGCTCGATCGTGCGGTCCGGTGCCTGGCCGCACCGGGACCCAGTCGCCTGGGCGGAGCGCCGACGCCGTCGTCGCGGTGCTGGCCACGACGACAGCGGCCGGGTACCGGCCGCGGCTGACGGACTCGCCGATCAGACTCCCGACCAGCGCGAAGGCGATCGCGGCGAGGAGGACGCCGCCGCCGTGCAGGACGACGCCGCCCAGCATGGCACCGGCGAGGAAGCCGAGCGCTAGGCCCGCGATGCCGAGCCCGCTCATCGAGATGCCGCTGTGCTGGGCGACCACGCTGAGACGGACGGTGCCATCGCCGCGGTCGCCGGGCATGCCAGGCGGAATCTGCACCTGCTCCGAGTGGTCCTCTACCGGCGCGACGGGCAAGTGTTCGCTGCCCAGCGCCACGACCACCTGGTCGTTCGTGATCGGCTGGGTCTCGGCGCAGATCGCGCACTGCCAGCGGATCCCGTCAGGGGAATCGGGGTTGGTCAGGGCGACCATCAGGCCGTGGCCGGACTGGCGGCACAGCATGCGCTCGCCGTCCGGGACGTCCTTACGGCGGTTCCACTCGTTGAGCGCGCCGACGGTCGTCATGGCCGGCGCCGGGTCAGGCACGCGGTGTCGTCGTTCGTCCATCGTGGACATTGCTTCCCCCTGCCCCCTGGTCTGGCCTCGGTCTTCACGCTACGTCGTGGGCCGAGGTGAGGCGAGCGACTGCAGCGCGCAGGCCGGTCAGGATCCGCTCCGGGAACTCCGGGGAGGCGAGAGGCTCCAACGGGGCCTGGTGAGTCGCTGCGCGAGACCGCGCGATCGACGGAGTTCCCTTGGGCGACGGCGAGCGAGGCCTCGTATCCCAGGCTGATCACAAACCCTTTCAGCCGGGGGAAGTCGTCGGCGAAGAACGCGTCGAAGCTGCTTCCAGGCATCGGGACGTCCCCCTTCCTCTGAGTCGATCTCAGCAGTCGGAGCTGCTCTTACGACTGGTAGAGGGGCGAGAGGCCCGGGGCGTGCAAGGAGAATTCAAGATTTTTCGGGACCCCGCCGCGGTGCACGACGCCGCTGCCGCGGCGGTGTCGGTCATTCCGGCGCGGCTGGGAAGGGCACGACGCCGGGCACCTCGGCGTCGGCGAGGGCGTCCAGCCACGCGAGCGTGCGCGGCCAGCCGCGGCCAGTCTCGGCGACGAGCCGGTCGTAGCAGTCCCGGTCGGGGCCGGCGTTCACGCTGAGCAGCGCGAACGCCCGGTCGCGCCACGGGGAACCGGCGCGTTCGGGGTAGGAGACGCCGTGCTGCCTGGCCAGCGAGGCCAGGCCGGGGCCGAGCGCGTAGCGGCGCTGGTCGCCGAGCTGGTCGAGGTAGCGCAGGACCGTCACGGCTTCGCCGAGGTCGGAAAGGTCGCGGTCGTAGCTCAGGTCGCCGGTCGGGGCGGCCGGGAACCGGGCGGCGCGGCGGGCGACCTCGGCGCGCATCTCCTCCAGCAGCGGGCCGTCGGTCCATTCCAGCCGCCACCCGCCGAACACGCCGCGCCGCGGCTGTCCGGACCAGCGCAGTTCGCACCAGCGCAGCCCGAGGCCATTCTTCACTGCCCAGGCGAGCTGGTGGCCTTGGCTGGTCCGGGCGCTCACCGCGCTTCCCCCGGCGCCGGGGGAGCGGCCTGGCCGCGCTGCTCGGCGGGGACGCCCAGCGCCCGCATCGTGGTGTCCTCGGCGGACGACTCGCGGATGATCACGACCTGTTTCTCCCTGCCTGGAAAGGGAATACTCGCGCGCCGCCGGACTGGTTCGCGCTGCCGGGCTGGCCCGCGCCGTCGAGCGAGTCGGCGCGATTCATGCGGTCAGCGGCAGGCCTGCCGATCCCGAGGCGTTCGGCAAGCTCGTCGAGTTCCGCGTCGACGGCCGCGAGCCGCTCCGGATCCGACACCAGCTCCTGGTAGGCGGCCAGGGTCTGCTTCACCTGTCGCCGGACGGTGAACTCGTCGCTGGGGGAGGGCAGCGGTCCGGCTGCCAGCCACCTCTCGAGCGGGTCCTCGCCGGTGTCGCCGGCGGTCACGCTCCGGTCCCTTCCGCGACGCCGGCTCGGGCGAGCACGGCGCGCAACCCGGCGATCCGGCGCTGAACCGCCTCGACCATGTCGGCCACGTCGTGCCCGGCTTCGCCCAACTGCCGCCACAGCACGAGCTCGCGTTCGGCGAGCGGCAGCACCAGCGACGCCGGGGGATCGAGGTGCTCGTCCGACAGCGCATGTCGGCGGGCCTGCAGCCGCATCAGCTCCGCCTGCGGGTGCAGTCGCGCGAGCCCGTCGGACACCGCCCGCCCGGCGGGGAGGTATTCGGCGGGCTCGCGGTGGCGCTCGACCCACGCGTCGAGCCGCGGGCCCCATTCGTCCGGGTCGTGCGCGGCCGAGTCCAGCCGCAGCCACCGCGTCCCGTTTGCCTGGACGCCTTCCGGCTCGGCCAGGTCTGCCAGGAACCGGGCGACATCCTCCTCGTGCTTGTTCTGCGCGTCTTGCGGCGCGGCGCCCAGGCCGTCGCCGATCTCCTCCCAGCTCGCGCCGCCGACCTTCGCGAACACGACCATGCGTTCCAGCACCTCCTTCGCGCGCGCGACCAGCCGGACCGCGTCCTCGACGTCGCCCGCGTCGACATCGGCCCCTCCGGCGGTGCGCAGGCGCCCCGGCCAGATCGGCACGAACGCACGCGCCGAGTCCGACAACTCCTGCGCCGCGGCCGCGAGCGCCATCCGCGCGCGGGTGGCGTCGGTGAAGGGGGCGTGCTCGTCCGGGACCGGCTCTTGCAACGGCATGCCTCAACAAGAGCATGACGGAACCGTGGTTGTCATGCCTTCCATGGCAACCACCCTTTCGCGCGGCCGAGCACTCCGCCGCCGCCATCGCGCGCTCTCGCTACAGGTCAGCAGCTCCCTCCGGCGACCGTTCCCGAAGCAGGCTGCGGACCTTGTCGGGACTCACGGCCCGGAGTTCGTCGATCCCGAACTGTGCCCGCAGTTGCTTGGGTGACCGGGCAGTGCGGCGGTCGCCGCTGCGGCAGTAGCCGGGTTCGCCTCCGTCTGCAGGGGAGGGTTCCCACGCCCAGGTTTCGCCGGTGGCCCGGTCGATCAGGACCGGATGGACACCGGACGCGGCGTCGGCTTTGGCGATCGCGCGCCGCACCCAAGACTGGTCCAGGTCCTTTGGCAGGTGAGGCTCGCCGTCGGCGTCGAACCCGAGCACATACGCGAACCACGCCGCGACGAGCAGGGTGAGCACGGGCGCGACGAGCAGCGTCTGCCACGGCAGCACGCCTGCGTAGCGGCCGAACTGCACCGTCAGCTGCCCGCCGACCGGGGCGACCAGCATCAGCAGCGTGATCGGGAACATGCAGCCGCCACCGCCGTCGGTCAGGCGGTCCATGAAGGCGAACGCCGCCGCGAACCCGACAGCCGCCAGGTGCACGACGGCAACAGCCTCCAACCAGCCCGGCGTCAAGCCGTAGAACAGCGGGTAGCGCGCCAGCACCGCCAGCACGGCCTGGACGTCGGCGAGCACCGCAATCCCCGCCCAGCCCTTCCACGCCGACCGCCTCCGCGAGGCAGCCCACACCGCCGCCTCTTCCTCCTCCGACACCGCCGACCCGTCGCAGAACGTCAGCACCCGTCCCCCTCCCCGCGAACTCCGCGCCCCCTGCGCGTCCTCCGAGGTTCATGGTGCCCGCGCTCGCGACCCGGGCGGTGCGGAGCCGCGCTCCGCGGCAGCCGGGCAGTCCTTCCTGCGCCGCGGACGAGATCGGCGGCTCCGGCAGCGGCTCCCGTGTTTCATGCTGTCCGCGCTCGGCGTGATCTTGGTGGTCGCGCGGCCGGATTCGGCTGGGTCCTCGGCGAACGGGCGGCCGTTGAGGGAGGGGACGCGTCCGAAGCGCTTGCCCTGCAACGGCGCGAGCGGAGCGCTCGCGCGCTCGACGACCTCCGGGACGGGACCCGCAGGACACGGCTGAGCGTCGTCCGGCGCCGCGCTGCCGGATGCCGCTGGCGTCGGCGCGGGACAGGGGCTGGCCAGCGCCCGGATCTACGCGTCGGCGTCGGGTGCTGCCCCGGGGCGCAGCGCCTCCAGTTCCCTGCGCACGTCGTCGTCCAGGTCGTCGACGGTGGCGATGCCGAGGCTTCGCGCGTGTCGCTCGAGCGCGTCGAGCACCGCGTCGAGGCGTGCGTTGAGCCCGATGAGGTATGCGGCGGATTCCTCGGTGTGCTGCGGGGAAGGCTGCCAGGCGAAGTGCAGCAGCAGGAACCGGTGCGCGAGGAAATTGCGGGCGTCCACGAGTTCGCTGATCTCGGCGACGAGGCCGTCCGGCCAGTGGTCCTGGATCTTGAGGCTGCCCCACATCCGCCCCAGCTCGCCGTGGTCCCAGCCTTCGACCTTCCGGATCATCTGCTCGGCCGTGGTGGCGCGCTTGAACCTCCGCGTCGCGAACAGCCACAGCGACACCTCGAGCAGCTGCATCTGGTGCATCGCCTCGCCGTAGCCGACGTACACGAGCGACGGGTGGTCTTCGGCGTTCTCGACGGTCATGACCGCCTCCTCTCGCCCAGGATCCGGCCAGTCTCCCGCAAGCTCCGTCGCCTCCGCTCGGCGTCCGACCACGCACGCGGTCATGCACCGCGCGCGTGCTCTGACCCCGCTCGCGCGCACTACCGCCGAACAGGTGACCGCAACAGTCCGCCTGGATTACAGTCGCAGTCATGGGCGGAGTGCGGAGAGTGATAACGGGACGTCAGAGGCGGTACGCAACCTCCGCTCGCCGCCAGGTGCGACAGGGAGGCTCCGCATGACGTCACCGCAGCCCGGCAACCGACCCGGACCGCAGGGCCAGCCGCCCGGAGACAGCCAAGACGCACAGGCCTACCGCGCGATCGCGAGCCGGATGCCGAAGACCGCGGACGAGGCCAACGACCAAGCCCACGAGTCCTTCATCGCCGCGAACATGGCCGTCAGGGCCGCACGTCGCTGCGTCTTCCGGGCGCGCAAACGCAGGAAACTGATGGACTTCGCCGGCCGCGCGTTCGACGGAGGGACCTGGCTCCTGCTCGAAGAACGACGGCTCCGGTCGGCCGAGCAGGAGCCTGCCCCGGTGAGCACCGGCGGCAAGGACGGCGAGCGGGCGTCGGCGGCCGAACGTGTCCAGGCGTACCGCGCGTTCCTCCAGGCGGTCCGGGAATGGCGGATCAAGCTCGACGCGCTGTTCAACCGGGTGAGCCGCGGAGACCTGAAGGCGAACATGGGCTCGCTCGCCCTCAGCCAGGAAGAGGACGAGAAGAACCGCGCCGAGATGCGGCACGCCCACGACGCCGTCGTCGCCGCGCTGAGCAACGTCGAATTTCTCGGAACCGCGCGGGCGGTCCAGATCGGGCGCGGCCTGCACAAAGAGCTGTACCGCTCCTGCGGAATCCTCTTCGACCGCACGGAACCGGAGATGCCGCTGTGGCAACGCAAGGACATCGTCAAAGCCCTTGACCTCGCGCCCTTGATCGCCGAGATCCGGCAGGACTTCGGTGCCGACGTGCTCGACGCCCGACACGGCGAACCCGCCTGGTTCGCGAGCTGACCGCGGCTGGACCCGGCAACAGCGGTGCCACGGCCGCTCGCGCAGGGCTTCCCGGGCCCGGCAGCAGGCGACCGGATTCAGGTTCAGCGAACCGGGAGTCAGGTAGCCGAGCCGCGGCGTCGCCTGGAGCGAGTCGGCGTCACCTTCGCCGAGCCAGGACAGCGCCGATCATGGGCAGACCCTCAGCATCGCGTTCGTGAGAACCGCATCAGGTTCGCCCGGTCCGCATCAGTTCCGACGGTTAAAGCGGCCGGAGGGCCGCGGGCAGCTTGCGACCGCCTTTGCCTTTGTTGTACATGTCGAAAAGTTCGCCCATGAGGACCTTCCGGAGAGTCTTGGACGTGCCGGCGGCGATGCCGCGGGCTCCCGACAGCCACCCGCTCGGACCGTTTTTCGTGTAGGCCGCAAGATTCGCTGCCAGCCTGTCGACGTCGAGCTGAAGATCGACGCCGTTCTTGGCTTCGTGCTTGTCGACGTGTACGAAGAACTGGCTGACCGCAGCGAGGATGTTCTGGTCCACCGTCTTCGGGTCGTCGTTGCCCCAAGCCTGCGTGACGACGTAGATGGTGTTGTGCAGCAACGTGGGGCCGTACTCGGGTTCGTCGCCCGCTCCGTGCTTGTAGATCGTCTGCAGAGCGGCGACGGAACTGATCTGGTGCTTGGCTTTTCCGATCGTCCAGCCGTTGTCGTCCGCGATCTTCCTGATGCCCAGCGCGACGGGATCTCCCTGGGTGATGCGGATGTAGAAGAGGTCGATCTTGTTGGCGGGCTTGTTGTTGTTGAACTGCCGGAACAACGCGGCTTCCTCGCCGATGCTCAGGCCGGTGTGCACATGGCAGTCCAGCGGATACTCCGGTGCCTCTTTCTCCTGCACGACGGTCCACCGGTGCCATCCGTCCAGGATCACGAGGGTGCCGTCGGCGCGCTCGGAGACCTGGAGCGTCTGCAGCGCTCCGCGGTTGTAGTTCTCGCGGATCTCGGTCAGCGTGCTCTCGTTGAGCTGGTGGCGTTGGACCCGGCTGTCGACCCCGAGCTGGTTGGCCGGGACGCGTTTGCGACGGACTGCCATGGAACTACGTGCCTCCTTGTGAACGGGAAAGATGATCGGCCATGGCCTTCAGGTTCAAGCCCGCCGCGCGCAGTTGGACGATGCAGTCGGCGACGTCTTTCGGGCTCATCCCGGACGTGCTGACGGGGACGTTCAGTCGCACCGCTTTCGCTGTCGTCTGCGCGAATCCGTTGCTGCGCAGAGCGAAGTCGTACACATCGCGCAGCTGGACCTTCTTCGGCAGGTTCTGCCGATCGGCGTCCGCGAGGTTGCGACGGATTTGGCCGTAGGCGGCTGACACCGTGGTCCGCCTGGCGTCGATGTCTCTGACGAGATCGGCTGCGTTCTCGTCGCCTGCTTCCGCAGCCTCGTACACGACCTTGAGGCGGGTCCATTCCCACGTTTCGATCCCGAACTTTTCGCGCAGCAATTCGCCGACGGATGTGCCGCCCCTGCCCTGGGCCGCCTTCTGCCGCATGACCGACAGATAACCTTCGTAGATTTTGCTGGCGGGTGCCGTAAACGCGTGCAGACCGTCCTCCAACCCCCGGTAGGCCTCGGCAGAACAGGGAGCCTAGCGGACAGCTTCGCGAACGCGCGTGCGGACACACTCGCCGTCCGGCCCGCCAACAGGGCAAACAGATTCTCAGCCATGTCGTGCCCGGCCCGGTCAGCCAATATCCCGCAGTGCGGTGGCGCGACTCCGGCGCCGCCTTCGCTGCCAGAGGTGGCGATGCGCGCGAGGCTGGAGCCGGACGGCGGCGCGAGTGCGCGCTGTGCGCGCGCAGTCCCGCCGCCGCGGCTTGTGAACGAGGCAGGGGAGAGGCTGCCCGCCCACGAGGCAGCAACCCGCGGCGACACACCCGAATCCGCGCCCTGCACGCCCCAAGATTTCTGGCACCCTGGCCGGATCGAGGCCGTCGACGACCGGACACTCGACAGGCTAGAGCACAACGTGGCCTGACAGAATGTCGTGCATCGGCCCGGAATTGACCGAACGACGCCGCGCCGTTCGTCGCAGCCGCACCTGCGGATACGCCGTCGGCATATCGAAAGGCCCCGCCCGTGACTGTCGTGGACGGCAACCCGTACTCCGCCTACACCGAGCAGGCCGAGTACTACGAGGCTGCGTACGACGAACTGGAGCTGGTGTTCCCGCCGTTCACCGCCAGCCTGCTGGCCGCGACGGGTCGCCTGCTGGCGACGCTGGCCTACCGCGACGCACTGCACTACGGCGACCGACCTCTGCGTCGCGGGGCCAAGCGCGCCCGCCACACGGTGCTCGCGCTGCTGCCGACGGACTGCGACCGGCAGGACCAGCGGTTCCGGCTTGCCATGGCCGCGTGTTTCGACGCGCTGGCCGGCGATGTCGACGCCGGGCGGGCGCCGGTGCCGCGCTGCACAGGGGAACGGGTGGCGCTGGAGCTGATGCTCGACCTCGCGCCGCGGCTGCTGGCCGCCTCGGACGAAGAACTGCGCGGGCTGGGCATCCGGGTGCCCGGCGGCTACGACGAGCACGGCTACGACGCCCCGTTCTGGGAAGCGCTGTGGGGCGCATTCGTCACCGACGGCGCCGAGCACACTATTCCCGAGGCGCAGCCGACCGGGCAGGGCGAGGAATCGCCGCCATCGCCGCCGGGCGGATGGGCAGCCGTGCGCTACTGGTGGTCGCCGTTCTCCATCACCGCGCCCCGCGAACCCCTCCCGCATCCCCGCTGGGTCGACGCAGCGCTGGCTGACACCGGCGCTGCCGCGACGTACGTGCCTGCCGGAGCCGCCGACGCCGCCCGGCTGCTCGGCTTGGACGACCCGGTCGATCCGTGGGCCGCCTACACCGACGCCTACCACTCCGGCGACAACGGGCCGCTCGGCCAGTACCTGACCAGGCAGGGCGCACTGCTGCTCGCCGCGGCCGCCGAGGACCTGGCCGAACAGGGCCGCTACGAGCTGACCCAGCTCGGCGAGAACCCCTACGAACGCGGCGACGAGGACGAGGAGCTGCCCGGCGAGTCGTTCTTCGGCCTGCTGCCGCCGTTGTGCGACCGGCAGAACGCGGCCTGGCGGATGGCGATGGTGCGCGCCGTCCTCGACCTTCGGGACGACCTGCTCGCCGGCCGCGCTCCGCTGCCGCGCTGCACCGCCGAGGAAGTCGCGCTGCACCTGATCATGAACCATGCCAAGCATCTGCTCGACCTCCTCGACGACGAGGACTTCGCCGAGAGCCGGGGCCTGCCCGCCCGCGACGCCTACACCGCGCGGCACCGGCAGTTCGCGATGATGCGCGAGGTCTTCCAGCAGGACGAGGACTTTCTCTTTCTGTACGACCAGGACCTGGCCGACGTCGCCGGCGATCCCGACCATCTGGCCATGCGCTACCTGCAGACCGGGGACCTCCGCCCGCCGTCGTGGTGGTGGATCTTCGGCAACCTCGAGCCGCGCGCCGCGGCGCGCGGCTTCGACCCCGCCCTCCTGAACGGCCTCCGGCAGAACTCCCTGTTCTCCGCCCCGGACACGCCTCCGACCGATGGACGGGGGCCGCAGGAGCATGTCGGCGACCCGTCGCTGCCCGGCGTGCTGGCCCGCGAGTTCGAGCACTTCGTCGGTCTCGCGCAACGCCGGTTCTTCGACGTCTCCTGCGCGATCGCACAAGCCCGGTCGCTGGAACGACTGCTCACCGCCTTCCTCGCCGCCCCGGAACTGATCGTGGGCCGGGCCTGGACCCACCACAACGCCTTCTGCGGCCAGGACATGCTGATCGTCGACTTCGACTTCCGCATCGACGGCCTGGAGAGCGTGTGGCGGCTGCGCTCCGACATGGCCGACCGCGAAGCGCGGTCCTGGACCCGCGCGCTGATGCGGGACTGCGCGGCGAAAGTGGTCGCCCTTTACGCCGCCGGCGCGCCCGAACTGCTGCTGGACGTCACCGGCACGTCCATGCCGGTCGTCGACCCGGCGCTGCCCGCCGCCCTGGACGTGCGGGCGGAGGCCCTCGAATACGCCACGACGGTGGCGGGATTCCTGCGCCACCGCCGCGCCGCTACCGGCCTGTCCGCATCCGACGTCGCCGAGGCCGCGCTCCTGCCGCTTCCCGTCGTCACGAGCTGGGAACACGGAGCCGCCGCCGCGCCCTCGCAGCTGATCCGGTGCGCACCGGTGCTGCAGACGCCCGAAGAAACGCTGCTCGCGGCCGGGCACGGCATCCGGGACCCGATCTACTGGCCTCTCCCTACGCCGCCGCCCGCAGCGCTCGGACGGCGCTGACATGAGGAACCGTTTCCGGGACGGGATGTTCGTGACGCGCCTGCAGGAGCCGCCCGACTGGTCGATGCCGTGGGTGCCGCCGACCGGGCGCATCACGCGGAAAGCGCTGGCGGCGCTCGACCGGCCGATCCTGGCCTGGCAGGAAGACTTCGACTTCGACGCCGCCGACTACTACGCCCAGTTCCCGGCGAACGAGACGAGCCCGCTGGAACGGGAAGTCGCGAAACTCGGCGAGCGTCCCACGTGGCGGCTGGAACGCCTCTGGCAGCCGCACGAGGAATCCGGTCCCGAGGAGCTGGCCGCCTACGAAGCGGCGTGCCGCGACGTCGACGGCGTGCAGCTCGCGCCCCGCTGCCTGGACGACTTCGCCGAATGGGCCTGCTTGACCGCCGGCCTCGACGACTCCGACGAGGGCGACCCGTTCCCGATCGACCCGCGAGACCTGGACGAGGCGCTGGAATGGGCGGAGGCCGGGGTCTGCGTGCTGCAGGCCAGCCTGCCGTGGCCGTTCCTGGACTTCCTGCTCTACGGGCAGCTGGACAACCGGCCCGCGCACCGGCTCCTTTACACCTACGCCGACCTTCTCTCCCACAAGCACCCTCGCAAGGCGGCCCGGTGGTGGCGCGCGCTGGTGTTCCTCAACCCGCCCGACAACGTCGGCGCCCGCTTCCACGCCCCCCGAGGCCGACGCCGCTGACCGGCCCGACGCCGGCACGGGTATCGGCAACCTCCAGCGAGGCCGGCTGACGGAACTTCCGCCAGCCGGCCTCGCGGCCTACGTGGAACAGGTGAAGGCGTTCAGGCTCGGGCGTAGCGTTCGCGGATAGTGTCGACCGGCAGGCGCAGTTCGGTCATTTCCCGATGGCGGCTGGGGCGTTCGTCGAGGCCGAAGCAGACCTGGTTGTCGATCCACTCCGTCCAGGCGCGCGGCGGTCGCCGGTCGAGGTTGTCGGCGCGGACGAACGCCGAGGCGATGGCGGCGGCGAGAGCGCCGGGGCCGCCTCCGGAGTACCCGAACGACCATTGCGACTGCACTTTCGAGGGCACGCGGGGCAGGGGCGTGATCCGCTCGCCCGGGCCCCGGATGTAGGCGGGCCGGTCGCCGCGTCCGGCGTCGGCGACGATCGCGGCTCCGGCGGGGATGCCGTCGGCGGGCGGGCGCAGCGGCCAGTCGGTGATGTACCACTCGGACCAGGGGTCTTTCCGGTCGCCGGGGTGGTGGACGACGAGCGCGCCGCGGCTGTCGTAGCCGTAGCGCAACGGGTCCTCCCGGTCCTCGGTCCACACCTGGGCGGACAGCCTCCGGTAGGCGCGGGTGTCCTCGGGCGGCTCGTCCTGCCAGGCGATCGAGGCCAGGTAGGCGCGGTCGTGGTCGCCGCAGACCAGGAATTGTTCCGGGATGGTGTCCGGGTGGTCGTTCTCGGCGAAGTCGCGGTCGTAGGCCCCCAGGTAGAAGGCGAGCAGGCTGGCCGGTTCGGTCAGTGCGGCGTGCAGCGCGGGGTCGGGCCGGTCGGAGTACGGGTCGGACTCTTCGACCCACGCGCGCAGGCGTGCGAGCAGGGCTCGCAGGTCGCCGTGCTCGACCGGGTCCTGCGGGATGACGAATTCGTCCGGGTACCGGTCGAGGATCTGCTGGTCGGCCGGGTCCGGGCGCGGCAGGACGAGCCGCGCCGCCCAGGTGCCGGGCCAGTAGGGCACGGGCGCGTTGCGCGGCGTGTTCGGCCGCGTGCCGTCGTCGAAACCGGGCCGCTCGATGTCGAGGCGGGTCTGGATCTCGTCGGCCAGCAGCCGCACGGCCGCCTCCAGGTCGTCCTGCCGGGCGGGATCGGCGACGTCGGGGCGGATCCGCTGCAGGTGCGCGAGGGCGCGCATGAAGGGCTCGAAGTAGATGGTGTCGCGAGTGGCTTCGACGGTGCGCCGCCGCCGCTGCCATTCCTCGACGAACTGCGGCCGGTAGGCCGGGCCGGGGTAGGCCTCGACGGCGGCCCCGATCAGCTTTTCGACTTCGCCGAGCGTTCCGGGACGGCGCCAGCTTTGCGGCGGTGCCGGGGGCCGCACCGCGCGGGAGGCGAGCAGCCGGCGCAGGCGTCCGCGCTCGGCAGGTTCCTCGTCGTTGCCATCCCCGGCCAGGACGAGGTGCTGCACGTGCTGGTAGTGCATCGTGTGCTCCAGGCACGGCCGGTACAGGAACCAGGCGACCGCCGTGCCGGGAAGGCCCAGCAGCGCACTCGCCTCGCGCACGCACGCGTCGAGCCGGTCGGAGACGTCGACGCCGCCGTCGAGATTGCCGAGCAGCGCGACGGTGCGCTCGCCTTCGTCGGCAGTGCCTTGCCATGCGCGCAGGTGAAACGGGCGGGACTCGCCGTTTCCGAACACCGGCACGTCGACGATCTGGTCGCGGATCCGCCTCAGCGGGTGCGCCGCCGGGGACAGCAGGCCCGCGATCGGGCTTGTTTCCGTGCCCTCGCGCTGGGCTTTGACCGCGGCGACGTCGGCCCGGTTCCACGCTCCCACTCGCGCGCCGAAGTCTTCCGGTGCGGGCAGCAGCCCCTCGGCGGGCATTTGGCGCACCCGAGCGGGCGACACGCCCAGCAGCTCGGCCACCTGATTGGTCGACAGCAGATCCCCGGCCGGCTGCGTCATCCCGCACATCCTCTCGATAGACAAAGTCATTTGCGTAAACGCTAGCAGCTTGGATATCTGTTCGTCATCATTGCGGCACGCAGAGATCGAAGATCGGCCTTATTGATGAGCCCGGCCGCAGGCCGGTCCGTTTTGCTCTTCGAGGGCGACGGGGGCACCCTCGAAGAGCCGCGCGGCACCGTATAGGCCGTTATACATTTGAGGTCGCCCAGCCCCCGTACCGGTGACATCTCGAACATTTGTTCGACAACACGGCGGGTGATGTTTTACATTCCGTCGTACGCCAGGCCGGAATCGGCAGCGGCGGAGCCTGCCCGGTTGCGGGAACCGCAGCCCGTTGCGACGTCCGGGCAGCGCACGAGGGGTCTGCCGGGCCTTCCCCGCCCGACAGATCGAGCAACGGCACGTCGAGAAACAGGGGAGGCGTTCGGTGACCACGGCCGCAGCGCTTGCGCGTCTGGCGTCGATCCCGGGCGTCAGCACCGCGGCCGCGTTGGCCGGGGAGCGCGCGTCGGCGGCGGCCGACGGCAGCACGCTGCCGGTGGCCGGACCGCTCGCCGCGCTCGGCGGGCTCCGGCGCGGGACGACCGTGGCGGTGTCCGGGTCGACGTCGCTGCTGCTGAGCGTGCTGGCCGAACCCACCAAGCACGGGGCGTGGGCCGCTCTTGTCGGGATGCCGTCGGTGGGTCTCGTGGCGGCGGCGGAGCTGGGGGTGGCGCTGCAGCGGCTGGTGCTGGTGCCGCGCCCGGGCTCGGACGCGGCCGGCGCGGTGGGGGCGCTGCTCGACGGGCTCGACATCGTCGCGCTCGGGCCCGAACTGTGCCGCACGGTTTCCGCTGCAGCTGCGGCGCGGTTTTCCCGCCGCGCCCGCAACCGGGGCGCGGTCTTGATCGCGGCCGGGCCGTGGCCCGGCGCGGACGTCAGCCTGCGAGCCGAGCCGGGACGCTGGCACGGCGCCGCCGCCGACGGGCGCGGACGCCTCGAGCACCGCGACGCGGTGGTCCGCCGGGACGGCCGCCGCGCGGCCGAGGCTGCGGTGGCCGTCCGGCTTCCCGGCCCGGACGGGACGATCGCGCCCCCGACGCCGTCACCGGCGGAAACCGCCCGCCCGGCGATGACGGTGGTCGCGCCGTGAACCCTGCGAACGCTGGACCCCCGGTACGCGCCAGGCAGCGAAACCGGTGTTGCATCCGATGAATAGTGCTGGGTCAACGCGCCTTCTGGCTTTGTGGTGCCCGGACTGGCCCGTGGTGGCCGCGATCGCGGCGGCGGGGCTTCCGGTCACCTCCGCGGCGGCGGTGGTCCACGGCAGCCGGGTGGTGGCGTGCTCCGCTGCCGCCCGGGCCGCGCAGGTGCGGCGCGGGATGCGGCGGCGCGAAGCCCAGTCGCGCTGCCCGGAGCTGGTCGTGTTCGCGCACGATCCCGATCGCGACGCGCGCGGTTTCGAAGTTGTCGCGCGCGCGGTCGAGACCGTGGCCGCGGGCCTGGAAATCGTCCGTCCCGGGCTGATCGCGCTCCCGATCGCGGGCCCCGCCAAGCATGCGGGCTCGGAGACGGTGCTGGCCGAGCAACTCGTCGACCAGGTCGCCGCACTCGCCGGCGCGGAATCCCAGATCGGCATCGCGGACGGCCTGTTCGGCGCGACCCTCGCCGCGCAGCTCGGCCGCATCGTCGACCCCGGCGGCACCCCCGCTTTCCTCGCACCCCTGACGCTGAGGCAGCTGAGCCAGCCCGGCGCCGACCGCTCCGAGCTGGTCGGCCTGCTGCACCGGCTCGGCCTGCAGACGCTGGGGGACTTCGCCGAACTTCCCGAACGCGACGTCGCGGGCCGGTTCGACCGGGACGCCGTCCTCGCGCACCGGCTCGCGCGCGGCCTCTCGGAACGCCCGCCGTCGCGGCGGACCCCGCCGCCGGAGCTGACAGTCGAGAAGCGGTTCGAGGACGACCCGCTGGACCGTGTCGACGCGATCGCGTTCGCGGCGCGAGCGGCGGGCAGCGAACTGCACGTGCGCCTGGCCGACCGCGGCCTGGCCTGCACCCAACTCGCCATCCACGCCGTCACCGAGAACGGCGAGGAACACAGCCGCACCTGGCGTGCTGCCGAGCCGCTCGCGGCCGATGGCATCACGGATCGGGTGCGATGGCAGCTGGAGGGCTGGCTGCGGCGTCGCGAGGAAGACCGACCCTCCTCGGGCATCGTGCGCATGACGCTCCAACCGGCCGAGACCGTGTCCGGGGGCGCGCTGCAGCTGAGCCTGCCCGCCGCGGGCACGCAGCCGGACGCCGACGACCGCGCCGCGCGCGCGATCGGCCGAGTGCAGGGCCTGCTCGGCCCCGACGCGGTGCTCACCGCGGTACTGGACGGCGGCCGCGGACCCGCCGAACAGGTTCGCCTGGTGCCCTGGGGCGAGAAACCCCACGACGACGGCGACCCCGACGCCCCGTGGCCGGGACGGCTGCCCGCTCCCTCGCCCGCGACCGTCCCGCCCACACCGTGGCCCGCCCGCGTGCTCGGCCCCAGCGGCACCGCCCTCGGCTGGACCGCCCGCGCCCGGCTCACCGAGCCCCCGGCTGCGGTCGTCCTCGGCACCGGCGCACCGCGGCACGTCCTGAGCTGGGCCGGGCCGTGGCCCGCCGTCATCACGCGGATCGGACCCCACGGCACCCGGCGCGTGGTCAGGATCCAGGTCGTCCTCGCGGGCCCGCGCCCCGACGACGGCGAGGACGCGCTGCTCATGACAGGCATTGTCGACAGAGACGCCCTTGCGTGGACGGTGGAGGGGCTCTACGACTGATCCGCCCGCGCAGTCCGCCGGAATTCGCGGCGGACACTGTGGATTACGCACCTGCACACCTCAGTGACCACCATTTCAGCCGTAGCATTCAGGCGGAAGACAGGAAGCGGGCATGACCGGCGAGGACACGACAACGGATCCCGCCGCGGCCGCGGCCGCGATCCTCGCAGAAGCCCGCCGGCAGGCCGTGCGCCGAGCCCGGGCGAGCCCGCCCGACGACAAGCAGCCGCCCTCCACAGAACCGAAGGCGGTGCGCACCGAGGCGATTCTGGTGGCGAGGGCCGTCCTGCATTCGCTGAGGAAGCTCCCTCCGCCCGACGAGATCAACCTGACCCGGCCGTACCGCAGCGCCGTCGCCCATGCCGCCGCCGCGTATTTCTCCGAGCCGCGCGCCCGGCCGGACAAGGTCCTCAGAGCCCTGAAAACCGCGCCGTTCCCTCCGGACTAGGCGCTTCCGACCGCGGCGTCTTCGGGTTTCGGCGACGGATCCGGCGCCGACGTCAGAACCGGTCGCGCGTCTTCCCCGGTCCCGCGCCCCGTCGCCAGGTCGAAGCGCGGCGGCTGCGGAATGTCGCCCCGGACCGGATCTTCTCCGTTTCGGCGGCGTTGTCGGCGCAGGCTTCGTGTCCCCAGCCCTCACCGGTCCTGCCCAACGGGACGCCCTTGCGGTAGGGCTCGAGACAGGCGCTGCAAGTGCCCCCGGACCGGGCGACCGCACGCGTCGTTCCCGCAGCAGAGGTCTGCTCCCGGCCTTCGCTGGCCGGGGCGGGCACCGGATTCCCGGTGGTGGTCCGCACCGGTCCCGCCGCACCGTCGCGTCGAGCCCGGCGGCGCGGTGTCACCGCCTCGCCCGCCCCGACCTGAGTCGCGCCCGGCACCGCGGGCAACGGCTCGCCGGCAGCCACGCCGAGCTGCTCGCGGTACGCCAGATCGCGGGACGAGAGCCGAGGCCCGCGCCGTCGACCGTTTCCCGCCGCGTCCCGGGGCGAATCGTCGTCCCAGCCTGCAGGCCGGTGAGGAGGCTCGTGCCCCGCCGGACGACCGCACGCGACCCCCGCAGCACGCATCTCGTGCCCGCACACCGCATCCACGATCAGGACCTTACGACGCGAAGCCCGCCCGCGTTCGTCCGCCGCCGGTCCGCCCTCCCCGGCACCTCGATCCGTTCCGGACCGCGCGGCGGACGATCTCACGGCGTGACGCCGACCGGATCCTCGCGGACCCGACCGGCATCCGCCGTCGCCGGGTCACTCGCCTGGCAGGCCCAGCGCTCGCAGCGCCTCGCGGATGATCTCCGCGTGGTCCCACGGCATCGGCCGGGCCAGGGCCTGCTCGACCGGCACGAACGCGACCGCCCGCACGGCGTGGCCGACTTCCACCGGCGGCGCCGAGTCCAGCAGCACGGCGTAGGACACGGTGCAGTAACGGCGGAAGGCGTCACGGCCTTCGTCCCGCGACGACACCGGAATGAGCGGCGTGCCGGTCAGGTCGAGGCCGGTCTTCTCCCGGCACCGGCGCACCGCCACGCGGTCGGTCGCCTCGCCCGTCTTGCACACCCCGCCGGGCAGACCCCAGAGCCCGGCGAACGGACCGCGGTCGCGCACCGCCAGCAGGACCCGGCGGTCCCGGGTCACCACGACCGCGTTCGCCGCGTGCTCGACAGGGTCGCCCGTCGGCTGCTCGACGAGAGAACTGTCCACAGTGGTGTCGTTCATGACGAATCTCCTTGCGCTGCAACAGGTCCCGGTGATCCGGGCTGTCTCCAGCCCCAACTCCGAGATGCGGAAGAGGGAGTGGTTTCCTGTTTCTTCGGGAACAGGCGACGCCGGAAACAGCAGCTGACCTGCCCTTTCCTCTTCGGCCCTGCCGCCGGGGTTCAGCGCGGGTCTCCCGGAATCCGGGGCATCTCCACGGTGGCGTCGGGATCCCAGTCGCGCGGCGGGCGGTTGGCCCGCCTCGTGTAAAGCCACAACACCAGCCACAGCGTTACGAGCGTCAGATCCCGGCCCCGACCCCGGCCAGGTACACGATCATGGCACCATGCGGGGCCTGGTCTCGGCTGCGAGCCGAGCGTGCCAGTCGATGTACTCCGCGATCGTGAGGCCGTTGCTCGCCCATGCCGTGTCCAACGACGCGAACTTCCCCGCGTGCCGCAGCTCGGCCTCGACCAGCTTTCGCCGGACGAGAACGGTTTTCACGGTGGCGTAGGCCCGTCCGACCCCGCGCGCGGTCGCCGCGACGCTGCGGGTTTTGCCGAACAGCCTGACGATGCGCTGTTGCTCTTCGACGTCGACGGGCCGTCGCAACGGAACGTACAGCAGTTTCGCTTCCACGATGAGCTTGACGGTGTTGTAGCACCGTCCGCACTGCAGAGCAGTTAGCGCGACGTTGA
The DNA here is from genome assembly GCF_055633655.1 of Amycolatopsis sp. NPDC114503. Lineage (NCBI taxonomy): Bacteria > Bacillati > Actinomycetota > Actinomycetes > Pseudonocardiales > Pseudonocardiaceae > Amycolatopsis > Amycolatopsis sp. NPDC114503. The sequence continues at coordinate 235,006 of NZ_JBVKDT010000011.1, read as the reverse complement.
GGTTTTCCTTGTATATCTGGGCGATCCGCTCGGCCTCGTCCTCGGGGACGGTGTTGCTGAACGGGATCTTCCGACCAGGTGGCGCGGACACGGGAAATGCCTCACACTGCCTGGCTGTCGCGGACGGTCGAGACGGTCCGCAGAGCGGGCCCGCTCGCAGTCGTCGCGGGGTCGAGCGTCGCGAGCACGACGCCGATCACGAGAGCCAGCAGCCCGGCGACGATCCGAAGAGTCTCGCCGGGGCGGTCGTGCGGACCGGTGCGCGGCGCTGGCCGCGTGCGGGTGCACGTGGCGGGGCGACCGGTGAGGGAGGCTCTGCGGGGCATGTTCAGGAAACCTCCGACGCTTTCGCAGCCCAGGTGTTGCATTGCCAGACCCGGTTCGTCGTCGCGCCGTGCTGCCACCACTGGGCGGAGTGCGCGTCGGTGCCGTGGTCGCGCACCGCGCCGCCATGATCTCCGCGGCGCTGTGTCGACCAGGCTTCCTCGAAAAGGTTGCGGTCGACCGATCCTCCGTCTGCGACCGAGGCCGAGCCAAGGAACATCCCGGAAAAGCACTGCGCTTGCAGTTCCAGGCGGCGCGACAGTTCCCGTCCGGGTTCGGACTCGGCGCCCGCGGCGGCGGCCGCGGAGTCCATGGCGTCCTTCACGCCGGACAGGGTTTGCACGTGGTGGCCGTATTCGTGTGCCACGACGGCCAGGTAGACGCCGGGATGGGCGCCGAACTGGTCGATGTCGAGAGTGTCCAGCGGCATGTAGAGGGCCTGGTTCTGCCCGCAGTAGAAGGCGGCGAAGTCGTCTCTGCCGCCGCTGCACGGGCTTCGCATCTGCCGCGACGAGCCGACGAACAGGTGCGGGGGATTGAACGGCAGGCCCGCGCCGGCGAGGACCCGGGACCACACCCTGTCCAGGCATGTGATCGCGGACTGGAAGAACCGCTGCGCGCTGTCGCGGTCCGAACGCCAGCGGCTGAGGGGGCACGGGTCGTTCGCCAGCCCCGTGGACGTACGCGCGAAGAGCGGGTTGTCCGCGAGCCGCAGGACGCGGCGCGGGCCGGCGGGCGTCGGGTCCGCCGAGGGTCGGGTCGATGCGCTGCTCGTGGCGCTGGGTCCGGCTGTGGCCGGGGTGCTCGGTGCGCTGCTTTCGGCGCGCCAGGTCGTCGGCGGTGCGCTGTAGACCGGCGGGGGCGTCGGCGCGCCCGCCGTGTCGGTCCCGTGCGTGTGCCGCATGATCCCGCCGGCCACGGCGAAACAGGCGAGCGCGATCACGCTGACCAGCGCTCCCATGACGATCACGACAATGCGCGACCTCTTCCGAGGAGCCGGGCCGCCGGGCCGGCCGCCGATTCGGGCGTGCGCGGCGTAGCCCGGGGCACCGGGATACGGCCAGGAACCCGGAGCGCCGAACTGCGCGGGCTGCGGCGGAAAGGGCACCGCGGGCGTCGGGAGGCGATGCGGATTTCCGACGTGCACTGCGGGCAGCATCGACGGCGGGGCGGGTGGAAACTGTTGTCCCGGCGGCGTTTCCGGTCCTGGCGGCGTGCCCGGTCCGGATGGATGCGGCGGCCAGCCTTCGGGCGGCCACGGGCCGGGCCCGTGCGGTGGCGGGGTCATCGGGGCGTTCCTCGTGCGGCTAGGCGACGAGCGTGGTCTGTTCGCGTGTGCTGCGGGACGTCAGCTGTGGCGAGGGAGTGCGGCTGGTCGCCCGGGTCCTCACGGGCGGGCTTCGACGCGGTCGGCGGGGTGAACACGAGCGATCCCGTTATCCCGCCGACGGTCGTGAAGATGGTGTAGGTCTCGCCTTTGGAGTTCACGCTGCTGATGGGGTCGGCGGGAAGGCAGGACATCTCGTAGCCGGTGCTGCTGCGGTACGCGTTGATGCCCGACGTGGCGTGCTCGCCGCACGACTGGTGGTAGAGGTCGAGCAGCGCCGAGGCGATCTGCGGGTGGTCGGGAAAGGCCGCCTCCGTCAGGTGCCGGATGGTGTGCTCGGCGATGAAGTAGGCGTCGTCGGCCGAGGCCGTTTCCCCGCGCGCGGAGATTTTGGTGGCCGAGGCCGTGAAGTTGAGGGTTTCCAGCGGATCCCGCGGGTCCTCTGCTCGGTTGGTCCAGCTGATCGTCTGGTCCCACTCGTATTTGCCGCCGTGGGGATCGCGCCCGGTGGCCCTGCACGTCTCGATGTCGTGCGGGGCGGCGGGCGGTGCGTTCGCGGCGCCCTGCTTGTAGCAGGTCCATCCCAGCTTGGCGGCCAGGTGGCGCTCCAGGGCCTCCGGTTTCACTGCGCCGGGGTCGAAACAGCGCTCGTCGGGCAGGGAGTTCCGACCGCACGTCACCGGATACCCAGGACGGGCACCGGAACCGGCCGACGGAACGGAACTCGCCGTCGTGGGCGCGCCCGCCGCGGGCAGCGAATCCGGCGGCGTGCTGTCCGGTCCGCAGGCCGTCAGCAGCGGCACGATGCTCCCGGCGGACAGGAGAAGAACCGCCGCCCGGTGCGCGGCGCGTCCGGGTCGGCCAGGTCGTCGGATACCGGCGGGCGCTGCGGCAGCCATTGGTGTCGTTCCTAATCGGTAGTAGGGGTAGTTCTTCCGGCTCGTGGCTGGGTCGGTTGGTGCTGGTTCACTGGCGGCGACGCCTGTGGGTTCCCGTCGTTCGACGACTTGTGAAAGAACGGCGCGTCTGCCGGTGGGCTGGTGATCGTGGTGGTGGGATGTCGTTGCTCGAGTCCGCCGCAGGAGGTGACCTCTCGATGTGTTCCCGAGCTTCGAGCTCTTCGGCAGAACGGGGTTCCCGCGGTGTGCCGGAGTCGCGAACGGCTACTGAGATGACGGACCGCCGAGTCCCGCGATTAGGGCGCCGCGTGACCCCGCCTGGACCCGTGAGCAGCAGAAACATCGAAGGAGGCAGAGCAACTTGACACTGTTCTGCGGCATCGACTGGGCCGAATCCCACCACGATGCCGCCATCATCGACGACACCGGAACCGTGGTCGCGAAAGCCCGCATCGGGCACGACTCGGCCGGGTTCGCCCGCTTGCTGGAGCTGCTGGCCGAGGCCGGCGACACCGCCGAGGACCCGGTCCCGGTCGGGATCGAAACCGACCACGGTCTGCTGGTCGCCGCGCTGCGCGCGACCGGCCGCACCGTCTATGCGATCAATCCGCTCTCGGCATCGCGTTACCGGGCCCGGCGCCAGGTTTCCGGTGCGAAGTCCGACGCCGCGGACGCGGTGATGCTGGCCAACATCGTGCGCACCGACGCCGACGCGCACCGGCCGCTGCCCGCCGACACCGACCTCGCCCGGGCCGTCCGGGTGCTGGCACGGGCCCGGCAGGACGCGGTCTGGGCCCGGCAGCAGCTGGGCAACCAGCTCCGGTCGCTGCTCAAACAGTTCTACCCGGCCGCGCTCGACGCCTTCGCCGGACAGCCCGAGGGCGGCCTGGCCCGCCGCGACGCCCGCGCCGTCCTCGCCGCCGCCCCGACACCCGCGCGCGCGGCGAAGCTGACCCGCGCGCAGTTGCGGGCCCTGCTGACCAAGGCCGGGCGCCGCCGCAACGTCGACCACGACGTCGACCGTCTCCACGGCGTGTTCCGGTCGGAGCGGTCGCGGCAGCCGCCGATCGTGGAGAACGCGATGGGCGTCCAGTTTTCCGCGCTGTTGAGCCAATTCGAGGCCGCCTGCGCCGCCGCCCACGATCTCGCGGAGGCCACGCGGGCACATTTTGAGCTGCACCCGGACGCCGGGATCATCACCAGCTTCCCCGGCCTGGGGCTGCTGGCCGGCGCCCGGGTGCTCGCCGAAATCGGGGACGACCGCGCCCGCTTCACCGACCCGCGCGGCCTCAAGGCCTACGCCGGCTCCGCCCCGATCACCCGCGCCAGCGGCCGGAAAACCGTGATCTCGCACCGGCACATCAAAAACCGGCGCCTGGCCGCCGTCGGGCCGATCTGGGCACTCGCCTCGCTCAAAGCCAGCCCCGGCGCCAGACGCCACTTCGACGCCCGCCGCGCCGCCGGAGACTGGAACCACCAAGCCCAACGACACCTGTTCAACAAATTCCTCGGCCAGCTCCACCACTGCCTCCGCACCGGCTGCCTCTACGACGAACACCAAGCCTTTCCACCCCCACTCGCTGCCGCGGCTTGACTTCTAACAACCTGAGATGTCTTTCACCGGGCAGAAACGTCGACCGGACGAGGGGCCGCAGCGCCGTCGAGCCCGGTGTGCGGCGGGGCGGGAACAGCGGCGAGCGCGGCCAGGTACAGCGACTCGGCGGGGCGGACGAAGGTGGGGTGGGGATTGCGCCAGCCGTCGACGTGGGTGATGCCGGGCGGGAGCAGGTCGAGCCCGGCGAGGATGCGGGCGAGGTCGTCGGGGGAGCGCAGAACCCGGCGGGGCCTGGGCGGCAGCACCGGTGCCGGTCGCGAACCGGGGCGGCTCTCGCACGCGTGCCGCCACCCGGTCGCCAGGTCGAGCCGGTCGGGGCCCTCATCGCAGTCGAGTCCGTGGCAGGTGGCGTGGGTGACGATCACCAGGCTGCCCGGAGCGAGCCGGTCGGTGTAGCAGCGCAGCGCGTCGGCGGCCGCAGCGGTGTCGCCGACCGCGTCGAGGACGTGGTCGGCGAGCACCAGGCAGACCGGGGCGGCGGGTGCCAACAGCCGCTGCGTCTCCTCGGCGAAGAGCACGGTGCCCGGGACGGCGAACGTGCCTTGGACCCATTCGATCGGGGCGTCGCGCGCCTGCGCGCAGCAGTCCCAGTCCGCCTTGGACACATGGCCGAGGCCGGCGCACACGGCCCGGCCGCCGGTGTCCCGGACGCGGTCGACGACGGGGTGCAGCAACGGCGATGCCTCGCCGAACACCAGAAACCGGTCCACGCCCGCGTCCCCGGCGGTACGAGTGGCGCGGTCCAGGAAACGCTGCGTCAGGTGGTAGGCGAGGGGCAGGTTCGGCACGGCCTGGATCGCGTCCGCGCACCATGCGAGGTCGGCCGCCCAGTACTCGCCGCCGCCGAGGAAGTACTCCCGGATCCGGTACGCCGAAGCACGATCCAGGTCCGGCCCCGGCGGAACCCAGTCGCCGGCCGCAGCACGCAGTTCGGCGTCCGATGCGGACGCTGCGGCACCGGATGCGGAGTCCATTGTGGACCGACGCGGTGTTCCCGGTCCTTCGCGGACAGTCCGGTGCGGTGACGGGGCCTGCGCCCTGCGGTGACCGCGGCGCTCCTCGGCCGCGCGGGCCGAGGTCACCGGTTCTCGTCCCGTGGGCCGCCTGCGGTGTCCGGCGCGGTCGCGGGATTGTCGTCGCGCGGGGCGTCGGATCGTTCCGGGTCCGTGCTCGCGGGCTCGGGCTGATCGCGAGGGGACGGCTCGGGCGCGGGTTCCGGGTTGTCGTCGGCCGCGTCGAGGTCGGCGAGGGCGGCGCGGATCTGTTGCGCGGCTTGCGCTGCCGGGTGGTTCACGACTCGGGGGAGCAGGTCGGTCAGCATCGTGCGGGCCGTGTCGGTGTCGCCGCGGCCGGCGTGGATGGCGGCGAGCGGGAGGACGGTCTCGGCGACCTGGGCCAGGTCGCCGATGCCTTCCATGAAGCGGGCGACGGCGACGAGTTCCGCCTCTGCCTCGTCCGGGCGCTGCAGGAGGATCAGCATCTCGCCGCAGCGGCGCCGGTTCATGGCCTCGCCGCGCAGCTTGCCGATCTCGCGGTGCTTGGCGGCGCTGAGCCGGTACCACTTCAACGCTTCTTCGCAGTCGCCGCGGGCGCTGGCGTCACGGCCTCGCCGCGAGAGCGCGGTGGCCAGCGTCGGCCCGTGCTGTTCCTGCACGGCGATCGCGTACGCGGCGTCGTGGTGCGGGACGGCGAGGTCCGGTTGTCCGAGTTTGTGGTGGAGGAACCCGATCTGCAGATGCATCCGCGCGATGGCCAGGCCGTGGCCGCAGGCCTCGGCGGCGGCGAGCCCCGCCTGGCACAGGGCGAGGAACGGTTTGTAGTCGCCGGTGTGCAGGACGAAGCCCCAGACGGTTTCGGCCAGCCGCCACACGTCGTGGTTCCAGTGGCGGGTGCCGGCCATGCCGGCGACGCCGTAGACGTTGTGCCGGTGCCGGTGCCACCAGGCCATGGCCTCTTCGCGGGTGCCGGAGAATTTCTCGAAGGGAAGGTCGCCGTCGAGCGGGGGCCGGTAGCGGTGCGCGCAGGCGCTCGCGGCCCCGGTGTGGTCGCGGTAGGCGAGCAGGTAGCGGCGCAGCAGGTCGAGCCTGCCTTCGTCGCGGTCCTTGTCGTGCCCGTAGTGCTTGTCCGCCTGGTCGTCGGCGTCGGCGCGGACCAGCTCGGGTTGCTCGACGACGTCCTCGTGCTCCAGTTCGACGAGGTAGTTGACCTCGACGAGGTCCCTGACACGGTCGTCGAGGTAGTCCCGCGTCCAGCTCAGGGCCTTCGAGAGTTCGTTGAGGCCGTAGCGCGGTCCGGGCAGGCATCCGAGGGCCAGGTGGAGCCGTTTCGTGTCGGGCCGCCACTCGTCGGCTTGTTGTTCGAAAATGGTGTGCATGGCGGTGTCTCCGCTCGATCGGACGAGGTGACTGGCGGTGGTGCGCGGGCTGCGGGCGGGGTGCGTGCGCTGGTCGCCCGCGGCGATGGCGAGCTTCAGCGGGTGGCCCTGGCAGACCGTGACGAGGTGGGCGAGGCCGTCCGGGCCGATCCGGCCGGGACCGGCGCGGTCGACGAGCAGCTCACGCGCCCGCTCGTCCGGAAGCGGCCGGAGGGGGAGGATGTCCGCGCCGTCGCGGGCGAGGCTGCTGAGCTGGGACTGGCTGGTGACGATCACGACCGCGCGGGCGCTGCTGGGCAGCAGCGCCCGCACGTGCTCAGCTCGTACGGCGTTGTCCAGCAGCACCGCGAACCGGCGGTCCGCGGTGACGGTGCGGAACAGCGAGGCGCGGTGCTGCCCGGCGACGGGGATCTCCTCCAGCGGCACGCCCAGCGCGAGCAGGAAACCGTACAGCGCGGCACCCACGTCGTCGCCGCCGTCCGCGGCGAACCGCTCGACCAGGATCCCGTCCGGGAAGTCGCCGAGCCGTCCGTGCAGAAACGTCGTGGCCAGCGCGGTTTTCCCGATCCCGGTCACTCCGGTGACCACCGCCAGCACCGGCGACGGCCCGGACCGGCTCACGATCTCCTCGAGCCGGGCCAGCTCCGCGCCGCGGCCGATCAGCGCCGGAGGCGCGGGCGGGAGCTGGACCGGCACGCGCACCGGCGTGCTCCGGGCGGTCACGACGCACCGGCCGGCGTCTGGTTGTCCATAGTGGACTGTGCGTGCACGGTTCCGGGGAGCGCCCGCAGCAGCTTTTTCAGGCAGCGCACGATCGGGAGGCCCTCGCACAGGCGTGCCGGTCCCGACGGACCGTCGCACCCGGACGCCAGGGATCCCGTCGCCAGCACGACCGCCGCGGTCAGCGTGACGGCGGTGCGGGTCGCGACCCGCCTGCGGCGCCCGGGTTCGGATCGTTGCGGCCGGGCGGTCACGACGCACCAGCAGGCGGCGCACCGTCCGCATCGGACACCGGACGAGAAACGCCGAAGCTGGCGGTTGCGGGTACCGGCGCTGCTCTGACCTCGTCTTCCTTGAGCAGTTGTTTCAGGCAGGAGGGGGCCAGCGAGCCCTGGCAGGAGCGGGTGATGCCCGGGGCGGGCCCGTCGTCGCACCCGGCTGCGAGCGCACCGGTCGCCGCCAGGGCGGCGATGAGCGCGATCCTGCGGGTTCGTTGTTGCCGGGACCAGTCGGCGGGGCCGCCGGTGCGGTTCTGGTCGTGGGGTTTCATCGATCCTGTCGGTTCTTCGGTCGGGGCGGTTCCAGCGCTGTCCGGTCAGTGCCGGGAGGTCGGTCGAGACTTGCGCTGCGGCGTCGCCTGCGGACGCGCCCGGGTCCTTTCCGCGGCGGGGCTCCAGTGGCGTTGCGGTCGAGGCGTCGACGTGGTCGTGGCCGCGGGTTCCGGTCGTGACGTCACGGTCGCCGTTGCCGTGCGCGGCGAAGGGGTTGCGGCCGACGGGGTTGGCGCCGCAGGACCGCTCGGCTCGGGCGCCGTGCTGTTCGGGGCGCTGTGCGACGGCACGGTCGCCGAGGGCGGAGCGGCGGTCTCGGGTTCTGGGGTGCGGTGGCGGTCGCGGGCGGGGCCGGAGCAGCCGGGGAGCAGCGCTGCCGCGACGGCAGCCGCGATGAGCACGAGGATCCGTGGAGCAGGGCCTCCGGCCGCGCGCGGCCGGGCCGCGGTCGCGAGCGCACCGCCCGTCGTCGCCCCCTGGCCCGCCGAAGAGTCGTCCGCCGACGAAACCGCGCAGCACGGGTGCTCGCGCCGCGCTGGCGCGGGCCTGGCTGGTTCGTCCGGGCCGGGAGAAGGGGAAGCGTGCAGCGCGTCGGTTCCCACTGCGCGGAATCCGTGCAGGAGCTTCGGGGTGCTCGGCAGCCGAGAGGGCTCGCCTGCGGTCATTGCGGTCCTTGCAGGGTCGTCGGGAACGGGACGGGAACAGGCAGCGGACCGGGACCTCACGGACCTGCGCCGGCCAGCGCGGGTTCTCGCCGTGCCGCGTGCGCCGCCCCCGGAGGGGGCGCGTCGCGGGGGTCGGGCGCGGTTCGCTCCGGCGGGAGCGTCTGCTCCGGCGGAACTTCCTGCTCCGAGGGCGAGCACCGGGCGGTGTCCTGAGGAAGCGCGAGCGGGGCGGGCGCGCTGTCCGGCGGGACGTCGACAGGCAGCCGACCGGCGACGCGCACGACGTCGACCCCGACGATCACCTCGTGGCAGGCCGTCGCGAGCACCGCCGCGCACCACAGGCAGGCCCGGTAGCCGAGGCGGGTCTGGGGCACCGCGTTGATCCGGTCGAAGTAGTGCAGGTCGGGGTCGCCGCCGCGGAGGTGGCAGATCGGGCGGATGGTGAGGTCGATCTTGATCCTGGCGAGCAGCGACGCGTCATAGGCGTGGCGGGTTCCGTCGCCGTACGCGCGGATCGCCACCCGCCTCGGAACCTGTGCCGCGGGCTGTCGAGGGGGGCCGGTCACGCGGGTTCCCCGATCCGGCGCGGCCGGTGGAGCGGCGGGAGCGGGCCGGGATCCGGCGGGACCGGGTCGCCGCCGGGGAGGCGGCAGACCGGGCGGACCGTGAGGTCGGCGAGCAGCGACGCGTCGTAGACGCGCCGGATTCCGTCGCCGTAGCGCACGACGGTGCACCGCAGTGTCTTTCGGGAATCCTCGTCCGCCAGCCGTGCCTGCAAGGCGTGCACCGTCAGCTCTCCGTCCGCCGGGATCGCGCGCCTCGCCCGCGCCAGCAGCCACGCCGCGAGCGGGACGCTTGCCATGAGCAGGCCGCAGAGCACGGCCGCTGCCGGGTGGGCTTGCCCGACCGGCGCGGCGAGTCCGGCGAGCCCGGTCATCGGGTCGCCGGCCGGTGCGCGGCGAGCCGGCCGCGTCCGCCGGGGTGCGGGGACGCCGGGCCCGGATCGAGGTGGGTGGCGGTCATCGAGGGTCCTTGCTGTGTGTCGGTGCGTCCGGACGGGACCGGGCGGCGGGCCGGGGAGTCGAGCAGCCCCGGCCCGCCGCTGGTGTCATCCGGCCAAAGCGAAATCGGTTTGTACCGGTGCGGCCGCGTGGTGCTGTGCGGCCGCGGCGCGGATCAGGTTCGGATCCGCGGTGGCGACGCGCGCTTGCGGATCGGCCGCGTGGATCTGCTGGAAGATCCAGCGCCCGTGCGCCCAGAGGGCCGTGGCCACGCTGGCCGTGCCACAGGTCGCAACGAGGCCGCGGGAGACGAGCATGGGCAGGACCTCGACGGGGCCCAGCCGTTGCGAGCCGCCGCCGCCGGAGTCGCCCATGCACGGGCCCCTGCGGTCAGGAGTCTCGCCGAGGCACACCTCGTCCGCGCCGATGGCGTCGATGCCGCCGGCGCACTGCGCGTGCGCGGTGAGGCGCACGTCGGTCTCGTTCAGCCAGGGCCCGAGCGGCCCGTGCCACGACTCCGGCTCCCGGGTTTCCTTGCCCCAGCCCTGGACCGTGACCGAAGCCCAGGGCAGCACCGGCGCGATGAGCGCGCCTTCGACCCGGATCGGGTGCTCCAGCTCGATGAGCGCCTGGTCCCAGACGTCGCCGCGCTTGGTTTTTTCGCCCCACGCCCATTCCGGCGGCACGATGAACCGCTTGATCTTGGCCTTCTGGCCCTCGAAGCGGTTGATGTTGCCGTAGGCGAAGCGCCAGGTCGCCGGGTCCTCCGGCGTCGAGTGCATCCCCGATGCCGGGCGGGGGGAGAATCCGGGCGCACCGGTGTGCTTTCCCGCCTGCTCGGCCGCCCGCCGGAACCCGTCGTAGCGTGTCCTGCCGTCGTCGCTCATGGAGCGGACCTGCGCCGACTCGGGGCCGGGCATGACCGTCACGCAGTGCGCGGCGGTCACCAGCCACCGGGTCCCGCCGTCCTCGCCGGTATCGAGGGCGTGCGCGCCGCAGGTGTCCCAGTCCGGGACGTTGTTGTGCAGGTACTCCAGCGCGCCGATGTCGGCGATGGTGCGCTGGGCGCGGTGGCCGCCGACGATCGCCGACGCGGGCGCGGCCAGACCGGCGACCAGCCCGGCCGCGATCACGCCGACGACCGCGGACTTTACAGTTCTTCGAAAACGCAAGCTGTGCCTCGTTTCTCTCGACGGAATGACGGAAAACCCCTCCCCCGCAAGGGAAGGGCGACCAGGCGGGCGAAGACGAGCGACCGGGTCGGTCCGGTCGGCGGACGGCCTCACCCGGACGGCGCGGCGCGTGTGCTCGCGTCCGTGCGCGAAGGCGGAACCTGCGGGCTTTGCCCGAAAGGAAGCCGGGAGGACGCAGTGCGGGAGGAGCCCCGGATCGCGGTGAGACCCAGCACGCAGTCCCACTGGGCGGCGTCGGCGCCCGGCAGGTCGACGGACGTCTTGTTAGGAGACTGGGAGACGAGCACGCCGAGGGCTCCGTCGAGGAGCCCGCCGCCGGAGGCCGTGCGCGCGGTGTGCGGGCGAACGATCGAGCGCAGCACCCCGGCGGCCGACCTCAGCGAACAAGCGGCGTCGTCGCTTTCGTCGCCGGCCATGCGCAGCGCGATCCACTGCGCCCCCTGCGGACCGTGGCACAGTCCGCCCTGGCGGATTACCTCGGCGTCCCAGTGCAAAGCGGCGCCCGCGGCGGCGACGGCGGTCTCGCGCAGTCCGGCGTCGCCGAGCGCCATCCCAGCCAGCTGCACGCTGCGATCGATGCCCAGCCCCCCGCACCAGCCGGGCACGAGCTGGCTCGGTCTCCGCACCCCCGCGTCCGGTTCCCTGGCGGGATCAGGGTCGCCGACGACGTCGGGCCACCAGGGGTTGCCGATCTCGTCGGCGCGCAGATGCCGCCGGTACCACTCGGCCAGGGTGCGGATCGCCGTCTCCTGGCCGGGCACGCGCACCCGCTCGCGCCAGGCCAATGACAGCAGCGCCAGGATCCCGCCGCTTCCGTCGGGCAGGGTGAGGTCGGCGTGCCCGTGCCGCCATTCCTCCCGCTCGCGCAGGTCGGGGTGCGGGCTATCGTCCACCCACCAGCCCGGGCGTTCCGTGTCGCCGAAGCTCGCGACCAGGTCGACGAGGTACTCCAGCACGGCGGGCAACAGCGGGTCCGGGCCGGGCCGTTGCAGCAGGCACATGCCCAGCCCGGACAGTCCTTGCCTCAGCGAGAACTCCGCCCGCGCCGACCTGGCCCCGTCGTCCAGGCGGCGGCGGGCGGCGGCCAGACGGGTTCGCACGATCCTGTCCAGTCGGGCGTCGGCCTCGGCGAGCCGGCACCGGTACGTCTCGGCGAGGTGCGGGGCGTTGATCGACGCGATCCGCAGCACCGAGGCGAACGCAGCCGCGCCGCAGAACCCCGTTTCTCCGGCACCCGGGACGTCGAACAACGGCACGGGCGGAAGCGCGTCCAGCGCAGCAGGCAGGGATGCGGGGAACCCGGGGGATTGACCGGCCCGGACCGCCACGTACATCGCCGTGGCCAGCGGGCTGGCGGCGTCCAGCAGCGTCAGCGGGTGCGGCGGCGCGTTTCTCTCCCGACCGGGACCCGGGCAGCCGAGCCCTTTCACCGGGCCGCCGCCAGTTCCGCGAGCTTGTCCTGGATCTCGTCGCAGGCGCCCAAATCCGGGAGGCGCTCAGGCGGGATGCGCCACGACACCGCGCCCGAAACCGCCCGGCTCGGCGGAAGCGCGACGAGAGCCCCCGCCCGCACGAGGTCGACGCCGGCCACGTTGCCCAGTTCGCGCTTCAAGGAGCTTCCGGCCGTGACGAAGAAAAAGCAGCCTTGGGGGGACGTCGCCACCGGGCCCAGCGGACGGTGCCCGCCGAACGCGGCCATCGCCTGCCAGCCGAGGTGGGTCGGCGTGCGCAGGACGTCGAACTGCCGTCCGGTCTGCGCGAGAATCGTGTGCGCGTGCCGCGACCACCATTCCCGGATGCGGCGAGGATCGGTGGTCGCGGCGGACACGTCCGCCGCCGCTTCCCAGGAGTTGAGCGGCCTGAACGTGACCGGGTGCCGCATCGCGATCCCGTTGCTCACCGGGCCGGGAAGCACCCGCCAGCCCCGCGCGGCGTAGCGCTCGGCGGCTGCGCCCAGCGCTCGCGACCCGGCACCGCCGCTCGCCGCCGAACAGGTCGGCGGGCGGACAGACGCGATCGAAGCCATCGCGTGGATTCCTCTCCGGTAGGACCGGTCCGCGCGCCGCGCTGCTCTGCGGCGCAGCGGCTGCACGGACCGGTCGGGCGGCGCGGCCGGATGCGGGTCCCGCCACGCGCCTTCGGTTCATGTGGTGCGGAAGGCTGTCCCCGGCCGGGCGGCGTCTCCGTCGCGGTCCGCGAGAGCCGTCCGCCGGCCGGTTGGTGCACCCGGCGGCCGGACAGACGTCGGGGGAATCTGTCCGGCCACCGGGTTGTCTGCGCGGGCATTCCCGCAGAGCGCCCGTCGGGGCGGCACGCCGGGTGACGCGGTGAGGAACAGGTTCATCAGGCACCTCCCCAGGGACCCGGCCGCGCGATCCGCGGTGTCGAATCGCTGTGCCCTGCACCCTGCCCCAGGCACCGTTGACTTAGTAATGACGCGAGGCCTGCCTTTTCCTGACTTTTCCTGCCTTTTGCGGGTTCCCCCTCGCTTGACGCCAGGCGACCGTCTTACTGTGGATCGACCGGCGAGGGAGAAAGCATGGCCGACCACGCGTCGCCGAAGACACGACTGGCGCAACTGCTGGAGCAGCTCCGGATGACGCCGGAGGACCTGCAGAAGGCGTTCCGGGCGGCAACAGGCTCCGAGTTGTCGGAACGGCAGGCGTACCGCTGGGTCAAGGGCGAACTGAAAGGCTCGCCTCGTGCGCATTCTCTGGCCGGTCTCGAGAAAGTATTCGGAGAACCTGCCGAGCAGTTGCTCGGTCCGCCGCACGGCGGCGGTCTGGCCCGGCGGCACAGTCCTGTTGTGCTGGAGGGCCGTTCGTTCGATTGCGAGCAGCCCGATTGGCAACGTCGGGTGATTCTCGCGAGCGCTCGCCGCGCACGCGAGCACCTGAGCAAGATGGAGGTATCCAACGTGGGACCGGAAAACCTGGACCAGCTCACCGACGACGTGCGCGGGTTGGCCATCGCCTACCAGCAGCAGCCGCTGGAAGACCTCCTGCAAGACATGGACGACACGCAGCAGAAGATCCTCCGGCTGCTGGACGGCCCGCAAAAGCTCGCTCAGACGCGGGACCTTCATCTCCTGGCGGGCGTCGCGTCCGGTCTGATGGCCCGGGCCAGTCACGACACCGGGTATCCCGACGAGGCCATGACCCAGGCCCGGCTCGCGTTCTCCTCCGCCGACCAGGCGGGCCACGACGGGCTCAAAGCCTGGGCGAAAGGCCTGCAGTCGCTGATCGCGTACTGGGCTTTGCGCTACGGCAAGTCGGTGGACTACGCCCGGGAGGGCGCCGTGTACGCGGCCGCGAGCCGGAACACGTCCGCGGTGTGGATCGCCTCCGGCGAAGCCCGGTCGCTCGCGGCGCTGGGCAGGCACGACGAGGCGCGCGATGCCGTCGAGCGGGCAGTGGACGCGCGGGATCAGGTGCGGCGCGACGAACTCGACGATCTCGGCGGGTTCTGCTTCTTCAGCAGCCCGCGCCAGCTCTACTACGCGGCGGAGGCGCTGTCCTGGGGCGCGGGCTCGGCCTCCGAGGATGCCGAGCGGTACGCCCTCGACGCGCTCCGCGCCTACGAGAGCGCGGCCCCGGGCGACCGTGCCTTCGGAGACGAAGCCGGCACCCGGTGCGCGCTCGCCATCGCGCGGATCAACCGCGGCGAGGTCGACGGCGCTGCCGAGGCGCTGACGGGCGTGATGGCACTGCCGCCCGCGCAGCGCACCCACGGCGTCATCACGGCGGTGCAGCATGTCCAACGGCACCTCGCACAGGCACCCGCCCAAGGCCGCGTCGCTTCCGACCTGGCAGGCTCGATCACCACGTTCGCCCAGCAACGATTGGCGCTGCCTCGATGACGATGAACCACCTCGACGACCCGCACGCCCCGGTCGCCCTCGCCGGAGACCTGACGCGACTGCGGGAATTCCGCTCCGCCGACGGCGCGGACGCCTTCGCGATCGTCGGCGACGACAAGGTCACCCAGTACCTGTCGTTCGACAGCAGGAGCAGGGACGACGCGCAAGCGATGATCGACAGCGCCGTCGAACGGTCGAAAGCCCGTCCGCGCACCGAGTACTACCTGGGCATGACGCGTCTCGACGACGACCGGCTGATCGGGTTCTGCCGCCTCGGCCTGGGCGGCGTACGAGCCGCGAAACTCGGCTACGCCGTCGCCGCCGAGCACTGGGGCAACGGCTACGCGACCGACGCGGTGCAGACCGCGCTCGCGCTCGCGTTCGGGCCGTTGGGGCTCCACCGGGTCACCGCGGCCATCGGCCCCGACAACCCGGCGTCGCAGAAGGTCGTCGAGCGCCTGGGGTTCGTCCGCGAAGGCGTGCTGCGCGATCACGTGTTCACCAACGCCGATTGGCGCGATTCCGTCCTGTACTCGGTCCTTTCCGACGAATGGTCTCGACGTTCGCGCCGCTGATCATGGGCAGTCCGGCCCGTGAGAACCGGCTCCGGCATGCCGGACCGGCCGCGCCGGGAAGGTGCAGCCTGCAACAGACGGCACGCCATCGACCGGCAGGTGTTCCGAGGGAATCCGAGCAGGGCGCGCATTGCCCCCAAACTGGGGAACCATGCGCGACTTCATCCGCACGCCGGACGCAACCGGGTCGGTGCTGAACCGAGCGTGCAACGACGTCGGGGACGCCCTTCGCGGACACACGCTCTGTCCGAAGGCGTCCGTCACGGAGGTGGTGTTCCACCTCCGTTGCGCCGAGCCCGTTCAACAGGACCGGCGGGGCGGCGGGCCGCCGCGGGTCATGCCGGTTCCCGGTGGGAGAGCACGAATGCGCGCGCGGCGGCGACGTCCTCGGGCGCCACGCCGTGGACGACTATGGGGACGCGGCGCGGAAGTCGGGCCCACCGGTCGAAGACGTGGCCGAAGTCGACCGGGCCTGGCCGGGTGTGGACGGCCACGGCCACGATGTGCGGGCCGAGCAGTTCGATCGCCTCGTCGAGGACCTCGGCCTGGCGGTGGGCGTTGCCGGGGGTGATGAGGGCAGCGGGGTCGAGGATGATCCCGACCCCGTCGCCGACGTCGCGCAGCAGGCGATGCGCCGCGACGGGCGAGTCGACGACGGTGCCGGGGTCGGGCTCGACGCCGAGCACGACCCCGACCCGGCGCGCGGGCCGCAGCAGCCGCCGCATCCCGTCAAGGAGGTCGGCGTAGGCCTCGGGTTCGGAGTTTCCGGGCTGCGGGGCCCATTTGTCGCCGGGATCGCGGCTGCCGGTGCAGAGGCTGACCATGCCCACCCCGAGCGCGGGGGCGCAGCTGATGAGCGCGGCGGCGCCGCGAACGTCGCGGCGGCGGCGGCCCGGGTCCGGGTCGAGCATGTTGCAGGTCACGGACATGCTGGTGATCGCGACCCCGGCGCGGTCGAAGACGGCGCGCACCGATGCCGCGCTGCGCCGGTCGAGGCTGTCCAGGCCCACGCTGGCGAGGTTGAGGTGGGCGCGGGCGAAGCCGTGCGCGGCGATGTCCCGCGCGAGGCGGGCCGGGTCCTGCGTCGCCGGCCAGGTCCGGGTGAAGATGCCGAGATCGTGCTCGGCGAGGGCGTGCCGCTTTGCGGTGTCTCCCGACGAACAGGCCTGGAGGACGTCCTCGACCGGCTTGCGCAGCTGCGGCATCACCCGGTACCTCGCGTTGACCGCGTGCGCTTTTCCGATGCGCCCGTCCGCGAGAACGGCGGCCGCGTACTGCAGCCCGCGGTCGAGGCTCTTCATCGAAGCCGCCTGGAGCAATGCTCGAAATTCGTTGCCGCTCTGCGGCTGGCGGGGCGCGGCCGGCGGGCAGGGTAATCCTTCGGATCCATCAGCAACCTCCCCGGTTTGCCAAGCCCAGAGTGGACACTTTTTCCACTGTGGCGGATTACGCCTGCCCGGACGGCGAAATGCCTCCTCAGATTTGCCGCAGGGTCCTCACCTGTCCGGGAAAACGCCTGGTCGCCCTCCTCACCATCGGGTGAGGAGGGCGTGAGGACCCGGTTAGGATGCGGCAAGATCCGGTATCGGCGCGGGGGCCGTTTCGCCGGTGAAGGCGAGTCTCCCGCGCGGCGCACGCTGTAGACCCCTGGGGAGGGGACGGCCGGCAGATGGCCGAGAACGGGAGGGGGATATGGGGGATGGCTTCATCCCGGGGCTGACCGCGTTGATCGGCAGAGACAAGGCGCTCGACGATCTGCAGCAGAAACTCGCCGGGGGAGAGCGGCTGATCGAGCTTCTCGGATGGGGCGGAATCGGCAAAACCCGGCTTGCGCAGGAACTGCACCGAGATCTTCGCCGCCGCAAAGCGTACCAAGATACGGCTTTTGTCAGCTTGGAGAAGTTCGCCCGCTTTACGGGGTCCGATGACTCCTCCGGCCCACCGGCTGATCTCGCTCAGCGGATTCTTCAGGACATCGCCGCCGCGCTGATGGAGAGCCATCAGCCGGCCGCGCCCGATTTCGACTCGCTGATCTCGCTGATCTCGGGTCGGCTGCGCAATCGCCGGGTGCTCCTGGTGCTCGACAACTGCGAACCGGTCGCGGACGACGTGGCGTGTCTGCTGGAGGCGCTCCTGGCGCAGGACGACGCGGCCGGACTGCAGGTGGTGGTCACCAGCCGAGAGAACTTGGGGATCTGGGGCGAGTGCATCGTCTCGGTCCAGCCGCTGACCTGCCCCGCCGAGGACGCCGACCCCGGCGCCGGGCTGACGGACGCGATGACCCTGTTCCTGGACCGCGGAACTGCTGCCGCCGGACGGCCGGTCACCGAGACCAACGCGTGGGCCGATCTCGTCGCGCTGGTCCGCTATTCGCAGGGCTCGCCGCTGATACTGAACCTGCTGGCCGCGCAGCTGGGCCTGGGCACCACGGCCGCCGACCTGCTCGCGAAGATCGAGGAGCGAGGCCTCCTCTGGCTGGGCTTTTCGCCGCGGGCCCGCGGCATCCGGGAGCACCATCGGCGGCTCGACATCACCATGGCGGGGTCGTGGGACTCGTGCGGCGAAGCGGAGCGGCTGCTCTGGGCCAGGCTTTCGGTGTTCTCCGAATCCTTCGGGACCGCCGCCGCACAGGAGGTATGCAGCGACGACAAGCTTCCGCGGGACAAAGTCGAGCAGCTCCTGGGCAACCTCAAACAGCGTTCGATCGTCGAGCCCGATGCCTCCGGCCGCTACGCCCAGCACGCCGCCCTCCAAGAGTACGGGCTGAAAATGCTGGGCGAAGACACGGAAGTCTTCCGTGACCGCCATCGCGATTGGGTGGCCAAGCTGGCGTCCGACGGCGCCAACGCCGGCGGGTGGTTCTCCCCGCGCGAGAAGCCCTGGCTCGACAAGCTCGCGGTCGACGCACCGAATTTCGACGTCGCGATCGACTGGTGCATCCAGCGCCGGGACGTCGAGCAGGGCCTCGCCATCGCGACGAACGCCCATCGCGTGCGCATGCCCTACCACCACGCCCGGGAACCTCTGGTCGCACGGTGGTTCGACGGCCTTCTCGCGATCAAGGGCCAAGCGCCGACGCTGACCAGGGTCGGCGCCCTGTCAAGCGTCGCGTTCATGCGCACCGTCCTGGGCGATCGCACGGCCCTGCAGCACCTGCGGGAAATCAAGCAGATCGCCGAATCGCTCCCCGCCGCTCGCGACTTCCCGCCGGCGCTGGTGGCGGAAGGCACCTACGAGGCGCTGGTGAAGCTGAACCCCGCGGGCATGGATATGCTCCAGGCCGCGTTGGCCGGCTGGGAGGCCATGGGGCCGGACTTCGCCGGTGACAAACAGATGACCTGGCTGATGCTGGGGATGAGCGCGGGGCTGCTCGGCCCTGCGCCGCTCGCGGACGAGACGGCACGCGACTGCCTTGAGCACGCTCTACGCGCCGGTGCGCCGTGGGCGATCTCGTGGGCCCGGTGGCTGTTCATGCTGCCCATGCGCACGAAACGCGAGGATATCGGCGGCGAGGTGATGTCCGCGCAGCTCGCTCTCGGCGACCTGTGGGCTCCGGGCTGGACGGCTGAAGCCGAGGTGTGGGGTTGCGCCGAGAAAGATCCGGAGCGCGCGGCCCTCCTGTCGGGCGCGTCGAGTGCATGGCAGGAGAAACACCACGTCGCGATCTCCGAACTTCGTTCGTTCGGTCAGCACCGGGACATCGCGGTCGATCGCATGGAGAGCCAGCTCGGCCGCAGCCGATACGAGAAGCTCGAAAAAGAGGGACGCGGCCTCGGCGAGGACGGAATCGTGAAGCTGATGCGCATCCCGAGCCCGGGTAGATCGGTCCTGTTGGACGCGGAACAGCTGCGCATCGTGTCGATGGTGGCTAAGGGCTGGACGAACAGGGACATCGCGATCGCGCTGTCCCTCTCGGAAGCGAGCGTGAGCCGACGGCTGACGAGGGTGTACGAGGCGCTCGGCCTCGACGGCGACCGGGCGAAGCTGGCAGCGTGGTTCGAGCGCCGCGGAGCGGACGCAGCGAAGCGGTAGAAACTCGCTTCGCTGCGTCCGGGGCGGGCTATGCACGCTGCATCGCCCGCCGGGACCGCGTCCTAGGGCACCGACCAGACGGTCGGCAGCTCGGGCACGCCGCGGATGACGCCGAACGTCCGGCGCGGCCGCGCACCGGGCCGCAGGCGGACGTCCGGGATGGCGTCCAGCAGCTCCTCGATCATCACCCTGATCTCCATCCGTGCGATGTGCTTGCCGACGCACTGATGAGGGCCGGTGCCCCAGGCCACCTGCTGCGCACCCGGCTCGTCCCGGTCCACCCGGAACTCCGCCCCGTCCGGAAAAACGGCTTCGTCCCGGTTGGCCGAGGGCCACAGCAGCACGACGCGGTCTCCGGGGACCAGCCGGACGCCGCCGAGTTCGGTCTCCTTGACCACCGCCCGGCCGGTAGCGGTGACGGCCGGTTCGTGGCGCACGCTCTCGTCGATGATTGTCGGCAGCAAGCCCGGCTCGGCGGCGACGCGGGCACGCAGACTGTCGTCTCCGAGCAAATGCAACAGCACACCGCCGCAGGCGTCCGAGGCCGTCAGGTGCCCGGCTGCGAGCATGAGGGCGCCGAACTTCGTCAGTTGCAGCGGACTGGGCGATGCACCGCCTATCGAGGTGCGTGCCACGGTGCCGAGCATCGACTCCTCCTCGACCTCGGGGAGGAGCGCGGAGAGGAATGCCGCGTATTCCTCTCCGCGGCGTTCTGCTTCCTCAGGAGCGGCTGTCATGAAGGCTCGGACGTACCCGGCCAGCGCGGGACGATGCCGCTCGGGGATGCCGAGGACCATGGCCGCCACGAGGGGCGGGACGATCCGGGTGTACGACGCCACGAGGTCGGCCTCACCGTCGCCGACGAATTGCGCGATCGCCTCCCGGCAGAGCCGACGGACGTGGTCCTCGTGCGTCGCCGCCGTCTCTGCCGTGAAGTGGCTGGCCAGCAGCTTCCGCCATCGGCGGTGCTCGGCGCCGTCCACCTCGAACATCGGCGCGGTGCACGCCAATTCCGGCGCCACTCGGGGAGCGGCCCCGATGTTCACGGCCGCACTGAAGGCACCGCTGGCGTTGCGAGCGGCTTCGACCACCGCGTAATAGCCCAGGGCGAGGTAAAATTCATCACCCTCGGCCTGGGTGTGCGCGACCGGGCACCTCCGGCGCAGCGCCCCCATACGTTCGTGGACGTCCACCTCGGCGAGGGCCGGGTCGAGGTAGTGGAAATCGGTATCCACGGAACCTGCGCTCGGCGATCCCGCCCGTTCCTCGCTCAAACTCGCTCCTAGGACAAGACCAGTGGTACTCCCGTGCCTATCGAAGGCCGGGGTTCGCGCGCAAGAAAACCGGGACGAATCACGTCGTTCCGTCTTCCTGCGGACACGAACGCGTGCCGGGCCCGGCGCTCCGGATCGCCGGACCCTCGTGACCGGAACCCGGCTGCGGGCAACGAGATCTCCGCCCTATGGTCCGGCATCAGCCGAGCCAGCTGGTCGCAAGCCGGCCGGGCCTCAGGCACTGCGGGCTACTGAGATCCGGGAGCAGCGACCGGCCCGGTGTGGTGGGCAGGTCACTCGATCGGCCCGTTCCCGCAGGCCTCAGGGCGTGGCCGGGCAGTCGCTCGCACTCGCGCCGGCGGCCCCGGAGGCCCCGCCCGCAGGACTGCGCCGTCGCCGGTGCCCGGGGCTTTCGCCGAACAGCGTGGCCATCACCGCGCGACTCAGGTCCGGCGGAACCGAGTTGCCGATCTGGGCTTGGACGGACCTGCGGCTTCCGGTGAACGCGTACTCGTCGGGGAAGCCGAACAGCCTTTTGAGTTCGGGAATTCTGAGGCGCCGGTTCTCCCAGTGGAACGGGCCCACGTACGGGCCGGGCTGTGCCTGGATGGTGGGCGAGGGCCGGTCCGGGTGCAGTTTGAGCAGGAACGACCAGTAGCGCGAGCGCCAGCGGAACAGCGGCATCGGGTGCCCTCGTTCGGCCGTGTAGTGCAGGTAGTTCCCGCCGGGAGGGATGCCGGGCAGCAGGTGGCCGTACCGCCCTGCGACCTCTTCCGCGGGTTCCGGGCTCGGGGCGAGGCCCTCGAGCGCCTGCGCCGCCGTTGCGCGCGGCTTCTCGACGCGACCTCCGGCGCGGCGCTCCCGCGTGCTGCCGAAATCGGAGAAGGGAACCGGTTTTTCGCCCTTGCGCACTCCGATCACGAACAACCGCCGTCGCGATTGCGCGACGCCGAAGTCGGCGGCGTTCAGCACTTTCCAGGCGCATGTGTAGCCGGCATCGTCGATCTCGGCGAGCAGCCGGGCGAACGCCGGGCGGCTGGCCCTGTTGTCGTAGGTCAGCGCGGGCACGTTCTCCAGGACGAAACCGCGAGGCCGGGCCTCCTTCAGGACGCGGGTGTACTCCTGGAGAAGACTTGCCGCCGGGTCCAGACCGTCGCGTTTCCAGTCGAGCCAGAAGCCGGACTTGGAAAACGGAGTGCAGGGCGGCCCGCCGATGAGCAGGTCGGGTCCGTCCTGCCCCGCGAAGCCCGCGGCCCGCAGGATCTCCTCCGTCGGGACGTCGCGAATGTCGGCGCAGATGACCGCGTCCGCGAGGTGCGCGAAGTTGGCCCTCAGCGTGTCGGCGGCGTCGAGGTTGCGCTCGACTGCGGCGCGCACCTGGAAACCTGCCAGCTCCGCGCCGAGGTCCAGCCCGCCGGCGCCGGAGAACAGGGAGATCGCGCCGCCTCGGGCGGCCGACGGCGCGTGCCGGAGGGCTGTCATGCGGTGCGGCGCGTCAGCCCGGAACTCCACTCGTGCGCGAGCCGGACGGCCAGAGCCATGTTCGCCGCCGCCGCGGCGACGGTGCGCCGACCGAGTCCGCATCCGGCTCCGAGACCGTCCAGGTCTCCGCCCAAGGCGTCCGCGACCAGGCCGAGCGCGATGCGGCTCTGCTCGGGATGGGCTTCGGAGACCACGCCCGCGATGACGTTGATCCCGCGACGCAGCCACCGCAGCGCCCGGTAGAACGCCGGGTCCGTGGACGGGGCCGCGCTGCCGTGCGCGACCGGGAGGTGCACGGTCGGCATCGCGATGCCCATCGCGGCCAGGGCGTCGGAGAGGGCGTTGAGGAACTGCACCGCGGCGTCGAGGTCGACGGGCGTGAACCACGGCTCGTGCTCGAGGTCGCCGTAGCAGAGGTGGAGGATCCATTCGGCGGCGGGCGCGGCGGCGATGACCCCGGACACCTGCTGCACGAGTTCGGTCGTCAGCAGCGGCCAGTCCTCGCGCGGGGTGCGGTGGTAGGCCGCAAGGACGGCAGGGGTTTCCAGCTGCAGCTGCACGCGCGGGCCCCAGCGGGCGGCGATCTCGGCGACCTCGGCGATGACGGAGGCCTGCATGGCGGGCATCCACTCGTCGGCGGCCTCGGGCGAGCCGGAGGCGAACAGCGCGCGGTCGAACGCGTTGGGGATGCTGACTTGCAGGCGGCGCGGCACGTCGCCGGTGTCGAGGGCGTCCAGGACGGCGAAGGCGGCCTCGGTCTGCTCGACGCGGCCCAGGGCGAGGTCGGCGGGGGCGAGTTCGTGCCCGGGGCGGATCCGGTAGTAGGGGACGTCGTCGTATCCCCGGCTGGCGCCGGAGCGGACTTGCTCGAGCGCGGGACGGCGCGCCAGGCCGTCGAGCCAGTCGACGATCCAGCGCGACGCCTCGAAGGGCAGCGCGGTCAGCGGCGCGTCGCCGCGGTGCTGGAGGATCCACGCGATCGCGGTGCGCATGTCGTGGCTGAGCGGCTCGGGCAGCGAACCGACCAGATGCACCGGGATCGGCTCGGCGCGCCCGCGCGCGAACGGGTCGGCGGCAGTGATCGACATTGATCCGATTTCCTTTCCCTGACGGGGAGTTCGGGTGCGCAGCGGCGCGGGAACGGGTGCTGCCCGCGCCGCTGCGGAGCGGGCGCCTACTGCGGCAGGACGGTGTCGAGCCAGCGCGTGACGTCGTGGGCGGCGTCGGCGCCGTTGCGCGCCAGCTGCAGGTCGTGCCCGGCGCCGGGGAGCACGGAGGTGTGCAGGCGCGCTGCGGGGCCGAACGCGGTGGCCTGTGCCCGGGCCAGGGCTTGCGGGGAGGCGCAGTCGGCGGCGTTGCCCGGGGCGCAGAACAGACGGTCGTTGCCGCCGACCTGCAGCATGGTCGGCACGGTGATCTTGCGGGTGGTGTCGGGCGAGAAGCCTTTGAGCACGACTCCGGTCAGCTCGACGGGCGAGGCGACGTCCTTGGTGGCCTCGTCGTACTGGACGACTTCGGGGTCGACGTCGCCGGCGTCGTGGAACGCCGCGGCGCGCGCGCCAGGCTTCGTCGTCAGGTACGTCGGGTCGATCAGCGGCCCGAAGGCGGGGTCCAGGGCGGCCGGCCACACCTGGGAGGTGAGCGTTTTCAGCAGTGCGCCGGTGTCGAGCTGGCTGGTGCCGCCCGTGAGGACCACGGCGTCGACATCGTGGTAGGCGGTGGTCTCGACCGAGGCGACCCCGGTGCCCATCGAGTGCCCGACGAGCGCGACGCGTTTGGCCGGGGATCCGGTGACCTCGCCTGCTTTCAGCTTCCCGACGATCTGGTGGACGACGTCGGCCTGGCTGTCGACCGTCACCAGCGCGCTGAGCGGCCGCGAGCTTTTCCCCGAGCCGAGACGGTCGATCGCCAGCGTGCTGTAGCCGCCGGAATTCGCTTGCCGGGCATAGGAATACCGGCCTCCGGCGACGGGATAGTCCCAATAGGACGAGTTGTAGGTACCTCCATGAAGGAGCAACTGGACGGTGTTTTTGGCCGGTCCGTCTGGTGTGCACAGGACGCCGTGGACGGATACGTCGAGCAGCCCGAGTTTCGCCGGGATCGTGACGTCACGGCAGGTCCGCTGTGGCGCGGTGTCGGCGGACGCGGCGGCCGGTGTCGCGGCCGTCGCCGCCAGCACCGCTCCCGCCGCGGCGGCCAAGGTGCCCAGCCGCCGGAGCCGTCGGCTCCGGCCGGGTGTGCGCGCAGATCGCATTGTTCGGTTTCCCCCCTGGAAAACGGTGCCGTCCTGCCCCCTGCAAGGGCGGCTGCCGTTGGTCAAAACGTTGTGGCGGCGCGGGATCGTGGCTGTCGTGCTCCGGCCGCGCGGGTGCCGTCGGGTGTTCCCGTGCGCGGGCAGCGTGCACGGGAACACCCGGCGGGCTTGTCAGGCTCCGGTGATCCGGGTCCCGTCCGGGCTCACCGCGCCCTCGCGAGTGAG
>NZ_JBVKDT010000011.1:186232-210536 GCF_055633655.1 Amycolatopsis sp. NPDC114503 | reverse complement strand
CGGCTCGTCGTTGCCAGCGGGCAACGCGGTGATCCGGGTGCCGGTGATCCGGGTCCCGTTCGGATTCACCGCGCCCTCGCGAGTGAGCGGCTCGTCGTTGCCAGCGGGCAACGCGGTGATCCGGGTGCCGGTGATCCGGGTCCCGTTCGGATTCACCGCGCCCTCGCGAGTGAGCGGCTCGTGGTTGTCGGCGGGGGAGACGTGCACGGTCGCGGGGGCGGTGGCGGCGCTCGCGGCGGCGGTGGTGGCCAGTGCGACGGTGCCGGACGCTGCCGCGACGAGCAGGCCGGTGGCGAGCAGCTTCTTCGTGTCGAACATTCGTTTCTCCTTGGGGATTTGCGGCGTGCGCCGCGGTCGGGGTGTGTTCGTGGACGGCGATGCGGGTTGCGCTGCGCGGCGGTGCTCGGGGCCGGTGCGCGGATGCCGCGGGGCGTGCCCGGGCGGAGGTCACGACCCGCCAGCGACCTGTCCGGCCGCGCCGGTGGATTGAGGGGCGCGGTAGTGCAGTGCGGTGTCGAGCCAGCCGGTGATCGCGTCCAGCGCCGCCCGCCGGTCGGCGGCCAGCGTCAGGTCATGCCCGGCTTTCGGCTGGATGTAGGCCGTCAGCGGCCGGGAGAAGTTGCGTTGTTCGGCGGCAAGGAACGCCGGGGCGCTGCTGCAGTCGACGGCGGCGCAGGACCAGGCATCCTGCTGCCCGTTGGCGATGAGCACTGGTGCGGTGATCGCCCGGGATGTGGCCGCCGCGGTGCCGATTTCTGCAGCGTCGGCCAGTTCCGAGGCCGACCCGACGTCCTTGCGCGCTTCCTCGGCGGCGGTGATGACCGGGTCCGAGTCGGCGGGGGAGTGGAACAGGCCGGGTCGTACGCCGGGGCGGGTGGTCAGCCAGCCCGGGTCCACCGGCAGTCCTTCCTCGGCGGCGGGGTGCATCGCGGCGAGGGAGTGCTGCACCTGGGCGGGGTCGATCGCGTGGGAGTAGGCGGTGAGCACGACGGCGTCGGCGTCGCGGGGGTACCGGCTCGCGGTCATGACGCCGATGAGGCTGCCCAGGCTGTGCCCGACGAGCGCGGCCTTCCGGTACCGGCGCCCGTCGAGCTGCCCGGAGCGGGCGCGGGCGATCGCCTGGTGCACGGCCTCGGCCTGGACGCCGCCGGTGACCAGGGTGCTGGCGGGGCGGCTGCTGGCGCCGCTGCCGATCGCGTCGAGCGCCAGCGTCGTGTACCCGGCGCGGACGGCGCGGCTGACATAGGACTCGCCGCCGGTGTCCAAATTGGACCAGAACGACGTGTTGTACGTACCGCCGTGCAACAGCACTTGGACGACGTCTTTCGCGGGGCCGCGCGGCGCGCACAGGACGCCGTGGACGGTCGCGCCGACCGGTCCGGCGGTCACGGGGATCGTGACGTCGCGGCAAGCCCGCGCCGCGGCGGCGGTGTCGCCGGATGCGGCGGCCGGGATCGCGGCCGCCGACAGCATCGTTGCGGTCGCGGCGGCGAGCGCGGCGAGCCGCCGGAACCGTCTGTTCCGGACAGGTGTGCGTGCAGGTTCCATCGTTCGGTTTCCCCCCTGGAAACAGCGCCGCCCTCACCCCCTGCGAGGGCGGCGATTCACCGGTCGAACCGGTGCGGTGACACGTCGAAACGGCGCGGCGGAAGAGGAACGACGTTGTCCGGCGCCTGGTCCTCGAGGTCTGGCCGCGCGCGGGCCGGGGCTCGCTGCAGGCGCGGCATCAGCCACGCGATCGCCGGTCCGCAGCCGAGCGCCAGCACGAGCGTCCCGGGTCCGATCCCGCCGCCGTGCCAGGCGTCGGCGGGGCCGAGCAGCGCGGCGCCGACGATCAGGAACGCCGCGTCGAGTCCGATGCGGACGGCCGCGATCCGGCGCGGACGGCCTTGGCCGAACGCGATCATGAGCCCGTCGCGGGGCATCGGGCCGAGCGCGGCGGTGAGGTAGGTGGCCGCCCCGACGCAGAAGCAGGCGCCTCCGCCGGCGAGCAGCCCGATCCGGGCGAGGATCGGCTCCGCCGTCGGCAGCCAGGCCAGCAGCAGGTCCGCCACGACCGCGGGGATCACGAACCCGGCGACGGTGCCGACGCCGGGCCGGATCCGCAACGGCAGGAACGCCATGAGCATCACCGCTTGCGCGGCGATGATCCCGCCGCCGAGGCTGAACCCGCACCGCTGCGCGAGGCCCAGGTGCAGCACGTCCATCGGGGCCATGCCTAGCCGGGCCCGCTGCAGCAGCGCGATCCCGGCCCCGATGGCCACGGCGCCGAGGACGAGCCGAGCCAGCCGCGCCGGCAGCGCCGGAGCGGCGCCGCGGCGGTCCGCGGTCACGGGTTCCGCTCGCGGGGCACGCTGGCCCAGGCCCGGGCGGCGGCGAGCATCAGGTCGTTGTCGGCACGGGTGCCGAGGGTGATCCGCACTCCGAGACCGGGATAGGCCAGGACCGTGAACCCGAAGCCGAGGCAATGAGCCTCGAACCGGTCCGCGTCCTCGCCCACCGGCAGCCACACGTGGTTGGCCTGCGACGGCGGCGGAACGAATCCCGCCTCCCGCAACGCGTCGAGCACGCGAGCCCGCTCGGCCGCGATCAGCGCGCACCGCGCCCGCATCCGCTCGTGCGACACCAGCGAGGCCAGCGCGGCGGCCTGCCCGACGCCGGAGACCTCGAACGGCAGCGCCGCCGCGGCCAGCGCCATGGCCAGCATCGGCGGCGCGATCGCGTAGCCGACGCGCAGCCCCGCGAGCCCGTAGGCTTTCGAGAAAGTGCGCGTCACCGCCACGTTGTCGCGCCCGGCGGCCCACTGCTCTTTCGCCAGGCCCACGCCGTCGACCGGGCTCTCGGTCGCATATTCGACATAGGCCTCGTCGAGCACGACCAGCACGTCGTCGGGCACCGACGCCAGGAACCGGCGCAGCGCCTGCCGGCCGAGCAGGGTGCCGGTCGGGTTGTGCGGGTTGCTGATCACCACGACGCGGGTCGAGGGCCCGATCGCCGCCGCGACCGCGTCCAGGTCGACCGACCAGTCCGGGTCCAGCGCCACGGTGCGCACCGGCACGTCGGCGTGCGCGGCGAACAACCGGAAGGCCTGGAAGGCCGGGTCGGGCACCAGCAGTTCGTCGGAGCGGCGCGTGCACGTCACGGCCAGCAGCCGCTGCAGCAGCGCGGAGGACCCGGGTCCGACCGTCACGTTCTCCGGGGGGACCAGCAGATGTTCGGCGAGGGCGTCGACCAGGTCGGTGCTGGCGGTGTCGGGGTAGCGGTGCACGTTGCGGACGGCGTCCATCATCACGCGCAGCGCGGCCGGCAGCGGCCCGGACGGCGACTCGTTGCCCGAGAGCTTCACCAGCCCGGCGGGCGTGCGGCCCGGCGCGTGCAGCGGCGTCTCGCGGACGCCTCCGGCGGTCACGCTCCCTCCCGTAGCCCGTCGGCGGCGGCGAGGCGGGCGTCGAGCCGGCCGCGGGCGTAGTCGCGGCGCAGCTGCGCGACGCGCTCGTCGACCAGCGCGTCCAGGTCGGGGCGCAGCACGGTGTCGAGGCCGAACGTCGGGTCGGTGCGCGCCTCGAACCCGACCACCGGCGCGGAGGGGTGCAGGTTCATCGCGGCGTGGGCCACCCCGGGCGGGATCC
The DNA here is from genome assembly GCF_055633655.1 of Amycolatopsis sp. NPDC114503. NCBI lineage: Bacteria > Bacillati > Actinomycetota > Actinomycetes > Pseudonocardiales > Pseudonocardiaceae > Amycolatopsis > Amycolatopsis sp. NPDC114503. The sequence goes on along the minus strand of NZ_JBVKDT010000011.1, from coordinate 206,907 downwards.
AGATGACCGACCCCGGGCGGTGCAGCACCGGCGTCATCTCCTCGCCGCACAGCGACGCCGCGATCCCCTCGAAGACGATGACGACGATCTCGGAGTCGGGGTGCTCGTGGGCGTAGGTGCTGTGCCCGCCCGGCATCCGCACCGCCCCGGCCGACAGGCGGCGCACGGGGGCGACGCCGGAGTGCACCGCCGGGGTCAGCGCCTGCTGCTGTTTCCCCCGCACGGTCGGCAGCTCGTACACGTTGGCGGCGAACGGTTCGTCCCGTGCCCGGCGGGGCTGCGGGCTGTGCGGCGTGGACGCGGCCCGGCCGGTCATCGCGGGCCCGCCGTCTGCGCGACCCGGAATTCGGTCAGCTGCTCGTCGACGTCGTACTCGGTGAGCACGGTGAGCCCGCTGGCCGTCAGGTTCGCGCGCACGTCGGCGGCGGTGGCCCCGGGCAGGAGGGCGAGGCCGACGAACGCGGGCAGCGCCGTGTCGCCGGGCCGGTGGCGGGCCAGGTGGGCCCATCCGCTCCACCGGTCCCAGGTCATCACCACGTCTCCGTCGGCCGACGCGGGTTCGGGCGACGGGCGCGGCGCCGGGATGGTCTCGGTACTCATGGTTCCCCCTTGGCTGGAACTCCCCGGGGCGCGCGGATGTCGCGGCGCCCGGGGAACGTGAACCGGCCGGGGACGACGTGCGGAAGGCGGGACGGGGCTGATGCGTCTGTTCGGCCCCGGGCCGCCGCGGCAGTGCCGTCGTCACGGCCGGTGCGGTCTCACGACCGGACTCGGTTGGCTCCCGGTCGGGTTCGGGGGAGCACGCGCCCGCGGCAGGCATGCGGGACGGGCGACGTCCGGCTGCGACGCCTCGCCGGGCGGCGAGCGCCGCGGCGGCACACGGAAACAGCGATCACGAGGTCCCCCAACCTCCGGCGTGGCCGATTCCCCCCGAACCGGCCGACGGGCCCTCCCAGCCGTGCCGCAGCACGTCCCGAAAGCCCCGCTAAGATCCACTCTTTCCCGGAAAACTACGCTGAGTCAAGTCCGACTTCACCGCGTCTACCAGCCCTGACGCTCCGCTGTCGGCCCCATATCCGGCCAGCGGGAGCTCCGATCGGATACGCACAGCGACGACGACCGGGGCGATCCGAGCCGCTCGCGGCCGAGCTGCCTGCCGGAAACGATCTCGACACGCTATTGTGTAGAACACGCACCAGGGTCTTGACAGATCGACGAGAAAGGGGGACGGCATGCGCGTCACGGAGACCGCGGAGTGGACCGCTGCGGCCGAGCTGGACCACGATCTCGCGAACGGGATCGGGCGCGAGGCGATCGTCCCTCCGCGCACCATGCCTCGCGACCGCGCCCCCGGCGAGCTCGTGTTCGCCGCGTTCTCGCACCGGGTCGCCCCGCGCTACGAGCGCTTCCACGGCCGCGACGTCCAGTACGTTCACGGCGGGCCGCGCCTCGTCGTCGGCAGCCCGGAGCTCGTCGGCGCCTTCGTCGCCGGCGACGCCGCGATGCGGCTGCGCGGGCACCGCAAGGCCCGGGCGATGTCCGCGCCGCAGTGGCACGACTACGACCTCGCCACCGTGGCCGTGACCACCCACCGGCTGTGGTGCCAGAGCGACGGCGGCTGGAAGAACTTCAACTACGACCAGGTCACCCGGCTGCAGCTGGACACCTCGGCCCCGGCTCCCGCATTGACGCTCGAATTCCGCGCGGCGAACCCGCTGCGGCTCAGCGGGGAGTGGGCCGCGTGGATCGCGGTCGCGGTCGCCTACGGCGCCTACGGCCACAACGCCTGCGTGCTTCCCGCGCTCGCGCCCCTGCGGTCGGCGACCCCGTCTGCCGCGACGGCCGCCGCAGGCGCCGCCCCCAACGCGCACGGCCGCGGCCGGCGATAAAACTGCGCTCCGGGCTCGGCTGGTCGCCGGCCGCCAGGCCGTCGACCAGCCTCGGCCCCGGATCGCCGGGCGTACCGTGGCGCCATGGAACACCAGGGGGATCAAGAGCCGCTGGTCCGCATGCTGGCCCCGTCCTCGGACAGGGACAGGTGGCAGTACGCCCGGCACCAGTGGATGGGCTTCCCGCCCGACAGCGAGCCACCGGCCGAGCGGCCCGGCACCGACCGCCACGAGGCGCCTGCGCTCCGCCCCGAGCCGGACGCCGCGCCCGCGGTCGACCAGCCTGCGAACGCTCGCGCGGACCACGGCTCCGGTACCCGGGGCGACGCTCGCAACAGGCTGTCGCCGCCGGGACCCCCGGGCAGTCGCCACGCCCGGCTCGACCGGAACAGCCCCAGATCACAGGCGCGATGAGACCGCCACCGGTCGCGTTGAACAGCCCTCCGCCCGCTACAGCAGCCAGAGGAACAGGCCGCCGCAGACGAGGAATCCCGCGACGGCGCCGGCGGCGACCTGGCCGGGAGTGTGGTGGCGCAGGACGACCCGCGACCAGCTGACCAGCGCGACCAGCAGGAGCAGCAGCAGCGCCCACGGGCCGTAGAGGAACGCGAGCATCGCGACGCCGCCGGCGGACACGGCCGCGTGCATCGAAATCTTCCACTTGGCGGTGACCGCGCCGGTGACGACGAGGACGGCGAGCATCGCCCAGGCCATGATCACCATCGCGCGGGGAGCGGACCCCAGCAGCAGGATCGCCAGCCCGGCCGCGGTCGAGACGAGGCACACGAGCAGCACCGGACCGCGGGCCGAGCGGTTGTTGACGTGGTGGGTGTCGTAATGCCCGGCCTTCGCCCCCCGGGCGATGAACGCCATCGGGAGGAGGGAGGAGAAGAGCGCCACCACCGCCGCCCACAGCAGGGTCGGCCAGGGCCGCCATCCGGTCGCCTTGCCGGCCATCGCGACGGACAAGGCGATGATCACGATCCAGGGGGCGAGGATCTCGGTGACCGCCCGCGCTGTCGTCGTGCGGAGGGTGCGTTCGGCGTGGGCGGCCGGGTTCTGCGTGGTCACGGTGTCCTGGTGTCCTGAGCTGTCAGTGCGGGAGGTTCGGGCTGGGCGAGGTAGGCAGCGACCTGTTCGAGGAAGCTCACCGACGCGGCGAGGACGTCCCCGGTCCGGGGCGGGGCGATCCCGCCGGCAGCGGGAGGCGGGCTCCCGGCGCGTTTGCGGCGCAGCGCGTCGCGCAGGCATTCGGCTTCCACGAACGCGGCCAGGTCCGTGCCGCCGAGATCGCGTTCCCCGCCGAGGGCGAACGCGCGCTGCTCGACCGCCGGGTCCAGGTAGTCGCGGAGCCGCTTGCGTCCGTCCCAGATCTCGATGACCCGGCGCTGCAGCGCGAACGTGGTGTCCCACCAGGGGGCGGGCTTGTCCAGCGCGACGTCGGGGGTCACCCCCCGTCCCCGGTCGGCGAACTCCGACCACAGCGGTTCCAGCCGCCGGAAGGCCCTGGCATGGCGGAGCCAGGCGCTCACGGCCGACAGACGCGGCCCGACCGCGGGCAGAACGAGCCCGACCAGGGCGAACGTGACGCCCAGCGCTGCCAGGATCAGCTCCACCTGCAACTGCGGCCACGGCGGCGGGCTGCCCACCACCGCCAGCAGGCTGTAGGCGATCTTGTGGGCGCTGTAGACGAGGCTGATCCAGCAGCCGATCGCCAGGAGCCGCAAGCCCCGCCACATCCACGGCTTGTCGGTGATCCCCGCCCAACGCCACGCGAGCCGGGAGAGCACGAGCATCGCCGCGGCGAACCCGGCGACGTAGGAGAGCAGCATGGCGGTCAGCCAGGGCCCGAAATACCGGTCCAGGCGCAGAAAATCCGGCTGTTCGGTGGCCAGCGCGACCGCGAACGCCACGGTCATCGCGACCCCGGCGGCCAGCAGGACGGCCCCGTGCGGCGCGAACCTTCGCCACGCCCGCCCCGGAAGAGACTCGACCGAAAGGAAGAAGAACAGTTCGAGCCCGGCGAACGCGACGAAGATCAGCCAGTGCTGGCCGATCCAGATGGCCTCGGCCGCAGCAGGCGACACCGGGGCCCAGCGCAGCCCGGAGATGATCGCCAACGTGAGCGCGAGCAGCGCCGACCACAGCGCCCACATCGCGGGCCTGCGGGGGGAACGGACCAGGTCGACGAACCGGTAGACGACGACGCTGACCCCGACCACGATGATGAACAGGTGGAACAGAGTGGCGACGCTAACCACGGCGGACCCGCCCCATCACGTTGCCGAGACGGTCCACCGCCTCCGCGTAGTTGCCTTGAAGACGACGGGGACCCTGCGGGACCAACCGCCGCGGTCCTCCGACCTTCTTCCACACGATCGTCGCCGCGAGCTCGGCCTCTCGTTCCTGCCGATCGCCGTAGTTCATGCGATGCAGCACCGGCGGGCCGTCGCCGTCCCCGGGCGGATCATCCATTCCCAGGGTCCGCGCGAGGTTGGGAGGAAGCGGCACGCCACCGGAGCCTCGATGGCACAGGAAGATGTGGCACAACTCGTGCAAGATCATCTGCTCCTTGTGGAGTCCGGTGACGTCCGGGTCGTAGACGACCAGGTCGACCGTCGGCCCGGCCAGCCACATGGCGTCCGGGTATCCGGTCGGCATGGACATCGCCTTCAGCTCGATCGGGCGTTTGCGGTGTTCGCCGACACGCTGGGCGAACGCCTCGATGCTCCAGGGTTCGGGCACGCCGACCTCGTCCACGATGCGCGCGATTTCGCGTCGGAGAGCGAGGTGCTCGCGGACCCGCCCCACCGGGCCGCGCGCAGGTTGCTCTCGACCACCGTGTTGCCCCGGCCCGGCACTTTCGGTCATTCGGCCGAGGCCCCCCTTCCCTCGCCCGCATCCCCGGCCGCCCGCCGGCTGTGCTTCTTCTCCGCAGCCAGCAACTGCTCGACCAGGCCGCCGAACACGCTGCCGGCCACGCCGAGACTGTCGTCGCTGAGATCCCCCGCGCGCGCCAAGGCGTTCCGCAGCTGCCCATCGCGCATGGCGCGATGGAAGCGTAGCTCGTTCAGCGACGCCGCCGGGTCGTCATCGGAGAAATAGGACGGCTCGACCCCGAAGAACTTGGCCAGGAGGTCCAGCGTGCCAGACAGCGGATTGCCGCCGTGGCCTTTCCTGATCCGCCACACCGTCTGCGCGCTGATCTTCCCGATGCCCCGCTTCTCAATGCCTTCGGCGATCTCGGCGTCGCTCCAGCGACCGCCCTTCGACTCCGGTCGCTGCTGGATCAGGTACTCGAGTCGGGTGGCGATCGTGCTGCCTCTGCCTGGTTCTTCCATCACCGGCCCTTTCCCCCAGCCAACACAGATGTTAGCCCGCAGCCAAGATTCATAACATCCATGTTGACTACTGGGCGGTCAACATCCTAGGGTCCTCCCTGGTTGATCCACAACAAGCGTCGACCACGTCAGTGGGTGGCACCGTCGACGTACAACCGATGCAGGTCCCGCGGGATAGGCCCCCAGCCGCCCGCCCACCTGCAAAAGAGGGGGGAATGTGTTCCTGCCGCCGACAGCAGAGGGGGGTAAAGCTGTCGGCGGCAGGGCCATGCGTAGGACGCCGGGGGGATGACGCCCGCCACCCGACTCTAACCCGTTGGCACCTTCGCCGGGCAGCTTGGCACACCGAGATCCAGGAGCTCATCAGGTTCAGCAGTCGGGTTCGCCGCAGGAGCAGGGGCACCGACTCGTCGGCGGCGATCGCGCGTTCGTGGTCCAAGCCCTGGATTTCCAGCTCGGTCCACGCGCGCACCAGGGCGTCGAGGCCGGGAGGCCCCCGACGCCGGCGTCGGGGTCGAGAAACTGTTCGGGATTTCCTGTTTTCTAGGTCTGGTCGGTTTCGTGCATCGGGGTTGTGCTCCGTTCTGGTCGATGGCCGGTCAGACGGGGTCGTTCAGCGTGACGTCGGCGGCGGCGAGCAGCCGCGGAGCCTCGGTGTTGTGCTGGGCGGGAATGTGCTCGACCCAGCGGTAGGTCGTGTAGTTGTTGACGTGGGGCGAGCGGTCGCGGGGATCGAGGGTGACGTGCCAACCGTGCACTTTGGCGACGCCGGCGTGCGCGACAAGCTTGACGTGCAGCAGCCGGAACGCCGCGGTCTCGAGTCGTCCGGGGGCGGCGCGCTCGAACACGCGCACCGCGTTGCCCACGGTGTCGAGTTCGCTGACCAGCAGCGGCACGGTCTCGTGGCCCAGCGCCGACGCGATGCCGACGTTGGCCACGAGTTCGTCGGCGAAGCGCCCGGCCCAGCTGGCGGTGATGTTCCGCGAGTACGAGGGCTGCGCGGCCTGCTCCAGCTTCTCCGCGCGCAGCATGTACTCGACCAGCGTGCCCATCTCCGGAGGCGTCAGAGGCACGGCGTACCGCCGCTCGAGTTCCGGTTCGGGGGCGGCCGGTTTCGGTGCGGGCGCCGAGGCGGCGCGGCGGGTGCTGAATATGCGCATGGTGGTTGTCCCTTCTGCTGATGAGGTGGTGGGGTTGTTGATGATTCAGGTGCCGGTTGGCCGGTCGAGGTCGTAGAGCCGGTCGACCAGTTCTTCGGGGTTCTGTCGTTCGATGGTGTCGGCGATCAACGCGGCCTGCACCGGTGCGGTGCGCTCGTCGTAGGACGCGGTGACGATGACGAGCCCGCCGCTGGGGAACCTGCCGCGCAGGTGCAGGTGCTGCACCGGGTCGGCGGCGTCGCGTTTGCCCGCGATCATGTCCGCCACGGTGATCAGGTGCAGCCACCACGCCAGGGCGAGCCCCTTGTCGGGCCCGTCGGCGAGGACGACCTGGATCACGTGCTGGCCGTGGATGTCGATGGTGTCGACCGAGTCGGCCGGGCCGAGGCCGGTGCTCGCGATCAGGTTGCGCAGGTCGTTGAGGTCGTCGCCTATGCCGATGACGCCTCGGGCGGCGAGCTGGCTGACGAGCGAGCCGGGGTCAACCGGCCCGGAGGGCGGTGCCTTCGTCGTGGTTTCCTCCGGCGGCCGGACCGGGGCACGGCCCGTTCCTGGCTGTTTCATGGTTCTCCTCGGCGGTGCTCGGGTGGCTGAACGTGGCGATCAGCGCGGTCTCCAGGACCGCGGCCACGATGTCGACCGGGCTGTCGACGATCTGGACGACGTGCAGCCCGTACCGGTTCGTGGTGGACGCGTGGGCGTGCCCGAGGTGGGCTTGGATCACCGACTCCTCGATCCCGGCGAGGCAGGCGAGGGTGGCCCAGGTGTGGCGGGCGACGTGCGGGGAGACCGTCTCAGGGGCGTCGAGATCGGCCAGCACGGCGAGGGTCTTGAGTTTTGTGGCGCAGTCGCCGTTGCGCATCGGCACCAGCTCGCCGGTCTTGTGCGCCACCGCGGCGATCAGCGGTTCGCTGGACCGGTTCACCTGTCCGCGCAGGGCGGGCAGGTTGTTGCCGGTCTTCTCGTCCCGGTGCTCCAGGTAGCGGTCGATCCGGGCGGCCATGGCGCGAGTGATCTTCATCGTGCGTTTCTTCTCGCCTTTGCCGGTGACGGTGATGACCCGTTCGCCGGCCATCACCGACAGGTCCCCGCGCGTCAGCGAGGTGAGTTCGTCGATCCGCAGTCCCAGCTCGAACAGCAGCGCGACCCAGGTTCCGGTTCGCAGCGGGTCGCCGTTGCGGGCCGGGTCGCGGTCGGCGGCCTTCTGCAGCGCCGCCGCCTCGTCGGCAGTGAGCGACCGGGTGGGCGAGGTGCCGGTCTTCGTCGCGAGCTTCTTCGCCTTGCGGTCGATGCTGCTCGTCGGGTTGACCGTGGCGTAGGTGTCGACCGCGTCCGCGCCGAGGTCGGGCCCGTTCTGGCAGGCCCACTCGTACAGGCTGGACACGGCCGAGAACATCTGGCCCTTGGTGACCGGGGCCAACGGCTCGCCCTTGCTATTGCGGGAGTTCTCGACGTCTTCCAGCCATGCCAGCATCTCCCGCCGGCCGATGTCGGCAAACGGGTCGAGCCCGCGCAGCCGGCACCAGTGCAGGAACGTGACGCCGTGGCGCAGCCGCGACACGTCGCGGGGCGCACCGACCGGGGCGATCCGGGTCGCGGTGATCCGGTACGGGAAGCCGAGGTTGTCGGCGTATGCGAGCCGGGTCTTGTCCTTCTTCCCGTACAGGAACTCCCCGACGATCGACTTGACCGGGTCGAACGGCGCGGTGGCCGAGGTGGGGCCGTCGAGCGTGTGGATCGTGGCCACCGCAGGGTTGGTCACCTGGTCACCTCCTCGTGCCCGGCGGGCTGACGTCCGTCATCGGTCGCTTTCGTCGTCGGCCGCGGCCCTCTCGCGAAGCGGCGCTTCGGCGGATGCCAGCAGCTGCAACAACTTCGTCGTCTCGGCCTTCGTTGCGTCGATCACGCGGAGCATGTCGCCAGCGGCGACGTCCCGGCCGAACGTGTAGATGAGGTTCGAGGCGGCGAACAACGCGGCCTCGAAAGCGCCGACGAACACGCTCGCGGCTGCGTTGCCGCCGGTCAGGTTCTCGTGCACCTCCGCGGCGGTGCGGTTGATCCGGGCGCGCACCAGCTCGATCCACCACTGCGTCATCTGCTTCTCGTCGCAGCTCGCCGACGCCAGCAGCTCCATGTAGCCGTCCTGCACCTCGGGCAGGGCGGTCAGGTCGAGATCGTGGCGGATCGCGAGTTCGGCGGTCGCGAGCAGCCCGCCGAGGTTGACCGGCAACGTGCGCTCGGCATCCTGGTCGGGGAGGGGAACGACCCCCAGCGCCCTGAGCGCTTGTTCGGCGACGTCGTTGGTGACGATCGGCACGTGATCAGTCCTTCCGGTCAGTCGATGGCCATGCCGGCACGGCGGAGCGTGAGCTTCAGCTCTCCCAAGGCTTTGCGGGCTTTCTTCAGGTTGTCCTCGGCCGTCGAGTCGGTGATGAACGGCAACGGAAACGGGTCCTTTCACGGTTGGGTGGGGCAGGGGTCGCCGGGGTGCAGCCGCCGCGCGGTGTCCGCGTCGGTCTCGACAGTGCGGATCCGGTTTCCCTGTTCGCAGGTGACGGGGTTGTTCGCGCCCTTCAGGCACTGAGCGGAGGCGGTGCACGAGACGTCGCGCACCGTCCACTGCGGCGTGCGCGCGAAGATCGCCATGGACGCCATGAACACCAGCGCGACGAAAGCGCCGCCGACCAGCAGCCGAGCCATCGCTACCGGCCCTTGTCCCCGGTGACGAAGCCGGGAAACGCGACTTCGACGCGCAGGGCCTCCAGCCATCGCAGGAACCCGTCCGGGTCGAGCGGCCCGATGCCTTCGCCGATCAGGTGCTGCGCGGCCTCGGTCGCGGTGTAGTGCTCGTCGTCGAGCGTGGCCTTGTCCTTGAGGATCAAGGCCACGAACACCTTCTCGCCGGTGGACCAGGCCCCGTTCGGGCGGCCGCCGTTGTGCTTGAGCGACCACCGGCACCGCCACACCAGATCGCGGGCCTTCTCGCCGAGCACCGGCAGAGCCGGGGGCCGGTGCGCAAGCGCGGTTGACCCGGCTGCCTCGCGGATGATCTTGACGACGTTGGGGCCGCAGCATGGGGAGCAGGTGTACCGGCGGTTCTGCATCTCGTCGAGGATGTGCAGCTCCGCCTCCCGTTCCAGGCAGCGTTCGCACAGCTGCGGGGGAGCGTCCGGGTCGACTGGGCTTACGACCAGCTCGGGCCGCGCGGCCGCGACGGGGTTCACCGGTGCCGCCGTTTCCGTGCGCGCGCGACACGACGCCGCATCACCATGTCCGCGAAGGAGCGCGGCCGTCCGGACTCGGGAGCGAAAGCGGGCGTGCGGCGGGAGATCACCGCGATCACCTGAATCCACAGCGGGCGTCGTCCGGTCACGGCGCGTCCGTTCCCGCAGCTTCCAGCACGGCACGAAGCCCGGGGAGCGAGGCGTAGGCCAGCTCGACCGACCCTGCGGACCACCGGTCGTCGCGGCCGCCGTAGAGGATGGCGGGACCGGCCACCTGCAGTCGTCCGTCGTCGCCCAGTTCGGCCGACCATGGGCCGGTTTCTGCTTCGGGGGCGCCGCATTTCCCGTCCGTCTCCTTGCACTGCCTGTACCGGACCGCGCCGGTGATCTGGTCGAGCGCGGCGATCGCCGGCACGCGCAAGCTCGCCAGGAAGGCGAACCCGCGGTCGCGTTTCACGGAGCTGGGGCCGTGGAGGTGCGCGCACTCGCGGCTGACCTCGGTGGACCACCACCGGCCCATATCGGAGGTCGGATCCAGGACGATGCCCATCAGAGCCTCGCTTTCTCGGCCCGGGAGACGTCCGGGCCGAGCGTGGCTCGCCACCGGTGCGCGACCGCCTGTTTTCCTCGGAGGTATCCGGCGTTGCTGGCACCGGTCGCGAGCAGGCAGGCACCGAGGACGAGACCTGCCAAGCCGACCGGCCACAGCGACAGGCTCATCACCCACGGGGTCAGGCCCAGCACGCAGATCGCGAGCAGAGACAGCAGGTCGTAGAGACCCAGGCGGCGACGGCTTTGCGTCAGCTCGTCCTCGGTGTACTTGCAGGCGACGCGAGTGGTCCAGTCGATCCGACGCAGAGGAGGTTCGCGGTGGCGGACATGCCATCTGATCGCATCCAGGTAATGGCATTCGTCGTCCGGGACGCGGTGGTCCGCCAAGAGACGGAGGAAGCGCGAGGATTCGTGCATCCCCTCGATGAACTCGGGCGGGTGGACCCGCCCCTTGTCCCTCTCGCCTTCGAGCTCGCCCGCGAGGATGTCCAGATGGGCGGCGGTGCTCCGGTAGTAGGCGATCAGGTCGTCGGTGGCGCGGGGAGGCGTCGGCGGATCGGGCTGCTCGGGCACGGTTCCTTCTTCCTTGCGGCGAGGTGGCGGGGATGGTCCGGCTCAGGCGACGAGCGCTTCGGGTCTTCCTCGGGCAAAGCCCCCTGCACGTTCAGTCTCGACCCGAGCCCGGGGTGTAACAGAGGCAGGGCGGGGCCATTGATGTGTCCGCGACCCGAGGGTCATCGGCAGTGATCACGGCCCGGCCCCGCCGGTCGGTGGCGCGGCAGCCGGAATCGCCGTTCACTCCGAATCACCTCCTCTCGTCGCGCGTCCTGTTTCCGGACGCCGGTTACCGGTCCTGTCCCGCGAGGCGGCTGGCGCGCTGGATGAGTTCCGGGTCCACGCCGTCGCGGAGGGCGTCGCGGATGGCGTCCTGGCGCTGGTCGTTGGCGGCGCTCCAGCGCCGTCCGGCGGACGTGCCGCTGTAGTCGGCACCGTAGGTCTGGTATCGAGCGCGCGTCTCCGCGATCTCGGTCTCGGCGGCGGCGCGCTCGGTGCCGAGGCGAAGAATCCGGCCGATGTGGCTCGCGGTCATGCCCACTCCCCTACGTCATCCCGTGGTCACTATCTGCGATTTTTGTACTCCATCATAATACAGATTATAGTGGAAGACCATGTTGGCAATATGCACCATGTTGACAACACTGGCAACTTCACTCGAACCGAGCAATCCACTCGACCCGTACTGTTCGAGCGGCCCGTACGTCCCGTATGGTTCACCCATGGCAACCGGATCACGCGAACCACGCGAAAAGATCGAACTGTTTGACGGCGTGGAACTGACGTCCTCCGACCTTCTGCGCGTCAAGGGCGAGTTGCCCATCTTCTGCGGCGCGGGCGGGACGGCCCTCGTCAGCGTCAACGGCCGGCTCCGGTACGGCATCGTCCCGGTCGAGGTCGCCGAAGCGCACCTCGCCCAGCGAGCCGAAGCGGCGGTGATGGACGACAGGACCGGGATGGCCGAATTCAGCCAGCAGCTCCGCGAGATCCACGACGGCGCCCGCGACGAGCACGACGTCGAGACACCGGTCTCGGTCCCGTCTGACATCGGCTCGTACCGTGGCTGAGCTGCGCCGCCCGGGGCAGGTCGACCTGTTGGTCGTGGCCGCCGTCTTGTTCCTGGTCATGCTCATACTGCTGTGGAGCTGAACTCCCCACCACCTCGAAACCGAGAAGGAGACACCCCCGATGTCGGGTGACCGCAACCTTCTCCAGGCCGCCGAAACCGCGCTCGCCGACTTGCTCGGCAGCGGCGGCCCTGGAAAATCCCCAGAGCAGGCCGAGGCGCAGGCCTCGATCGACGCGATCGACAAGCTCACCCAGGCCGCGATCGGCGCGGCGCTGGCCAACCGACTGGACCAGACGACCGAACTGCTGGACGAGCTGGTCGACACCTACGGCCAGGAAGGCGCGAGCCACGCGGTGCAGTACCTGTGCGCGGCCCCGTCCTCGGCCGTGCGGGTCTCGGTCGAGTCGAGCACCCGGATCGGGATGAACTTCCCGTTCACGCCACTGGACGACGAGAGCATGAACCAGATGCGCGCAGCTGCGGCCCAGGCCGGGGAGCTGCTGGCCGCGACGCTGTCGATGAACACGCTGCGGCTGACTACGACACTGGCCGAGATCGCGGAACTAGAGAACTGGCGGCGGGTGCTGCGGGTGCTGGTCCGCTACGTCGCCGCGTTCGTCGAGTCGGCGCAGGAAGTGTCCGGCGACGCCTTCTGCGCCTACGACGAACTGCGGCCCGGCACGTCCATCGCCGAGGTCGACGCCGCGGCCGCGACGCGGGACGAGCCGGATACCGTCCCGCCCGTGACGACTGAGGACAACAAGGCCGCTGTGCGCGCGCGGGTAGAGGCGCTGGCGGAGTCGCCGGAGACTACGTGGAAGCGAGCGCCGGGCGTGGAGCAGGGCGAGCCGGAACCGGAGATCGCGACCGTCGAGGTCGACGGCGAGCCGTACACGGTGATGCGCAACAGCGCCGAGCCGAACGTGCGGCTCGTCTTCGACGCGGCCGAGTGGAAGGCGTTCCTCGGAGGCATCGACGACGGCGACTTCCAGGACCTGACCTGACTCGACGCGCATTGCACGCACGACCGCCGAAAATCGGAGCAGGCCCGCGCTGGCGCGAGGATTGTGCGTGGAGCACGGGATCGACCTCGCCGCGAACACACCGACTGTGATGGGCCGTGATCTCGTCGATGACTGCGCAACACCGACCACGCCTGGGTAGCTGCCGAGGCCCTCTGGCTCCGCTTCGACAGCGTCGAGCAGCTCGCCGACTGCCCTCAGCCGACGCGCGGCGATGACTGCGGGCCTTTTGGGACCGGTACGCCGAACGCACGCCTGCCGCTACAGCGCGCTCGGTTCTGGAACTGGGCTCGCGACCGCTGGGCACACTTCGAGAGCTGCCGTTTCGAACACGCCGATGTGCTGAGCTCCTGGCGGCGGCAGACTGCACCTGGGCCGCGCGGTCTGCGCAATCTGGGGGAAGCGGTGGTTCCTCGATCCGGATCTGGTGCTGCCGTTCGCACCGGCTGGCAGGGGGGGGCGAGTCCGATCAGCGCGTCAGCCAGCAACGAGAGGTCGCGGTGCGAGTCGTAGGCCCGGCTGCTCGCTTGAAAGGTCTGACGTCGTGGCCGTCGAACCCTTGCCCGGGAGTCTGGCAGGGACCGCAACCGCAGCCGTGACCTCTGACGCCGCGCTCTCCGGGAGGTCCCTTCGTCGCCGTGAGACCGATCGGCTTGCCGCATTACCTCGGTCGGTCACAAACCAGGTGCGCCCGGCCACCACCCCGCCCATGTTGGGCCTCTCTTCGTCCACTCGTACCTACCCGAACGATTCATACCACCTACATTGCATACCTAGTATCATTATAAGATCGTCATGCCCGATACGGATTGCAACCGGGGTCCGGGTCTCTGACGACGACAGCAGCGATGGAGACCTCCGGGCAACCGCCGCACACCCTCTCGAAACAAGAGCCAAGGAGGACACCATGCTCGTGACCTGGGCAGTGACCGACTCACCGCCCTGACTGTCTTGAGGGCTCCACGGACCGCTGTGAACGGTCTCTAGTTGTCTCCCCCCGGGAACGCCGGGAAGCAGACCCCGAGGGGAGACTTCGGACCGTTCCCCACCGAGAGGAACACCACCATGCCCGCCTCAACCCTGGCGATCACAGCGGCAGCAGCCATTATCGCAGCCGCCTACGCCATCCACGCAGCCGTCTTGCACCGCAGCCTCGGGCACTGGGTTGCCGAGGTGCACAGGTACGCCGCAAAGTACGCGCACAGTGCCCTCCACGTCCTAACCGCCGTCCCCGACGAGACCCGTGTAACACGCCCCGCCGAAGAACAACCGCTGTTCGCCCTGCACGATCCGCGCGTTCCCGTCGGCGATGTGCGATGACCACTGCCCGCCACAGCCGCACCGGCGCGACCGTGGAGGGCCGGGCCGCACACGATCAGCGAACCGGCCGCCGGCCACCCGCTCGCGAGCGGAGTCAGAAGCGGTCCGACGAGGACGTCGACGCGGGCTTGCGTCGGTCGAGGGCGTTCTGCCCGCCGTGCGGGCGGATGGCCACTTGTTCCCGTTTCAGCAAGCGATGGATCGTGCCGTACGACGTGTGATGTGTGTCGGCGATCTTCTGGATGGTCATGCCGGACTCGTACTCCCGGACGATTCGCGGCACGTCGAGTTCGCGTCGCACGCCTTGCCGGACCTCCGGCATGACCGCGCCTTCCTGCCGCAGCAGGCGCCCGGTCCAGCTCAGCGACAGCCCGTACGTACGCGCGATCTCGATGATCGACGTACCGGCACGCCACATGTCGAGCATTTCCTGGTTGCGCTCCTGGCGCGATGCTCTTCGCTCCGCCGCGTCGTCCATTCGCCGTCCTGTGGTCGCAGTCTGCTGCCGGGCGCGGATACCAGCTTGCCCGAGCGCGACTTCGCCATCCGCAGCCCCCGCAACGCCCGTCGGGCAGGGTGGATCCGCAGCTCCGTGCCAGTCGACGTCGCCGGGCGACCCACCCGGCCGAGAAGAAAGGACGCTCCGTGAGCGATCCCGCCACGCCATCCGCAGCCTCGAACTCCTGGCTCGCGGCTTGGCCCGTCAACCCCGACACCGGGCAGCCGGAACTCCCGCCGGACGACGACCCCGGCTGGTTCATCACCCTCGAAGGCGTCCGGTACCACCGCGACGACCCCGACATTCCGCTCCGCGCCCGGTTCCAGCACACCAGCAGCGCCGTCTGGGACATGGTGAAAGAGCAACTGCTCTGCCTCGCCTGCGCACGGTGGACCGATGTCTCGCAGCTGCCGCTCGCACAGAAAGCGATGGGCCGCATCACCTGCGGCCACTGCACGGCGATCCTCCAGTTCTGACCGGAAAGACCCCCGCCACCTCGCACGAAAGGAACCGAACATCGATGAACGCCCAAGAGCTGCAAGGCACCTGGCTCACCTGGTTCGACCAGGCCAACCGCCAGCCGATCTTCTCCCAGCCCGGCAGCGACGACTGGCACGCCGCCACCAACGCGATCACCGCCGGTTTCCTGGTCACCTCGCTGTTCGGCGAGATCATGGCCCTCGCGCCCGCGCGCGCCGACGACCTCGCCGACGACCTCCACGTCGCCCTGGAGCACGACCAGATCAGCGAAATCCTCGACGCCTGGCGCGTCCTGCATGCCGCCGGGCACCCGATCCGGATCTTCAACGGTGCCGACGCCGTGAATGCGCTCAACCGCCTCGCACCCCGGGACAAGCCCAACGCCGACAACATCCACTACCGCTGGCAGCAGGGCGAACTGTCCGCGACCGGCGTCGTCGGCTCCGTCGTCGCCCGGGAAACACAGCTCGGCCCGGACCCGACCTACACGCCGACCGCGCAAGGATGACCGCGCACACCCGTCCGCGACCCGAAGGAGCCGAACCAGTCGTGACCGAACCCTCCGACACCGCACCGACCCACGCCGAGCTGGCCGAACTCGCCATCAACGACACCGGCGCGCTCGTCCGCGGCCTCGCCGACGTCTACGGCGAGTACCACGCCAACCCCGACAACTGGCCCAGGCTGGCCGCCTCGTTGCAGACCTTCGCCGACGCGGTCCGCCGACACGGCACCGGACTGGCCGAAACCCTGCACGCCTACAGCGAAGCGCACCCCAGCATCAACGTCCCCGAGGACGGCCCCGGCGTGATGCTCATCGGCCCCAACACGCACCGCGGCTACTGGGACCGGGCCGCCGCTATCGCGATCGAGGGCGAACCCGTCCTCCATCGCCACTACGGCGACGTCGTGTTCGACGACCTCGGCCGCCCCGAACTCGACAACTACACCGCGGCCCTGGCCGACGACGGCTCGCTCGGCGCCGACGCGGGCCCGGTCGACAAGGTCGCGGTCGTGCTGCACCTGGCCGGCAAACGCGACGCCCCGGTGCTGATCGTGGTCGGTGGCCTCGACCAGGAAGAGGAGAGCGACCGCACGGCGCTCGAACGCGCACTGGCCGAACTCGGCATCACTCCCGGACCGCCCCGGTTCTGGCCGCCGCAGGCCCACACGTTCTTCACGCTGAACGACGGCGTCACCGACGGGCTGTACGACGCCTACGGTCGCAGGGTCGAACCGGACGGCCAGATCCGCGAAGACGGCTGAAACCCGGCCTGGGCAGCGAAAAGCCCTCCCTCCGCGGCCGTGTCGGACGCGGAGGGAGGGCCGCATGGTCGCCCCCACCACCTCTAGTGAGAAGAAACCATGCGCACACCTTAACCGACGGCGTGCGCGAGCAGGAAAGATGCCAGATGCTCCACTTTCCCCACATGACCCATGTAGATAGGATCATGGGCATGGAGTCGGAACCCGAGCCGCTGACGATCGACCGCGTCCGCAAAGACTGGACCCACGTCCTGAGCGACGCCGAGCAGGCCGGCGAACCCCTCATCGTCATCACGGCCCGGGACAACGAGCCCTATATCGCGGCAGTCGGCCCCGCCCTGTACACCGACTGGCTGATCGCCCTCGGCCTCCGCGACCCCGAGTTCGAGCCCATCGGAGGCTTTCCGGACGGTGCCGACCTGGCCAACCTGCCCGCAGCATACGAGTTCCCGTTCCGCGGCGGCCCGTCCAAGCCGGACAAGGCCGCCATGGACCTCCTGCGGACCTGGCTCGACCGGCTCGAACTCGACAAAGACCACGTGATTCCCGGCCGCGTCGCCATGGACTCCGGATTCGCGGTGAAAGGCTGGCACGCGGTGAGCTTCGTCGTCCGCAGGCGCGAGCTGCACGTGATCGTGCGCCGCTACCGGCGGCCGACCGCGATCTTCGTCCCGCTCAAGTTCGTCACTGCCGCCCAAGATGCCGTCGCGGAGGCCGCGGGCCGCTGAACGCGTGGCGTGCGAGAACTCCCGAGGCGTGACGTTTCACCATCTCAGTCGACCTGCACGACACTTCATACTCCCGGCAGGTCGGGGTCACACCTTTAGGGTGACTCCGAGCGGGCGCACTTCAGACACTGCCTTTAGCAGACGCAGATTCCTTCTCATCCGGCTTGCTGTCAATTGTCGGTGAGACCCGCACGGCGGTGTATGGCCCCCGCATCGCTTTGCTCGTGTGGTCTGGTCTGTTTCTCCTTCCCAGGGGCACGGTCGGCACGGTTGCTGGTTTGACCAATCGCGACTGTCCTGTGCAACGCGCTCGAGCCGCCACGGCCCGCACGAATCCCCGCGTCAGTCGCCCGTGACACGTCCAGCTGAGTGGCCTCCGACGGCCCGCCGAGACGATCACAGAACCGCTCGATCGGGAGACCTCTGACACGCCCCACCGACTTCCTGGAGACCCGCCAACAGGTTCCTCCGGCATGCCCCGAACCCACTTTTCCCGTCCACCGCAGGGCAGTCGAGAGCAGCGCGCAACCTTCCCATCGGGACCCTCGTCGACGACGTCCGCTCTACGTACGCGGCGGCACCCGCCCGCCGGCAGCGCGGTGGGACAACCGATTCGCTCGCTCCCCGCTGAGACTTTGCCGGGGCGATACAGCAGAACCGAAGGTTTCCAGTGCGCGAGCGGGAAGCCGACCGGGGCACTGGAATCCGGGATTACGCGCCAGCCGACCCCACCAGCGAGGTCATCGGGCGGCACGCCGTAGCCGCTTCAATTCCGCCGCCAGAGGAAGCAGCCGTGCGGTCGCTGCAGCCAGGTCGTCATGGCTGCCGTGCTCGGGGCACCGCCCGTGGCCGTGCTCGTCTCGCACCACCATCGGTCGGTCGGCCTCGCAGACCTGGCAACGTCGCTCCGCGGTGAAATCCTCGAGGAAACCAAGCATCGCCAGCGGGCCCGGCCCCTCCCCCAGCCACCACGCGTACAGGCCGAGATCGTCGTCGCCGTCGAACCGATCCGCGAACGTCAGCAACCGCGCGACGCCCGCGGCGATCTCGTCCTCGTGCCCGGCCCACCACGTCCCGCTACCGTGATCGCGGCAGCGGGCTGCTGGCTCGTCAGTGCGTCGCCGGGCTCGCTGCTCCAGGCGCTTCCAATGCTGCAGCGCACTGTTCGCGCTCCGCCCGTACGGTGCGCCCTGGATACGCCAGGCGACGCCGAGCTCGCCCCCGGTCCGCAGCCACCACCGCTGTTCCTCCTGCAGCCGGTGGCGCAGGTCCGCGAGCAGGACCAGGCCGGCATCGGCAGCGGCCTGGTGCCGCTCCTGCGGCCCCGGCCGGTCGGGTCGCCAGTCGACCAGCACCGGCCGCTCGGGGTGCACCAGCCACGCCATGATTCCGAACCTGTCGCCAGCGTCGGGCAGGTGCTCCAGGAGATGCTCGTGGTCAACCAGGTCCCCCCGCCACAGCTCGAGCAGGCCTTCGACCGTGTCGGCCACGACGTCTCGCTCCCGGCCGCGCCCGTCCAGCTGCACAGCGGCGCGCGGATCGGGCAGCACTGGGCTAGCCGAACTGCGCCGCCCCGTGCCCGCCTTCGTCGTCAGGGCGCGGGCACGCTGCCCGACCGCGTGCAGCGTCGTCACCCCCAGCCGCCGCGCGACCAACCACGGATCCAGCCGCACATGCGGCTGCCGACAGTAGTCCAGCAGCGCGGCCTCCAGCACGTCGCAGTCCAGCATCAGGCCAGCCAGCACGGTGTGCGCCGCCGCGACCTCCCCCTCCCCCATCCGCGCGGAATCCGCCCGCTGCCGGATGCGCACCAGCTGCTCGAACGGTGCCAGCCCGGCGGCCGTGCTCTCCGGGTCCGCGGTGCGCAACCGCTTCAGAGCCTCGCCCGTGCTCAACCGCTCCGGGAGCGAGCGCCGAGTCCCGGCAGGCTTCCTCTTCCGCAACACCGGGAAGACCTCCGCCGCCCGCTCCGGGTCCTCCCGCCACCGCACCGGCCCAGCCGCAGCCGACCCGTCCAACGCCAGCCGCGCCGCAGTCTCCATATGCGGCAGACAGCTGTCCAGCCCGCGCGCGTCGGCCACCGCGGCCGACGCCGCGAGGCTGCGGACCGCGAGCGCCGACCACGTCCCCGCCGACGGCGCGCAGTGCACCCCCGCCGATCCGAACCCACTCGTCTCTGCCGCAGCCACGACCGGACCGTCCAGCACTGCCCAGGTCGTAGACCCGTCAGGCCGCTGGTCGTCCAGGTCCCGCACAAACTCGGCCAGCAACCCCGGCGGCTCGCCGCCGAGCGCAGTGTCCTGCTCGTGTGCGGCAAGTTTCTCCGTGGCCCGGCACCACGCCACGGCCGACTCCCACCACCGCTCCCGGTCGCCGCACACCCTCACCAGTTCGTCCTCCGCCGCGCGCCGACGGGGCGTGACGGGATCGCCGGCGACCCAGAACACCAGAGCCCGGCACGCAACCGAACGCCGCTGCGCCTCCCCCGCCACGCACACCGACCCTGCCAACGCCGGGCCGAGATCGCACGCCGGGAAGACCGCGAAACCGGCCACCCAGCGGACATGCCCGCGCCACCACGGATCCCCGATCAGCAAGCCACTCGGCAAAGGACGCACCCCGGCCGCACGCCACGCCCGAGCCACCGTCGCCTGCGACACGCCCCAGCCATCGGCCACCGACCGCGTCGTCGGGACAGACCCCGCGACCCCGTCCCCCATCACCGCCGCGAGCACCAAATCGTCCGCGCCCGGCCGACCCGTGTCCGATTCGAGAAGACCGGTCCGCTCCAGCCGGAAACGGTGCAGCCATCGCGCGACCGTGCGGACGCTGACCCCGAGCTCCGCAGCCACCGCCGCAACGGGCTCGCCCTGGGCACTCGCCAGAACGATCCTCGCGACCTGCGCGACACGACCGCTCCCACGCCCGACCGCCGCATCCAGTGCGGTACGTTCGTCCTCAGTCAGCTGCACCGCTGCCCGGACCTCACCTCGAGCGTCCATGCGCGAAGTCTATGCCAGCGATGACTCAAATCCCTCGTTCAACAGATGACAATCTGTGTATTTCGCCACGCGCGAGTCGATTCTGCGTCCTGACCTGCAGTAACGCAGCCGCCGACTTTGCAATGCGGCACCCCAATTTTCAGTAGAGACCTCAGCAGCCTGTCGATTCCATCGCCACGCAGGCGTCTCAGGAACTCGATGATCAGAGCAGTGAAGGTGGGCTGATACGGACAGGTCGTCGCGACTGTGGCCAACTGCAGGGCAATCGCGGGGTTGCCGAACAGCTTGGGACCGGCGCGATGTATTTGAGGCCATCGAGGAGATGTACGGGATGTCTGGTGCCCGACATGAGACATCAGAGACCGTTCGAGGAGCCGTCGAGAAAGAGCTCGGCGACGTCACCGAACTGTCCCACGTGCCTTTCATCGCGCAACACGCATGATCCGTTAGGCGGCGGTTCTGGCTTCCGGGAGAAAGGTAAAGATACGTCTCGGTCGACCTACGCGGACGCACCCAGCTACCAGCCTCCGGTGTTTCCGACGGAAACACCCGCCACGCCGCACCACCA
>NZ_JBVKDT010000011.1:0-186133 GCF_055633655.1 Amycolatopsis sp. NPDC114503 | reverse complement strand
AGTTCCCGCCGACGCACCCAGCTACCAGCCTCCGGTGTTTCCGACGGAAACACCCGCCACGCCGCACCACCAGTTCCCGCCGACGCACCCAGCTACCAGCCTCCGGTGTTTCCGACGGAAACACCCGCCACGCCGCACCACCAGTTCCCGCCGACGCACCCAGCTACTAGGCTCTCGCGCGTACCGCACCCAACTGCGTCAGCGTCGGCCCAGCCGGTTATGCCCGGATCACGGCCGGGGAGGTCAGTGCGATGACATGACAACTTGACCTTCCTTTTCGACTCACAGGGGTCGGTCTTCGCTCGCCTTTACCTAGGGACCACTGCATATGCCACGTAATGCTCAAAGCCGGCGCTCAAGTGCCGCAGCTCCTGCTGTTCCGGCGATCACTCCTCCCCCGGCACCCGTGACACAGGTGCCGGCAGCTCGCGAGTCGGCACTCGAGCAGTCACTCCGGCTCCACGAGTTGCAGAAGCTGGAGGATGAGATCAAGGAGCATCCCGAACGGTTCACGATCGAGGACATTCCTCTCGAGGACATCGTTCCCAGCCCCTTCAACCCGAAGGACCGGCAGGAAGCCCCAGAATCGGCGTACGAGGACATCCTGCCGAGTATCAGGGAGTTCGGAGTCTTCAGTCCTGCGATCGTCATCCGCCGTTCAACCTTGATCGCGAACTCCCCCCACCTGGACAAGAAGACTGATCCGGGTACCTACGTGTACGTGATGGGCCACCGCCGGTCGCGCGCTAGTCATTTCGCCGGGCTCACAACAATCCCCGCCGTCATCCGAGACGAGTGGGCCACAGCCAAGGCGCTTCTGCAGATCATGCTCGCCGAGAACACGGGGCGAACACCGCTGAAACCGATCGAGGAAGGCCGCGGCTACCGGCTACTCCGGGAGGTCGAGAAGATGAGTCTTCAGGAAATCCTTGACTCGACCGGGGGCAAGTCTCGGGGACAGATCAGCAAACGGATCAAGCTCACCGAACTAACCAGCCTGGGCGAAGATCTGCTCAATGCCGAGATGATCAGTATCGACGCAGCGTTGGACCTTCTGACGAAGCTCGCTGATGAGCCCCAGAGGCAAGACGCTGCCCTTCAGACGGTGGTGGAAGTCCAGACGCAAGCTCCGGACGGGATCTCGGAGAAGGACCTCGCCAAACGTCGGTCGGATGCTCTTCAGGCCGCAGTCGAGCGGCAGGTCCGCGAGCGCCAAGCGGCGCAGCTCGATGCTCAGCTCCGCCAAAAGGCCGAGGCCGAGGGGGTGCCGCTGATCGATCCGTCCACGAACTTCGGCGGCGCGGCCGCTGCGCATCGCGTGGCCGATGACGACGTCGAAAGCGCACTCGAGTCCGGAAAGATCGTTGGGGCAGCGATTGAGCAGGACGCGCTGGTTTACTACGCAGCCGCTCCTCGTACGGAGTACCCTGCCCCGGACTCGGACCCCGCAACTTCCGAGGAGGAGGTAGTCGCTTCGACGGCGGCACCGGTCGAAGCCTCTTCGCCGACAATCTCTCCGTCCAGGCAGAAAGCGACGGATGCGAGTAGCGATGAAGCCGCTGAACCTGCGGTTGCCGAGCATGCTGCGGCAGCACGCAGCCGCAGCTTGGCGTGCCGCCGCATTATCGAGGAGTTCGGCCGGGTCAAGGAGAAGAACCGCAATAACCTGCTCGACCAGCTCTCGGACAGCGTTGTCGCACTGCTTCACCGCGGTCTTCCCGATGCCAGGCTCATGACGGCAGAGATCGCCGAATGGACTGGCCTCGACGCATCTGTCATCGAGGCGCCGTCCAGCCGAAACGATGCCCAGCGGATTGCTCTCGCGGCGACTCTCGCGTCATGCGAGCACGAAGCCTCGAAAGCAAAGTACGCCACGTCGCCTTGGCCACCTGTGGTCGTCAAGTACGTCACGCGCCTCGCCAGCATGGGCTATCACGAGCTCAGCGAGTACGAGACCGCCAAGATGGCCTGAGCCGAGGTCTGCTGGCTGTTTCCGTCGGAAACAGCCCTCCCATCCCGAGGAGATCATGACCATCAACGAACCTGAGGGAACGACCTTGACCTCTGTCTCGGCCATGGAACGACTGCTCGCCGCACGAGACCAGTTCCTTCAACGCTACGAACCCACCGAGGTCCGCGAGATCGCGTCGGCAGGCGAAGCAGGATCAGCCGGCAAAACCACGACCAGCGCGGCCTTCGGATCCATGCTCGCTCAGTTGGGCTTCAACGTCGAACTCGTGGACATGGACGGCCAGGGCAACCTCTCGAAACACTTCGGTATCGGCACCGCCGACCCGAAACACGAGAAAACCGACCCCGGCCTGTTCAAGCCCAGCCAGATCGACTACGAAACGGGTAACATCCCGCCTCTCGTCATCGGCGATGTTCTGACCGAACGCCCCGTCTACATCCCCGGCGAGAAGGTGCCGCCGGGCACTAAGCGGCAGAAGCGGGTCGTCTCCATGAACGACATCCGCCGTTGCGCCTACAACGAGAGCGGCGTCGACGGATACGGAGTCAAGGTCGAAGACCCGAACGACGTCACGACAATCGAGTGGCTCAAACGCATCCACATCTACCCCAACGGTGTGTCGTACGGCTCAGGGGAGTGGGCCCAGTTCTACGACGATCAGTCCCAGATCGAGCGAGATCCGATGTCAGGGCTGATCCTCAGCAACAAGATGGACGAGATCAATACGGCCCCACACTTCCGCATCTACGACCTGCACGGCACCAAGTCGATCGCGATGATCTCGGTCGCGTACCGGGTGGGCAAACTCTTCAACTGCGTCGAAGCAGGGGACAAGACCACCGGGCCGGACCTCGACCAGCTGATCGCGTCGATCGAAAGCATGAAGAAGTACAATAAGAAGCTTGAGCTGGCGATGATCCTGCCGTGCCGCATCAAACAGGGGCCGCAGCGAGGCAAGATCGGCCAGAAGATGATTGATCGGCTCTACGAGCGGCACGGGCCGCTGGTCCCGGATGCCTGGATCCGGGATGCGGTGACGATCGGCGAGGCGTACTACTACCGAGAGCCGCTGCCCATGTGGGTTCCTAACGCTGACGTCACCGACGACTACCGGCATGCCCTTGCGTGGGCTTTTGAGAACGGGTTGTTCGATCTCGCCGTACCGAAGAAGTGAATCTCGGTGTGGTGTTTCCGATGGAAACACCACACCCGGCTGATCCGAATCGGAGCGAGACTCGTAAATCGCAGAGATTCGCAGGCCAGCTCACCCGGACTGGACGTCACGACGAATCGCCGTCGGCGCGACTCGTCGGGTCGGTGCAACTCCTCAGCTCTCCCCGGGCCTGCGGTGCAACTGCCTGGGCATCGCTTTCCTGCACCCCCGGTCGACCGCAGCATAACTCGGGCAGGTCGCGCCAATGGCGACCACCGTCAGCGGTTCCCGTCCGATCGTCTGTCGACGCGCGTTCACGCGGCAGGGGAGGCGTGGTCCCGGGAGCGCGACCACGCCTCGGCCTCAGGGGCGGTGACCTGCGCGCGGGCCAGCTCGCGCTCGGCCGGGGGGGGAACGTTGGACCATCAGTCGCGCCGCTGGTATCTGGTCGCCGAGCCCGCCAGCCAGCTGCAGGACCAGCCGAGCCGGGGGCGCTGTACCAACTAGCCGGTTAGGTGTCTTCCTGCCCGGTGATGCCCAGCCGGGCGGCTTGGCCAGCGGTGAGCACCACGTAGCCGGCGGCGGCGAGCTTGTCGACGAGCTGTTCGGCCGTGATTTGGTCGAGCCAGGTGGGCAACGGTGCCTGGTCGTGGACGTAGATGCTGCCGCCGGGGGATTTCTCGGCGTGGACGGGCCGTCCGGAGGCGTCGCGCAGGTCGCCCCTGCGAAAGGCGCGGTACGCGCGCCAGGACGGGATTCCCTGCTGTCTTGCCCACTCGGCCAGCACCAATGCCATGCAAATATTTTTGCACATTTTTGCGCTTTGGGCTAGTATCGGCGCGTCACTGATCCGTAACCCGGCGACCTGGGCGAACGTCCCGATCGCATGACATTGGAAGGAGAGATGGCAGTGAAGACCCCCACCACCTCACGCGACGCTGCCGCTCGCGCGTCGCGAGATCCGATACCCGATTCGGTGCCGATCTGGTTCAGCACGCTGATCCCCGCGTTGTGGGTGTTCGTCGCCGCGTCCGCGGCCGGCACCTGGGCCAGCGAACTGCTGCCGTGGCAGCCGTGGTGGCTGACGGCGGGCGTGTTCGTCGCGGCAGGGTTCGTCGTGACGCCGCGCGTGGGCGTCGTGTTCCGGCGGCGTCCGGGGCTGGCGCGGCCGAGCCGGTGCTGGCCGTTCGCCGCACTGCTCGGCGTGGCGTTGGCCCTGCACCAGGGCGATTGGCTCAACAGGGCGATACTGCCGGTGGCCGTCGTGGTGACGCTCGTGGGCGCGACCGCGATGCTCATGGGCGCGATTGACGAGGACCGCAAGCACGCCGCCGCCTGAGCGGGCGGACCGGGAAGGAACCACGAGCCGTGTCGACATCACCAACCATCGGGGTCGAGCCGCAGGCCGGGCCTCCGACGAAACACCGGGCGGTGACCACCTGGCTGTCCCGCCGCACGGCGGCGAAAGCGCGGGCGGTCGCCGAGCTGGCCATGGCCGAGCGGGCGCTGCTGGATGTCCGCCGGGACGCCGCGATCTTCGACGACTCGCGCCGCCCGGCCGAGTCGGAGAAGCCCGCCGGGGAGGACGAAGAGCGCTGGTCGGCCGCGAAATGGTTCGGCGCCGCCGTGATCTCGGTGCTGGTGCTGGCCGGGACGCTGACGATGGCCGCCGTCGCGGTCGGGATGCAGATCGGGTTCTTCACGGCCTACCTGCCCGCGTCCGCCCAAACGGTGACGCTGCCGGTCGTCGACGTCCGGCTGTCCATCCCGCAGTTCGCGCCGATCGCGCTGGAGTCGGGGGCGTGGCTGCTCACGCTGATGACGCTGATGCTGGTCATGTGCGGACTGAACTACAGTCGGTGGCACCGGTCGATGCTGTACATCGCGTGCACGGTGGCCGTGATCAACGGCTGGCATGTCGGCAAGCTCGCCGACGACGCGACGATCGGCCTGGCGTTCGGCGGGCTATCGATCCTCGGCCCGTGGCTCGTGCACCTCTACGTGCAGTTCCTCCGGCAGCTCAAGTCCGGTGCCACAGTCCGGCACGCGCTGGGCGAGACGGCGAACGGCCTGGTCTGCGCGCTGCGGTTCGTGCTCGGCGTGCTGGTGGCGGTGCTGCGGCACGCCGTGCTCGGCGTGCTGTTCCACCCGATCAAGTCGGTGCGGTTCCTTCGTGTCTGGTCTGACCCGGCCAACGTCACGGCCGGTCACGGCCAGGTCGGTGCCGCGTGGCGTGTCGAGACCATGGAACACCACGAACGGCTGCGGGCCCGCGTTCTGGGAATCCGCGAACGCGTCGCGAAAAATATCGCGCCGCCGCGTCGCACGTTCCGACAATTCGTCGCCGGGTTGTTCCGCCGGAAAAAGGACGACGAACCGATTCAGGGAATGGGCGTGCACTGGCCCGCTCCGGTCCCTGGCCCCGTCGCGTCGCACCGTCCCGACACCCCGCTGGCCGGCGTAGTCGACGAAGGCCGGGGCAGGGTGATGACCGCTCTGCGCGACCCGGAGGACCCCGTCGCGGAGCCGGGCGACGACCCGGCGAACGGTCCGGGCGTTCACCGTTCGGCGGACCGTTCGGGCGAACGGTCGACCGTTCAGGCCGACCCGGAGGGCGACCGCGCAGCGTTCGGCGGACCGTTCGACGAGCGTTCGTTCCTCGCCGCGCTGGGTGACGACGACCGATTCCTGGCGGAGCTGAACGGTCTGGCTCAACACCTCAACACGGACGGTCAGGAGCCGGGCGAACAGTCTGGCGAAACCGTTCAGGACGGCGTTCAGGCGCCGTTCGCGCCGCCCGCCAACATCGGTGAAGCCCCGGCAGACGGGGACCGTTCAGCAGACCGTTCATCGGCTCCGACCAGCGGCGAACACAGCGAACGGTCTGAGCCGAGGCAGGTGAACGGTCCCATCGACGGCGGCGTTCAGCCAGCCGACGCGGCGACCGTTCAGCAGCCGCAGGCGGGTGAGGACGACTCCGAACGGTCCGACCGTTCGGAAGGCCGTTCATCGGAGCGTTCACCAGACCGTTCGGAAGGCCGTTCATCGGAGCGTTCACCAGACCGTTCGCTCGGCACGACCGGCACCGGGTCGCTCAAGCCGAAGGACCTGATCGTTCACCACTACTGGCGTCTCATCGACCAGGGCGTGAACGTCAGGGACGCGAAGGCGTGCCCGCGAGCGCAGGTCGCCCGCGATCTCCGGATGAGCGAGGGAACGGTCCGCCGGGTCTGGGGCGAGTGCCTCAAGGGCAAGCACCCGAGGCCGGAGGTCGAGCTGGCGAACGGCGGGGAGTCCCCGCGAACGGACGGACGTTCGGCGGGGTGACTCGCGCCGACCACGTCCGCGGGTAGAGGCTGCCCGGCCGCGAGTCACAGCGTCATCGGCGAGAGGGCCGCCGCCCGAATCCGCGTCATGCCAACCGGAGAAAACGGTCGGAATAGCGGAGGGAGCGCATTGTGAATAGGGACCAATTGTTAGCGCAAATACGCAGCCCGCCCATTTCGCGGTCGGGAACGCAACGTTCCGATAGCTAGGCCGGGAGCCGGGGGCGATACTCGGACGAGTGATCACGCCTCCGGCTTCGGGCCGGGGTACCGGACCACACCCCACCACCGAGAGAGAAGCGATCAACCATGAGTGAGACAGAGGAGAAAGCAACCGAATCACCACCCTCCGCCCCTGGCCCTGCAGCTGCTCCGGCACCAGGTCCGCGCAGGTCACGGCGCTCTCCGGCACCGCAGCCGGTGAACGACACGGACGGCCCGACGAACCTCACGGTCATGGCGTCCGGCATGGGCGCGGCCGCCACGGTCGGCACGGCCGCGCTGACCAGCGCCACCGGGCCGGTCGGCCTGGCCGTCGCCGCCGGTGCGGCGGCCGTGACCACGGGCGGCGCGGTGGTCGCGAACCGGATCTCGCGCAATCGCGCGGCGGCCAGGACGCGGTCGGCGGTCACGGGCGGAGCCGGTGGCGGACGCCGCAGCCGCGGACGCGGCGGCGTGTCGACCGGCAGCCGCAGCGGCGGCATCGGACGTTCCCGGGGCCGCAGCAGTGCGAGCAAAGGCGCAGGTCGCGGGCGTGCAACGCGGCCGTCGACGGGCCTGCCGGGACGCAAGAAGGCCGCCGCTGCCGGTCGTGGCCTGTCGGCCAAGCCCAAGGGTCGCCCGGTCGCGGGTGCCGGGAAGCAGGCCAAGAAGGCGGGCAGCCTGGCGACGGCGCTGGCCAAGAAGGGCAAACCCGCTGGCAAGGGCGGTCCCGGCCGGGGCAGCCGGTGGTCGCTGACCGGCAACGGCAAGGGCTCCAAGGCGAAAGGCCGGGGAGCCGGGACGAAGCCGCGCGGTCGCGGCGCTGGCGGCCGGGGCTCCGGCGCTGGCCGGGGCCGGAGCACGTCGCCTGCCAAGGCGACCCGCAAGGCCAGCGCCGCCGAGCGGAAACGCAAGGCGGCCACGGCACACGCGACGCGGCTGGCCGGGAAGAAGTCGCGAACCGGCCGGGCACTGTCGCTGGCACGGAAGTGGGGCGGCGGGCTGCTCGGCAACCTCGCCGCCTGGTTCCTGTGGCTGCTGGCGGCGCTTCCCGCGCTGTTCGCGGGCCTGTTCGCCTGGATCGGGCGGCTGTTCGGGCGGTCGAAGCGCCGCAAAGCGGCCGTCGAGCCCGAGATCGAGACCGCGGAAACGCCGGCGGACGCGCCGCCAGCGGACAAACCCGCCGTGAAGCCATCGGCGGAGAAGAAAGGCACTGGTCGCAGCCCTGTCGGCGACGGAAGGTCGCCGTCGGGAGCACCGGCCCGGAGGAGTGGAGCACCGATGAGGTTTTTCGAGAACATGGACGCCGGGATCCAGAATGACCTGGCCCGATTCCGGCCGAACTCGTGGATGGACATCGAGGACGGGTTCAGGGAACTGCAGGAGATCTTCGCCCGGTTCGGCAGCGGGTTCCGCACGATGGGCGAGGACCTGGGACCGGACAAGAAGCCGTACGTGGCCGCGTTCTCCGTGGTCGTGTCGGAGCTGTCGAAGCACTTCGACAACCTCAAGGAGGGCATTCACGAGGCCCAGGGCGTCGTCGAGTCCGCGCACGAGGTCGAGCTGCGCCGCATCCGTACACCGCGTCCGGGCGAGGCCGACCTGGACGTCGAGCGCAACCTGAACCGCGGCTGAAACTCCTGTTGACCTGCGGTTTTACCCCACCACCTCATCCCTGTCCGTGTCGAGTGAGAGGAAACCGATCGTGCGAGAGAAACCGGCGAACGCGCCGAAGGGGGTGATGGACAGGCTGGCCACCACCCCGCACCGGCAGAGCAGTTTCACCACTCCGGTGCAGCTCGGGCTCTGGGTGTACGCGGCGGCGTGCGTGCTGCACACCGCCGGAGTGGACCTGACGTGGGTGATCACCACCGCCGTTGCGACGGCGGTGGTGGTGCCGCTCGCCACCTACGCGTGGCGGGCGGCCCACGGGCCCTCGACGTTCTACGCGGCCGTGGTCGGCGCGGCGGCCGGGTCATGGCTGCTGTACTCCCATTTCACGACGCCGCCGAAGGCGCTGGTCGCGTCCGGGTTCTGGTGGCTGGTGCTGGGCATCCTGGTGCTCGGGTGGCCGTACGGACTGCTGCGCCGCAAGAAGGCCAGGCAGATCGCCGCCGAGAACCAGGTCAAGGCCGCTGCGCGGGAAGCGCAGAAGAACCTCGAGGACGCGGACGACTGGACGCTGATCCTGCAACGCTCCGGCCTGGGCAAACTGACGATCGCGAAGCCGCCGCGGCAGAACCGGGCGGGCCTGGTCGAGCTGGACCTGACGCTGCCGCAGGACGGGTCGGTGGCGTTCCGGGACGTGAAGGGCGCGGAGGCGAAGCTGACGCTCCAGGCTTCTCACGTGCTCAAAAGCCGCCAGGGCGTGAAGATCAGGCCGGGTGCGGTCACGGTGTCGGAGATCCCCGACGACGCGGCCGCGGTGCGGCTGACGATCCGTCTGCGGAACGTGATCGAGGACGAGTTGCCGTGGGAGGACGACGACAACGAGCCCGCGAGCATCCTGCAACCGCTGCTGATCGGGCTGTTCGAGAACGCCATGGACCTGCTGTTGTCGATGTCCGGGGCGCACGGCGCGATCGTCGGCGCCACCGGTTCGGGCAAGAGCGTGGTGCTGAACTGCATCATCGCGAAGCTGCTCAAGTGCATCGACGCGGTGATCTGGGTGGCGGCGGCCGACAAGCTGTGGCAGCTCATCGATCCGTGGATGGCTCCCTGGTACGACGGGTCGATGGAGTACCCGGTGTTCGACTGGGTGGCCGGGCAGCGGCAGGAGGAAGTGCTGCGGATGCTGGCCGCGATGTACCGGGCGATCGATGTCCGGTCGAAGCTGCCGCACAAGGGCGGCAAGCTGATCCTGTCCAAGGACCGGCCGGCGATCGTCGGGTTCTTGGAGGAGGCCGCGAGCGCGTACCGATCGTCGGACAAGATCAAGTGCCACACCGGCGAGCACCTGACCGCGACGCAGCTGGTCCGAGAAATCAAGCGTTTGGGCAGGTCGGAGCACGTGTACCTGTGGGAGCTGAACCAGGGTGCGCTGTACACGATCGCGGGTGCGGACGGGCCGATGATCGCCCGGAACACCACGGCGCGGATCTGCTTGAAGACGATGACCGAGTACGACGGCCGGGAGACCATCGGCAGCGGCATGGGCATCGACACGTCCAAGCTCGAACACCACGCCATGTACGTGAAGACGAACATGGAGAAGGCCGATCCGGCGCTGCTCGCCAAGGCGTTCGGCCTGTACGACGACGAGGTGATCTACCGGGTCGCGATGGCCCGGTACGACGCCGGGCTGCTGTCCAAGCTGGACGAGGCGACCGAGAAGGGCCTGGGCAAGGACTACGCGCAGCGCTGGTACCCGGAGCGGGCCTGGGAAGTGTTCGACCAGCGACGCCGTCATCAGGCAGCCCGTGACGAGCAACTGGTCGGCGCGGCGGTTGCCCGCGGCGACTACCACGAACCGGCCGCCGGAGGCGGTCCGGAGCAGGAAGGAGGGTCCGTCGTGACCCAGCACGAGACCACCAGGCCGTCGTCCTCGTCAGGCGGGGGCATGTTCGGACCGGTCCCGGACCTCGCGGAGACGATGCGGAACGCCCTGCGGGAACGCGGAGTGGACCTCGGCGACGACAGCGGCGGCGAGGGCGCGGCCCCGGCTGCCGGGACCGGTGACAGCAGCGGCGACAGCAGTGCCGAGCAGACGGGAGAGCCCGCGCATCCCGGCCCGGACAACGGCGGCCGGAAGCAGGCCGAGTTCGACGACGCGTTCGCGGTGATCGCCGCCGAGTTGGCCAACGAGCAGGAGCTGGTGAACGCGGCGATGGGCGACCAACCGGTGCCGGAACCGCTCGCCACGCTGCTGCGGGAATTCATTTCCGACCCGCGCGAGTTCATTTCTTCCGCCGAATTGGGGAAGGCCGTGGGAATGGACGCGGCAGCGCTCGGGACGGCGTTGTCGAGCGCGGTGAAGAACCTCAAGTCGACGCAGCGACGGGTGGACGGCACGAAGGTCCGCGGCTATCTGATGGAGCGGCTGCGGGACGCGGGCGTGGCCGCCAGCCGCAGCGAGGAGCTGCCGCCGGAGGGCAACCGGGACGGCGGGAACGACACCGCCGAGTAGTCACTGTCCGTCGATGCACGAGGGCCGTCCGGCACATGCCGGGCGGCCCTCGCCGTACCCGAGGCACCCCGGTACAGACCCCGGTACACCCCCCGAGGCACCCCCGGTGCAGGGCGGTACGGGGGTCGTTCCGCCCCGGTACGGCGCCTCGGGGGCGCACCGGGGGCGGTACACGGGTGGTACGGGTCGTGACCTGCGTGTACCGGGGCGGAACGGACCGGAACGGGGTCACGGCTGCGGAAAACGTAGATCACATGCGGAATCCGTTGACCTGCGGGTTCGCGGGCAGCTCGGGTGCCGCCCGGCCTGTGCCGGGAGACCCCGGTACAGGCCGGGGCGCGCGCGGCCGGCGTCGGCGTCGCGGGCGGGTCCGCCGCGCTCGCGGCGGTCACGGTGGGTGAAATTGCTGACGGTTCGTGGTAGTGCGGTTCGCGGGGTCCCGATTGTCGGTGGCGGCCGCTACCCTGGACACATGACGACGTCGCGCATGAAGCACGAGGACGACCGGTTCGGTCGTCCTGCTGCGGACGCGCAGGCGCGTCTCGCGGAGCTGAACGCCCGGAAATGGCAGGTGACTTTTCGGTCGCCGGAGTATTTCGCGTTGCAGCGGGAAATCGACGAGCTGACGGCGTCGCTCGGTGCGTACGAAAAGCGCACGCCGGCATTGCGGAACGATTTCAAGGTGCGCACGGTCAACCGCGGTCTGGGGCTCGTGGCGACGGCGGTGCTGCTGGCGGTGCTGGTGTTCGCCGGGTTGCTGCCGGGGCTGTTCCTGGCGGTGGCCGCGGTGGCGTTGGCGGGCGGGTTGTTCTTCCTGGGGCGCCGTCCCTGATCTTCGCCGCGAACGGCGACGAGCCCCCGAGCATCGCTCGGGGGCTCGTTTCGTGCCGGGGGTCAGGCGGGCCGGTCGCCGGTGCCGGAGGCCTGCGGGCTGGGCTCGTCGGCGACGGCGCGGGCGGGGTGGTCGCCGGTGCGCTGCGGGGCGCTGTCCTCGACGGCCGGGCCGGACACGACGATGACCCGGTTCACTGCTTTGCGGAACTGCTCGGGAGTGGTCGCCACGGGTTTCTCCTGTTCGCGAGGTGGCGGGGGGTCAGTACTCGTCGGGCCAGAAGGCGGCGGGCCCTTGGGCGCGGTAGCGGTCGGCCATGGCTTTGTGCGCCTGGAGGAACGCGAGCGCGTCCCAGGTCGCGTCGGTGTCGAGGAAGACCACGGTGCCTTCGCCGGGCTGGAGTTCGTCGGCGTCGCCGTCCTCGGTCATGTCGATGACCTCGCAGAGGAGGGTTTCGATGTCCGGGTACTCGTTGACGCTGCCGGGGTCGTCGTTCCACCACTGCTTGTACTTGGCGGGCGGTTCTTCGTCGTCGTGGATCTTCGGGCAGTCCTCGTTGAGGCAGGTGCAGTAGTCGGGGCCGTCTTTCCAGGTCATCGGTTCGCTTCCCGTGGTTGAGGATGTGAGGTGGCGGGGGGTCAGTACTCGTCGGGCCAGAAGGCGGCGGGCCCTTGGGCGCGGTAGCGGTCGGCCATGGCTTTGTGCGCCTGGAGGAACGCGAGCGCGTCCCAGGTCGCGTCGGTGTCGAGGAAGACCACGGTGCCTTCGCCGCTGTTCAGCGGGACGCCGTCGCCGGACTGGTTCATGCCTTCGGACTGGTCGATGAGGTCGCCGAGGACGCTTTCGATGTCCGGGTACTCGATGACGCCGTCGGGGTCGTCGTTCCACCACTGCTTGTAGTGGATGGGCGGGTCCTGGTCGTCGTGGTATTTCGGGCACTCTTGGTTCTCGCAGGTGCAGTACTCGGAGGTTTCTTTCCAGGTCATCGGTCGCTTCCATCGAATGCAGGGTATTTCTTCATCTTAGCGCGTTTTACCCCTGTTATCCGTAGTCCGAGCGGTCAGTAAGTGGACATGTGCCGCGCCGCGCTGTCCTGGTGTTGGGACTGAACAGGACTGAACGCGGGACTGAACGGGGACCGACCTTGACCAGCGGATAAGCGCGTGACCGTTGGTCGTGAAAAAGTTTTGCAAGTTCGGGGCGCGAACGAGGAAGCCGCCGAACCTGCCGGTGCATGCGGAGCGGGACGCCCTGGCGGCGGTCCGCTCGATCCGGCAGCACCGGGTAGAGCGGGGGACCGGGCGGCGGAGGACTTGACGGACGGGCGGCATCTAGACGTGGAGGACGTGGACCAGGTGCTTGCGCACTGCGAGCCCTACCGCGGCCCGGACGACGTGGACAACCCGGCGGTGCAGGTCGACGAGCTGCGGGCGCTGGCTCTGCTGCTGGCGCACCGGAGGCAACTGGCGGAGCGGGAGGCGCGTCGGCGGGACGCCAGACGCTGGCGCCGATCGAGGACGTGCACCGGGCGGTGACGGTCGGCGGGGCGGCCGACCGCGTGGCACACCGGGCCGCTGGGGCTGACCGCGCAGAACGCGTGGGCCAGGCGGCGCACGCTGCGGGCGAGGGCGAACGCCGAGCATGACGCGCCAGGGCAGGGGCCGAGGGAGTTGTCCCGGTGGCTGGGCGCGCGCCTGGACGAGGTCGCCGAGGCCGGCGAGGCGCTGGTAAACCTTCGCTCGGACGTGCTGAACTCGCTGGCCGACCAGTCGGGCCGGGAGGAGCTGGCCGGGCTGGTCGACGACGTCGGGGCGGCGCTCGCATCGATTCCCGACCTCGAGTTCGCCGAACGGGTCGTGGCGGCGGTCGACGCATGGACGGGCGTCGGGGCCGCGGTCACAGGGGACCCGGTGCTCAGGGAGCTGGCCAACTGCGGCCGCCGCCTCGCCGAGACGTACCCGCGACGCGATGGCGACGACCCCGGGCTGAACTCCCCTGCGAAACGGCCCTGAGATCGCTTCTGCGGTTTCCGGGAAGGGGGACTGTCCGGAAATAGGGATTCGGCCGCCTGTGGGGCTCCTGAGGGGCGGGAAACGTGGTTCTGCATTCATTCCCCCACGGCGACATTCTTCGGTTCTTGTATGCGCCCTTCCCATGCCCACAGCGTTGCGGCTCGGCCGACCACCTGGCCCTGGGTGAGGTTCGGCTCGTTGGCGTGGATGATGCGCTCCAGCTCGTCGCGGGTGATGTCGGGGTTTTCCGCTATTGCTGCGCACGCAGCCTTGCCTGCTCGTGCGCGTGCGTGCGCGTGTAGTGAGCTAATTTGCGTAACTTGTTTAGGTTTTGTCTTTGTCCTACTTGATTGCCCATCTTTGTCCGTTCCAGTCGCTTCTGCGACTGGCGCAAGGGGGTCCGAGGGGGGCTGGCCCCCCTCTTGTTGGTCTTGTGGTTCTTGATCTTTTCGTTCTTGGGGAGAGTTCTTGGGGGTGGGGTTTTTCCTGGTCAGCGGATCGGCTTTGCCGGAATTCCGGCGGCCGTTGCCGGAATTCCGTGATCGGTTGCCGGAATTCCGGGCCGCCGTGCCGGAATTCCGGCGCTGGCTCCGACCTGCGGGTTCGTCGTCGGCGGGGATGTCGGCAGAGCCGTTGCCGGAATTCCGGCAACGGCTCTGAACTGCGGGTTCAGGGGCTCCGGAAGGCTGGTCGTCGGAGTGCGAGCGGGGGCTGTCGTCCGAATCATCCGGCACGTCGTCGGCGGAGGTCTCCTTCTCACCTTCCTCGTCCTCGCCTTCGGAGGCCTCGTCGAGTCGGGGGGCAACATCGGGCGGCACCGGCGGGTTGGTCTCCCAGTCCTCCTGATACGCGTCGTACTTGTCGAACACGTTGCGCCAGCCGCCGAACTTCTCGCCCTCTATCGGCAGGCTGGCCAGCACCCAGTTGTGTTTCGTCTCGGACACGAACTTCTTGGTGTCGGGATCGCGGATGCGCCAGGTCTGGGCCTTGCCGTCCGGGTTGGTGATCAACCCGAACTTCTCGAGCACCTTCAGCGCGTCCGCGAGCGCGGTCCGGCCCATCGGCTTGCCGTTCACGCCGGGCACCAAATACCTGAGCTGGTCTTTACTGAGGGTGCGCGTGTTCCGCCGCTTGATGTACAAAGCGCGCATCACCGCGTACACGCGAAACGCGGTGTGGTTGATGTCGGGGTGCAGCGCAATCCACTGCATGACCCGTGCGTGGTAGAAGCCGATGTCTTCGGCGTCGAGAATAGGCCGTGCGACGTGTTCGTCGTCCGCCACGCCCGCGCCGTCGCCCTTGGCGGAGGATGTGGTCCTGCTCACCATCGTCCTTGTCCGGGACTGCCCGGCAAGCAACTCCACGTGCCCCGGCCTATGGATGCTCCAGAAATGTCGGAGCACCCCGTATACTGGGGCCACAACCAGCGCTCGCCTCACGGCGATGCTGGTCGAGTCACCTACTGGTGGTCCCTCTCTTGGGGCCTCACGCCTGGTCGGTGCGTGTAGGTGGTTCGGGGCGGGAGTCACAAGACCCCAGGAACGCGCCTTGCCGGAGCCACCCGGCGGGCGCGTTTTCCCGTTTCCGGCGCCCTTTGGCGTGATCGTATCCCTGAACGGTCGATATCCAGATGAGTGATCGCCCTCGCGAAGATCGTGTCTTCACGAGGGCGATCAGGTTTCGCCACAGGTCAGTCGGTGTGCACTGTGGGCACGGTGACGTTGGTAAGTTGGAGCAGCCGTCGGCGTTGCGCAACGCCGACGCCCCGCATCCGGCGGTTGACGTTGATCGCGGCGTCGTCGAGCCACCTGCGGGCGGTGACCGCGCCGATGCCCGGCAGGGACTGGACCAATGCCAGCACCTTGGTCCGGGCCACGACGTCGTCGCCCTCGTCGACCATCCGGAACGCGTCGGTCAACGTGACCTTGCCGGTCCGCAGGTTCTCCCGCAGCGCGGCCCGCGCCGTGCGCGCCTCCCGGGCCTTGTCGAGCGCAGCGGCCCGCTGCTCGGGAGTCAATTCGGGCAGAGCCATCGTCGTCTTCTCCTCAAGAGTTGTCGTCGGAGCGGGCCGGGCGCAGGGAAACATCGAACCAGGCGGATTGCCGCTGGTCAGCGGCCGCCAGGCTGCGGGCGAGCCGCGCGAAGACCCCGCGGCCGGAAACGTCGACGTCGGGCCAGGTCATGATCAAGGTCACCCGGACGCTCGGTCCTTCCTTGGCCACGTACTCCAGAGCGGCGATGTCGCCCTCGCGGAGCCGGTCCGGGTCGAGCCGGTCCACCGCGACCAGCAAAGGCCGGACACGGTAGGGGTTGATCACCCCGAAACGCCGGTCCGCGACGTTGTGCGAGGCGGCGTGGATGAACCGGGCCGGATCGCCGGTGTCGACCCGGTCGGGCTTCCAGCCCGGCCAGCACACGAGACCCGGACGGCTGGTGTAGAGCCAGACGGTGCCGCGCCCGTCGCGGTCGCGGTGCCGCTCGATCTCCGTCTTGAGCCGCTGCACCTTCGCCCCGTCGTCGCCGACGATCACCAGGTTCGTCCGGTCGTTCATAACTCGGCGCCGGGGCCGGGGAACGGCAGGACGACGCCGCGGCACGGGTCTGCCATCCCCTCCGGGGCGAGCACCACGGTGTCCGGAGCGTTCCGGGCCTTCTTGTCGATGCAGTTGATCAGCTCGAACCCGACCGGGGTGGCAGTGACCGCCAGCCAGTCGAACGCGGTGTCCCCGAACCGGATCAGCTTGTCGTCCAGGTCGGGGTTCACCGTCCACCGGCGGCCCTGGATCGCTGTCCGGCCGCGCCGGGCGAGTTCGCCGGCCGTCTTGTCGCGCCAGCCGTGGTCGAGGGCGAGCTGGATCAGTCGCAGCCCGAGCCGCCCGGGCTCCTGCGCGTGCGCGACGACATGCGCGCGCGCAGGAAGCAGCGTTGCTTCGGTCATGGTTCCTTCCCGTGATGCGTGCCGGACATCCGACGATCGGATGTCCCGATTCCCAGAGGTGGTGGGGGTTTCTTCGGTGCTCGACGGTCAGCTGTGGCCCCGGACGTCGCGTTCGTGCCGAAGGCAGTTCGGACCATGCCCCTTCTCGGCGGCCTCCACGCCTTGCTCCGGGCCCTCGTCGCGGATCCGTTCACCGCAGGACTCGCAGACCCAGTACATGCACCGGTCGTGTCCGGGTGTCGTGGGCGTGGGTTCGACGGCGTGGAACGCGGCGATCGCGTCGTCGGGGTGGCCGAGGAGCGGTGCGAGGTCGTGCCACGAGACGCCGGCCGCGCGGGCGCGTTTCACGCAGTCGTAGCGGGCGTCCTTGACTTTCGCGGCGAGCAGCATCGCGGCCTTGATCCCGGCGACCGGCTCGGGAACCTTGGCCCGCCAGGGATCGTCCGCGTCCTCCGGCCGGTGGACCATCTCGCCGTCGAACCCGTCCACGGTCAGCGTGCGCATGGCGTTCTCGACCAGGCTTCCGGCGAGCTGCCGTTCCGGCTTCTCCCGCGAGTACGTCGTCACGACAGTCGTCCTTCTCGGGCTTCGAAGCGCTTGGCGGCGAGGTCCCGGCAGACCTCGGCGAGGTCGTCGGCGACGCGGGCAAGCCGAAGCAGCTCGCTGGGCCCCCTGTGGGACAACATGCGGCGGGCTTCGTCGCCGTAGCCGTCGGTCTCGGGCTTCTGGGCCTGGAGTGACAGCAGGGCGTTCGCCTCCACGGAGTTCGCGGGGTCGTCGGACATCGGTTTCCTCGTTTCTGTGCTCAGGGGTGGTGAGGGCGGTCAGGGAAAGTGTGACGCAGGTCGCGACGTTATCGGCCGGTGCCGTGCTGGCCCTCACGCCCGTCGTCGATCACGGGCGGGAGGATCAGCGTCGTCTCCGGGTCGGCCTCGGCGCGGAGGTCGTTACGCCACGCGATCTGGGCAGGACTGTCGGCGCGGTGCCGGGCAGGCCGTGGCCGGTTGGCGCGGCGGCCGCGCAGCCACAGCCCGACCGCCACGCACACGACCACTGCGGCGAGCACGGCGGCGAACCAGCCGAGCCCGAGCAGAGCGACCTCGAGGGCGGAGTCCACGGTCAGCCTCCGAACCCGATGCGGTGGTCGTACTCGCAGCCGGGTTCCTCGCACCAGGTGCGGGCGTTGTCCGCTTCCTGCACGAACTGGACTTGGCGCGACTTGCACTGCGGACAGCGCGGCAGGGGCGACGCGGCCGCCGGGAAACCGGGGTTCGTCGGGTGCTTCGTCCCGGCCGGGCACCGATCGCGGCCGGAGAGGCGATGCAGCCACTGCGCGATCGGCATGGACAGATCGATCGGCTCCGCGCAGAACCGGCACTGCGCCGCGAACATCGCGAACCGCACGATCGGTTCGGCCGTCGCGTCCCAGCCGGCGACCGCAGTCAGCCGGTACCGGTATTCGTCGTGCGTCGCGCCGCCGGGGACGTCGGAGACCGGGATCGGGCCGATCACCTCGGCGACCAGCCCGGTGAGTTCGCGGCCATCCTCCGTGCGGCCGGTGATCGCGTCACCGGGCGTCGGGGCGACCATGCTCGGGTCGGTCACGTCGGTCACCGTGCGCTCTCGTTCGATCGGAACGGCGCGTCGGCGTCGCCGTGCAGCGGGCAGTCCGGATCGGTGGTCACGCGGACCAGCCGGCCGAACGGATGCGCTTTCGTCTGGCGGGTGCTCGCGGAGTAGTCGCACGAGCAGTTGTCCGGGGGTGAGTCCGGGCCGGTCATCTACACCACCCCGTTGGCGACCAGCGTCGACAGCCACGCGCCGACCGAGTCGAACGCGCCGTCGACGATCGCGTCGAGCTTGTTGTTCTCCTCCAGGTAGCCGCACACCTCGCCGACCAGTTCGGTCACCGCGGCCTCGGTGTCGGCGCGCTCGCCGACCCGGTGCGCGAACACCTCGAACGCGTCGTCGCCGGTGATCGCGTCGGCCACGTCCGCGTCGTCGCCGGTGAATCGCTGGTTGATCGTGTCCGCGATCAGGGCCTTGAGCTTTTCCTTGCGCATCGGTTCCTCCCGGGGTCCTGCGGCCTCATCTGGTTATAACTTCATCATAGCACGTTTTACCCTAGTTACTGTGGCGAGAGCGCCCCGCGACCCGGACGGACCACGGGGCAGCACGCGCGAACAGCCGTTTTCCGTGCGGTCAGGGCCGTACGGCGACAAGGTCTGTCCGCGCGTGCAGTCCTGCCAGCGTCTCGAAGTGGCGGCCGTCGAAGCTGTACAGCACCTCACCGCTGTCCTTGTGCCGGTTCGAGGTCTCCGCCCACACCCGCCCTGCGTCGTCGCGCAGGGGGATGCCGTACTCCGGCAGCGGACCCAGTCCCGCCAGCCACAACGTCGGTTTCGGCGCGGCCGGGCCCGCGGGCGAGGCGGCGGGG
Organism: Amycolatopsis sp. NPDC114503; assembly: GCF_055633655.1. Lineage (NCBI taxonomy): Bacteria > Bacillati > Actinomycetota > Actinomycetes > Pseudonocardiales > Pseudonocardiaceae > Amycolatopsis > Amycolatopsis sp. NPDC114503. The sequence continues at coordinate 167,136 of NZ_JBVKDT010000011.1, read as the reverse complement.
CGGGCGGTCTCGGTGGTGAGTGCGGCGGTGCTCATGGCGTCCTTCCGATCGGCGTGATGGTGCGGACAGCGCGAGGACCGGGCCCTCCTCGCGGAGTGGTTGCATGGCCCGGTCCTCGCTGGGACGGCCGGTGACGCCAAGGGGGGAAAGCGTCGACCGGCCGTGGCTGGAGGCGGAGACCAGACGAGGGGAGGGACGCCTGGTCTCCGCCGGTGACGGCCGGGGGGCTGCTGCGCTCGGGACGCGGGATGTCCCGGCTCGGGGTGGGCGCGCGCCGCGCCCGGCCTTGCTTCTGGAGTTGTGGATCCGGCGCGGCGGCTGCGCCCGGCACCCGCTTTCGGTGTGGACCGCCGCGCCGGATCGTTCAACTTCGCCGAGCTGCCCCTCAGTAGAGATACTAGGTAGCTGGCATCTTTGATACTATGTAAATTGCCAACCTTGTACAAGTGGGATGTGTTGGTTAATTCGGGTGAATGGGCTTGTCCGGGAACCAGTCGAACGCCGACGTGTCCCAGCAGTCCGGGCACCACGTCCGCCACGAAAACGGCGCGGGCACCTTCGGCCACGGCACGCACACCGACCCGCACACCGCGACCCGCCACGTCCGTTCTCGGCCGGCCACGACCATCACCACGGCGGGGAAGCTCGCGTCGACCCGGTGCAGCAGCGTGTTCCACAGCGCCGGAGCCGCCTGTGCGCCCGGGTCGTCCGGCCCGCCCACTCACGCCACCGCGTCCCGCCGCCGGATCGGCGTCACCGACGCCACCTCCTCCTGCGCTGGCTTGGTGCCGGTCGGCGCGCTCGGCCCCGCGGGCTTCGCCGCGTCCAGCGGCGTCGCCAGCACCTCAGCGATGTCCGGAACCGTGAGCAGCGTGTTCAGCAGACTGCCCCGCCACTCGTAGCGCACGGGGAACGTCGGCGAGGTCCACCACCACTCGTAGCGCTCGACCCGGCCGTAGACGGTGGTGCCGTGCAGCTCGAACGCGATCCGGGTGTCCGGCCACGGCCGTCCGCCGGTCGGCTCGGTCACGCCCGCGGGTCGGTACGTCGTCACCGGGCCTCCCCGAGCAGCGCGGCGAGCGCCTGGTCCAGCTCGGCGCTGCGCTGCCGCGCGTATTCGGCGCGGCACTCGGCGCACTGGATCCCGGGCCAGTCGCGATGGGCGATCACGGTCTCGCCGCAGAGAGCCCCCACGACGTCGCCGACCGGGACGGTGGCCGGATCGACCCGCACCGCGTGGTCCACGCCGGCGTCGCCGTACAGCCAAAACACGCCACCCATTCGCCGATCACCTCACAGAGGGCGGGGCGGCCCCGGCCATCGAGGTGGTGGGGTAACGGTCGCTCGCCAACAAAGAGGGCGGGCAGGCCGGGGCCGCCTATCCAAAGGGCCTGGAGTGCGGCCCGTCCATGTCGGGGACTGGACGGTGCGACTCCTGACCACTACCGGGCTATACCGATGTCCCGGATAGACCAATATATTAGACGGCGGGGTGATTGGTCGCCAGTGGACCGAACGGATGAATTGGGCCCGTGCGCCGCCGTACTGGCAGTGTCGACACCGAACACGAGGGGGAAGAGGATGAGGAGATCAGACCTGTGCAAGTCACTTTCGGTCCGGACTCAGCCGCTGAGCTGCTGAGGTTCGTGCTGATCCGCTACCGCGAGATGTCCCGGAAGCCAGGGCCGAATGACACGTTGGTGCCCTACACGCAGGCCGACGTCGCCAAGAGGGTCGGGCTGACCCAGCCCACGATCGCTGGGATTGAGAACGGCTACACCATCCCCGGTCAGGCTCACCTTGAACTGTGGCTTCAGCTTCTCGGCCAGTCGGAGCACTTCCCGCTTCTGCGGGAGGTCCGTGACGTCGCCGCGCAAAAGAAGTCAACGCGGCGTGGCGCGGTGTCCGTGGGCACCGCCAGCGGCATCGAACTGCTGTACGGACTGGAATTCCTAGCAGAAACGATCGAGACGTTTGACCCGCGCGTAGTCAACGGTCTGTTGCAGACTGAACGGACGATCAGAGCCCTTCTCACGGCGCACGCAACGCGAACGCCGGGCTATGACGCGGCTTCCGAGACCAAACAACGGCTAGACCGGCAGCAGGTGCTCTACCGGACCGAGACAGTGACCTCCGGAGGCCTCGCGCTTAAACCCGTGTCGATGCGCATGTTCGTCGAAGTGGACACGCTGAAGCGCGGTCCTGGCGGTCGGGAGGTTCGAGCCGAGCAACTCGAACGGCTCGTCGCGATCACTGAGGCGCATCCTCATATCCAGGTCCGCGTGATCTCCGATGAGGTCGAGTACGAGGACATCCCCGCGTACCACCCGGTGACTCTGATGACGTTGCCTGGCAACTGGCGGACGACATTCGCGCCCACGTTCCACTCGGCGCACTACTACGCCACCCCGGACGCGCTCGAAAACGCCGGTCGTTCGCTAGGCCAGCTGCACGAGATCGCGGAGAGCGAGCAAGAATCGCGGAGGATCATGTCCGAACTCGCGGAGGAGATGCGAACACAATGAAAAGCCAGCCCTACCACCTCGCCATCAGCAACTGGCGCAAGGCGAATCGGTCACAGCCCAACGAAGGCTGCGTGGACGTTGGATCAGCCGGCGACGTGATCGGCTACCGCGACACGAAGCAGCGACAGATGCCTGCGGACGAGCGACCGATTTTGTTGGTCAGCAGGGCCGCGAACGCCCGTTTCCTGGCGGCGCTGTCCAGCGGCGAACTGGCCTGACGAAGACGCAAGCTGGCTGACCCGCAGTAACATCACATAAGCGAGGACCCGGACGAGACTACCGTCCGGGTCCTCGCCTTTTCTCAATCCGCGTCGCCCTGGCGACGTGCCGTTTTCGCACTTGCCGTTCCGGCCGTCAGGGCTCGACGCAGTCGGGGTAGATCGTCACGCAGCATGACCGTGAGGTCGTCCGCGTACGCTAGATACCGCGAATCGCTTGTGTTCGGCGAATGCGGCCAATGCGCCCGGAAAGTCCGCAGCCGCAGCTCCTCGACCGCCAGGTCTCGTCGCAGGTTGGCGTCCGCTATCCGGGGGATCCGCTCTTCCAGCCATCGCACCTGGCCCGCCAGACGCGGGCCGGTCACCTCTACGGTCCGGTCGAAGAACCGGTCCAGGGCCGAGATCGCCATGCAACGCACCGCGGGCAGCTTCATCGGCCGGGCGCGAACGGCCGCGGCGGCGGGTGCAAGGGCGACGGCGGCGGATGACATGTCCCCAGTGTCGCATTAACGAGGCGTCCCCCGCCCGCATTGGCCTGCGCGAACGGAGGACAACTCGGGAGAAGCCCGCCTTTCGGCTGTTAAGGCAGTCCGATCAGGACTTTCCAACCCGGTCCGAACTCTTCCGACGAGAGTCGCGCGGCGGGACCGGAGCATCCCCGCGTACACGTACGACAGGTTCCCGGCGCGGGTGAGCCAGTCGTGCATCTCGATCCGTTGCATCGGCCCGATCTTCACGGCGTCAATCTTCGATCCGGTCTCGACGTTGAACCAGGCGTTCAGGTCGCCGGGCACCACCCAGCCGTCCGGGGCCTCGCGGTGGAAATCGTCGGGCCAGTGAGTTGTCAGTCCGCATTCGGCGATCGCGTGCATCTGGTCGCCCACGCTTTGCCAGTAGTCGACGGCGGCGTCGAACCCGCGAACCGAGCGCGCCAGCTCCTCGGTCACCTTCTTGCGGCATCGATCGTCCAGCTTGTCGAGCCGGTTCTTCCCGGCGGTGTCCTGCATTCGTGCTCCTGTCTCGGTGAGTCGAACGATGAAACGTGGACGAGGGTCCGGGTTCGGTCGGACCCCGTACACGAGGCGGCTAGCGGGCAAAGCGGGGGCGGGAGCCGGATCCCGGTGTGGCGGTCGTCGGGTGTCAGGCCGCCGCCTCCGACTCGTCCAGCACCGCGTACAGCCGGTCGGTCTCGATCGGCCGCCCCGCGGAGAGCGGGACGCCCGCACCAGCCCTGGGGCCGGTGCGGGCGTCCGGCTAGATTTCGGGCGTGTTCTTCGGGGCGCTCGGGTCGAGGAACAGCATGGTGTCGCCGAGGTTCCTCGCTGTCCGGTGAACGACGAACGGCTGCGCGACGGTCAACGCCACGCACCCGATCCCGACTACGGCGGCGGGCACGTTCCCCCACCAGTCGTTCACCACGACCGTCACGCACACCACGTACGCCAGGGACATGGCCTGGGCGAGCCAGAAGAGCGCGCGCCGGAACGCCCGCGGCCAGGATCCGAGGCCGTCGCGCATCTCGCGTATCTCCTCGAACTGCTTCGTCTGCCGCTGGCCCGCGGTCATCGTCTTCTCGGCGGCCGCGTTCCGGCTCCACTGCCGGACGACCCGCAGCACCGTCCGCGTCAGCCGGACGGCGTCGAGCACGAGCAGCAACGCCACCAACGGCACCGCCCAGATCGCTACGTGCCAGAGCGCGATCACCCCGAACGGCCGCGTCGCGAGCGCCACCAGCGCGATCGCCGCTATGAACAGCGTCTTCGCGAACTGGCGTTTCGCATGCCGCAGATACGCCGACTCGATCTCGTTTTCCAGCGCGTCGAGCCTGTCGTCCTCGTTCACTTCCAGACCCCGTTCCTGGGCTGCTTGAGCCTCTTGGCGGCCTTGTCGGTGAGGAGCCGGAACGTGACGGTCTCGATCCGCCCGGCCTGCCGACTGGGTCCGCCCAGCCGCCCGCGGACGAGGTACCAGCGCTGGTCGGGCGGCATCGGCACCGCGTTGAGCTGTTCCAGGGCCTCGTCGAGCACGTCGTCGACCTTGTCCCGCTCGGCGACCGGGAAGACGGACGCCCACGCCTCTCCCTGGACGATCGCGGCCGCGCCGGTTTCGCAGGCCTTGACCGCCAGGGTCGTGTCGGTGCGCTCGACGACGTAGCCGAACCACCGGTGCTTCCGCCGGTTCTTTTTGTCCATCATCTGGTCGGCGGCGAACTCGAGCGGCGTCCCGGGCCTCGCCTGGCCCGGGACCACGTAGTAGCGGTCTTTGCCCGTCGCGTGCTTCCAGTACGCGCGACTGGTGCCGCCGGGTCCGTCCGGGTTGAAGCTGATGAGCGTCGCGGCCCAGTTCCTCGCGCCGCGGTGCGGGTTGTGGCAGGGGACCCGGGTCAGCACGCCGTCCTCGACCGGCAGCCGCAGAACCTCGTCGTCCGGGGAAGTCGCTCCGGACGTGAGGAGCGCGAACTCGTCCTCGCCCCGGGGCTCGTCGGCGGGTTGGTCGTCGCTCATGCGCGGCCGCCGGTGACCGGCTCGGCCCAGCGGGCGATCTGTTCGCGCATCTCCGCCGTGAGCGTCGGTATCTTGCCGGTCTCTCGGTCCTCGGGCATCGTCACCGCGCACGGACCGGCCCAGGGGTGACCGGGCCGGTAGCCGATGCCCCGGCCGATGACGGCTTCGGTGAGCCGGTTGTAGCCCATGGTCGGCAGGTACTCGTCGGCGTCCCACATCGTGACCCGCCCGATCTCGCGCGGGGTGGCGTCGGGCACCAGCCCGTAGATGCGGTCGCACAGGTCTCCGTCGGCGGTGACGAACTCCAGCGTCCCGTTCTCGTGCAGCAGTGCGAACTCGATGCTCATGCTTGTTCTCGTTTCTCTCGGTTCCCGTGAGGTGGTGGGGGTTTCTCGTTCTCTGGGGCGTTCTATGCGAGGCAGGTGTCGAGCATCTGCCGCAGCGCGTTCTTTTCCCGCTCGGTCGCGGACAGCCGGTACTTCGTCTTCACCGCGGTCCAGCGCTTCGCATACGGGCAGAGCTGGGACTTGCTCGTCGGCGTGTAGTCCGGCGGCGGGTCGTCCCCTTTGGACCTGTTCGAGTGCGCGGTGACGGCGACCAGCTCCAGCTGGACGTCGTTGGCGAACGCCTTCCGCTGCTCCGGGGTCCATTTCGCCGCGCCGGTCCGCCAGCTTTCGGCCAGCGGCACGAAATGGTCGATGTCGACGCCCTTGGGCGAGGTCATCGGGACCCCGTCGTACAGGCTGGTCCAGTGCCCGGACACGACCTTGCAGCGCCCTTCCTTCACGACGCCCTGGCCCTGGGCGGCGAGCACGTCGTCACGGGTGGCGCAGCCGTCCGGTTGCCTGGCCCAGCCCTTCCCGAACTGGTCCCGCGAGTAGCCGGCCATCGGCCCCGGCGGGGCGACGACCAGCTTGTCGACCATCGCGGCCGCCGTGCCCGCGTCGGCGGGCACGCCCGCCACGGCGACCAGGGTCTCCACGGCGGTCGTCTCCGGCGCGGCCGCAGGAGTCGCGGTCGCCGCGACGGCCGGTGCGTCGTTGGCCGGGCCGGTCGGCTTCTGGTGGCATCCGCCCAGCAGCAGCCCGGCGGCCACCGCCGCGAGCAGCGCGGTGTGTCGAGGTCTCATCAGGTCTTTCCTCCGGTTTCTTCTCGTCAGGTCCCGCGCCGCATGTCGCAGTGCGGCAGGCGCGAGTCGGCGTGCGCGATCAGCCCGTCGGCCGTATGCCAGGCGACGGCCGGTTGGCCGCAGGCCGGGCAGCCGAACGGCACGCTGGCGTCGGCGAAGGCCAGCCGGACGACGTCCGGGGCCGGGCGAAACAGTTGCGCGACGATGGGCGATCCCTGCGGGGGCCGGTCGGTTCTCACGGGACGACCGGTGCACGGAACGCGCGGCGCGGTGCTGATCGATGAGGTGGTGGGGGCGAGCGACGCGGTCACCGGTCACCTCCTTTCTTCTCGTTTTCTCGACAGTGAACTGGCTTACAACTTCATCCTAGCACCTTTTGCCCTAGTTAAGGGTGCAGAGGAGGGCCGTCCGAACCACGCCGGACGGCCCTCCTGGACTGGTCTGCGGTCTCCCGGTCAGTTCCTGCGGGCGGTGCCGCGCCGGGCCGAGGCCCGCTTGGGCTGTTTCAGCTCGAAGATGCCCAGGCTCTCGATCTTCTGCCGGTAGCCCTGCACCACCTCGGGCGGCTGGACCCGGCCGTCCGGGTCGTCGAACAGGCGCTTCCGCGCGGCCTGGTGCAGCGCGCGCCGCACCGTCATCTCCCCAATCCGGCGCGGCTCGTTGCCGTACAACCACGCGCACGCCGTCGCGGCCTCCCCGATGTCGAAGTAGTGCGTGGCCTCAGGCCCGATCTCGGCCTCGGCGGTGACCGGGTTCTGGTGGATCGCCCACATGCGCGGTAGCGTCCGCTGCGCCCGCCGCAGGATCTTCGCCTTCTCCTTCGCGTCCTCGACGGCCTTGGCCTCTGTCTGCGCCGTGCGCAGGATGCCCAGCATCTCTTCCCGACGCTCGGGGGAGGGGAACATGTCCAGTTCGACCAGCATCCGCCGGTACGCCTCCACCGCGGCCGGATCGGCGTCCAGTTCGGCGAGCGCCGCATCCTCGGCCTGCCGGTACTCGTCGGCGTCGGGCAGCGGCTCGTCCTCGTCGACCGGGTCGCACAGCGCGCCCAGCCGGCGTTCCCGCACTCCTCGGATGATCCCGTCGGTGACGGTCGTGACCCGGCTCTGCATGGGTTGGTGCGCGAACACGAGCGCGAGCAGCGTCGCCGCTTTGACCAGCGTCAGCCGGTACGGCACGTCCGTTCGTACGACCGGAGTCCCGTCCGGCCGGGTCGTACGCGCCCGCAGCTGTGTCGTCGCCACCGTATCTCCATTTTAACTCGGGTGAAACGTGTTTTGCTGCGAGTCTAGGCGATCCGAGCGGCCCGGTCCATGTTCGACAGGCTGCCCGTGCGACGCGTCTTTGCTGTCGCTTCTCGGGCGCTGTCCAGGGGGAACCGCTCTTGGACTGCGACGGGCAGCACGTCGGCATCAGCTGTGTCGCCGGTTCCCAGGTTGTCTCGGTCGTCGTTGCGACGGGGCTCCTCGACCTCCCAGCAGGTCCCGCTCGGCAAAACTTCATCATAGAACGTTTTGCCCTAGTTTACCCAGCGTTCTGCGATGAAGTCGAGTTCTCACCAGGCGACGCCCCCCGCCCCCTTGCGACTAGTCCGGGTCTCCGTCGGGGTCGAGCGGAGCGCCGTCGTCATGCCAGACAGCCCACCATCCGTACGGCCACGACACCGGCCAGGCCGCGCCGACGACCACGTACATCCCGCCGACGATCAGGTCCGGCGGCAGGCCGGCGTCGGCGAACCCGTTCCGCTCACCGTGCCGCTCCGTTCTGCTCGGGCGGTTCGCGGCGCAGCAGCAGCCGGGCGAGCAGACCGCCTTTCACGAGGTCGTGCAGGAACTCCGCGTACGCCAGGGCGTCGTCGGTCGAGACCGGCCCGGTCGGGACGGCGGGTGCCCGTTTCCCGCGCCGGTGCGACGTCCCCGGGCGGGCGGTGGTGATGTTCTTGTCCACGCCGTCCAGCCCGGTCCGCGGGTACGGGAGATCGGCCACGTCGCCCAGCACCGGCGGGGTGGCGCGCAGCACCGTGTTCACGGCGTTGACCGGGTCGGTGCCCTCGGCGACGGCGGTGACCACGGCGCCGGCGAGCGCGAGGTACCGGTTGACGACCACGCGTCGCAACCGCAGAACCTCGTCCCGGTGCGGCTCCAGCAGGGCATGGCGACGTTGCTCGGCCTTGATCCGTTTGTTCCGCATCTGGACCATCAGCCGGATTTCCGGCGGCGAGGACCGGTCGGTCTGTTCCAGTTCGGGCGGTTTCGCCGCCGCCTTCTCGGCCAGGTCGTCGGCTTCCGATGCGAGGTTCCGGCACGCGCGTTTCAGCGGCGCGAGAGCGCGGTCGACCTCGACCGGCCAGACCGGGTCGCCGTCCGGGTGCGGCGCGGCCACCGCCGGGTACATCCGCACGTAGGCGGACCACTGCTCGCGGTAGTGCGCCAGGCCGTCGTCGGTGAACCGGATCCGCGAGTGCGGACCGTCCGCGACGACGTGCACCAGTCCCTTGTCCTTGAACCATTCCCACGCTTCGTGCACGTAGCCCCACCGGCACCACCGACCCTCGGGGTCGGCGGCGACCGTGGAGAACAACCGCCATCGGCCCTCCGACAGCGGCTGTTCCTTGGTGCTGCGCGCGGCGCGGGTGTCGTCGACCCCGCCGACGCGGGCGGTGGCCCGCCCGTGCCTGGTCAACCGGATGCCCATCCGGTTGGCGGACGGGTCGTCGGAGCGGTACCGGACCTCGATCAGGCCGGCGTCCTCCAGCACCTTGATCGTGGACCCGGCGCCGGGGTCGCGGACCTCCAGGTCGTCCAGCCGCTCCTGGAGCAGGCCGCGCTTGGCGGTCTCCCCGCGTCGGGGTTTGCGGGTCGCCTCGTACTCCTGCCACCGCCACACCGACGCCGGGACCACCGTGTCGCCGCGCAGGTACGCGCCCTTCTGGTGCTTCTCTTCGTCCTGGTCGGCGCCGTATATGACCCGCAGCCACGCCTGCTGACGTTGGTTCAGCTTCGCCCACGCGTCCTCGGCCTTCTGCTGAAGCAGCGACTTCGCCTTCTCGGGCCGGGCGTCGTCGTTCGAGCTGGGTGCTGCGCTGCTGGTCGCGGTCACCGGACCCTCCGTCCGATCAGCGCGGCGAGCCACGCGGGCATGGGCGCGATCGGCGCGTCCGTCTCGACCTCGTACACCCCGTCCTCGGTGACCGAGCCGAGTCCGGCGAGATATCCGCCGACCCGCACGCCGGGGCCGCGGATGTCGATGCCCGGCCCGAGCCGCGACTTCTCGCCCGACGCGGAACGCACGACCAGCCGCGGCGGCATCCGCAGCAGCACGTGCCGCCCGGTGCGCGGAGTCCGGATCGTCAACGTCGTCGGCGGTTGCTGGCCCCACCGTGCGCACAGCGCCTCGAACCGGGCGATGCCGTCCGGGCCGTCGAGGTCGAGGGCGGCGAGCTTCGATGCGCGGCAGGAAACGCCGACGTTCGCCCCGAACGGCCAGTCGGCGCGCACCTGGCCGGGGGTGCCGGTGACGATCGTGTCCGGCCAGCCGGGTTCGGCCTTCTTGCTCCCGGCGGGGAGGGGGAACACCGCCAGGCCGCGCTCCGCCGCGAGACCGGGGTCAGGGAGACCGTGCTGGGCGGCCATCACTGGCACACGCAGTCGTAGGGGAGGCTGCCGCCGCAGTCGCAGTCCTCGTCGTACGGGTCGTCCTCGAAATCATTGCCCCCGCCGTCGTGCCGGTAGCCGGTGCACCCGTGCGGGTTGCAGCCGCAGCCGGGGACGCACTCGGGGCAAACCATCCCGTGCGTCCACCCGCACGTCCGGCACATCACCTGGTTGGCGGGGTCGTCGACGTAGTCCTGCGCATCCTCGAAACCGAGATCCATCTCCGCCATGACTTCCCGGATGATCTCGACCTTTTCGGCGGCTTTCGAGTACGTCTCCTTCGCATGCGCCATGCGGTTGCGGATCAGTTTCTTCACACCGGCGTTGGCCGTCATCGCTTGCCTGCACTCTCCGGCACAGCCCCACGCCCTGCGCCCCTCAGTCGCGGCACAGCAACAACACCACCCTGGACAACTGATCCGCGATCCACCGAGGACCTTTCACCAAAGTCGATATGGGACGGCGTGGGCGTCATCCGCGACTCGGGGCGCGTGCGAACCGCGCGTAGACACGGTAACCCGTCTCGTGCGCATGGCGCGACCCCGGATCGCCGTGGTCAGCCCAAAATGCTGTCGGGCCAACATCCGCCCGGCAACGACGCTCCCGTCGACGCCCCGGGCAAAGGATGCCGGTGGGAGGCCGACGGGTCCAGTCCTTGGCCCTGGCCTCCAATCGGGTGTTCCATCCGCCGAATACTCTTGCCCGATGACAGGAGAAACCGACGCAGCTGAGCGGCTCGCAGCCGAGATCTTCTCGATCGCGTGGCGCGTCCGGCAGGTCCTGGTCGAGCACCCGGTAGACCGCGACCCGTTCCCGTTGCCCGAAGTGCACCGCCGCCTCGCTGCCGAGAGCGCGGCGCTGCACGACGTCATGGCACGGTCTCGCTGCGCGCTGGACACGATCGCCTGCAAGCACCCGTGGGCGGTCGCCAGGCACGTGGCCGATCTGGCCGGCAAGCTGGCGTACGTCACGGCCTTCTACGGCAACCGGGTCGGCCTGCCGGACGCGCATTCGCGGGCCGCGGCCCTGCGGGACTTCCGGGAACTGGACGTCAGTGCGGACGGATTCATCACCCTGACCGGGCCGTTCGGCGCCGAGGGGGGACACCCGGCCGCCGTCGCGGACTGACGCTCGCCGCGCGCCTGTCCGAAGCGATTCCCATTGTGTCGCACGGGATTCGGGGGAGCTGACCCTGCCGGGCCGGTGCGCGGCGTCCCGGCGGCTCCGGTGTGCCGCCTCCGGTCCGGCCGACAGTCGGAGCCGGGAGACCCGCTACGCGACCGAGGCCGGCATCCGGCGAGCAGGCGATCTGGTCTCGTCTCACGCGCCGAGGTGTTCCTGCCGGCCGCTCGGCTCGAGCGCGACGGCGCCGAGCTGGTCGACGAGGAGCTTCACGACGTCGTCGGTCGAGAGCCGCGAAGCGGGGAGCAGGCCGTGGCGTTGCGCGGTCAGGCGGCGGGCTTCGGCGAAGTCGGCTCGTTTCCCTGTCCGGGGGAACGGTTCGCGGCGTCCGGATCCCCACAGCTGCAGGCTCCGTTCGCCCGCCGACGGCCGTCGCGCTCGTTTCGGCGCCCGCATCCACTGTTCTTCCTCCCGCCACCAGGCGTAGACGGCTCGGTCCACCGTCGTCCAGCGGGCTTGCCGCGCCCGGTGCCCGTGGGTTCCCAGCCGTTTCGCGGCCGCGGTCAGCTTCGCGACGTTCAGCACGGCCCGCCCCGCTCTGCTGCGTCGGAGGAGCCCGAGCGACTTCATCGTCGCCAGGTGCCGCCGACACGTCCCGACCGTATAACCGCATATACGGCTCAGCTCGGCAGCGTCCCGAGGTTCCAGGAGCCCGGCGGCGATTCGGGCGCAGTGACGGCCCAGACCTCCGATGTTTCGAGGAGCGAAGGCGTCCGCGCTGCGGACGCCGAGGGTGCTTGCGAGGCGGTGACGGAGATCTTCCCGCTCCCCGGACGGGGGGCGGGGTCCTTGTGTCCCACCCTGCTGTTGCTGTTCAGGGGAGGTTGCGGGGGGCAGCAGCTTCCAGGTGGCGGCGCGCGGTCCGGACGCGTCGATCGTGCGGAGGAGGACTCCGTCCTTGCCGAGGCGGTCGAAGGCGCGGGCGGCGGCGGACTTGCTGATGCCCGCCATCGCCGCGGTGCGCCGGATGTCGAGGTCGACCTCGACGCTGCAGGCGTTCAGGGCGACCAGGCACAGTGCGTCGAGGACGCCGCGGTCGGCGGGGCCGGACGGGCGGGCCCACCGTTCGGGGTCGTCGTCGGCGGCGGACTGGACGGCGGCGACGAGCCGGGCGGTTTCTTCTCCTCTGCTGGTGTCGTCGTCGGACGCTGCGGCCGGGATGCGGGCGGCGTATTCGACGCTGCGCCGCCATTGGCGCAGCAGGAGTTTCCGGGCCGCGCCGTCGCCGCGGGGGATGCGGGGTGCTCCGGAGCGCGGGTTCGACCGGCTGCGCGCGTGTTCGAGTCCCGGTGCGTGATCGAGCAGCGCGTGCACCTCCGGCCACGACCAGCGCGCGAGCGCGAGTCCGACCAGGACGGAGGCGAGCAGGGCGTTGGCCTCGCCGTCGCGGGGGACGGTGTCGAGGGCCGCGCGGGTGCTCGGGGACGGTTCCCTGCGGAGCCCGGCCAGCGCCGGTGCGCCTCCGCGGTCGACGACCTGGCGTGCGGTGGGCGAGGGGGCGGCGCGCTCGTCCGGGGTCGTGGTGGTTGCGAGCAGCTGGTCGGTGAGCCGCTCCACGACTCCGTCGTTCGCCGCGGTCAGCGCCGCCGTCGCGGTGCCGGGATCGGCGGGGTGCAGCAGGACGGAGTGGCCGCCGCCGCGGTGCGGGGCGCCGGGCGGCCGGGCGGCACCGGTGCGCGGGTTGCACAGCATCCCGTGGTCGAGCGTCGGCAGCTCCCGGGCGAGCAGCTTCGCCAGGCGGCGCACGGCCAGCGGGGCGGCGCCGTCCGGGCCGAGCGAGAGCCACACGTGGCGGCCGCCGCCGGGTCCGGACGCGGCGACCGCGTAGCGCGCGCCGACGGTGTCGAGCAGGTCGGCCAGTCGGACGAGATCGGCTTCCACGTCGCCGCGGGCGGCGTCGAGGTCGAAGCACAGCAGCCGGAACTGGCCGGTGTCGTCGGCGAGGTACAGCGCGTACGGGCCGGGCGGGGGCGCGTCGGGCCATGGCTGGTGGTCGTACTGGTGCAGCCACGTCGAGGCGGCGTCGTCCCAGGTGTCGGTGCGCAGCCCGGAGCGCGGGGTGATCGCGGCCGCGAGCCGCCAGTGCGCGACCGCGTCGATCCGGGGCGGCCGCGCCGGCCGCGGCTGGCGGTCGGCGGGTTCGGCGGGGGAGGCGGTCACCGCGCGACCGCCCGGTTCGCGGCACGCCGACGGGCGCGCGGGCGGGAGCGGAATCGCTCGCGGCGCGCGGGCAACGCCCGCGCGGGTCGACGCCGAACGGCGTCGCTAAACCGCGGTGGCGGTGTGGCCGGACCCGCGGTCGACATGCGGGTCGTGGCGGTGATCTGCCCAACACAGATCTGCTGACCTGGGGAAACGGGCAGCGTGAAGAGGGCGCGCGGAGACACGAGAGCACGCGAGTGCTGGAAAATGCCTCCGGCACCAGGTACCGTAGGCACGACAGAGCCCTTCTTGCGAGGTCGGGCGAAAGAGTGTGGGCCCCCGGGTGGCACCAGGGGTGTGAGGTGCAACTAGCCGCATTGACTGCCAGGTCGGCGGACAGTTGCTACCAGGCTTCGAGGCGGCATCCCTGTCGGGGAGGCCGCCTCGGCTCGTTTAGGACGCCATCTGTTCCTCCTCGGGCAGGCCGATCATGGAGAGCAGCGCGAGTTCGAGCTTTTCCATGTCGTCTTTGGTCTTGACGGTGCCGAACGCGAACGCGTAGTCGGCGAGATCTCCCAGGCGCATGGTCTGCAGGCCCGCTGTCACGATGCGTTCGTAGGCCAGCGTGCCCGCTTCGCCCCGCTGCACGGCGGCGACCTTCATCGCCGCGTGCAGGCGCGCGTCCACGCTTGGGCGCTCCAGGCGGATAGCCAGTCCGAGCGGGCGCTGTTTGGCCGTCCCCGGGGACAAGCCGAACTCGGCGAACAGGGCGCGTTCGAGCCGTGCCATGTCCTCATTGGTCACCACGTCGCCGAACGCGAGTGCGCGCGCGAGGACACGGCCCAGGCCGACGGCCCGGAGACCGGCGCGCAGGATCCGCTCGTAGGCGAGCGTGCCCGCCTCGCGGTGCTGTCGGCCCGCGACCTTGATGGCCACGTGAAGACGGGCGTCGATGCTCGGACGCCACATCAAATGGTTCAGCCCGTTCGCACGCTGTTTCGCACCACGATGCTTCGGCATGGCGGAGACTTTTGTACAAAAGTCGGGTGCGATCAAGCACCGTGGCCTTTCACCGGCGTGTTGCGGTCTGACCACGGCGGCTCGCCCGTGTGGGGGACGCCGGCGCGGCCGTTCCGGGCAAGCGTCTGCGCCGTCGGGACGGGCCCATGCCGGCTCGCGCCGGACCAGGCGGCCGGCCCGGTAGAGCAGGTGCCAGACCTGCGCGCTGCCGGTCACGAGGAACGGGCGGACCGAGCGGGAGCACGCCACGAGTTCGCCGTAGCGGGCGAGGGCCGCCCTCGGGACGGATCGGCCTTCCAGCCAGGCGGCGGCGAGGTCGTCGGCGGCGGCGAGCAGCTGCCGGTGCGTGCGGCACGCGTGCTCCAGCAGTGCCGGGACCACGCGCGGGTGGTCGCGAGCGGCCCAGCCGCGGCGGCGGAGGATGCGGGCTTCGCGTTCGACGGCGCGCAACGCGCGGCGCGTCGCGGACCGGCGGGTCCGCTCCTCGTGCGCGCGGCCGCCGGGTTCACTCATCCCGGCCGCCGTCGTGCGCGCGCCGCCGTGCCCGGCGGCGCCGGAGAAGCTGGTGCGCGCCGCGGGCGACGCAAGCGATGCCGGCCGCGTACAGGACCCCGGCCGCGATCCACCCCCAGATCATTTCCCTCCCCTGTCCCGCTGGTGACGCTACGCGATCACGGGCGTTTCGAACCAGCCCCTCCCGGCCCGTCCGCGAGCGCCGCGACAGCTGCCCGGAACGCCTCGCGACCTGGGTGCCGGGCGTTGACTGAATACCCGATTAACTATGGTTAAGCGCCCTCCGTAACCATTTTTCACCCTTTCAGACTAATCAAGGTGGGTTTTTTCCCGTGATCGTGACGTTGGGTCATCATTGTGGTTAGCTGACGTCCAGCGGGGCGAGGACGGATCGGGGGATCCGCTCCACCGCGGAGGACACATTCGGGGCCTGTCCCGGCTACCGGGAACCGGCGTCACGGTACGTGTTCGCCGTCGCTTCCCGGCCGGTCGCCGGGGTCGCTCCGCGGTCCCAAGGAGGGGGGATCCTTGAGCACGACCACAGGACCGGAGGGGGCGCGACCGCCCGCAGGTCCCGGAGGGGCACCGCTGGTCTTCCTGGCCGAGCCGGGGGCCTGCGGGGGACGTCTCGATCCCGGCCAGGCCCTGGTTCCGGACGGTCTCGCGCAGCAGCTGGACTTCCACGTCCGCCCGTCGGTGTCGCCGTGGGCGATCTCGCCGGTGGCGCGCACCGTGTGCGAGCACGTCGACTACGAGTCCCTGCACCATGCCGAGCCCGGCCTGTTCGAGCGTCGCCAGCAGTACGGCGCGCCGGCGGTCGGGGAGCTGTGGGACGCCAAGCACCGGCTCGCCGGACTGGGCTACCACCTCTGCCTGGACGTCCAGATCGAGGAGTTCGACGGCGACCTGGCCCTGGTGGTCTACGGGGCCGGGGTCGTGGGCCGCCTCACCGACCGGGCGTGGGCCGCGGTCGCGGGCATCCTGACCACGAACTCCTCCTCCGTCACCGAGCCGCCCCCCGACGCCGGGCGGCCCGTGCGCCCGGCCCGCCCGGCGACCTCGCGGGGAAAGAGGAAACTGCCGGCGCCGGTGACTCCGCTGGGCTGGCGGGTCGGCGACTGGGAGCACACGTGGTGGGAGTACCCGCTCGTCGGCCCGCCCGACGACGCGCACCTGGTGCCCGCCGAATTCGGGCCGGGAGCCCGATCGGCCGCATGAACGCTCTTCCGTCAATTCGCGGGCGGATGCTCTGCCCGCGACCGCGTTGCCTGGCAGCTCGTGCACGACAGTCCGGGACCGTCCGCATCGGACGCCCGGACGTCGGCTCGCGCGGCCGCGCGCCCGCGAATTGACGGTTCCCCGGGGAAGCCCGACGTTCCCCGGGGGAATCCGGACCGGCTGCTGCCGCGGCACCCTTCGCGACCCGCACCTCAGGGGCCGCCCTCCCCAGTCGCGGCGACGAAGCAGCCGAACCGGTCTCGCCGTGTCCCGCCGGATGGGCATCCCGGGACGCGGCGAGACCGGCCCGCACCGGATTTTTGCCGAGTTTTCTCCCGGGCTGGGGGTCCGGGAGAGAGACCGGCCGCGGGCGGCGACTGCGACCCCAGCGCAGCACCCGCCCGGCCGTGCCGGTTCCGCCGCGTCGCCCACGCGGACCCGACGCGGCGGAACCGGCTGCTTTGCCCGCACAGAAAGGCATTCCTGGTGAACGTGGCCCCACCTCGACTCCGGCGCGGCGCGGCGCTGTGCGCGCTGGCCGCCGCCGCGGCCGCCCTCGGCGGCTGCGGTTCGTCCTCGTCCCCGGCGAATCCGGGCGCCGGCCCCGTCTCAATGCCACCCCCGGACGCGCGCGGCCCCGTGGTCGAGACCGTCGTCGAGGTCCGCTGGGCCGACCCCCGTCCCGGCTGCATGAGGATGGAGGCCCCCGCGCCGGGCGGGCGCACCCAGATCTTCCGGCTCACCGGTCCGCCCGCGCAGGTTCTGCGCGCGCAGGCCGAGCGCGGCGAGCGCCCTGTCCAGCAGCGGCTGCGGGTGCGCGGGTACGTCGACACCGCGCAGGACACCACCGCCTGCGGCTCCTACCGCGCATTCGTGCTCACGGAGGCTCTTCCCGTGCGCTGACCGCCATTCCGCAGACCGCCGATAAACCGGTTCGAGACCCTTCGAACCGGCTTTCGGCATACCCGGAAAAGCGCCTTTCAATTCAGGGAAAATGTGGTGCACAATTTCGCGGGAAAGTGTTGACTGCGCCCCTGCAGACTGCGAAGCTCTGCAACGAACAGCGCCATAAGGCCAGTTCAGACGGACCGGCAGGAGAGTTCGGTCCGCACCGGGGGATGAGGGAAAGAGTTATCAGGGGGATCGCCCGGCGGAAGAGAACTGTTTCCGCCGTCGTTTTTTCGCTTTCCTGAACCGCTGTCGCTGTCGCTCATTCGCGTCATCCGGTGTTGCCACGAATGCTAGACGAGAACACGGGGGAAATACGTATGGCAGTGCGATCAGCCCGCTTGGCGGGCGTGATGGCGGGGGCGGCGGTGCTGGCCGGGGTGGCCGCGGCGCCGGTCTCGGCGCAGGCGCTCGGCAGCCACCCGGGGGAATCCGACCGGACCGCGGTGGCGGGCAGCCATCCGGCGTGGGCCACGCCGCGGGCGAAGGTCGCCGACGTCGACGGCGCCCAGCAGCGCGAAGTCCGGATCGCGCTCGGCCTGCGCGATGAGGCCGGCGCGCAGCGGCTGGCCGAGGCGGTCACCACGCCGGGATCCGCCCAGCACGGCAAGTTCCTGAGCCCGCAGCAGTTCCTCGACCGGTTCGGGCCGACCGCCGAGACCGTGCGCCAGGTCCAGGACTGGCTGCGCGCCGAAGGCCTCCAGGTCGGCGAGGTGTCGGCGAACCGGCACTTCGTCGCCGCGCGCGGCTCGGTCGAGCAGCTGCAGAACGCCTTCGGCGTCCGCCTCGCCAACTACCGCAAGGGCGGCCTGACGTTGGCCGCGCCCGAAGGCGAGGTCACGCTGCCGCAGGCCGTGCGCCCGGCGGTCACCGCCGTGCTCGGGCTGGACGACGGCGACCGCGCCGTCACCGCGTCCCGGCACCGCAAGCCCGGAGCGTCCCCGGCCGCACCGGCGGCAGCCGCCGCGAACCAGTACTGCTCGCGCTACTGGGCCGAGCAGAACAACACCGACGTCCCGCAGAAATACCCGGCCGGACGCCAGAGCAACCAGATCTGCGGCTACAACGCCGGCCAGGTCCGCGCGATGTACGGGCTGACCGCCGGTGACACCGGCGCCGGGCAGACCGTCGCCGCCACCGGCGTGTTCGCGTCCAAGACGCTCGCCGCCGACGTCGCCCAGTGGGCGACCCGCGCGGGCAGCACCCCGCCCGCGCCCGGCCAGTACACGACCGACGCCTCCGGCGGCCTGCCGGCCAACTGCCAGGGCGGCGACGGCGAAGAAGGCTGGAACCGGGAAGAGACCATGGACGCCGAAGCGGTCAAGGCGACCGCCCCGGCCGCGAAGTTCATCTGGTACGCGTCCAAGGACTGCTCCGCCTACGACGGGCTCAACCGCGCGGTCGCGGACAACAAGGCGAGCATCATCACCAACTCGTGGTCCTCGACCGCGCGCGACAACGAGATCTCCCAGTCCACCCGGGAGCAGTTCGAGGACGTGGCGGTCCAGGCCGCGGTGCAGGGCCAGGCGATCCTGTTCTCCTCCGGCGACGCGGGCGACGATTCGGCGGGCGGTCGCGGGCCCGGCGTCGCGTTCCCGGTGGCCTCGCCCTGGGTCACCTCGGTCGGCGGCACCACCGTCGCGCTGGGCAAGGACAACAAGGTCGCCTTCACCAGCGGCTGGGAATCCGCCGCGAACACCCTCAGCGGCGGCCAGTGGGTTCCCAAGACCGGTGCCGGCGGCCGCTTCGCCGGCGGCGCGGGCGGCGGGGTCTCCGCCGTCTACGACGCGCCCGACTGGCAGAAGGGCGTGGTGCCCGCCTCGGCGAACGGCAAGCGCGCGATCCCCGACATCTCCGCGCTGTCGGATCCCTACACCGGCATGAACGTCGTCATGCGCGGGAAGGAAGGCCCGATGGGCGGCACCTCGCTCGGCTCGCCGATCATGGCCGGGATCTTCGCCAACGCCCAGCAGGCCCGCGGCGTGACCCGTCTCGGCTTCATGAACGGCGCGCTCTACAAGCTCGCCGGCAACAAGGCGGCGATCGCCGACGTGACCCCGCAGAAGGCCGGGATCTGGAGCCGCGACGCCTCGGGCCGCGACGTGCTGATCGACGTCGACGACAAGCCCCAGTCGATCCAGTCCGCGCCGGGCTTCGACTACGTCGGCGGTCTCGGCACCCCGGCAGACGGCTTCACCGCCGCCTTCGCCAAGTAACCGCACCCGTGTCGAGGGCGGTGCGGCAGGCCCCGAACCGCCGCACCGCCCTCGACCCGCCCGACCATCCGCACACTCTGGGGGAGCAAGTGGGGAAGCACCGCGCGCCCGAACCGGGCGAGCACCAGAACCCGGCCCGCGACAGCAGCGCCGATCGCGACGACATCGACGGCCGCGCATCCGAGCAGCCGCCGCGCCGCCCGGCCGGGCGGGGACGGGTCCTGCTCCTCGCCCTCGCCGTGCTCGCCGCGGCGGCGGCGCTGACCGCGGTCACCGCCGCCTCCCGCGCCGACACCGCGGCCCCGGACACGCCGAACGCGGCTGCCGCCGGTGCGCCGGACACGGCCGGGGACGCCGAGCAGGTCGTCCCGCCGGTCCGGGTCGGCGACGCCGAACTGGCGGTGCTGCCGCAGGAGTCGACGTTCGCCGACCTGCCGACGGCACCGCGCGATCCGCATCCGGACCAGCAGCCCGGCGGCCTGGTCCTGCACCCGAGGAGCGTCGTGCCGCTTTTCCCGAAGCCCGGCGAGAAAGCGATCGCCGCCCTGCCGCCGACGCAGCTGGGCTCCGACACCTGGGTCCCGGTGATCGACGAACAGCCCGGCTGGGCGATGGTGCTGGTTCCGGGCCGCCCCAACGGATCCGCCGCCTGGCTCTACCGCGACGACCCGCGCATCGAGGAAGCCCGCACGCCCTACCTCCTGCGCGTCGACCGGACCGCCTACCGGCTGGAACTGGTCAAGGACGGCGCGGTCGCGCGGACCTGGACGGTCGGCGTCGGCAAACCCGTGTCCCCGACGCCCGCCGGGCGCGCGTTCGTCCTCGCCTCCATCCGCGACACCAAGCCCACGTTCAGCCCGATCGTGCTGCCGCTGTCGGTGCACTCCGACACCTACACCACCTACGGCGGCGGCCCCGGAACCGTCGCCGTCCACACCTGGCCCACCGACGGGGTCTACGGCAAATCCTCGTCCGACGGCTGCATCCGCGTCCCGTCCGACGCCCTGAACACCATCAGCAGCGAAGTGCCGCTCGGCACCCCGGTGCTGATCAAGTGAGTCCGCAACACACCGGCCCGGCCCGCGAAGGGGCGGCCGAACAGCAAGGGGGAGAAATGGTCCGCACCACCACCATCAAGCCGCGCGCGATGCTCGCGGCGCTCGCGGGCGGCTCGGTGCTCGCCGCGGGCGCCACCGGAATCTGGGTCGCCAGCGCCGGGCAGGCCTCGGCCGCCGAAGCCTCCACCGCCTACGGCGTGTCCGCCAGCGACACCGACAACCTCAAGCCCCAGCCGTACGTCAGCTCGTCCGGAGAGGTCAAGTCCGGCTCGCTCGGGTCGGTCCGCTCCCAGACCGGCGTCGTCAAGGCCAGCGGGCTGAGCGTGAAAGCCGGAGCGGGCACCGCCTCGGCCACCGTCGCCGACGTGACCGTGGGCGGCAAGTCCATCGGAGCGGTCTCGACGACCTGCACCGACGGCAAAGCCTCGGCCAACCGCCACGGCACCGTGAAACTGTCGGACACCCTGACGGTCACCTACGGCACCGTCTCCGGCGGCAAAGCGACCGGCGCGACGGTCAAGCTCATCGGCGCGGGGGTCGGGTCCGAAACCGTCCTCGTCGCGGTCGTGTCCTGCGGCGCCAAGGCGCCCAACCCGCCCACCAACCCGCCGACGAACCCGCCCACCAACCCGCCGACCCACGACCCGGGCCCCGGCCGTCCGGATCCGGGCCAGCCGGGACCGGGCAAGCCGACCGGCGGCACGCACGCTCCGGGCAAGCCCGGCATCGGCGGCAACCCGGGAGCGAAGCCCGGCAGCACGGCCAAGCCCACGCCCAAGATCGCGCCCAAGCCTCAGCCCAAACCGGGCCACCAGCCGGTCACCGGCTGAGCCGACCGCCTGGCCCGCGCGGCCTGCCCGAGTTCCACAGGCTTCGGGCAGGCCGCGCCTCGCTGCGCCCGGCCGCACGTCCCAGGATGCCGCGCATTGGGCCTGCCGGATCCGGTCGATGACATCACGCTCGCTGCCAAGAACGCCGACGCTTCAACGGAATCACATCGCTGTCGACGCTCGCGTCACCGGCGGGCGGTTGCGCGCGGATCCGCCGAAGGCCACGCGCCCGACGCGGCCGCCTCCACAATCCCGCCTGGCAGAACGGCTCGCCGAAGGCCGGGACGAGGCGGCCGCCGTCCGACAGGCACAACCGGCGGAGGGGATTGCCGTCGTGAAAAACACAACGATGCAGCCGTGGGACAACGCCCGCCGGTTCGCGAACCACTGGGTGCGGCTGGTCCGCCGGGATCCGTGGGCGCTGGTGGTCACCCTGCCGGATGTGCAGCAGGCGGCGCTCGGGCCCCGGCACGAGCAAGCCGCCGCAGACCTTCGCCGCGAACGGCTCGCCCGGCTGCATCCGGCGACGGCGTTCGCGGGCTTCGCGGGCGTGGTCGGCCTCCTCGTGTTCTTCGCGTTCGGCAGCTGGAAGATCGCGGCGGGGTCGGCGGTCCTCACCGTCGCAGCCGCGACGCTGCCGCCGATCCGTGGCAAGCGCTGCCGGACGAGGGACCTGCCGGAGTTCATCGTCCGCGAACACGTCGACCGCGATCTGTGGGAACTGGTGCGGCACCTGGTTTCCTGCCATGGCCGGGACGGGGCCACTGCGTCGGCCGCGCGACAGTTGCTCGAGGAACTCGCCCGCACCGACCCCGCCGACCCCGTACACCGAACCCTCGTCGCAGGGCTCCGTCGCGAACTCGCCGACCAGACTCCCTGCGCGCACGCACTCTGGTACGCCGCCGAACGCGTCCGCGCCATCCGCACCCGAACCTCCGGATGAACCTCGGGTGGCCGGCAACGTCAGCTCGCCGTGGCGGCGGGAAGCCGCACGCCGTCGGACTGCGTGGGAGCAGGTCCCGCGGACGGGAAACGCGGCCCTGCCCGCACCGCGCTCACCTGCTTGAATGACGCGCACGGACGAAGAGTGATCGCGGGGAGTGGCCGAGATGAGGCTGGACGAAGTCGAGACCGTGTTGGCGGTATTCCAGGCGGAGAGCTCCAGGGCGGCCGCGGAAGACCGGATTCCCGACCTGGACTTCATGTACGCCTGGGAGGCAGCCAAACGCGAAGCCGCAGCGCACGACGACGAGCAGAAGCTGCGCGGTTCCGGCGAGCCGTCACCGCGGTGGACGGTGCGGCTCGGCGGGAAGCTGGTGATGCCGGGCAGCACCGCGGCCGTGGCCTGTCCGGAGTGCGCCCTTGACGCCGGACTGACGGTCGCCGCGGTCGGCACCGCCGAGCATCGCGCCTGGCTGCAATGCCCGGCCGGTCACGAGTGGCAGCAGCCTGGCGTCACCTACGACTGGGTGCGCCGGGCCGCCCTGCACGGGGCGGCGCGGGAGCAGGTCGGCCTGGGCTTCGGGGATTTCCACGTGCCCCTCAATGAATGGGGGACCTCTTACGCCGACGTCGCCGACCGGTACTTGGCGCGGGCGCGACGGGAAGCCATCCGGCAATCGGGCGGAGAACCAACGGGGCGACCGGCTGACGGCCCCTGATCGAATGCTGCCCTTCGCGCTCACCGAACACGAGTACAGGCAACCCGGACAACGACCTCACCAACATCCAGTTGCCCAACGCTTCCGGGATGCATGCCCGAGATCAACAGGCTCGGGCGGTCCGCGCACCAATTCGTGCGCCACCGGGCCGAGCTTGGCGTCGGGCCGCCAGGCCTGCGCCGTCCGGCGCGCTTCCCCCCGCCGCGACGACCGGACACCATCAACCGTGCACGGAATGCACAGGAAACAGCTCGGTCGAGGCACCGACGGAGGAGCGGATCCCGGCGCGGGCGCCATCGTCGCGACGACGTGGCGACCTCCAGATCGCCCCGAGCCTCATCCGTGCCCGTCGTCGGCTCCGCATTCGCGTTCTTGCCGCCGACGGACTCGTTCGTCGAGGGGTTCGGACGGCTCCGGGCCCCAGTGCGGATGCTCGCCCCACAGCCAGTACTGAAGCTGGTATTTCGCGTAGGGCTGGGCAACCGAGAAGTCGTCTCCTGCCAGTTCCTGCAGCGCCTCCTGGTCGCCGTGCTCGGCATACTGCTCGGCAAGGCGCTGGCCCGCGTAGGCGTCGGCGTCCTGGGTTCTCGCCCGCAGGCCGGCGACGTCGCCGGCGTCGGCCATCGCGTCTACGACCAGTTCCGACAGCTCGGTCGCTACGTCCGGGGAGTCGGGAGCGATCCACTCTTCCAGTCCTTCGGCCCCGTATTCGCGCACGAGCGCCTCCACCAGCACGGCCGCGAGCTCCTGCTGCGGACCGCTCGCCGGAAGCTCGGGCGGAGCCGGGTCCTCGCGCGCCCGCTCGGCGGCCGAGGCCTTTTCCGCTTCGGCGACTTGCAGGAGCGCGTCGAAGCGGTCCAGCGTCTCGTCGACATCCACGCCGTGCGCGCGTCCGGTCGGCACTGCGTTCGCCCGTTCGGCCAGGAACGCGACGATGCGCAGCACATTGGCCTGCACGGGGACGGTCGGGCTGCTGAAGGTCCTCAGCACCGTCTGCTTGCCCAGCGGCCGTGCCGGGTCGGCGGCCGTCACTGCCCTGGCGATATCCA
Source organism: Amycolatopsis sp. NPDC114503 (assembly GCF_055633655.1). Classification (NCBI taxonomy): domain Bacteria; kingdom Bacillati; phylum Actinomycetota; class Actinomycetes; order Pseudonocardiales; family Pseudonocardiaceae; genus Amycolatopsis; species Amycolatopsis sp. NPDC114503. Next base: position 143,270 of record NZ_JBVKDT010000011.1, on the reverse strand, counting down.
TGGCGCTCGGAACATGCGCTCGGGAGTGCAGCTCGTGCAACGCGTCGTTGAGCTTCTTCAACGACGCCTGGCCCTCGCCGAGACGCGGTTTCGCCAGCTTCGGCACAGCCCGTCCCCTGTCTGCCCGTCGGCTCAGATCGGACCATTGTGGCCAGAATCAGTCCGTTCCGCACCCATTCGCATCACCGGGGACGGGCCGCGCCGGAACCTTGTGGCAACGGGCCCCCGCCGGGGCGCCACGCCACAGGAAGGACGCGCAATGCCTCTGCCCGCAATGATCGCCCTCGCCACGATCGCCGCCCTCGCCGGATTGGCGGCGTACGCCCTGCGCCTGCGGTTCCTCATGCAGGTCTACCGCGAAGGCGGCCCGGAACACCTCCTGATCGTCACCCGCGGCCGGCCGGAACAACGGCGGGGGCCCTCCGGCGAAGGCCGCCCGCCGGTCTGGTGGCCTTCGCCGCCGACGTCGGAGCGGTGACTTCGCCACAGCACCGCGAGACGAAGAACCCGGCCGCGGGCACGGACCTCGGCGGACCGCCGCGGGCGAGCATGCAACTGTGCAAGCCATACACTATTGTTGAGGGTCGCGGCGATGAGGCGGGGTGCGCACCGGGAAACACCCCGCCGGCCACTCGATCCGGAGACAGCTGGCTGGAGCAGGAGCCCTTCTACCGGAAGGCGAGCCAGCGGGTCCAGGACTCCGCGTCCGCGCAGGCCTCCGCCGGGATCCCGATCTTCTCCAGCGCGCCGGGGTAGCAGCGCTCGTAAGCGCGGTTGGCCTCGGCGGCCACGCCCGCGGCGCGCAGCAGCCACGGCGCGGGCAGCCGTCGGCACCGCAGCTGCGGCCACCGGCCCGGCGCCGGGGTGACCAGCTCCCCGTCGATCACGCCGCGGCGGATCAACCCGGCGACGAGCTCCGCCCGCGCGTCGATCCGGTTCTTCGCGGGGCGACGGGCGAGGGAGGGCTCGTCCCGGAGCATGGCCGCCACGTCCCAGGCCGGTGCCTCTGCGCTGTAGCTCACGGTGCTCAGAATGTTCGGCAAAGCGAGAAACCTGGCGGCGTGCACGCGGTGGTTGCCGTTCGCCCCGACCCGGTAGACCGGTCCGGCCCAGGCGGGAACGCGGATCAGGTTCATCCGGTCGCCGAAGAGTTCCTCGGTGAAGGCGTCCAGGTCATCGGCGTCGGAGAGGCCGCGGGCGATCTCCAGCGGGACGCGGGGCCGGTGGCCCCGGAACGCGCCCCATCTGCGGTGGACTGTCGAGATCACGAGCCGCGCCGGGACCCATTCGACGGCGTTGAGGAAGCCGCCGTGGTCGTTGTTCGCGGGCCTGCCGACAATGCCGAGGGCGTGTTCGTCGCTCACCTGCGGCTCGGTCGCGTTCAGGCGAGCGGCCTGCTCGGCGAGGAAACGCCGGATGTCGACCGAGCGCAGAATCCGTTGCGCGGCAACGCAGGCGTCGATGTGCTCGGCATAGCACGCCCCCCGCTCCGGCAGGACCTCGCGGATCGACGGGCCTTCGAGGGAAATGTCCGAGCGGAGACGGTCGAACCGCGCCCACGCCGTGGTTTCCGGGACCGCGGGATCGAACACGACCGCCGGCGGCCGCGGCTGGAAGTAGCGTCGCACGGCCGCGGCCGCCGAACGCGGCGTCGGGGCGTACCCCCACATCCGGGCCGGGCCCGCCGGGCCGACGCCGGGTCCGGCATGAGCCAGGAACCCTCCGTGGTCGCGGTACTCCACTGTCCACACAGGACTTCCGGCGTCCGTCGGAGGGTCGGCGGCGGCGAGTTCGGCGTCCACGATCGCCGCCCGGTGAAGATCGATCGCGCGGCGGAGCCCTTCTGGGGACTCCCAGGGGCGCACTGCGATGCCGTCGCGACGGGCCGTGCAGGTCATGGAATGAATGTCGTCGATCGCCCCCGCCAGGTGCGAAGCCTCGGCGGCCGGGGCGGACAGGTCCAGGCGCAGACCGGGGTCGCGCAACAAGGCTGCGGAGCGGGAAAGCAGGTCGTGCACGAGAAGCAGCCGGGTCCACACGAGCAGCCACGGCGGCTCCTGCTCCTCCTCGTCGTCCTGGTCCTCCTCGTCGTCGCCGAAGCCGGTGTCGGCGTCGGAAGCAGTGCCGAGCAGAGCGAGGGCCACGCCGTCCCGTTCCGCTGCGGGAAGCCAGCGGCCCGCAGCGGCGACGAGCGCGACGACGGCCGCGGCCACCGCCCGGACCAGATGCGCCCGGCGGCGCCTGCCGTCGCGGCCGGTGCATTCGCCGTTGGCCGCTGCCGCGCACCGGGGACAGACCCGGTCGATGATCGCCATCCGACCACCGTATGCGGCGCTGTCGCGGTCGCCCGGGGCGACCGCGACAGCGGCACGAGAAGGTGCTCAGACCTAGTGCGGGCCGTCGTCGGCGTAGCGCGTTTCCAGCCGGAGCACCTGGGCCTGGATCTCTTTCAGGACGCCCTCCAACTTTCCCTGCTTGCGAAGCCACTCCATGATGGTCAGCTGACGTTCGACGTTCGCTGCGGTCGCCGGGGCCGCGTCCGGGTCGAGGTAGCCGTGTTCGGCGTCGAAGGCCTCCTCGATCCGCCGGATGATCTGGATCGAGGGAAAGCGACGCTTTCCGCGCCTCAGGTAGCCCATGTAGGTGTCGGAGATCCCGACCTTGTCGGCGATCTGCTTGTTGGTGTACTCGATGTCCCCGCCGTCCGGCCGGACGGTGTGGAACAGCCTGTTGAGCTTCGCGACCATCGACAGGTGGCCGTCGACATCGTCGACGAGCCCCGGGTACGCGTCGGGATCGAGATACCCGGTCTTGGCGCCGAAGAACTTCTCGAGGGCCCGGGCGATCCAGACCGGGAGTTCGACGGGCTCTCCGTTCCGCAGGTCGGCGATGCAGGCGGGCGGGACCCCGATCGCGGCGGCCACCTGGTTGTCGGTGTACTCGGTGAACCCGCCGCCGGGCCGGATGACGCGGAACAGTTTGTTGATCTTCTCGGTCGTTGCCGGATCGGCGCGGTAGCGTGCGAGCGTTCTGCCGGTCGGCGGCGACATCTCCCCAGTTTTGAGCATGCCTTCATCCCCTTTGGTGTGGCTACCGGCGTCGGTCGCGCCGAAACCGGTAGGTGGGTGCCACAAGGAACATCAACGGTACTCGAAGTCCGCCGATCTTCCCCAGTATCGTTACCCTACGTTACACGGTTAGTCCATACGGGTGGTCTGCCTGCGGGACGGGTTGCCCGTCCTCGCCCTGCCCTACAGTGGCGAGCACGGCTAACTATCGTTAATTGCGCTGGCCCGGGGGGACCATCGTGAGGGGGATACATCGTGCTGCCGACTTCGGCAGCATTTTCGCGCGCTCTGCTCCGCGCGCACGCGGCGGCGCGCTGCGCGAACTCTGCGTGCAGGACCGGCGGAGCCGGGCCGCGCTCGCGCGCCCGTCGGGCTTCCTGTTCGCGGCCGGGTCCGGCCCGCGACGGAGAACGTCGCGGGCCGGAAGCAAAGCCCCCAGCGCCGGCGCGCTGATCGCCGGACGCCACATCTCGTCCGGCACCGGCAGACGGTCGCGGCCGCAGGCACGGCCGCAGCGGTCTCTGCGGTGCCGGTCATTCCCCGGAGGCGGTCACCACCCCGATCCGCCCCGGGTGCTCGCATGGCGGAAAGGGGGTCACATGTCGCGGTCGCGCATTGCTCTGCCTCCTCTGAGTTAACGAGGGGCCGGAAAAACCGACTCGAATGGACCTGTTGTCAAGGGGAGTGACAGTTGCAGGCTGTATTTGCTCGTTCACATGTCGCGGTCGCGGCGCATATCAGGGCCTCCTCTCGGGTGGGATCCCGCGACGGAGGCGCGACGAGCGCGGAGAGGACGAATCGGAGCCAGGCAGGCGCGTTCGCGGCAGAAGGCGGCCTGGCATCGGCTCGCGGAGGTCGCGAAGCAGCACAAAGCGCACCTCCGCTGCTCGTCGGCCCCGAAGCGCGAGGTGAGAGCGGCAGGTCGTGGGTGGCTGCGCCTGTCGCACATCAGGGGGGATTGTGATGGCGGTAGTAAGGGTGTCACGAGCCCGGAAGCCGAAGGAAGCTCGGGTCTATGACAAATACCGGTCAAAAGACGCGCTGCGGTCGCTGAGCGGGGCGACCGTCGCCTCGGTCCTGCTGATCGATCTCGCCGGACTGGGCGCCGTGGCGTGGGCGTGGTTCCGGTCCGACACGCCCCGGCTGCACCACTGGGTGCTGTTCGCGCTGCTCACCGCTCTCGCGCTCGCCCACATGGCGCTCACCCGCCCCTCGGAGGAGCGCCGGCGCGCCGTCCGCCAGGAGCGCGCACTCGTCGAATACGTGGACCAGAACGGAATCTGGTCCGCGGCGGCAGCGCTGGTGCTGCCGACTACCATGGCGATCGCGCTCGTCCTGATCGTGCGCAGCCGCCGGTTCTTCACCGCCCGCAAGCCTCTCGGGCTGTGGACGAGCACCACCGCCACGGTCGTGCTCGCGGTCGCCGCCGCCGGCTCCGTGCGGGACCTGCTCGACGCCGCGACCTGGCTCGGCCAGACGCCCGTCGTCTTCGACACCGGAGCCGGGCTGCGGGCACTGGCGGTGATGTCCGGCGCGGTCGTCGTGTACTTCCTCGCCGAGGCGGTGCCGATCGGGATCTACCGGGGCATCCGCTGGGGCAAATGGAGCCTGGCCGACACGATCGGCAGCCGGGACGACAACAAGCTGATCCTGCACACCCTGCTGCTCGGGATGGCCGTCGCGCTCGTGGCCGTCGTGCTGCCGCCGCCCGCGCTGCTCGGGATGCTGGCGATCGCCGTGTTCGACACCCGCAACGTCGGCCGCATCGCGGCGCTGGAAACCGAAAGCGAGCGTCACAAGACGGCTGCCATCACCGATGCCAGGACCGGGCTGCTCAACCGGCGCGGCTTCGACGCGCTCGCGGGCGCCGCGGTGGAGATCGACCACGCCAACGGGCAGCCCACCGCCATGCTGGAGATCGACATCGACCGCTTCAAGCGATGGAACAGCGTCATCGGCCATCCCGGCGGCGACAAAGTCCTCGCGGCCGTCGCGGACGTGCTGCGGCGCGACACCCGCACCGGCGACATCCTGGCCAGGACCGGCGGAGAGGAAATGGCGGTAGTGCTCCCCGGAACCGACTGGACCACCGCCCTCGACGTCGCCGAGCGCATCCGCCGCTCGGTCCAGGACCTCGAAACCGAAGTCGTCAACCCCGCCGGCGGCAACACGCTCCGGCTCGGGCACGACCCCCTTCCGCCGTGCACGATCTCCATCGGGATCGCCGCATCTCCGGAGCAGGGCGCCACCATCACCGCGCTGGAAAGGTACGCCGACCAAGCCCTCGAGGTCGCCAAACGCAACGGACGCAACCAGGTCGTCGCGCTGGCCATGCTCGTCCCCGACGCCGGCGACCAGCTGCCCTGCCCGCCCGCACCGCAGGACCAGGCTCGCGCAGCAGGCAACCAGCCCGCAGAGCGGACGCCCGTCCCGCAGTGACGCACCGACCCGACAGGTGACGCGAACCGGGCCCCGAGACCGCACCGGTCTCGGGGCCCGGTCGTCTGTCGCGCAGCGCGGTGCTTTCCGGCACTGCTTGTCAGGAACCGCCCAACTGGCCGCGGCCGCGCGGCGGCGTTCCCGCGACAGTCCTCGCGCGCAGCCGAGGGCGCCGCCGCACCGTCGCGGCCTGCGCGGCCCTCCGCCGATGCGCGTACTGCCGGTTGAGCCCGAAACAGGCGGCCGCGGCGAGGACGAACCAGCCCGCGGCCCACATCGCCGAACCCGCGGTGGCACCGGTGACGGCCCAGTAGGCGACGGCGGCGGGCGCCAGGTACCGGACGTCGCGCAGCGTCCGCCGAAGGGCCTCGCGCCACCCGGCTCGCCGCACAGGATTGGGTTCCACCGGCCGACCGCCCCCTCTTCCTCACGATCCCGACGCTCCATTCCACCACGCGGAGCGACCGGTCGGCCGCCGAACAGCCAGCGATCCACGCCTGAACCGACGGCGCGGGGCACCGCGCGCTCCGCGACTCGGCATGCGCGGGGGCCGGGCCGGTGGTGTGCGAGCATGGCGAACCCGGGTCACCCCGTCGTCATGGAAGAGAGTCTTGAGACGCCGATGCCGTCAATCACGATCACGATGGACGAATCCGACTTCCGGCAACTGTGGACCGTGCACACAGCCTGGTCCGGCGCGGGATGGCACGACCACGCCGGACAGTTCGAGCCCGTCGGGGCCGACACGGTCGAATACCACTGGGAGCAGGCGTACTGGACGGGCGACAACTGGCCCGCGGTGATGCTCCTGCGCAGCTTCCTCGCGTCCATCGGACACGGCTGCCAGGTCGTCGTCGACACGACCGACGACCCCGCTTACCACGGGTACGTCGTGCTGACCGATTACCTCGACCCGATTGCGTCCTAGCAACCGGACGCAGAGAGCTTGCCTTCCCGGCAATCGCGCCTTCGGCTTCGCGCCCGGTCGGAGATTCCGCCGGTTTCCGTCCACAGGTCGGGCGTCGCCGAGGTCCGCGAGCAACGTTCTCAGGTCTGGCTCGGTCGCGAATAGCGGTCGCTTATTGGCAGGGCGCTTCGCGTCGAGACTGCCGGACCGCTACTCTCAGTGCGGCTGGGATCACAGTGTCAGCACGCGGGGAGGTACGCGTCGTGGCCGACGCAAAATACGCGCCGCCTGGGGTCGACCCGAACAAGGCGAGCATCGCGCGGGTCTACGACTACTTCCTCGGCGGGAACTGCTGGTACGAGAAAGACCTGGAAGCTGTCAACAAGATCCTGCGGGAACTGCCGGACGCGAAGGAACTCGCGTGGGTGAACCGGAACCTGCTCACCCGCGTCTGCCGGTTCCTCAGCCAGACCGGCGTCCGGCAGTTCCTCGACATCGGATCCGGCCTGCCGACCGCGGAGAACGTGCACCAGATCGTGCAGCGCGCGGATCCCACCGCGAGGGTGCTCTACGTCGACTACGACCCGGTGGTGGCCGCCCACGGGCGCGCCATCCTCGCCGAGAACGACGACACCGAATTCGTCCTGGCCGATGCCTTCGACCCGCAGAGCATCCTGCAGAACCCCACGGTGCAAGACCACCTCAACTGGAACGAGCCGATCGCCTTGCTGTACATGGCGGTCCTGCACCACCACTACTGCGACGACCCCGCCGACCGCGCGATCGCGGCCGCGGTCACGCAGCCGCTCATCGACGCGCTCCCGCCCGGGTCGTACGTCGCCATCTCCCACCTGATCGACCCCCACGACGGCAGCGACGACGACCAGACGGTGAAGAACGTGCTCGACGCCGTCGACAGCAGCAGCATGAAGAACGTCACGGCACGGACCCTCCCCGAGATCAAGGAACTGTTCCACGACACCGAACTGATCCCGCCGGGGCCGGGCCAGCCCCCCGAGGTCGTGCAGGCAGCCCGATGGTGGCCGGACGGCCCCCCGGGAAAACTCTCGCCCGCGCAACGGATCCTCGCGGCAGGCGTGGCGAAGAAACCCTGACAGCACAACGCCGACCGGCCCGGTCGCGGACCGTGCCAAGTCCGGACCGGTTTCCCTTCGCCCTGTCGTCGATCGGCGATGCCGAGTGCGCACGCCGACCGCGGATCCGACACGAAACGCCGACCCGTGCGACTGGTTCAGTCCCGGGGCAGGGGGTAGCCGCTGATCGGATGGCCGCACCCGTAGAGCACGCCGCTGTCGGGCGGGTCGGCTTCGGCCATGATCCGGGGCCCGCGAGCGCTGATCTCGATGAGGTCCGCCGCGTGCAGCAGCCCCGCGTAGAACGCCGGGCGGACGCGGGCGTTGCCGTCGGCGTCCTCCACGACCGCGTCCCATTCCATCATCGCCCGCAGATCGCGCGGGTGGGTCTCGCGCAGCGCCGAGAAGACGCTGCCCTCGTAGCGGACGTTCATGCGCAGCCAGTCGGCCAGTCGCGCCCGGGTGGCGTCGTCGACCGACGTGCGGGGATCGGGGGCGGGAGCGAGGCTGCTCGACTCGTGCCACTGCCCGGTTTCCCGGATCTGCGCTCGAGGGCGGCCCGACGCGGCGGGGGCGACCGCGTCCACCGTGCCCACTGCGTCGTGCCCGCCCTCGGTCGAATATTCGACCAGGTCGCCGACCCTCGGAAACCATCCGCTGCCGCTCATCGCCCGTGGCGCCTGCCTTTCGAAGTCTCCTTGCGCAGCGAACAGAATGCTCACCGTTCGCCGCGCAAGGCGTCCCTGCTCCCGCAAGCCGGCATCCGCCACGCCGCTCGGGTGTCGCGCGGCCGCGCGGGACACCTGCAGCAGGACGTGAAGCCGCGCACCCGGCGGCGTCAGTCTTGTTTGTCGACGGCTTCCTTCAACGCTGCGGTCTGGTACGCCTTCACCTGCTTGCCGTCGATGGTCGCGGACACCTTGCGCACGCCGACCTGGCTGAGCGCATCGGAAAGCCGGCGGTGGCCCTTCGGTCCGCGCGGCCAGCCGTGGCGCTTTCCCATGAGGCCGAGCAGATCCGTCGCCCTCACGTGGCTTTTCCCGTTGAGCAGCGTGGATCCGGCAGCGACGTCGAGGACTAGCGCGGCGTCGTCCGGGGTCTCCGGTTCGTCCTGCGCGGCGTGTTCGGTTTCGTCGGCCGCAGGAGAACCGGGTTCGCTGTCGTGCGCGGCCTCGACCTCGGCCGCGGGCCGCGCCGGGCTTTCGATGAGCAGCGGGCCCCGGGGCAGCGGTTCGGTGTCGACGTGGCGGCGGACGAGTTCGGCCGCCCATTCCTCCGGTGTCTCTCCGGCAAGGCCCGCATAAACACGGATCAGCCTCATCAGATCGGCGGGAAGTTCTAGCTGCATGCGCGGACTCCTTCTGAGTCGGACAGCGAAGCGGCTCGCTCGGACGGCGAGCGCGGGTCACCCTGGTACCAGGGTGCGGAAACGGGCGTACGCGGGGGCGCTGCGGCGAGACGAACGAGGGATTGCCACGCGATTCCGGCTGCAATTCGGGCCTGTGGAACGCGCGCCCTCGTGCGACAGGAACAGGCCCCGCACAGGGAAAGCCAGCGTGGCGAGGCCGGGACCGGGAGTGCCCCGGGCAGGTACGATCGGCCGCATGGCGGACACGCATTCCCTGGAATTGACCGCGGCCTACACCGCGGCCGTCGATCTGCTGGGAAGGCGTCGAACGACTCATTTGGGCCTGGTTTCGCTGGCCGAAGTCTGGCGACGAGATCCCCAGTTCCGCGACTCCGCCGTCCCCATTCTGACCGCGATGCTGAGCAGCGACTACGACGAAGCGACCAAGTCCGAAGCCCGGCGCCTGCTCGCCGAGTTCGCCGACGAGGCTGACCGCGATCGTCCTCCGGCGTCGCGGCACGAGCGGTGCGCGCCGCGATCCCAGCCCCCGACGCCCGACTCGGCGACGTGCTGATCATGCGTGCCGCGAGCGCACGGCGACCGGCATGAACGCGGGCGACGAAGTGACCGCCGCCCGCGACATCGGCGGCATCACGCGACCGCACGTGCCCGCCGGAACCGGCGGGACCGTCGTCAAGCCCGCCGGACTCGCGTCGTCCGCCGTGGTCGAGTTCAGCATTCCCGGCGGGGTCTTCGCGCGGGCGAAAACCGTCCGGGTCGAGGTCGGCCCGGACGAGATCCCGCCCCGCTGACCACGCACCGGCCGCATCGTCGCCGGGAACGACATCGTCGGTCCGGCCTCGACCGTCGCCTGGAGGCCGGGCGCCGTCGTGGTCCGACGCGCCGCGATGTCCTTTCGCCACGGTCACTTTCGCGATCCTCGCTGGCGCGGAACGGTTCGCGGCGCAGACCGGGCCAGGACGGCCAGGACGGCCATCGCGAGCCCCAGCAGGACAAGAATCCCGACGGCAGCCCAGATCGCCGTCCAGATCCAGGGCTGCTGTCCCAACTCCTCCAGCGCCGCAACGACATGCTCGTCGATGTGGGTGCCGGGCGGGACGATCAGCGCCGCCACCGCGATGACGAGCGCGGCCAGGCTGATCACCGTCGGGGACTTCTGCATGTTTCCTCCTCCGTTCACGGCATCCGCCCTGCGTGCTGGGAACGTTCGGGCGCGTGCGCGGGCGGTGCGAGGGTGATCGCGGTGACCTGTTGCAGGACCTGGTAGCCATAGGTCCCGAGGCTGTGCCTGTTCGCCTGGTCGAAGGTGCGAGTGCGGCAGGCCAGGACGAACGGCCGGCTGCGCGCATCGGGGGTCAGCGCGTGCAGCGTCGCGAGCGCCCTCAACGGCGGGCCGCCCGGATCGTCCATGTCGTCGATTCCGTCCAGCACCGGCAGCACGCGCCGCAGCGACACCAGCAGCCGCGCGACCGGGCGCCGATCCCTGCGCCGGGGCAGCCGCGCGGCGACCTGTGCCGTCAGCCAGTCGTCGAAGCGGTGCGACAGCCCGAGCGGCCCGGTCAGCGTGTCGCTGTTTTCCTTGCGCCAGAGGCTTTTGCGCAGCGGGTCGAAGCCTCTCAGGTCCAGCGTCAGGGGAATCCGGCGCGGTCGTCGCTGACGGTCCAGGGAGCCGAGAAGCGTGGACGCAAGATCGAGAGCAGCGCCCGTCTTCCCGGATCCCGGTTCGCCGAGCACGACGAGCCGGCCGGTCTCCAGTCCGCAGTAGTAGCCGAGCAGGCGGCCGGCCACGCCGGTCTCTGCGCCGCCGTCGCTGGCGCAGCCCTCGAGGTCGCGTCGCCGGAACCGCAGGCCCGCCACCTCCGGACGGCGCGCCGGGACGAGCAGCGGCGCCACCCGGGCACGTTCCTCGCGGGGGAGCAGGTCGGCGGCCTCGGACAGGAACAGCAGCTGGCGCCCGTACGCCCGTGCGGACATGCACATCCCCCTCGGCCTCCGCGGTCGCGCCCCGTCGTCACGGCGGCCTCGCCGCCGCGATCAGACTCCTGCATACCAAGAAAGTCACTCAAAGTCACAGGAAGCACGTAGCGGCTAGGCTGAACGGGTGATAGATTAACTATAGTTAGCCGGGCCGCTGGTGTGACGCTCTGCGACCGGGTAGATGTTGATTACCTCCAGAAATGGAGGAAGTGGTAACTCGGAGTAGTTGCCTGGTTGGCTTCAGGGGGACCGAGTGGTGTGCGGTCGACCAGGTGGACGCGGACCATGTTGATCGTCCGAGCGTCGTTCGGGCACTGAGCGTGGTCGGCGGTCGGGAGCCCGGTGCGGTGCGTCGAACGAGTCGCGACGCACCCGGCCGCCTCGCTCCGTCACAGGCGCACTGCGCCTTCCGGGTGACCGCGCAACGAGGGGGGCCGTAGCCCGGCGGCCCCGGGTCCCGGGCCGGGAGCACCAGCCGGACGAGGACCAGCCGCCGGGTTCGCGGCGGACGGTGATCGGGGGAGATCGCCGCCCGCGTCTCGGCGACCGCGATCCCCGCGATCCGGACAAGTAAACGAATTCTGCCGTCGTGGCCCATCCGGGCGGCAGCAACAGCCCAGCGCACCGCGCGGGCACACGGTGTTCAGGGGGACACGTGACGGATGGGCAGAGGCCGCGGTTGGTGCTGGGCGGCGTCGCGGGGGGCGTCGGGACCACGGCGTTCGCCCGCGTGCTGCTCGCGGAAATGAAAATCGCGGTGCAGGACCTGGGCGTGTACCGCGGGGGCCTGGTCCACCTGCTGATCACCAGCAACACCGCCGCGGCGACGGCGCAGCTGGGCCGCGCGCTCGCCGCGTGCCCGCGCCCGCCGGTGCTGATCGTGATGCACACCGTCCCCGGCGGCCTCAGCCGCGCGTCCAAGTCGCACCTGCGCAGCGCCGAACCGCACCTCGCCGCCACGTTCACCGTGTTCCACCAGCGTCAGTGGACCGAGCTGGAAGCACCGCCGGGCAAGACGATTCCCAAACCGGTCGCGGACCTGGTCCGCCGGCTGCCCGACGCGGTGCGGCTGATGTACTCCGCGCCCGCGCGCCCGGCGCACCCCCCGTCCGCCGTCGTGCCGCCCGGCCGCGCCGTCGTGCCGCCCCGGCCCCGGTCGTTCCCGCCGCGCGCGGGGCCCGCGTTCCCGGCCGGCGGCCGGCCAGCCGGGCCGCCTCAGTATTCCGCGCCGCAGCCAGGGGGGCTGGGGCGCGTCACCGGGGGATAGACGGGGGAAAGATCGTGTTCAGCAAGGCACTCGCCGCGGTCAACGTGTGGCTCATGCAGGAGCCCGGCATTCCGGGCTTCGACGACCCGAAGCCGCATGCGCCGCCGGGCAAGCTTTCCGAGGCAGCGTCCACCATGGTCGCCTGGATGAAATGGGGCGGCCTGGTCGGCGCGGTCGCCGCCCTGGTCGCGGCCGGGATCATGATGGCCGTCGGCCGCCGCAACAGGAACAACATGGCCGTCGAGGGCGCGATGGCCTTGCCGTGGGTCGTGGGCGGCCTCGCGCTGATCCTCGGCGCGACCTCCATCGTGGGGTGGCTCATCTGATGGCCGCCCGCCAGCGGACGCGACGTCGCTGGTGGATCGTCGCGATCGTCGCCGCGATCGTCGCCACCGGCCTCGTCGGATGGCTGATCAGCAGCAGCAGTTCCGGCACCGCGACCGCGCACCCGCAGCAGACCGCCGCGCCCCCGGCCCGCTCCGCCGAGGGCCCGCCGCCGAGCAGGCAGCAGCCGCGGTGCCTCACGCGGTGGGAAGCCGCGCCCAGCGGAGACCCGGCGCCGGTCAGCGACTGCGCCGGACCCCGCGACACGAGCGGCGGCCGCGCACGCGGCTTCGCCCACGACCGCGACGGCGCGGTGTTCGCGGCGATCAACCTCACGGTGCGGCTGTCGGCCGCCTCGGGCGCCGCGGTGTACCGGCCGACGTATGCCGAGCAGACGGTCGGCGACGCGCAGTCGGCGCTCTCGCAGCTGGCGCAGGAGCAGAGCGACGCGCACGCCGGGGACACCCGGCCGACCCAGTGGTGGTGGCGGATCAGCGCCGGCGACCCGGGCGGCGAGCTGGTCGTGGTCGAGCTCGCGGCGGCGACCCCGCAGACGTCGGCCAGCAAGTCCTTCGCACACCTTTCCGTGACGCTGCAATGGGTCTCCGGCGACTGGCGGGTCCAGCTCCCGCGTCCGCGCGCCACCGCGAAGTCCTCAGTGGACGGCTACGCCTCGCTCGGAGCCGTTGCGGGGGGAGGCCGCTGATGCCCGCGACCATCGTGCTGGCCGACGACTGCGGCACGCTCGACGTCGGCTGCCAGATCGGGTCGGGAGTCCACAACTGGTTCACCGACCTCGCCAATTCCATCGCCAAGGGCGCGGTCGAGTTGCTCGCCGAGGCCATGACGTACTGGACCAAAAGCGACCGCTCGTCGATGCTGCAGGGCCCCTCGATCACCGAGATCCAGAGCCTGCTGCTCTACGTCGGGCTCGTGCTGCTGGTCGGATCCGTTGTCTGGCAGGGCACCCTCATGATCTGGAAGCGCAAGGCCGAGCCGCTGGTCAACACCGGCATGGGGCTGATGTCGTTCGCGGGCTGGTCGACCATGGGCACCGCGGCCGCGGTCCTGCTCTACCAGGGCGGGCTCGCGCTGTCGGACCAGGTGCTCAGCGCCTCGATCCAGAAGTTCAGCAACACCATGACCAACGCCATGCAGGCCAACGTCGCCGCGTCGACGGCCGCGATCTTCTTCCTGGCGCTCATCATGTTCTTCCTCTCCGGGATCCAGTGGATCCTGGGGTTCTTCCGGATGGGCGCGCTGGTGATCATCCTGGCGCTGATCCCGACCGCCGCCGCCGGGCAGATCAACGAGGCCACCAAACCGTGGCTGCGCAAACTCTTGAGCTGGGCGCTGAGCCTGATCCTCTACCAGCCGATCGCGGCGATCGTCTACGCGATCGGGTTCCTGCTGCTGGGCGAGGGCACCGACATCGGCACGATCCTCACCGGCATGGCCGTGCTCGCCATGGCGGTGATCGCGATGCCCACGATGCTGCGGTTCTTCGACTGGGGAGGACAGCGGTTCGTCTCCGCCGGGGGAGGAGGCGGCGGCGCGATGGCGGCCGGTGCCGCAGCCAGCATGATCGGCGGCGCGGGCGCCAGCGGCTTCAGCAAATTCATGGACCGCTCCGGCCCCGCCGGAGACGGCGGCGGCGACCAAGGCGCCGGAGCGCCGCCGGTGGCCCCGGCCAACAACGGCGACGGGCCGGGCGGGGGAGCCGGGGACAGGCCCGGAGGCGCTCCGGACACCGGCCACGGCGGCGGAGCGCCCGGCGGCGGAAGCGGCGGCGACGCCGAGCACGGACCCGAAGCCGCGGCAGGCACGGGAACGGAAGCGGGAACGGCAGGCACGGGAACGGAAGCGGGAACGGCAGGCACGGGAACGGAAACGGGGACAGCCGGAGCCGGAGCCGCCGGGGCCGGGGCCGGAGCTGCCGGGGCCGGTGTCGGGGCGGTGGCCGGTGCGGCTCTGGAAGCCGGAAACGCGACCAAGGGAGCAGTCAGCGACACGATGACCGAGGGGTCCGGCGATGAGTGACACGCGCACGTACGGGGGATGGAGAGCTCGCCGGGGTTTCGGCGTCGGGAAGCTGTCCGAAGCGCAGACCGCGGTCATGGCGGGCTGCGTCATGGTCCCGCTGGGGACCTGGGTCCTGGTCGCCAGCACCGGGCTTCCGCTGCTGGTGATGGGCATCGCGCTGCTGGCGTCGCTGGTCACCGGCGTCCTGGCGCTGGTGCCGCACCGCTCGCGCGGGGTGTCGCTGGGCGGGTCGCTCATCATCTCCGCGCGCAGCGCCACCGCGAACCGCAAAGGCTGGTCGGAATGGGAATCCGGGGTCTTCACCCGGCACCCGCGCGGAAAAGAACTGCCCGGCGTCCTCGCGCCGCTCATGCCTCTGTCCACAAAGGACGGACTCGGGAACCCGTTCGGCCTGTTGTGGGACCGGCGCACCGGGCGGCTGACCGCGTCGCTGCGGGTCGCGCCGGTGGGCACCGTCCTGGCCGATCAGGACCGGCAGGACCTGTGGATCGGGTCCTTCGCGGCGTGGCAGGCGTCGCTCGGGTACGAGCCGACCGTGGAATGGGCCTCGATCACCGTGGAATCGGCCCCCAGCACCGGAACCGAACTCGCCGACTACGTCAGCGACCGGCTCGACCCGGCCGCGCCGGCGGTCGCGCGCGAGACGATGCGCGAGGTCGCCGAGGCGCACCGCGGGTCCACAGCGGACATTTCCGTCCGGGTGTCGCTGACGTTCCAGCCGCAGCGGGCGCGGCCGCAGCCGCGCGACGACGCCGAACGCGTCGCCGAGGTCTCCCGCGCGCTGTCCGGGCTGGAAGGCGACCTCCCGCTGTGCGGGGTCGCGATGCTCGGCCGCGCCACCGCAGCCGACATGACCCACTGGCTGCGCTCGGCCTACGACCCGCACGCCCGCGGCGAACTCGCCCGCCTGGCCGAGCAGAAGCACCTGCTCGCGTGGGCCGACGCCGGGCCGGTCAAGGCGCACGCGCTGGCCGACCACTACTGGCACGACTCCGGGTGGAGCTGCACCTGGGCCCTGGCGGGCCTGCCCAACCAGCTGGTGACCAGCAACGTCCTCGCGCCGCTGGTGACGCCGGGCCGCTACCACCGCCGGGTCAACGTCACCTATCAGCCCTATCCGGCGGATCAGGCCGGGGACGTGGTGGCGCGCGAGGCCACCGGCTCGGCGTTCCGGCGCGAAGTGCGCCGCCGGCGCGGCATCGACGACACCGCCCGCGACCGCACCGACGAGGTCCGGGCCCGCCAGGCCGCCGAGGAAGAGGCCCGGGGCGCGGGCGTCGGGCTGTGGGGCATGTACGTCACGACCACCGTCGAGGACCCACGGCGGCTGCCGGACGCGATCGCCGACGTCGAGAGCCGGGCCCGCAACGCGAAACTGCGGCTGCGCCGGTGCTGGGGCTGGCAGGGCGCCGGGTTCGCCGCCTCCCTCGGCGTCGGGATCTACCCGCCGGAGCTGGCGCGGCGCGGGCGGATGGCCCGATGAACACCGCCGAATTCCTGCGGCGCAAGCGATTCCGGGCCGTGCCGCCGACGAAACCGACGGCGCTGCCCGCGACGGCGCGCCGCCGCGTCCACCCCTACCGCGGGCGGTGCGTCGGCCGCACCCGCCGCGCCGGGCGCGCCGGGCGCGCGCCGCCGGGCAGTCCCGGACAGCAGCAGCGCGATGCGCGGAAAAACCAAGCACGGCAACGCGAACACCATGGGGGAAACATGGCCGCGACACAGCCTCGGCGCGGGAATCCCGACCCGCCGCCGGACACGCGGTGCGGGCGCCGGCCGATCGCGCCCGCACCGCAGGCGCCGCCCGCTCGCCCGATCGCGCACTGACGCGCGGCAGTTCCGCAGCAGCGCCGCTGCGCGCGGAACCACAGGCCGTGCTGCGAGTTCCGCCCGCACCCGGTGGCACGCGGGGACTCGCACGCACACCGGCGGCATCCGGCCCGGCTGGGGGTCGGACCGGATGCCGCCATCTCACATTCCGTTGCTGGACCAGCAGTTCACGCGATCAGGGGGAACGCGATGAATCTGTTCGGCCGGCGCACCCGAAGCGCCGTCACCGATCCCGACCACGCCGACGGCGGTCTCGTCGTTCCGCAGACCGTCGCCGACGCCACGCTGCGCCATCAGCCCGAACGCAGCGACCCGCTGGCCGAGCTGCGCGCACTGCCCGTCCCGCCCGCGCGCGGATGGGCGGTGCCCTCGGGCGGGCGCGACCACCACGTCGGCTCGGCCGCGCTGTGGCAGGGCACCACCACGCAGCTGGCCGGATTGTTCCCGTTCGTCGGCGGATCCGGCGCGCGGGTGCGCGGCGTCCCGATCGGACACGACCTGCACACCCACGAACCCATCGGCCTCCACCCCGGAGACTGGTTGAAAACGGGTCTCATTTCCAACACGGGGCTGTGGGTTCAAGCGCAGCCGGGGGTCGGCAAGAGCGCGTTCGCGAAAAGGCTCGGGACCGGGCTGTGCGCGTTCGGCTGGATGATCTTCTGCCCGGCGGACGTGAAAGGGGAATACACCGCTCTGATCCGCCGCCTCGGCGGCACCGTGATCAAGATCGGCCGCGGGCACGACGCGATCAACCCGCTCGACCCCGGCCCGCTGGCCGCGCTGCTCGCGACCACCAGCGGCCGCGAACGCGACGCCCTGCGCGAATCGATCCGCGCCCGGCAGACCTCGCTGCTGGAAGGCCTGCTGCTGCTGGAGCTGGACCGCCACCCCACGCCGACCGAGCGCAACCTGGTCTCCCGGGCGATCGACCTGGCCACCGACGCCGCCCCCGACAACCAGCCCACCATCCCGGAAGTCCGCGCGGTGCTCGACCAGGCGCCGCAGCACCTGCTGTCCGCCGCGCGGATCGACGGCTCGCTGGAACGCTACTTCGACCTGGTCCGCGACGTCCTGTCCAGTTTCGACCTGCTGGTGGAAGGACCGCTGCGCGGCCTGTTCGACCGGCGCTCGACCGCGCGCCTGGACCCCGCCTCCCCGGCGACGTCGCTGGACATCTCCGTGCTGGACGAGGAAACCGACGAAGTCGTGGCGGCGGCGATGCTGTGCTCCTGGGCCTGGGGCGCGAGCATGATCGAGGCCCGCCAGACCGGACACGGCCGCAACATCCTCTGGATCCAGGACGAGGCGTGGCGGGCGCTGCGCACCGGCTCCGGGCTGGTGGAGAAGTCCGACCGGCTGACCCGGCTCAACCGCCACAAAGGCGTCGCCAGCGTCTATTTGACGCACTCCATGGACGACCTGGAAGCGCTGCCGTCCGAAGAGGACCGCGCCAAGGCGCGCGGCATCGCCGCCCGCTGCGCCATCCACGTCTACGGCGGGCTCCCGGCCTCGGAACTGCGCAGCCTGACGGTGTCGCTGTCCTCGCGCGAAGCCGACATGCTCTCCTCCTGGCAGTCGGCCGGCACCTGGGTTCCCGGGCAGCGCCATCCCGGACGCGGGCTCTACCTCGTCAAGGCCGGCGAGCGCGCCGGGCTGCCGGTGCGGATGAACCTCACCCCGCGCGAACTCGAGCTCTACAACACGGATTCGGCGTTCGACGCCGCGCCCCGTTCGGCGGTGGCGTGATGACCTCGCCCACCTCACGCCGCCACGCCTCCGGCGCCACGCCGGTGCTGCCATGGGTGATCGTCGGGCTGATCGGCTCGGTGTTCCTGCTCGGCGGCATGGTCTGGGTCGCCGCGCAGGCCGGTGCCGCTCCCGGATTTCCCGTGCCCTCGCCCGGGTCCATCCCCACCGCGCTGCGCCGTCCCGGGCTGACCGGCCTCATCGGCCCCGGCGGATCCGAGGTCTGGTTCTGGATCGTGTTCGGCGCGCAGGGCGCGGTGCTGCTCGCGGCCGCGATCACGATCGCGGTGCTGATCGCGAAACGGGGACGGCCGCGCGACGGGCACCGGGCGATGAACTCCGCCAGGGAATTCCGGGAACTGCAGCAGCCGGCCATGGCCAAACGCGCCCAAGGCCTGCGGGCCTCGCTCGCCGACGCCCGCCCGCGCGACCTCGCCCCCCGCCAGATCGGCGCGGCGCTGGGCGACATCGGCGGCCGGACCGTCTACAAGAGCCACGAGGACGTCGAGCTGGTGATCTGCGGGCCCCGCAGCAACAAAACGAGCGCGAAGGTCGTCCCGGAGATCCTCAGCGCGCCCGGCACGGTGGTGGCCACGTCCAACAAGGGCGACGTGTGGGCGCTGACCCAGGGCTTGCGCGCCCTCGTCGGCGAGATCTATCTCTTCGACTGCAACCACATCACCTACCAGCCGCAGACGTTCTGGTGGGACCCGCTCGCCGGAGTGTCCGATGTGGAATCCGCGTCGCGGATGGCCGCGTATTTCATGCGCGAGGTCGGCGGCGGCGCGGGCGGCGGCACCGACCGCGCCGACCCGTTCTTCACCCCCGCCGCCGAGAAGACGCTGCGGCAGATCCTGCTCGCCGCGGCGGTGTCCGGGCATTCGCTGCGCGACGTCGTGCACTGGGTCGCGACCCGTTCCGACGAACCGGCGGTGCAATTGGACCGGCACGGTTTCGGCGGGCAGGGCGATTCGCTGCGCGCCACCCTGGAATTGCCGCCGGAAACACGCGGCGGCGTGTACGAAGGCGTCGCCACCGCCATTTCCTGTCTGGACTCCGAAGCGCTGCTGCGCTGGGTCACGCCGCCGCTGTCCTGGCAGGAAATACCCAAAGACCCTGGCCTGATCAGGGAATTGAACCTCTGGGACCTGATCACCCAGCCCGGCGACGCGCACCCGACGCTGTACCTGCTCACCCGCGAAGGACAGGGCTCGGGCCGGCCGATCGTCGCGGCCATGGTCGGGGAATTGTGCAACGTCGCATTCCGCGCGGCGGCCGCCAACGGCGGCCGCCTGGACCCTCCGATGACTTTGCAGCTCGATGAAGCCGCGAACATCGTCAGGATCCCAGAATTGCCCGGCTGGTATTCGTGGTTCGGGTCGCAATCGATCATGGTCACCACCGTCCTGCAGTCCCGCGAGCAAGGGCGATCGGTGTGGGGCAAAGAGGGCTTCGACGCGCTGTGGTCTGCGGCCACGATCAAGACGATCGGGGCCGGGATCGCGGACCCGGATTTCGCGGAGGACCTCAGCCGCCTGGTCGGCGACCACAAGGTCGAGGAGACCTCCAACAGCTACTCCAGCGGCGGCCCGTCGACCTCGCGCAGCCTGCACACCGAACGGATCCTCACCGCCGCCGACATCGCCGCGATGCCGCGCACCAACGCCCTGCTCATCACCTCCGGGCGCCGCCCCGGCATGCTGCGGCTGCGGCCCTGGTACGCCGAACCCGACGGCGAGGAGAAACGCCAGCTCGTCGAACTGTCCAAAGAGGCCACCGCGCAGATCCAGCAGTCGGCCATCGACTACCTCGGCCCGGACAACCCGGTCGCGAAGTCGCTGCGGCCCCCGGACGCCGCCGCACCGACGGGGACACGGCCGTGACCGCCCCGCCCGACGGTCCGGGCCCGGACTCCCCGGACGAACCCGCCTGGCCCGCCGACGACACCGAACCGGCGACCCTCGCGGACCTGGCCGAGCTGGAAGAGCGCGTCCGGCGGTGGCTGCGCTCGCTGGAGACCGAGCAGTTCCAGGTCAGCGGCGAAGTCGTCCTGATGCGCAACGCCGTCGAGATGGCCAACAACGGCCTGGACAACCTCGAAGACGGCCTGGCCGACATGAGCTACCAGTTCTCCAACCTCTACGCGCAGATGCAGGCCGTGGCGACCGCGTCGCCGGCCGCCCCCGCCGCGGCCGACGCCGGACCCGCCGCGCCCGCACCGGAAACCGGCGGCGGAGGCACGGACGGCGCGGGCCCCGCCGCCGTCGCGCGGCCCACGCCCGGCGTCCTGCACGCCTGGGTGACCGTCCACATCGCACCGATGGTCCGCAAGACCACCACGACCGGCGAGGGCGGCGGCATCCGCTGGTGCCGCCAGTGGTGGCTGCACCACGACGCCGTCGAACGGTTCACCGCCCTGTACCTGGCCTTCGGCGAACTGAGCGAGGCCGACGAACCGTCCTGGCTCTCGGTCTACCTGCGCGACCACCTGGACCCGCACCTGGCCACGCTCACCAGCCCCTACGGGCCCTTCCACGCCTGCACCCCGAACCGGCACTCCGCCACCGTCGCCGAACTCGGCCACGACCCGGCACCGCAACCGGGCGCCGATCCCGCCACCGGGAGGACAGCATGACCGAACCCGAACAGCCGACGGCGTTCCTGGGATTCGCCGGACGGCCCGTCCCCCCGCCTCCGCCGGAGACCTACGCCCACGACTACGACCCGGCACCGGGCAAGCCCGACGCTGTCAAGACACACTTCCGCGACATCGGGAACACCGACGGCGACTTCCTGGCCGACCAGATGATCCGAATGCACGGCGACCTGAGCTACCGGCCGTTCGACCTGGACGCCGAGACCAAGAGGTACGACCCCCAGCAGACCTGGTCCACCGGCATCGAGCCCGAAGACCACACCTGGCTCTACACCTCCGCGCTGATGGGCCGCCTCGCGCACCGCGCGGACCTGCTGCGCGAACTGCACCGGGACGACAGCGAACAGTCCCCGTTCCTCGACCCCGCCCAGCACGCGCCGGAACTGGCCCGGCTGCGCGAGCAGACCCGCGACCTCTCCGCCCCGATGGAGCTCGCCGACACCTTCGACGACGTCGTCCGAAAAATCGCGGAGAACACCGGACGGCCACTGCCGTGGCGGCTGGCAGAGGACGACCGGCGCCGGGAGTGGGCCATGCGCGACCACACGGCGATGGAAAACCTGACCGCCGCGATCGACGAGTACAGCCTGCACCGCGCGCTGCCCTTCCTGCATTCGGACAACCCCGCCGAGCAGAGCGCCGAACGCGACCGCCGCACCGCCCGCGTCGCCGCCCTCGACGCCCAGAACCACGTGTTGGTGGAATACCTCACCGCCGACCGCGCACAGGTCGTGCAACAGCTGGTGCCGGACTCCTCGACCCGCTGGAACCTCTACGCCGTAACGTCGCTCCCGGACCCGCCGGCTCCCGACAACCTCGTGTTCCGGCAGCTGCGAGCCGCCGCCGACGAACTGCTCACCGCGCTCCTGCACCCAGCCGCGCGCGCCAACGCCGCGACCGTCGGGCCGCTGGCCGACCGGCTCGCCGAACTGATCCGGTACGAACCCGCGCTGGTGCGCGAACTGCCGCCGCTGCAGGCGGGCCTGGTCCGCAACGTCCACATCGTCCAGGCCCGCGCGCGGAGCGAGAACGACCAGTCCGCCGCCCCCGTTCCCCAACCCGCGCCCGAACGCGACCAGGCCGCGCGGCCCGACGAGCAGCCGCGCCGCGGCGATGCCGCCCTCGATGCCTTCTTCGGAACCTTCCCGGAGACGCTGCCGCCCCTGCCTCCCGACCAGCGCGAGGCAGCGGCGGAAAGCACTGGGGCACAGGAATTCCTGCGCGGCGACGGCGCTGACCCCGTCCGCTTCGTCGGGCCGCACGGCGGTTCGCGCGACGCCGCCGACCCGACGCACGCCCCGCGAGCACCGGTCAAGCCCGCGCGCGGCGCGCGGCCGGGCACCGCCGCGAGCCGCCACGGCGGACCCGCGCAACCGCCCGGCACGACGCGGGCGCGATGACGACCGCACCGACGGCCCTGAAGGGGAGGACCACATGACCCAGCCCGCCTACGAGGTGGCGTTCGAGGGATTCGCCGGCTGGCCTGTTTTTGAGTACACGGCCTGGCTGCGCAGCCACGCGGAGTTTGCCGACTCCGGCATCGACGACTACTACTTCCGTCTCAACGGGACCTGGCACGCCGACTTCGCGACCGAGCAAATGCTGAGGATGCGAGAGTTCCCGGATTGGCGGCCGTTCGACCCGCAGGCCGAGGTCCAGCGGTACAACCCCGAACCCAGACACGCGCAGGGCACAGAAGCCGAGTACGACCTCGCCCACTACACCTCGGCCTTTATCGACCGCCTTGCCCAGAAGGCCGAGCTGCTGCGCGACGTGCAACAGGGCCGCCCCAGCCCCGCACTCGACGTCGCCGAGGAGCTGGAGGCTCCCGACCGGGCCGAGCGGATCCGCGAGCACGCCGCCGTGCTCCCGGCCGCGGACGTGCAGGCCGTCGCCGACGAACTCGACGTCCTCGCCCGCGCCCTCTCGCACAAGACCGGCGTGCGGCTGCCGCGGGCCCTGTCCGAGAAGGACCGCGGCCGGGAGCAGGAGACGCAGGATCGCGCGAAGGGCGAGAACGACCAGCCCGCCCCGGTGACGCCCGGCGCCGATACGGAACGCCGGGTCGATGCCGCCCTCGACGCCGTTTCCGGCCGCGTCGCGGAGACGCGCCCGGACGGAACGTTGCGGTGGACGAGGCAGCCCCTTGCCGAGCGCGCCCGCGCTGCTCTGCGCGAGGACGCGCTCGGCAACGACCGCCTGCTCAAAGCGCTCCTGCGCAGCCTCCCTCCCGACCGAGCCGGCGCCCAGGACGCCGCCGCTGCGGATGCCGCCGGACCGGCCCAGGTCCCGCAGGAACCGGCCAAACCCGCGCGCGTCGCGCGGCCCGGCACCGCCGCCAGCCGCCACACCGGACCCGCGCACCCGCCGAACGCGGGCCGGCCGCGATGACGACCACGCCGACCGCGATCCAGGGGAGGACCGCATGACCCAGCCAGACAAGGAACCGGCGTTCCAGGGGTTCGCCGGCTGGCCCGTTCCCGAGCCCCCGGGCTGGGGACGCGACTACGACCCGTTCGAGTCCCCGGCCGATCCCGACGATTTCTTCCGCGGCGTCGGCGTCGACCACGCCGACGCCGCGGCGGACCAGCTGATGAGGGCGCGGCGGATACCGGGATTCCGGCCGTTCAACCCGGACGCCGAGGTCCAGCGGTACAACCCCGAGACCGAGAACCTCTACGGCGACGAACCCGGGGACAGCATCGGCATCTACACCGGAGCCTTCGTCGGCCGCCTGGCCTGGAGAGCGGAGGTTCTGCGGGACCTGCACCCGAGGCGACGACACCGCGCTCGCGGCCGAAGACGGAGAGATGCACGGGCCGGAGAAGGCCCGCCGCCTTCGCGAGTTCGTCGCCGAGTTCCCCGCCGCAGACGTGCACGCCGTCGCCGACGGACTCGAGTCCCTCGCCCGAGCCCTGACGCGCAAGACCGGCGCCCAGTTGCCGCCGCTGCTGGCCGAGAAAGACCGCCGCACGAACCAGGAATATGCGGACCGCGCCCGGCTGATCGAGCTGTCCACGGCGATCGACCGGTACAGCGAGCAACAGGCCATGCCGTCGCCGAGCACGGCGAGCGGCGCCGAGCAACGCGCCGGGCTCGGCCGCCTCGCGGCCCGCGTCGCCGTCCTCGACACGCAGAACCCGCACCTGCTGGCCAGCCTCGATCCCGGCCGCGCCCGGGTCCTGCACGCGCTGGTGCCGGAGTCGTCGTCCCGGTGGCACCGTCCCGACTGGCCTCCGCCCCTTCCGCAATCGCGCCGGCCGAACGAATTCGAGATAGCCATGCACGGCCTTCGCAGCGGGCCTTACCGCGTCGAAGTCGGCACCGGCCGGACCCGGATGGAATGGAGCCGGGTGCAGTCGCGCGTCGATCGGCCCGGCGGCGCCCCGGAGCGGTGGGTGATCGACGCGCCGCTCCTGGAGAGCAAGGCCCGGGCCGAGGCGTTTCTCGCCGCCCCTGCCGCCGCCAAGGACCCCCGTCAGGTCTTCGGGCGGGACGCGAGCACGGCACCCGCCCCGCCGGGAGAGAAGGCCGACACGCAGCCGCACCAGGCCGAGCGACCGGGACCGGCGCGGCCGGGGACCCCCGCGAGCCGCCACGGCGGACCCGCGCAACCGCCAGGACGGGCGCGATGACGACCGCACCGACCGCCCTGAAGGGGGAGAACCGCATGACCCAGCCCGACGAGGAACCGGCGTTCCTGGGGTTCGCCGGCCAGCCCGTTCCCGTGCCTCCGCGAGACATGCTCGTGTACGACCCGGCGGCAGGCGAGTTCGCCGAGACCGACGACTTTTTCCGCGACGTCGGCATCGACCACGCGGACCTCGTGGCAGAGCAGCAGATCCGCTCGTGGCGCGATCCGAACGTCCGGGAGTTCGACCTGGACGCCGAAGCCCGCCGGTACGACCCCCAGCCGAAAGCCCTCTACGGCAACGAATTGGCCGACAACGCCGGTTCCTACACCCTCGGTTTCCTCGACCGCTTGATGCAGACCGCGCAGATGCTGCGGGCACTGCGACCGGGCGAGGACAACCCGTCCCTGACCGACGACGTGGATCTGCGGGCCGACATGGCCCGGCTGAGCGACCTCGTCGGCGACCTCCCTGCCACCGCTGTCTCGGTTGCAGCCGAGGAATTAGAGCTCCTCGCCCGCATGGTGTCGCTCAAGACCGGCGCACCGTTGCCGACGCGGCTGGCCGAGCGAATCCACCGCCGCAGGCAGGAGACATCGGAGCGTGCCAGGCTGGGCGAGCCGGCCGCCGCGATCGCCCCTCGCGAGGGTGCCGCCCGCCCGCTGGATCCCGCCAGTTCGGCCCGAATAAAGGCCCTCCTCGACACGATTCGGCAGGGGCTGCGAGAACGGGGAATCCCGACCGAGCGCCCGGAGCCCAGCAGCGCACCAGAAGGCGGACCGTCGGCCGCCCGGGTCGTGCACGACCCCCGGCTTGACGAGCATCGCGACCAGATGGCCCGAATCGACGCCCTCCTCGACACGATTCGCCAGGGGCCGCGCGAACGGGGAATCCCGACCCTCGACCAGATCGTCGACGGCGAGTCCGTCACCGAACCACGCGCGGCGCAGCAAGAACAGTCCTCGCGGCCGCACCAGGAAGAGACCCGCTTCGATCGGTGGACTCGGACCTACGCCACGCCAGGGTCCTATCCGGAGATGCTGCCGGACGGCACGGTGCAGTGGAAGAACCGCCCTCTGCCCCCGTCCGCCCGCGATGCCCGGGGCGAGGGGCAGGAGAACAACAAGCGGCTGCCGCCGCAACAACTCATGCGGTTGGGCGGTGTTGGGCCCGGCCGAACCGGGGAGCAGCACCTGCCCGTTCCAGAAGCCGGAGCCGCGCCCCAGACCCGCCGTGAGCAAGGACCGGTCGGCCATTCGCGCGTCGCGCGTCCGGGCACCGCCGCGAGCCGCCACGGCGGATCCGCGCAACCGCCGGGCTCGAGCAGGGCGCGATGACGACCACGACGACCGCACGGGGGAGGACCAGGTGACCCAGCCCGCCGCAGAACCCGCGTTCCTCGGATTCGCAGGATGGTATGTTCCCCCGCCCTGGCGATGGACTCTCGGCCCCGGCGCGTCCGCGGCACAGCACGAGCCCAGCGAGGTCGCGGGGCACTTTCGTGGCACCGGCGTCCGCCACGCCGACGGCGTGGTGGAGGCGCTGCTCAGAGAGCGGCGCTTTCCGAACGCCCGGGCGCTCGACCTGGTCGCCGGGGTCGAGCGCTACGACCCCGATCCGGGGCGCGCGTACGACGCCGGGTCCGCCGACAACGCCGGGGCCTACACCCGCGCGTTCCTCGATCGCCTGGTGCACAAGGCAGAACTGCTGCGCGACATGCAGCGAGACGGCGGCGTGCCCGCACCCGACGACCTCGCGGACATGGACCCGGGGATGGCCCGACGGTTCCGCTACTCCGTCAGCGAGCTTCCGGCCTCCGACCTGCTGGCCGTCGCCGACAAACTCGGCAGCCTCGCACAGGCGCTGGCGGCGAAGACCGGCCTCGCGCAGCCGTCCCCGCCGACCGGCGAAGACCTCCGCCGGGAGCAGGAAGCCCAGGACCGCGCCGGGACGGACGACCTGGCCGCCGCGATCGACGAATACAGCCTGCACAGGGCCATGCCGTTCCTGCATTCGGCCGACGACGCCGAGCGGGCCGCCGAACGTGACCGCCTCGCGGTCCGGATCGCGGTCCTCGACGCCGGGAACCCGCACCTGCGGGCAGGCCTCACCCTCGCCCGCGCCCTGGTCGTGCGCGCGATCGTCCCGGAGAGGGCCGTCCGGGACGATCGCCGCGACGGCACGCAACCCCTGCGAGCAGCCCCGGCCGCGGACGAGGCGCTGGTGCGCGCGCTGAGCGATGACGCCGACGAGCTGGCCGTCCACCTCCTGGCCGACGAGGTGGTCGAGATGTTCCTGCGCAGCGAAGCGGCCGCCACGCTCCCGCGTAACCAGCAGCTCGCCCTCTCGATTCAGGACGCCGACCGCAGCCGGGAGCGCGTCGAAATGCTCGCCGACCGGATCGCCGCGCTGCACCGGGAACATCCGGAACTGGTGCACGCACTGCCCCCGATGCAGGCCGGTCTCGTCCGCGGCATCCGCACAGTCCGGAAGCAGGAAGACCGCGCCCCGCGCACCGCCGAAATGCGCGCAGCACAACAAGAACAGACCCCGGACCAGCGCCCGCGCCCCGCCCAAGCCGTGCGTCCGGGCACCGCCGCGAGCCGCCACGGCGGATCCGCGCAACCGCCCGGCCCGGGCAGGGCGCGATGACGACCACGCCCGCCATCCCGGAAGGGACGTCCATGACCCAACCCGCCGAAGATCCTGTGCTGTTCCGGGGATTCGCCGGCTGGCCCGTTCCCGCGCCCCCGCTCTGGGTGCTCGACGACCCGCCGTTTGCGAGCTGGACCTCCGACATCGACGACTACTTCCGCCTCATCGGCGCCCAGCACGCCGACATGGCGACCGAGCAGCTGGTCACGACGCGGGACGGGGCGGGATTCCGGCCGTTCGATCCGGACGCCGAGATCGCGCGATACCACCCCGAACCCAAGTACGTGGCGGACATCGAAGGCGAGGACAACGTCGGCGCCTACACCTCCGCCTTCCTCGATCGCCTCGCCCGCAACGCGGACCTGCTGCGCGACCTGCACCTCGGCCGGCCAGCGCCGGCGTTCGACCTCGCCGAGAACCTGGCGCCGGCCAGAGCGCGGCAGACCCGCGACAGCGCCGCCGGGCTTCCGGCCGCAGACGTGCACGCCGTCGCCGACGAACTCGACGACCTCGCCCGCGCCTTGTCGCACAAGACCGGTGTGCGGTTGCCGCCGCAATTGGCCGATCGCGCCAGGCTGCGCGAACTGTCCGCCGCGATCGGCCGCTACAGGCTGCACCTGGCCTCTCCCTTCCTCCACTCGCCCGACCATGCCGAGCAACTCGCAGAATCCGGCCGCCGGGCAGCACGCATCGCCTCCCTCGACGCCCGCCACCCCCACCTGCTGGCCGGCCTCCTGCCCGACGACGCGGGAATCGTGCACAGCCTGGTGCCGGAGGCGGCCTCCCGGGAGCACCGCTGCGACTGGCCGCCGCCCGTGCCGCGCCAGTTCCCCGAATTCCCTGATTTCCCCTGGCACCTGGTCGACGAAAGGCACCGCGAACTCGGGCGCCCGCGCACGGATCCCGCCCACACCGACGCGCGGGAGGCCGGTCCGCCCGCCGCCGCCGAACAGGCGCAAGCCCGGCAGGAACCTGCCAAGCGAGCGCGCGCCGCGCGGGCGGGCACCGCCGCACGCCGCCACGGCGGACCCGCGCAATCGGCCGATCCCGGCCGGGCCCGATGACGACCACGCCGACCGCACGAGGGGAGAAACCCGTGACAGAGCCCGCTGAGAAACCCGCGTTCCTCGGATTCGCCGGCTGGCCCGTTCCCGTGCCCAACGGCTGGGGCAACGACATCGACCCGTTCGAGCACACCGTCGACGATCCCGACGCCTTCTTCCTCAACGTCGGCATCGCTCACGCCGACAGAGCTGCGGACCAGATGGTCAGGGCGCGGAGGCTGCCGGGGCTCCGGTCGTTCGACCTGGACGAGGAGGTTGCGCGGTACGACCCCGATCCCACGTTCGTCTACCGCAACGATCTCGCCGGATCCGGTCCCAGCAACGGCATCGGCGTCTACACCTTCGCCTTCCTCGACCGCCTCGCCCAGAAAGCGGAGATCCTGCGGGACGACGACCTCGCACGCGCGTTCGAAGAGGCCAGGTTCGCCGGGCCGGAGGAAGAGGGCGACCGCCGGTTCGGCGACCCCGCCGCCGAGTTTTCCGCCGCCGACATGCTGGCCGCCGCCGACGAATTCGAAGGCCTCGCCCGTGCTCTGTCGGACAAGACCGGCGTGCAGTTGCCGCCGGCGCTGGCAGAGAAAGACAGCATCCTGCAACAGGAAACACAGGATCGCGCTCGCCTGGCAGAGCTGGCCGCCGCGATCGACCAGTTCATCGCGCAGGAAGACAGGCCCTTCCCTCCTCCGTCCACCAGCTACGCCGACAACGCTCGCAGCGCAGCCCGGGTCGCCGCCCTCCACGCCCGGAATCCCCACCTGCTCGCCAGCCTCTCCGCCAAGCACGCGCGATTAGTGCACGCCCTGCTGCCGGAGTCGGCCGCCCGCGAACACCGCCCCGAGGGGCCCGCGCCGCTTCCCCCGCCCGGGAACGACCGCAGCGCCGAGGACCTGCTGGCGCTGGCGAGCCGGTTCACCGTGGACCGCAACGAACCCGCGACCGACGACCGAGGTCGCCGCGGCGACCTCGTGCTGCACGTCTCGCGCGCACGCGACGACCGCTGGTTCGTCCAGCAGATCGGCTCCGGCGGGGACGTCTACAACGTCGACACCGGACAGTTCGACTCCGACTGGGGCTACCGGCACGCCGACGACACGGGCAGCTACCTCCTCGACCGGGACGAAGCGCTGGACCTCGCCCGCGCGATCCCGCACCCGGTGCTGACCGGGGACGACACCTCGTGGAGGTGGCAACGCCGCGACAGCGACCTGCAGAAGAGGAACGACAACGACCTGGTGATCGCCCACGACGGGCAGCCGGCCGCGCTCGGCCCGCGCACGGTCGGCCTGGACGCCCCCGCGCGTTTCGAGCTCCGCGCACCGGATCCGGAGACCACAGCCCAGGCCGACGCGTTTCTCGCCGGACTGTCCGGCGACAAGGATCCGCAACCGGTCTTCGGACACGACGAGAACGCAGCGCCAGCCCGGCCCGGCGAGCAGGCCGATGCGCCCCGCGACGACGCCGAACCGCCTCCGGTCCGGGAAGAACAGGCCGCGCGGTCGCGCCGTGCCCGGCCCGGCACCGCCGCGTCCCGCCACGGCAGTGCCGACCATCCCGGCTCCAGAAGGACCCGATGACCACCGCGCCGGCGCGCTGCTGACCCGCGCCCACCGCGCAGCCAGAACGAAAAGTCCGGGGGGACGACGTGAAGGAAACCGAAAACCTAGGCCATACTGGAGATCGTGACGATGAATCACTACGGGGCACAGACCCGGGAGCACTGGAGGAAGCACCGGGCGGCGGAGTACGCCCGGATCGAGGACCCGACGGCGTTCTTCACGGACAAGGGCGAGAGGATCGCCGCGGAGATCGAGCGCCGGACGAACGAAGCGGAAC
Source organism: Amycolatopsis sp. NPDC114503 (assembly GCF_055633655.1). Taxonomy (NCBI): domain Bacteria; kingdom Bacillati; phylum Actinomycetota; class Actinomycetes; order Pseudonocardiales; family Pseudonocardiaceae; genus Amycolatopsis; species Amycolatopsis sp. NPDC114503. The sequence goes on along the minus strand of NZ_JBVKDT010000011.1, from coordinate 113,366 downwards.
AACAGCAGCAGGCGGGCCAGAGCCTGGACTTCATGGCGAATCTGGCGAGTCTGAACAACGTCTCGATGACGGTGGAGGACGAGGTGATGCGCGAGATGGCGTTCACCGAGCCGGGCAGCCTGATCTAGAACCGTTCCGGCCCCGGGGGCAGCAGGACTTCGCGCCCTCGGGGCAGAAAGCGCGGATCGCGGCGAACCTCGCCGCGCTGCGCGTCCTGCGCCCGGAGGACTCGGACCTCGTCGCCGACGACGAGCCCGCGGGCCAGTCGCCCGACGAGGTCCGCGCGACTCTGGCACGCTGGTCCGGGTGGGGCGCGGTCCCGCAGCTGTTCGACAGCGACGACTTCGCCGCGCAGCGCGCCGAACTGCAGCGGCTGCTCACCGACGAGGAATACGCGGCCGCGAGGCGCAGCACCCAGAACGCCCACTACACCGACGCCGCGCTGGTCTCGGCGATCTGGGACGGCTTGGCGCGCCTGGGCTTCGCCGGGGGAGAGGTCCTCGAACCCGGCTGCGGCGCCGGGCATTTCATCGGCCTGGCACCGGATTCCGCGCACATGCACGGCGTCGAACGGGAACCGGTCAGCGCCGCCATCGCGGCCCGCCTGTACCCGCAGGCCGACATCACCGTCGGGTCGTTCGCCGACATCGACGCCGACGAGGGCGCGTTCGACCTGACGGTCGGGAACGTGCCTTTCGCCAAGGTGAAACTGCGCGACGACAAGCACAATCCCGGCCGCCAGCACTCCATCCACAACCACTTCATTCTCAAATCCCTGCGACTGACCCGGCCCGGCGGCATCGTGGCGGTGCTGACCTCCCGCTACACCATGGACGCGCGCAACCCCGCCGCACGCGCGGAAATGGCTCTGCTGGCCGACCTGGTCGGCGCGGTCCGGCTGCCCACCGGCGCGCACCGCCGCGCCGCCGGGACCGAAGCGGTCACCGACCTGCTGATCCTGCGCCGCCGCGCCGACGACGCCGCTTCCGACCCGGCCATGCCGTTCTCGGCCTGGGAAAAAGCCCTGCCCGCCGTCCTCGGCGACAACGGCGAACAAGTCGAGATCAACCGGTACTTCCTGGACCATCCGGAGAACGTGCTCGGCGAGTTCTCCCTGTCCCACGGCATGTACGACGCCGAAGACCTGAAAGTCCGCGGCGATCTCGACGCCCTGCCGGAAGCGTTCGCGGCCGCGGTCGCCCGCATCGCCGAGGACGCCGTCGGACGCGGCCTCGCGATGACCCCGCGCAGCGACACCTCCCCTCGGCCGGCGGCCGCGGTCAGCGTCGTCGACCCCGAAGCCGCCGCATTCCAAGGATTCCTCACCGCACACCCGGACGGCACCTTCACCCGCCGCGTCGGATCCGAGGACAGCCCCTTCGCCCCTCCGAAGAAGAAGGAAGAAGCCGCCGAACTGCGCGCCCTGCTCGGCGTGCGCGACGCGGCGATGGCCTTGATCCGCGCGGAACAGGACTCGGTCGACGACACCCCGCAGATCAAGGGGCTGCGCGAGCAGCTCAACACCGTCTACGACGCCTACACCGCGGAATTCGGGCCGATCAACCGGTTCAAGGAACGTCGGCAGATGCGCCAGGGCTGGCATGTGTTCGGGGAGTGGTGCGACCGCAACCAGCGCGAGAAAGTGCCGGCCTCGCGCGACACCGTGCTCGCGTACCTCACCGAACTGGCCGGCCACGGCCTCGGCCAGGACAGCCTGCAACGCCACCTCGACGGGATCGTCAAAGGCCACGAAGCCGAATTCCGGAAGGCGCTGAAGAAAGCGGCGAAGAAGGAATCCGCCGTCCGCCTCCGCAACGATCCGGGGCTCGACCAAGATGCGGTCGAACAGGCGCTGCTGGAGAGGATGCGTCCGGAAAGCCTGCTGTCACTCGCCGAGATCGCCGATCCGCGGGTGAGTGCCCGCACCGCGGCCGCCGGCCAGCAGATCATCGATGCGGCTCCGAAAGAAACCCCCAAGAGCGTCGACGTCGACGCGCTCGGCCTGCGCACCACGATGATCATCCGCCCGCCGCAGGGCGGGTTCCGCACCGACCCGTTCTCCAACGTCGCCCGGGCGCTGGAGAAGTTCGACCCGACCACGCAGACCGCCCGCAAGGCCGACATTTTCACCCGCCGGGTGGTCAACCCGCCGCGCACGCGGCTCGGGGCCGACACCCCGGAAGAGGCGCTGTCGATCTGCCTGGACACCCACTCCCGGATCGACCTGCCCGAGATCGCCCGGCTGCTGGGACTGCCCGGCGAGGACGAGGCCCGGGCCGCGCTCGGGTCGCTGGTGTTCGACGACCCCGACACCGGCGAACCCGTGTGGACGCCGTTCTACCTGGCCGGGAACGTGCGCCGGAAGCTGGCCCGCGCCCGGCTCGCCGCCGAGGACGACCCGAAGTTCGAGGCGAACGTCGCCGCGCTCGAACAGGTCATCCCCGAAGACCTCGGTCCCGAGGACATCGAAGTGCGGCTGGGGTCCTGGATCGGCCCCGAGTACGTGGCGGAGTTCCTGCGCGAGCTGCTCGAAGACGAGAAGGTCCAGGTTGAGAGCGTCGCCGGGCTGTGGAGGGTCGCCACCAACTACTCCGAGCTGAGCAAGGCCTCCCAGTTGGCATCCGAGGAGATCTGGGGCGGCGGCGGGCTGGACGCCTACGACCTCACCGAGCGGCTGCTCGTCGGCGCCCCGATCCGGGTCATGAAAACAGTCGAGGTCACCACCCCCGACGGCGATGTGGTCAAAAGGGACGTCCTCGACCCCGAGGCGACCGAAGAGGCCACCGACAAAGCCGCCGAGCTCAACGACCGGTTCGCGGACTGGGTCTGGGAGAAAACCGACCGCGCCCAGCGGGTCATGCGGCTCTACAACGACGAGTTCAACGCCGAAATCCCCGTCGACTACAGCGGAATCGAGCTGTCCCTGCCGGGCCTGTCCCAGGCGTTCACGCTGCGCGAGCACCAGAAGATCGCGGTCGCCCGGGTCGTCTACCAGGGCGGGACCGGCCTGGTGCACGAGGTCGGCGCGGGCAAGACGCTGGAAATGATCGTCGGGGTCATGGAGCGCAAGCGCCGCGGGCTCGCGGACAAGCCCGTGATCGTCGTGCCCAACGACAGCATCGTCGAGCAGTTCGAACGCGAGTGGCTGCAGGCCTATCCCGGGGCCCGGCTGCTGACCGGGCTGAGCTCGGATCTGGCCGACGACAAGAAAAAGGGCAAGGACGGACGTGCAGAGTTCGTCGCGCGGGTCGCCACCGGCGACTGGGACGCGGTGATCATGACGAAGGAGAGCTTCGAGCGGATCCCGCTGCCGCCCGAGATCCAGGAGAAATTCCTCCAGGCCGAGCTGGACGATCTGCGCGAGGAAAAAGAAGCGCACGCCGCGACCATGAGCGACTCGATGACCAAACGCGTCGAGTCCGCCATGGAAAACGCCAAAGAGCGTTTGAAGAGCCGCATCGCCGTGATTGACCGCGACACCGCCGGGATGACGTTCGTCGACGCCGGATTCGATTTCGTGGTCGTCGACGAGGCTCAGAACTACAAAAACGGGCTGGTCGTGTCCGCGATCCCGGACCTGGTCATCGAGGGAAGCAACCGGGCCATCGACCTGGACATGAAGCTCGGGCACTTGCAGGAGCGGTTCGGCACGGCCCGGGTCGTCCTGGCGACCGCGACGCCCTGGACCGGAAAGTACAGCGAGGTCTACCTGTGGGAGCGCCGCCTGGGCCACCCGATGCCCCGGTTCGACGTGTGGGCGCGGACCTACGTCACGCTCGAAAGCTTCATGGAAATGTCCCCCGGCGGCGCATTGCGCGCGAAGATCCGCGCCCGCCGGCCCATCAATGAGACGGAACTGTGGCGGTCGCTGCGCCTGACCTCCGACGTCAAGATGAAGCAGGACCTCAATCTCAAGGTCCCGATGCTGCGCGACGGCCGCATCGAGATCATCGAGGTGCCCGCCTCCGCGCAGGCCCGCATCTTCACCCTCGACTTGGCCCGGCGGGAACGCATCCTCAGCGGGCCGCCGGAGAAGGGCGCCGACAACCACCTGGTCATCGCCCACGACGGGCAGCTGGGCGCGACCGACCTGCGCACGGTGGGCCTCACCACCCCCGAACCGCAGAAGGTCGACGTCGTCGCCGCCGACATCTACGCCGAATGGCACGCGGCCAAGGACAACGTCTACCTGCGCGACGACGGCACCGAGCATCCCGTGCGCGGCGGACTCATCCTGGTGTTCTGCGACGAGAGCACGCCTTCCAACAGGCAGTGGAACTTCTACGACGAGTTGCGCGAGCAGCTCGTCGGCCGGGGCATGGCCGAGGAGAGCATCCGCTTCATCCACGAAGCCACGTCCCCGCAACGGAAAGCGGACATGCTCGCCGCCGGGCGCGAGGGCGCGATCTCGGTCCTGGTCGGCTCCACCATGAAAATGGGCGCCGGGATCAACGTGCAGACCCGCGTCATCGGCGGCTACGAGATCACCGGCGCCTGGCGGCCCGACATCACCGCGCAGGCCATCGGCCGCGCCGAGCGCCAGGGGAACCAGAACCCGGAGTATTTCTGGAAACGGGTCGTCCTCGCGCCGAGCATGGACGCCAAGAAGTGGGAGATCGTCGCGCAGAAGCAGCGGATGTTCGCGGCGCTGTACTCCAGCACCCCGCCCGAGCGCACCCGCGAGATCCAGACCGTCGAGGGCGACAGCCTCGCCGACGTCATGGCCGCGGCGACCGGCGACCCCCGCTACAAGGAAAAGGCCGACCTCGACACCGAATACAAGACTCTCAACCGGCAGCGCTCCAGCCACGGACGGACCCAGCAGGCGCTGAAACTGTCCATCACGCGCGGCACCGAACGCATCCCGAGGCTGCAGGCCCGCGCCGAACGCCAGGACGCCGTCGCGAAGCAACTCGTCAGCACCGAAGGCGACAAGTTCGCGATGACGGTCGGCAAACGCGCCTTCGCCAAACGCTCCGACGCCGCCGAAGCCCTGCGCGACCGGCTGGCCAACGAGATGGCCGCGGCCCCCCGGGCCGGCGTGGCCCCGGAAGTGCCGATCGGGTCGATCGGCGGCTTCGAGATCGCCGCGCACTTCCGGCCGCTGGAACGCCGCGAACTCCGCATCCACGTCACCTTTCCCGCCGCGGGCGAGAACACCCCGGGCTTCTATGTGGACCCCACCGACCTGCCCGGCGGGATCGGCCTGGTCACCCGCCTGGAGAACCAGCTGAAGGCCATCTCCGCCGCCGGCGACAAGACCCGTCGCGAGATCGTCGACGAGCAGGCCGGCGTCGAGAAGGCCGAGAGCGCCGTGGGCAAGCCGTTCTCCGGAGAAGAGCGCCTCGCCGAGGTCGTGCGCCGCCGCGCGGAACTGATCACCCAGCTCAGCGAAGACGACGACGCGTCTCGCGACCCCGACGAAGACCCGGACTCCCCGGAAGCCCAAGCCCGCCGGGAACGCTCCGAGGCACGCATGCGGGAATACGCCAAGCTGTTCGACGACGCCGTCGAGACCGCCCGGCTCGTCGGCCTCGAAAAAACCAAGGCCACGATTTTCGGCTCCTGGTACCGCGAGATCGCCTCCACCGTCGCCGCCGAACACCGCCCGTCGATCGAACAGTCCCTCGACGTGTGGCTCACCATCGGCCAGCCCGGATCGCGGGACCGCACCCGCCTCACGCCCCTGCCCGCCGCCCCGCGCACCGCAGCGCAACCGGCCGCCGACGCCGACGGCGCCGACACCGCGACCACGCCGGACGATCCCGCGGCGACCGGCACCGACGAAATCCCGCAGAACCCGTACGCGGCCGAGTTCCAGAACCTGGAAGGGCAGGTCCAAGACCTGCGCGCAGAACTCGACCTGCCCGCAGTGACCTCCAGGGCCGCAGCGGAGCAGGCCATGGCCGCCATCCTCCTGCGGGAGGGTCTCGACGATTCGACTGCCCAGAAGGCGCCGAGCGACAACGAGGCCGGGCGGAACACGCAACAGACCGGACAGGCAGCCGCGACCGACGCGACCGCGAAACCCGAGACAGGCGCGCCGGATCCGGCACCAGGCCGTCCTCTCGGCGGCGAGAAAGCCGACAACATCGTCGCCGTGCCGATTGCCTCGGACTTCGCGGCGGGCTCCGCCGTGATCAAGTCGCTGGGCACCAACGACCTCGCCCGCCAGTGGACGCTGCTGACCGAGGAGATCGCCGCCGCCGGCTACGCCCACGACCGTCGCGTCCAGGCCGGACAAGGGGAGGTCGACCACGACAGCCGACGCGTCGTCACCGACAAGGAGGCGCCCTTCGAACAAGAACTACGGTCCCTGGCAAGCCACGTCGAAAGCATGCGCGAAGACCTCAACTTGCCTGCGGCCACCGACGCCATCGCCGAGCTGATCGCAGCGGACGCCGCCCTCGACCCGGCCCCTCGCGCTCTCCTGCGCCTGGTCGCGGAGAACGGGCCGCGAGGGGACACTGCCCAGTGGATCGGGGCGCAGATCCGCCACGCCGCCGTGCTCTACGCGATCGCCCGTGACGCGGCAGGCGGGCCGGACGCGGTTCTGCGCGCACCGAACGGCGACCCGGTGACCGGCGACGCCGATCTCACGCCGTGGCTCGACTACGACCGCGCGCCGCTGACCTTCGGCGACGCGACCATCGAGCTGCGCACGAGCCAGACCGGCGTCCACGGCCGTTTCGAGCCCGGCGGAATGGACCTCAACAACGCCTACTGGCACAGGCTGCCTTCCAGCCCCCGCGGCGAGGGGCCGGTTTCCCTCGACGCCCTCACCGCGATCATCGCCGGAGCGGCGGAAAAGGCCGACGAGCATCGCGCCCGGGCGATCGCCGAAATGGCCCGAGTCCGGCCCCTCGCGCCCGTCCCCGCCCAAGCCGAGGACCCGGCGGCGCGGACCGAGCAGGCTCCGAACGCGCTTCCGGTCGCGCACGACGTACAGACCACGCCGGACGCCCCCGCCGAGCCGGAACAGACCCGCGCCGCGGACACCGACCGGTCTCCGGCCGGGCAGGACGAGTCCCCGTCCGTCTCCCCAGCGCCGAGCGAAGACCGCCGCGCCCCGCACACAGCGCTCCCCGCCGATCCGGAGCCCTCAGCGGACACACCGCCGGACACCCCGGACACCGGGCCGGAGGCGGCAGACGAGGAATCCGCTCCGGCGGAAACACCGCCGACCCTCAGCGAGATCCGCGCCATGGCCGCCGAACGAGGCCTGGACGTGACCGTGGCGCGGACCGGCACCGAAACCTTCGTCACCGTGCACGAACCGGGCGTGCCGACGCCGCCGGTGCTCTCGTTCCCCGCCGACCGCGCGTCCGTTGTGGACGGCGCGGGCCGTCCCCTGGCCGTGGGCTCGGTGGGGGAATACCTTGCCGTCTACCGGGAAACGATGGACCCGGCGCTGTTCACCGTCGCCACGACCGTCCGGGACTGGCCGCGGCGGGTCGCGCAGCTCGCGCCGCACCTGCTCCCGGGCGAGCACCACCGCGACCAAGTCGCCGCGGACTTCGCCTCCGCGACAACCCTGGTCGACCGAGGCGACCCGAAGGAAGCGGAATGGGCGCTGCGCAGCGCCGAAACCGCAGCGGGCCCGCATGTGCTGACCCCGGAACGGGAACTGCGGGTCGTCCGTGCGATCACCGACTACGCGGCGGGCTACGCCTCGACCGGGACTCCGGGCCGCTACATCGCCGAGTCGCACGTCGAGGGCGGCACGACGTGGCGGGAATGGGACTGGATCGAGGCCTACATCGCCGCGCATCCCGACGTCCTCGCCACCGGCCTTCCCGACCACAAGAAGATCCGGGCCCGCGACGCCGAGGAACTCGCCGTCGCCCAGGACGCCGGGAAACGGTTCGACCTCGAAGCCAAGCAGGCGTTCAAGCGCGGCGACTACGCGAAGGCCCTCGGGCTGATCGACACGGGCGAGATCGTCTACCCCGACCCGCAGCGCGGGTGGCGGCTGCGCCGGCAGCGGGCCGAGGACGCCCTCGCCCGCCGCGAGGGCCGCGAACCCGCCGCCGAGAACGCCGAGGACACCCTGACCCAGCAGCCCGCGGCCCCGGCGCAGATTCCCGCCGACCGGCCCGCCCTGCACGCCGCGGTCAACGCCGCCGCCGCGGCCTGGTTCGACCAGCAACTCGACGAGCACGCTCCGGCGCAGGAGTACCTGCGCAGCCGCCTCGGCGGCCGGGAGCGGGTCGACCGCGTCCGGGCCCGCGACGGCGACGACCGCGGCAAGCTGACCATCGGATACGCCCCGGACCGCTGGGACGGCCTCTGCTCGCACCTGCTCGGCGAAGGATTCGCCGAGCAGGACCTGATCGACGCCGGGGTCGCGACCCGCGCGAAGACCGAGAACCTGGTCGACGTGTTCCGGCACCGGATCGTGTTCGCCGTCCGCGACGAGCACGGCCGGATCGCCGGCTTCACCGGCCGCACGCTGCTCTCCGACGAGATCCTCGAACGAGACGACCGGACCCCCAAATACTTGAACACCCGCGCCACCGAGCTGTTCGTCAAGAGCCGGCTGCTGTTCGGGCTCCACGAGCAGCGCGATCTCGCCGGGCACGCCAGCCCGGCGTTCGTGGAGGGCCCGACCGACGTCGCCGCGCTGATGGCCGTCGCCCCGCCGGAGCGGCCGATGATGTTCCTCGCGACCTGCGGGACCGCGCTGACCGACAGCCACCTCGCCGCCGTCGACGCCCTGGTGCCGGTCGATCGGCCCCGGGTGTTCGGCGGCGACAACGACGCCGCCGGGCGCAAGGCGCTCGCCGGGCAGATCGAGACGGCGATCGTCCGCTACCCGCACAACGACGCCATGGTCCTGCCCGAGGGCCGCGACCCCGCCGAGTGGGCCGTGCAAGCCCTGCACGACGCCCCGGACGGGGCGTTCCGGGGCACCCCGCCGACCCGCTGGGCCATGGAAGCGCTGGTCGACCTGCGCATCGCGCCGTACGCCGACCGGCTGGGCGAGGACTACGAAGTCGAAGCCAGCATCAAGGCCGCACGCGACGCCGCCGCGGCGCTGGCCCTGGTCGAGCCCGGGCGGACCGCCGACCTCGAAGCGGCCCTGCCCGCCCGCCTGCACATCGATCCCGTCCACCTGGCCGAGTTCGTCAGCGAGGCCCGCCAGGCCCGCGACCGCACACGTCCGCGACAGCCCGCGGCGGCCGCCGCGCCCGCTCCCGCCGCACCCGGTCCGGCGGCCCCCGACGGAGCCGAGGACCGCGACGACCCCGTCGTCCAGGACGAGAGCACCGCGCCCGACCAACCGGGCAGTCCGGCCGACCCGGGCCCGGACATCCCGGATCCGCACCAGCACGACGAGGACACCGCCATGGACAACCGCCCGGAGCCCGTCGGCGACGGGCCGTGGCTGCTCGACCCGGTCGCCCGGCGACTCGACGAGCAGACGCCGCTATCCCGGCTGGACCGCACCGAGAACGCCGCGGACGCCTACGACGCGCTCGCCGCCTCGGTCACCGGGGACGCGCTGGACCGCCTGACCGAGTCCGGTGGCCACGAAGCCCTGGACCTGCTGCTGCAAGCCGACCGCCTCGAAGCGATCGCGCAGGCCGCCGAACGCGCCCAGCACGCCCCCGTGACCCTCCTCAAGGGCGACACCGAACAGCAGCTAGAGCCCGACCGGATCGACGGCGCGTTCGCGCTGCTCGCGCAGCGGCCCGGCGAGCGGCTGGCGCTGCGCTGCGGGGACCTGACGTTCCGGTGCGGCACCGACCGCGCCGGGACCTACATCGCGATCGAACCCGCGGTGTGGAGGTCGCAGGACCAGCAGCCGTGGGCCGACCGCGCTCGCCTGCCGGCGGCCGCGACCCAGCCCGACGCCGCCGGCCTGGCCCGCGAGCACGTACAGGACCGGATCGGCACGGCACGGGCCCGCGCGACGCTGGCCCGGGGACGGCTGACCGCCGTCCTCGCCGGGCGCGGGCTCAGCGACGGCGCGCTGGCCCGGGCCGGTCTCGCCGACAACGCCGACCGGCTCGGAACCCAACAGGCACAGCGGATCGGGGTGCAGCTGGCGCGGGTCGACCTGCTGCGCCAGTTCGCCGTCGCCGGCGCGCTGCCCGCCTCCGGCGACGCCGACGAGTTCACCTTCGACGGGAAGCCGCTGGCCGACCCCGGCCCCGCGCTGGCGGAGGTCTCGCCGTTCCCGCAGGACCCGCACCACTCCGAGGTGTTGCGCTGGCGGGGCCTGGAAGTCAGCACCCGATGGACGGACGACCAGGAAAAACCGTTCCTGTGCCTGGCCGTCGCCCCGACCGGACGCTCGGGAAGCGACCGGCGCACGCCGCTGATGTTCGAGATGACACCCGAGTGGTTCACCGACGCCGGCTACGCCCCCGACCGGATCGTCGAGTTCGTGCGCCGCACCGTCGCCAACGCCGAACGCATCGCGCTGCGCGAACTGCAGGCCGCGCAGGAGGCGATCGACGCGCCGGACCGGGAGGACCGGGAACGGGCCGAAGCCGCCGCCGAGCGGACCGCCTCGGCCGAGGAGCAGACCGCGGCCGCGCGCGAACACGCCGCCAAGAACCACACGCTGGTGATCGAGCACAACTCGTCCGGGACCCTGGTGCACGGCAGCAGCAAGGAGGACACCGCGCTGCACAAACTGCTCCACGACCACAAGTTCCGGTTCTCCAAACGCCAGGAATTCTGGTACCTGCCCAGGTCGTGGCACTTCGACACGCGCAGCGTGCACGCCCGGCTGCTGGCCCGCGACCTGAGAGCGGCCGGGCGCGGGTACGAGATGTGGGACAGCGAGATCGCCGCCCCCGAAACGCCCCCGCCGCCGCTGCCGGAAGCGGAACCGTTCACCACGCGCAGACAGTTCACCGACGCCGAACGAGCCGCCACGTCCGCTTACTGGGCTGTGCACGAGACCGCGTCCGGCCGTCGGCTGCTGGGCGTCGGCAACGGCCGGCCGGACGCCGAGGCCCTGCGCACGGCCCGGGACGAGATCTCCCAGCATCGGCTCCAGGGCGATCCGGCGCAGAGCCTGGACCGCTACCTCGCCCTCTACCGTGCGGCGAAGATCCTCTACGACAACTTGCGCGCGGAGCGCAAGAACGCGCCGAAGATGATGGACCGGCTCAAGCTCCTGGTCGAGCGATCCGGACGCTTCGCCGCCGGACTGAGCGCGCTGATCGAGCAGAACCCCGACTCCGACCTCGCCGCGGGCCACGAAGCCGCCGCCGAGGAACCCGCCGCCGTCACCCCGGCGCCGGAACCCGGACAAGCCCAGCTCGACATGTTCTCTTCCGCCGACGCGGGAACAGCCGACGGTGACCGCGGAGCCGAGGACACCACCCCGCCGACGGAGACCCCTGCCGAACCGGACGAGACCGCCGAACCGGAGACGTCGTCCGGCGACCCCGGCGAGGGGCACGAGGCTCCAGAGGGCGAAGCCCGTGACGTCCTGCCCGAGCTCACCGCCGGGCAGAAGACAGATCTGCACGGGACCTACAGCGGCCTGCACGACCTGCTGGCCGCGGCGAGCTTCACCCACGTCCAGGAACCGGGCATCGGCGTGCCGGGCGCCATCGACGTCGAGGCCCGCACGGTCGCCACCGACCCGGACCTTCCCGCCGAGCAGAGGATCCGCTGCCTTCTCCTGCAGACCGACAAGATGAGGTTCTACCGCGCCCAACTGGCCGAGCAGTCGCGCACCGCGCTGGCCACCGCGGAGCCGGACGAAGCGACCGCCGCACGCGCCGGGGAACTGGCCTCGCTGGCCAGCCAGCTCGACACCCTCGCCGAAGCCGCCGCAGGCGCGAAGCGCGCCGAGCGGCGCTACGTCGTGCCCACGCACTCGTTCATTTCCCACCAGCTCAACGACGGGGAGATCGAGACCGCGCTGCACGGGTTCGCCCGCGCCGCCCAGCAAGGCATCAGCCCGGAGAAAGCGTTGAAGGGCAAGAACATTCTCGTCAGCTCGCGCACCACCGGGCTGACCTGGCACACCCTCAACCTGGAATTCTCCCGCAACGACGACAACGCGGTCGTCCTGTCGATCGCCACCGCCGACCGCCGGGACCGCGACGAGATCGCCGTCGACCCGCGATGGCTGGACGCCGAATCCGGCGGCGCGCAGATCCGCTCGGCCTTCGAGCAGCGCGTCGCCGACCTCGGCGCCCGCGCCGACGCCGCCCGCCAGGAGATGCTCGCCCTGCTGACCCCGGACACCGCCGCAGCGCACCAGGATCCGGCCGACACCGCAGCGCGCCTCGCCGACACATCCGCCGACGCGGCGGCCGGACCCGAACCGGAGACCGCGTCGGAAGCCGAACCCGGGGAAGCGCCGGCAACCGACAGCACCGCCCGGCCGCCCCAAGCCGGACCACCGGCCCCCGGGAACGACGATCAGGACAGCCGCGTCACGCTGGCCGAGGAGGCGCTCGGCGGCGGCATGCCCGACCTGGACGCGGTGCTCGGCCACTGGCAAGGCATGCCGAACCCGCATCCCGACGACCCCGCCGGCGCCGAGACCTGGGAATACAACCGCGACAGACTGATCGACGAAGTCCGGGGAGCGCGCAAGACCCAGTTGTCGCCGGGCGGCGTCCTGCTGGCCTACAAACGGAACCAGCGCACACCGCAGTGGACGGTGGTCCAGACCTCCACCGGACACCCGGTGATCGACGCAGGCAAGCTCGACATCCCGCCGCACAGTGCGCCCCGGCCTTCGACCCGATACACCGTGCTGGGGCTTCCCGACGTGGCCGTGCCGCGGGTCCTGGCCGCGCTGGAGCGCGGCCAGGACCCGGACGGGCACCGGATCGACTGGACCGACCACGATTCGATGACCCGCACCGCCGCCGAGTGGCGGATGCCCGGCCTGAACGGGACGGTGGTGTCCGGCGACGACGCCGCCGGCGTCGGGCTCCGGCACCTGCTCGCCGCCGCGCTCCTGGACGCCGCCGCCCTGCATCCGCAGGCGGTCTGCGGCTCCCCGGCGTTCAACCGCGCTCTCTACGCGGCCCTTCCGGATCGGAACGCGCTGTGGGGCACGAGGATCCCCGGCGATCTCGTCGAAGACTTCAGCAATGTCGCGACCCAGTTCAGCGCCGAGGGTCCTGCGCTTGACACCACGCGCCAGCACCGCAAACTGCGCAAGCGCAAGCAGGACGACCGCACCTACGCCGTCGTCCGCCTGGCGGCGACGTACGCGTTCAGCGGCCGCCCGCACGCAGCCGTGCGGCTGCTGCAGGACCGTGCCGACGAGCTGGAGCCCAGCGACGAGACCCGCCACTTCCTCTACGGCTCGTACCGGCTGCGCCACCTCGTCCGCGGCGTCGAGGAACTGTTCAGCCCCGTCGACACCGAACTCGAGCGGCTGCTGGCCGCGACGCCGGGCGACCGCGTCGTCGCCACAGCATCGAAAGGCGGCCCCGGCATCGGTCCGGTCTGGATCGTCACCGGACCCTCGCGGAGGACGACGATCCCGTCGACGGGCAACTGGCAGGTCGAGATGCGCGTCGACCTGCAGCACGAGGCCGGCCCGGTGCACGGCACGCTGCACATCGCACCGGGCGAGCGATCACGGCGCGTCTGGTTCGTCTACGACGGCGGCCAGCCGGACAACAGCGCCGATCGAGTGTGGAGCGACGACCAGCTGCACCACGCCGCCGCCGGGGGCTGGGCGCTCGTCGCTGCCGATGCGCCCCTGCCGGAGGCGGCGGACGAACTCGACGCGCTGACCCGCCGCGCGGCAACCGCGTTCGCCGACGGGACGCCGCCACCGGACTCGGCCGTCGCCGAGCAACCCGGCGACCAGGCGGAGCGGGCCCAGCCGATCGCGGACGAAGACGAGCCCGTCGCGACAGATGACGAAGAACCAGCGCCGCAACTGTCCTCAGCGGACAGTGCGGCGGCTCCAGCCGACGAAGCCGACGACGTTGTGAAATCGGCGCGTGCGAAGGCGCGGGCGCTGCTCGACGGCATCGACGCCGAGTTTCTGGCGGCCGCAGCGCAGGAACTGGACGAATTGCAGGCGGGCGAGAGCGCGCTCGAACTGCTCGTGACCGGACTGGACCTCGACAACCGCGCGCTCGTGCCCCGGCCAGTGGCCAAGGTGTTCATGGACGCTGTGCACGGCCTCACCCGCGGGACCGGGTTCGAGGCCGATGCCCGTGCCAGGCTGGCGGTCAGGTCCGGGCTCGGTGTCCCGGATGCGGCGGCCCTGGCCGCGCTCGCCGATGCGTTCTCCGTGCGCCGGAATCTGGACGATCCGCTCGGGCGGGTGCTGGCCCGGACCCGGATCGACGAAGTCGTGTCCGACCTGCACGACATGGTCGAGCTAATGGGCATCTACGGCAACTTCGCCGTCTCCGACCGTCCCGCTCCCGCCACGGCGGAACCGGACCGCCTCGAACAACCCCGCGAGGGCGCCGAGCACTCCACCGCCGCCGATCCCGTCGAGCAATCCCCGCGACCGAAGTCCGAGCCGGGCCCCTCCGCGCCCGCCGGGACCTCCGGCGGCGACCGCGAGACCGCCCGGGCGGACGCCCGCGCCCTGCTCGACGGAATCGACGCCGAAACCCTGGCCTCCATCACACGCATGGCCGGAGACGAGATTCTCTGGCGAGCGGTGCACGACAGCTACGCCGCGGCGACGGACATCCCGACGGCCCGGATCGTCGCGGAGGCCGTGTTCGGAGTAGCCCGCGACCTCGAATTCGACCCCGATCATCATGCGCGACAAGCGGTGGAGTCCGGGCTGGGCCTCTCCGCCGCGACGTCCTACGCCGCGCTCGCGGACGTCCTGGCCGCGCGTCGCGCGGTCGACGACCCGCTCGGACGGGTGCTGACGCGCGCCCGAGCCGACCAGGTCGTGTCCCGCCTGTACGCGGCGGCCGACCGGATGGGCGTCCACGGCGGATTCGCCGTCCCCGGCCGCCCCGCTCCCGGCGAGGGATCCCCGCAGTCGCGGCCCGAACAGGTCCGCTCAGCTTCCGGCGGGGACGGGGCGGAGGCCGCGCGTGCGCAAGCCCGCGCGCTGATCGAGGGCATCGACGCCGAAACCCTGGCCGCCGCCGATCGATCTGCCGGGCATCCGCTCACGCTGCTCTGGCACGCGCTCGAGGAGAGTTACGCCGCGCTGACGGACGCGCGGGTGGCCGCGATCGTCTCGGAGGCGGTGTACGGCGTTCGCGACACCGACTTCGAGCCGGATCCGTGTGCCCGGCAAGCGGTGGAGTCCGGGCTGGGGGTCGCCGCCGCGACGGCGATCACGGCTTTCGCCGACGCCCTCGCCGACCGCAGCGGCCGCGAGGACACGCTCGGGCAGGTGCTGCCGCGCATCCGGGCCGACGAATTCGTGTCCGGCCTGTACGCGGTGGCCGACCGGATGGGCGTCCACGGCGGATTCGCCGCCACCGGCCGCCCGGATCCCGCGGACTTGTCCGAACCCCACCGCGACGAGACAGCGTCCGAAGTGGACTCCGAGCCGGACTTCGACACGGAGTACGACGAAGCCGGGTTCACGTTCGTCCCCGGCCTGACCGGCATCTCCGAGCTGTTCCTGGCCAACGGCTGGGTCATGCAGGAGGAACAGCCGAGCGAGATCGGCGGGATGTGGAACGAGCACTGGTTCCGGCACGACGTCTCGGTCGCCGTGGGCATCACGCCCGACGGCCGGGTCCTGGGCACGGTGTTCCGCAGGCACGGCCCGTGGGACTCGCCCGAGTGGCAGGAGGCGGAGTTCAGCTCGGCGCAGAAGCTGCGCGACCTGGTCGAGCAGGCCGGGCTGCACGGGGTCGCGCGCCCGGCCCGGCTTCCCGGGCTGTGGCGGGTCGAGAACGCCGACTACGCGGTCGAGGCACGCGAAGCGGTCGAGGCCGACGCCGGTCTGCGGCTGGTGACCCGCGCCGCCGACGCGGCACAGCCGGGGTGGTCGTTCGCCGACGACGGCCAGGAAGTGCGGCTGGCTCCGCCGCTGCCCGCGGTGCCGGTGACCGACCGGGCCAGCCTGCTCGACTACATCCTGGGCGATCGACACCGCGAGAAGGAGATCCGGAACCTGGCGTCGATCGTGATCAGCAACCGTGCCCGCAACGGCACGCAGCCGATCGCCGCACTGCGCCAGCTGCGCGAGCAGGACACCGAGATCTACCGGCGCGCCTTCGCCGCGACAGCCGGATTCCGCAACGGGAAAAAGCTCGACGTCGCGCGAGCGCGGGAAGCGCTGGTGCGCCTGGCCGAAGGCGACCCCGCGCTGCCACTCAACGCGGCCGGGCAGTACGTCGAGATCACCCAGGACGAGCCGCAGGCGGCCGACAGCGACGGATGGATTCCGGTGAGTCGGCAGCAATCGGTGCGCGGGATCGTGGCCGAATTGGATCCGGCGTACCCGGGCGCGGGCCGGGTGTCGGTGTTCATCGACCGGGACGTGGTCAGCGCCGACGGAGCGCCGCGGGCATTGCAGGTGCTCGACGTCGACGGGCAGCTGTCGCTGCTGGATCCCTCGGCCCGGCCGTCGCCGGAGGACCGGGAGACCGCCAGCGCGGCGATGCAGGAGGCGATCGAGGCCCGCAAGCGCGCACTGGGGATCGTCGATCACGCCGCGCCGTCGACGGCCGCCGAACCCGCCGCAGACGCCGAGGAGCCTGTCGCCGACGACTCCGGCGAGGCACGCGACGCCGTTCCCGTCGGCGAGCGGGAGACCGCCGTGCCGGATCCCGCAGTGCCGGATGCCGAGGCGCTGGATCCCGAGGCGCTGGATCCCGAGGCACCGGATCCCGAGGCACCGGTCCTGCGGCTGCCCGACGGGCGCGAACTCGAGTACCTGCCGAACCCGGGACGCGAGGAACTGCCGCTGTACGCCGGCATCGCCGGCGAGGCGTTTCAGCGCACCGAGCCCGGACGGTTCAGGCTCGTCGTCGGCCGCGAGGCCTACGGCGGGGGTTCGTGGTGGTGGGCGCTGCACCGGATCGATGCCGACGGCGCGATCGCGGGCATCGGCATCGCACCGCGAGTCTCCGTGCACCCCACCGCCGAAGGCGCGCTGGCCGCCGCGCAACGACGCCTCGCTCCGCTGGAACAGCTCCTGGAGACACCGCCCGAACCCGTGCCGGGACTGTCCGGCCCCTTCGCCTCCATCACGTTCATCCCGGACTGGGGCGACGCCGCCCGCCAGCTGGAGCACATGGAATGGCCCGACGCCGTCCAGTCGTACAGGCCCGCGTCGCTGGTGACGACCGTCGTCCGGCGCGTGCTCCTCTCCGTCTCGCCCGAGCAGAACGTCCGCTGGCTGCTCGATCACGGCCGCGACCAGTTCGCGCAACTGACGGAGATTCCCCGCCAGTTGCGCGAACTCTCCGCGGTGATCAGGGCCAGCGGGCTCCCCGACGCCGTTCCGGGCACCCACCGCCGGATCAGCGGCGAACTCGCAGCGACCGGGGCCGCCCTCGCCGAGCGCCTGGAACAGACCGCTCCGCAGACGGCGGCGGAGCCGATCGGCGAGGACATCCCGCTGCCGCCCGAACCGGAGGACCGCGAGGACGAGAACCTGCCGCCGGACCTGGCGGACCTCGATGTCGAACCGATGTTCCTGGACCTGGACCGGTGGCGCCATCACCACCGCCCCGGCGCCGAAGGCCCCGGGGTGCCCGACCACGCCGCACGGGCGCACAACCACCTGATCGACCTGCTGACCCCCGGCACGATCGCCGCGCTCGACGACTCTTCCCGCCGCTTCATCGCGGACCAGGTGCAGGCCTCCTACCGGTACGACCTGCTCGCCGCGGCCGTCCGCAGGGCGCACGACACCTCGCAGCAGCTCTACACGAGCAGGTCCGACGACCGCGGTCTTCCGCAGAGGTCCTCGGACGGCCACGAGTCGTGGGACTCCGTCCTGGAGGCCTTGGCGGCGGACCCGGACTCCTACGGAGAGGTGTCCTGGGGGCAGATCCGGTTCACCGTCGAGCGAGGCCGCCACCGGCTCGTCGCGGTGATCGCGGTCGCCGACCTCGAGTCCGGCTACGTCGACGTGGTCGACCGCATTCCGTTCGTCGCGGGCGGGTCCGACCCTGACCAGCTGGACGGGATCGGGCACGAGCTGCGCGTCGCCACCGAGGGCGCCGCTTCCCGCGCCGTGCTCGCCCGGGGATTCGCGACCGAGTCCCTGGACAGCTACGGCCGCTCTGCCCGGGAGGCCGCGTCGGCGCGGCTGGACGCCCTGCACGGCACCCTGCCGTCGTCGGCGGCAGGAGAGCGCCGCAACGACACCCACTACGAACTGCAGGACCTCAAGCACGCCCAGGAAGCCGTGATGACCCTCGCGCGCGGCCGGCTGGACGCCCTGCAGTTCGGCGGCGCGGCCGACGACGCGGACGCGTTCGAGGAGTACAGAGGCGAACGCCCCATCTCCGATCCCGGCGCCGTCCTGGCGACCCCGGAGGTGCGGGACACCCCGGGCGCGGAGGGCACGACCATCTTCTGGCGCGGCTTCATGGTCTACACCTCCCACTCCCATGACGGCCGGCTCGAACTCGTCCTGTGCGAGAGCCACGGACTGCCGTCGTCGCTGCTGTCCATCCCGTTGACCGCCGAGCAGTTCACTCCCGAAGGAGTGCTCGCGGCATTGCACGACACGATGGCCACTCTGGAACAGTCGGTGCTCGACCGCACCGCCGCGGCGACTTCCGCCGTCGCCGACCTCGAAGCGGCGACCCGGGCCGCGTCCGGGAACGACTCCGAGCCGCACGCGGAAGCCGCCGCGGCCCCGGATCCGGCTCCCGCCGAACCGGCGGCCGTCCCGGGCGATCAACCGCCGCCGCCCCGGAGCGGGACGCCGTCGGCCCCGGCCGCCGTCGAGGACGCGGAACAGCCCGGGCTCTTCGACCTCGCGCCGCCGCCCGCGCCCGAGGCCGCCGCGCGTCCGCCGGCGGCGTCCCCGGGCGAGGGGGAGACCCGGCCCGGACCGCCGGACTCGGCCGAGCCCGCCACGCCCGCACCGACCCCGCCCGGCGAGGCCGTCCCCGAGGCCGCCGTTGACGCGGAGCCCGCCGGCCTGCCGCTCGCGCCGTTGACCGCCGACGACATCGCCCTGGCGCTGGGCCGTCTGCGCGGCACACGGCTGGCCGAGTTCCTGCGCGCCATGAGCAACGGCGCGAAGCTGCCGCTCGCGGACGCCCAGGATCGCCAGGTCACCCGCGCGCAGGACGAACCGGACCCCGGCGCCGCCGAGCATGTCGCCGCGCAGCGGCAGGGGCTGGAGATCCGGGTCGACACCGCGACGGAACAACGCACCGGACGGCCGAGCTGGAAGGCGGTCCACGAGTGGCTCCGCGCGGGACTGCACCGCACGGACCTGCGGATGCTGAGCGAAGCCTCCGACACTCGCGGGCACTTCGCCGCCCATGCCCGGAACTTCGCCGCGGCGGGGGAGGGCGCTCTCTACCGCACGGCGCTGGACGAGCTCGACGCCGTCGTCGAGCAGGCGACGGCGAGCATCATCGATCGCGCGCTGCGCGCCCACAAGTCCGGGCAGGCCCCGAAACCCTGGAACGGCCGGGGCCGGGACCCGTTGCTGCGCAACGCATCGGACAACGAGCTGAGCGAAGCCCAGCGCACCGGGCTCGCCAGGATCCGCGAACTGGCAACCGTGATCCCCGCCGACCCGAACGGCCGCCCCGCGCCCCTCGCCGACACTGCCGAGGACGCCGCGGCGACGGCTCCGGCTCCCGTCGCCGAATCCGCTGCGCCGACGACGGAGCCGTCCGCACCGGCAGCTCCGGCTACGGCACCCGAGGCCGATCTCGCGTCGCCGACACCGCCCGTGTCGCCGACCGGCCCGGCCGCGAGCAACCCGCTCGACCTGCTCCGGTTCGACCCGGCCGGGCCGGGCGCAGCCAGGCAGCTCTCCGACATCGCGATGCCCGAGCCCGTCAGGCTGCACGAACCCTCCCGGCTGGCCTACATCGTCGCCACCCGGCTCATCCAGAACCGCGGCGTCAACGTGGAGGCCCACGCGACCTGGCTGTCGAACGTCGCGGCCAACGCGGCAGAGGCGGCCGAGGCGGCAGGGCAGATCCGGCATCTGGCTGCGGTGATCACCGCGACCGGCCTGCCCGACGACCTGCCGGGAGACAGCGGCCAGCACCTCGTCGACGCCCTCGCGCGCACCCGCGAGGCCCTGCTCGTTCGGCTCGGGCTGCCGCTCGACCAGCCCTCGCCGGCCCCGGAACCGGCGGCCGCCGCCGAGAAAACCGTCCCGCCCGACAACCCGGAAACCGCAGAAACCCCGGCGAGTGCGACAGCGGGGATCCTGCCCGAACTGGATCTGGACTGGGACGAACTCGCGGGAATGGCCGAGGAAGCCGGATACACCGTCGTACGGCAGCGCCACCTCGCCGAACCGTCCACCGATCACGACCTGCGCGTCATCGCCGTCCCGCTGGAGTCCGACAAGGAACGCCAGCGAGAACAACTCGGCGCCGAGGTCGCCGCCCTGCTGCGCGAACCGCGGGCCGTGCCGCCCGAGGCAACCGCGGCCCCGGCGGCGAAGTTCTATCCCTCGTCACCGGATCCCGCCGCACCGCCGACGGCCGACGAGACCGCCGCACCGGAACCGACCGCTGCGGACCCCGTCGACACGGCACTCCCCGCCGATCGCGGCGGTGCTGCCCGCCACGACCCGAACACCGCGCCGACCGCGAAGGCGGCACAGGCGCCGCCCGCCGACGGACAGGAAGCCGAACCGGCTGCGGCAGAAGCAACACCGCCTGCACCGCCGGAACCGGCCCCGTCCGGCGTCCCGCAGGACGCGCCCGGCGAAACCCCGGCCGACGAGGCGGCGGAAGCCGCCGAGAGCACGCTCCCCGACGCCGGGGACGCCTCGCCGACCGGCCCCGACGCGACGCGAGATCCCGTCGCCGCATCCGAGGAAGACCTCGCCGACTACGAGGAGTACCTGGCAGAGAAGAACGGCGAGCACGACGCGGCGGCGGTCCTCGCCGCGAGCCCCGCACCGGCAGAGACCGCGCCGCCGCTCTCCGAACCCGAACCCGCATCCGAAGTCGCGGCCGCGGCGCCGGAACCCGGCGACGCCGCCGCTCCGGAACCGGCCGAGGAGACCGCCGGGCCTGCGCCCGCGGAGCCGTCGCGACAGGCCGTCGCGCCGCAGTCGACTCCGGCACCGCGGCGGCCGCGCGAGCGGCGCGGCCGCGACGCCACGCCGAACTCCGGCGCCGGGCGACCGCCGCAGGATCCGGTACCGCACCAGCGCGCCGCCGACCCGGTCGGGCAGCAATGGGCAGAACTGGTCGACCAGGCCACCACGCTCGGATTCGCCGTGCGCAACGCCTACGACGGCGTCACCGCCGTGAACTGGGACGACAAGGTCGTCCACGTCGCGGTCGACCAGCAACCGGTCGAGCGGATCGTCGCCCTGGCGCTGAAAATCGGCGAGATCAGCGGCGCGGCGTCCGCGGTCCCCCGTGCCCGGCAGCCCGAACAGAACGCCACTGACGTCGCCGAGGACGCCCCGCTCCGGGCCGAGCCGCAGCCGCACAGCACCGCCGACAGCGCACCGGTGCACCCGCATCCGCTCAACGGCGCGGTGCAGTCGGCCCCCGCCGGACCTGACAACGATCCACTCGACACGGACCACCCGATGTTCAACCGGATGATGGCCGAACTCGGCTGGAGCGAGCCTCCTCTGACGATTCCCGACACCTGGCCCAGCGGCCCGGTGCATCGCGAGCCCGCCGCTGTGGACCGCCGTCCGATCTCCACAGCGGACTCGCGAGGCCCCGAGGACGAGGCACAGCACGGGCGTGTGGCTGTGCAACAGCGGGTCGAGGAAGCACAGGCCGACCCGGTGCCGTCCGATCACCCGTTGTTCGACCGGCTGCTGGCCGAACTCGGCTGGGACGTCGAGATCCCGCCGCTGCCCGAACCACAGGCGCCCGCTCCCGCCCTCCACGCAGAACACGACCGCGCCGACACCGGTGCCGAGCCCGAACGACCGGAACCGCAACCCGCTCCGCCGCCCCCGGCGGCTCCCGAGCTGGCGGAGCCGGACCGGCAGCGCGAAGCGGGCCACCAGAAACAGCGCCCGACGAGGCTCGGCGACAGCGCCGCGGCAGCCTCCGGAGCCCGCACGCCCGCCGCGCGCGCCCGGGGCGGGGCGATGAGCCGCGCGTTCAGCGCCTTGGGCTTCGGCCGCCGGAACGGAAGGCGGTGAGCACCGGGCCCGCAGCCTGATCCAGCCCGCGCGGACCGTCTGGGGAGGCGGTCCGCGCGGTGCGGCAACACCGAGGTCTCGATGGGGGTCGAGACCGCCATGGGGGAAACATGGGGGAGCCACGCCCTGCTCAGGGCACATCGCAACGACGCCTGCCGGTTCGCGCACGAGCACTGCTGCTCCTGGCCGCGCCGGCGTTCGCGGCCGGCGCCTGCTCCGGCGCCGCGCCCGCACCGGAGCACGCGCCACGGCCCGCAACCACAGCGCCGGCCGCCGCGCAGCCTGCCGCGGCAGCGGAGGCCCGCCAGGTCTGCGCGCAGTTCGTCGCCGCGGCGCTGTCCGCCGACGCCGCAGCCGATTCCGGCCCCGGGGACGCGCGCCGACGCGCCGCCGACCGGTTCGGCATTCCCGGCCTGGCGGAACAGATCGGCGGCGAAGGCCGCGACAACGGATGGGGCTTGCTCGCCGCGCACCGGGCGCGCGTGCGGGTCAGCACCGAACCCGTCGACGACGACCCGCCGCCGGTCCGCGGCGACGAAACGGGAGCCGGGGTCACCGCGTCCCGGGTCGCGGTCGGCGAGGGCTGGACGCAGAACCTCGACCCCTTGGCCGCGTACTGCTCGCTGCGACGGGTCGGCGGCGGATGGAAGGTCTCCGGGCTCACGTTCTCCGACACCGGCGGATCCGGAGCCGGGGGATGAGCAAGAACACCACCGTCGCCGCGGTGGCGGCAGGCTCGCCGCTGATCGCGATCGTGCTGGTCATCGTGCTGCTCTTCGGCGGAGCCGGAGCCCACAACAGCGAGATCAGGAAAACCGGCGGCATCAGCCTGGACTTCAACCCCGACGCCGTCCCGCCGTGGGCCAGGGACCTGCTCGCCTCGGCGGCCACGACCTGCCCCGACATCACCGCACCGATCCTGGCGGCGCAGATCGAAACGGAAAGCAACTGGAATCCCAACGCGCACAACGCATCCGGTGCCGACGGGCTGACCCAGTTCACCCCCGCCACGTGGGCCGCGTGGGGCGTCGACGGCGACGGCGACGGCCGCGCCGATCCGCGCAACCCGGCCGACGCGATCAAGTCGCAAGCCGGATACATGTGCTACCTGGCCAATTTCCTCAAAAGCGACAACGATCTGAACGGCGGCGTGATCGACCTGGCGCTGGCCGCCTACAACGCCGGACCCGGCAACGTCCTGAAATACAACGGAATCCCGCCGTTCGCCGAAACGCAGAACTACGTGTCCAAGATCAACCGACTGGCCGCGTCGAAATACGGACGCCCCCACGCCAGCGGCGGAGGAGACGGCTCCGGCGGCGGCATCGCCGGAGCGGCCGGACCGGTCATCGCCGCCGCCCGCTCCCAGATCGGCCTTCCCTACGCCTGGGGCGGCGGAAGCCTCAACGGGCCCAGCGGCGGCTCGTCGCCGGACGTCGGCGTCGTCGGGTTCGACTGTTCGGCTCTCGTGAGGTTCGCCTACTACCAGGGGACCAACGGCAAGATCACGCTGCCGCGCAGCTCGAAGGAGCAGTACCGGGCGACAAAGGGGCACAGCGTGCCCGTCGACCAGCTGCAGCCCGGCGACCTGCTTTTCTGGGGCGGAACAGCCGAATCCATTCACCACGTCGCGCTCTACATCGGAAACGGCAAGATGATCGAAGCGCCCGAATCCGGCAAGAAATTGCGCGAGACCCAGGCGCGCACCTCCGAACGCGGATACTTCGGAGCGACGCGCGTCGAATCGAATTCCGTTTGAATTTAGTTTCCGCGTCCACTTGAACACTTTCCGCGATAGATGAGCATCCGGCGGGAATCTGCTCGGGTAGCGCGGAAAAGACCAGCTCAGCCACCAACAGCAGTTTTCTCGCGGCAGCACGAAATGGAGGTCGGATGTCCATGAAGCCCGGAAGGATCGCTGTCGCGCAGTGTTCAAGTGACCTCCGCCTCATGGGCCCGGCGACATCAGAACACCGCCCCGCTCCGGCGCGAGGACGCGCCGCAGGCACGGCAAAACACCATGCAGCACGCGCATCCCCGGCCTGACCGCTCCGCCTATTCAAGGAGGCCATGATGGAGCAACATCCTGCAGATTCGCCCGGCCCGCAGATCGGCGGGCGCACCGAGACAATCCTCTGGCCGGAAGGCTGGTCGCCGGCAAAGGAGGGCGAATGGCTGTTCTACAACGGAGCAGAACACCCCGACGGCGAGATCGCGGTCGAGGTCTACGGGCGCTTCGACCACCCGAGCCGTCCGTCCGTCCCCGAATGGACCGCGTGGTTCACCTACGACACGGGAGAAAACACCGTTCAGCACAACCCCGTCACGATTACGGGCCCGGACGACGCGGACCACGAATTCTGGCCGGACTCCGTCGCTGACCTTCAAGAACTTCTCCGGCACGTCGGACGCTACGGCCACGCCCAACCGGCATACGGCGGCTGGGAAGTCACGCCCGCGGTCACCGAGGCCGCAGCGCACGCCGCTGCTTCCGAGGACAGCTTCCGGCACGTCGTGCTCCGCACCGGCGAGGACGACGCCTGGACGTTCATCGCCACCGGCACGCCAGTGCCACTCGCCGGGAGGCCCGCCCCGCAGCCGGACCTTCGCCAGGACGATCAGACACAGCAAACGGCAACGGCGGGCACCGAAAAGGTGTGGCTGCTGTATGCGGCGAAGTACGACATCGGGCCACAGCACGCCGTTCTCCTGCCTGAAACCGTCCGCGTCCTGGAGACATCACGAAGCGAGATCAGCCCTGAACGACTGCGGGAGACACAACGGCAGACCGGGCTCGGCGGTGACGTGGACTTCGTCGCCCTCGACGTGCCGTCCGGACTGAGCGACACCGACCTGACCGACCATTTGCGGCGGCACCTCGCCGCAGAACCCGAATTCGACTTCTGGAGAGACGTCATCGGCGACGACATCGTCGTGGGCGGCGTCGCCTACGACGGAGATGTCTACGAACACGACGGGGAGGGCGGCGTGCGCGAACGGACCTCCGACGCGGACCCGGAATACCCCGATCCGATGGACGACCCGGAAAACGTCGAGCGGCTCGGAGCCTTGCTGAGCGGCGCCGACGCCCCGCATCACGAGGAACAGCACGAAGCCTCCCGCGATCCCGTCGACAATCCGACAGACGACGGCCCCGCGGCGGCCCCGAACCGGCAAGAACCGAGCACTCCGTCGCGCACGGACGACGGGCCGGCCGCGTCCCGTTCGCGGCCGCCGGGAACGCCCGGCGCACGCCACGGATCCGCCGTCGACCCGAGCCGCCGCACGCGCGGGCGGTGAGAAGGGCGCAACGGCAAGTCGTTCGCGGCGCCCGCGATGCCGAGCCCGCCCCTCTGCCGGAGGTCGACCACAGCGCTGGCGGCCTGCGGCGTGTCTATCATCGTCGCGTGGCTTCCCCCTCTCCGTCCGCCGATCGCGCCAGGCGGGTGGAGCGCGCGCGTGCTCTGCGCAGCATGGCGGAATACCGGCCGGGCTCGGCGGACCAGGCGCCGAGCCCGTTCGAAACTGAAATGGCGCGGAAAAGACTCGCCGCCTTTCTGGCGAAAAACGGGCTGGTCCCCGCCGATCTCGATCAGAAGGGCCGCGCGGACGTCCGCGCGGCGGCGACGTGGCCCGGCCCGGGCGGCGATCGGGACTGGACTGTGCCGAAGCCGCACGAGCGGCGCGTCGTGCATCGCATGGAAGGGTTCACCTCGCCCGGCGGTCGGGCACGGGCCTGGTGCCGGCGCGGGTTCGGAGCCAAACCCCGCGCCGACCGGGAGCGGGCGCTGAGTGCGCTGCGCGCCGAGCACCCGACCGACCCGCCAGTGTGCTGCCTGTGCGGGAGGGACTACACCGACAGCGGGTGGATGTCCATCCGCGACGGCTTGCGGGTGCTGGTCGACGGTCGCGACGGCGAGTTCCTGTGCTGCGACGACGTCATGAGCTGCACAGCCCGATTCTGAGCCTCCGAACGGATCACGGCCCGAACGGCGCGCGATCGCCGGGGCAGGGCGGCGTCGTCGTTGCGTGCTCGCCCGCAGAGACGCGTGCTCCGGCGACGGTTCACGGGGCCGAGGCGGAGCGCAGCACCGAGTCGGCGGGCATCGCAGTGCCCGCGGCCTGGCCGAGGATCATGCAACGGAGGTCCGCGTCGGATTGCATCACCGGCGTTCTCCCGCCGAACAGAAGCGCGCCGACGGCCACCACGAACATCCGGATCACCGCGTCGCTGCCTTTCTTGGTGACGGGCGACTGGTACAGCAGGTACCGCGCCGTCTGCCACTGCCGGAGCTGATCGTCGTGGCGCCGGGCGAACAAAGCGGCGAGCTGGTCGAGAGCGGCGGCGAAGATCCGGGCGCTGTCCTGGTGATCGGCGGTCACCGCGTAGAGCAGTTCCCCGCCGACCTCGACCTGGCCGGTGTCCTCGCCCCGGGCCCGGACGCGGGCCAGCAACCGGTCGGCGACGCGCCGGGCGGCGGCCCCGCGGACGAGCCGGTTGCCGTTCACCCGCCGACCGCCCGGCAGCGTCACGACGTTGACCAGAACGTCGCGGCCGCGCCGGACCTCGGCGTCGAACCGCGCGAGCGCGGCCTCCCCGTACGCCTCCATGATCGTGCTGGCCGGGCTCGGCCGGCCGCCGTCGAAGGTGCGGGTGCGGGGGTTCCAGGCCGATCCGGTGCGGAGACGTCCGACGCGGCCGATCCGGTCGAAGTTCACGCCGCCCGCGCGGATGGGCAGACGGAACCGTTCGGGGTCGTGGCGCAGGCCGTGTCCCGGCCGCCCGGCGGAGGTCAGTGCTTTTTCGTAGCGCCACCGCACCAGGTCGGCGTAGGCGCCGCGCAGCAGTTCCACCCGACCGGCGTGGTCGCGGGCTCCCGGCAACTGCTCGGCGAGGCGGAGGCGCGCGGCTTCGGCGGCGGCGGCCTGCGCCTGCGCGAAGCCGCGGACGCGGCTCTGCTCGGCGGGGTCGGCGGTGCGCAGGGCCAAGGCCGGAGTGGGGAACGAGGCGGCGGTGATCGAATTGGCTTCCACGACTCACAGCGTCGTGACGAAAACCGTTGCACAGCAGGGGTTTCCCGTGTCCTAAGGGCGTCGGAAACAGGCAACACCGCGCCTGGTCCCGGCCCGGCGAGCGCCCGGCGGCAGCGCCGCCGTGGCCGTCGCGCGGGCGTTAGCGCGAGCGTCCCCGCGACGGGGGTCCGGATCCTGGAGCGGAATGGTTGCGGACCGCAGGCGGCCCGTCGAGAGTGCGCGAGATCGCGGACTGTCCTTCCGGGACGGCGCCGGCGAGTCGCTCGGCGGTCGTGCGCAGAGCTGCCGAGACGGCGTCCACGGTCTGGCGGACCTCGTGCAGCGGCCGTTTGCGGTCCCGCGCCGCGGCCTGCATGGCATCGCTGGCCCGGTGCGCATGGTGGTGGAGCGCGGCCTGGACCACAATGGACACGGCGTTCTCGCTGGCCGGTGCGGACTTGCGGGCCAGGTCCATGAGGTCATCGGGCGGAAGGCCCTGCCCGTGATCGTCGGCACGGACCTCGCCTTCCCAGGCCACGGTAACCGGGTCGACCGGTACCGGAGGGGAAGCTGCGGCGAGAGTGCGGATCGCCCGCCAGGTGGCGGCGTGCGCGGGCGATCCGGTGAAGTCCTCCGGCATGAACCGCGTGATCAGATCCGGCCGCCTGCCCGCCAGCACGTCGCCGATCAGCCGTTTCTCGGCTCGGTCGACCAGCAAAGCCGGCGGCGGGACGGCAGGGGCGAGCGAGGCCGGGTCCACGGCGAGCGGGATGCCGGAGCCGGGTCCGCGAATGCCGTTGCTCAAAGCGCGGTCCAGGTCCTGGATCGCGCGCAGGTCGCCGGAGATCCGGCCGCTGCCCGCGACCGACCGGGTCCGCACGGCCCACCGTTCGATCTCGCGGCGTGCGGAACTCTCCAGCACTCGCTCGGCGTAATGCGCGTGGTGCGGAGTCGTGCTCGGCGGCGCGGCCAGGTACAGATCGGTCATCAAGCGGGACTGCCGTGCCGTGCCCGCGCCGGGCCTTCCGGCGAGGACGTCCCGCACCGCGAGGACGTTGTGGATGACGGCGTTGCGCGTCTCCGGCGAGAAGTCGTTGCCGACCAAGGCTTTCTCGGGCACCGACTGCAGCACGCCTCGGCCGTGCAGTTCCCGTATCGCCGAGTAGACCGACCCCAGCTCGGGATCCGCGAAATCGTGCGGCCGCAGCCATCCCTGCACGTCGGCCAGCCGAGCCGGACGGTGCAGCAAGGCGCCGAGCACCGCCGTTTCGGCGAGCCGGGTCGCGTCGCTGGGCGACGACGCTCGCGCGCCTTGGCCGGCGCCGCCGGCCCCCGGTGCTGCCGCGTAGCCGCCGTCGGCCGGCGGGCTGGCGCGCCCGGCCACCCGAGGGGCCGGGACGGTCATCGTCCCGCGCGGGCGTCCGCGTCGGCGACGGCCTGGTCGGCCAGCGCGAACCTGCCGCGGGGGTCTTCGACGTCGTCGAAGACTGCGGCAAGGGACTCCACCGCCGGGGTGTAGTCCGCCTTGCCGACTTCGCGCACGTACCAGCGATCTCGGAACTTGACCGCGTCCGGCACCACGCCTCCCAGCGACCGGGAGAACCGGCGGGCCTCTCCGACGTCGACATACGTCTGCATCTGCGCGGGCGCGATGTCGCTGAGCGGTTCCCCCATGACGAACTCCTTGGCTGCTTTCCCTGTGGTGGACACGACCGCTGGCCGAGCGAAGCCGGAAGCGATCATCGAGCGACGCCCCGCTGGCCGAGCTGCTCAACCGCCTTCTGCCGGTGCTGGCTCACGGTGTCTGCCCGTTTCGCCAACTTGGACACCTCTTTCTGCGCATAGTCGAGCAGGGCCTGCGGGTCGAGCGCCTGGTTCCGGGCCAGGGTCTGGACGGTGTTGCGCGCTGTCTGCGACTGGCGTTTCAGGCTGGCGTCGAAGACTGTCCGCAGCGACCTCTCGATTTTGGATTCGCTGTTGTTCGGCTTGGTGTTGAATATCTGGGTCAGCTGCGTGTCCGACAGCGCCGGCAAGTGCGGCTGGCCGGGGACGGGGCGCAGCTCCTCGAAGACCGACACGTAGTTGACCGGCTCGCCCCTCTCCTGGACCCGCTGGATCGCCGCCCAGGTGTTGGCGTGCTCGGGGGAGGAGAAGTCCTCCGGTGTGAGGCCGAGGTCCAGACCGGTGCCCGAGTGCAGGGCGAGGTGGATCAAGTGGCGTTCGGCCCGGCGGACCAGCGGCGCGCCCAGCGCGCGCAACCCCGACGGCTGGTACGGCTGCGCCGCGAGCTGCACGGCCCTGTCCAGGTCCCGGTAGGCCTGGCCGGACGGTCCGGTGCGCTCGACCGCGCGGGCGAGTCGTTCGGCGAGCTTCTCCAGCGAGGCTGTCACCGTGGCCAGGTTGGACAGCATGTCCTCGGCCGTGCCCGTGCGGCGACGGAAGAACGACGGCCGGATCAGCGGCGACGGGCGGACCATCTGGACGCCCAGGCTCTCGACGTGCCGGCGGACCGAGTCCTCGAGGACCATGCGGCCCAGGCGCATCTGCGCGCCTTCGTCGTAGACGCCGCGGTAGGCCACGGTGTCCGCGGGCGCGGCGGCGTTGATCTGCCCGACGACTCCGTTGAGGTTCGGGATCACGGCGCCGGTGAACCGCTGCTCGTGCAGAGCCTCGAACAGCGCGCTGTAGTTGTCTTTGGCCGCCTGCATGCGTGCCCCGGTGCCTTCGACGGCGTTCACGTCCTGCAGAAGGTTGAGGTGGGCCAGGCCCCGGATCGTGGTGTAGAGCGCCCTCAGGGATGGTTCGGAGAAGTCGCGGGGCCCGAGGAACTTCTCGATGTCGTTGATCGCATTCGGCGCGTGGAGCAGGCTGCCGAGCAGCGCGTGCTGGGGCAGCAGGTTCGGGTTGTACGTGTAGAGCGTCGGCTTGTCCTCCTCCGGCTCCGCCGCACCGGGGGTCTGAGGAGGATTCGCGTCCGCAGCAGGTTCAGGCGGCGCGCCCCCGGCTCCGTCGTTGGCGCGACGGCGCTCGAGCCCCCGCCGCAACCGCCCCATCGGCCGTTCCTCCGGCCTCGCCCCTGCGGCCTCGGCGGTTCCCGGCCGGTTGCTGTCGCGGATCCGGGTGCGGTCGACGCCGCCCGCCTCGGCGACCGGTCCGGCCTCCGACGGCCCCTCGCCGTTCGACTCGACGGCGGTTTCAGAGCGAGCGGCCTCCGCAGCAGGTTCGGGCGCGGCCTCAGCCCCGCCGTTGGCGCGACGGCGATCGAGCGCGTCGCTCAACGGCCTCCCCGGCCGTTCCTCCGCCTTCGCCCCCGCGGCGGGATCGGCGGCTTCCGCCGGCTGCGGCTCCGCCGGTGCGGGCTCCGCCGGTGCGGGCTGCGACGGGGCGGCTGTTGCAGCGCGGTTGCCCTCCAGGTACTGGGCGCTGATGCGGCGGCCCGCCCCGTTGATGCGTTCCCTTTCGGCAACGCCTTCGGTCGTGGTGTCAGCCACGGTCGTCCCCCTGCCTTCGTGGTGTAGGGCAGATCGCGTGCTACGCCCCCGCGCGGCACGCTCGCCCGGTTCAGCGCGTGCGCGGCCGCGTGGCCGTCGTCGTCACGGTGCGGTGCACGGTCGCCGTGCGTGCCGCGGCGGCCTTTCCGGCGGCGTTCTCGGCGGCGGCGGCGTTGTGCTCGCCAGCTGCGGTCGCCTGGCCTTCGGCGTGTTCGTCGATAGCCGGTGTCGCCGGGTCGTCGGGTGTGGCCATGTCGGCATCGGCGCGGCCCTCGTCTTTGTCCGCGCGACCGCGCCATGCCGCGGCTTCGGGGATGCCGTCGGGATACAGTTCGGCGACCCGTTCCTGGATCCGCGCGTCTTCGGGGAATTTCTCCGCGATCATCGCGTCGATCTCGGGATGGCCGTGCCCGAACATGGTCAGCGCGAAGCGGCAATCGTTGGGCTTGCGGGGATCCCATTTCCGCACGGTTTCGGCGAGTTCGGCCTGGGTGTTCGCGTCGGTTTCCCGCGCGGCGATGACTTCGGCCGCGGTTTCCCCGGTCACCGCGGCGGCGGCGGGAGCTTCGCCCTTCCTGCGGGCTTCGGCCCGGGCGGCGGCCTTGCTGCGCGGGACCAGCGACGGGAACTTCGCCTCGAGTTCGATGTCCACGCTCTGGCCCCAGCGCGTGTAGGCGGCTTTCGCCATGATCCGGTCCTCGACGGACTCGGGATCCAGGCTGCGCGCCCAGTGCAGTGCTTCCTCGGGAGAGCTGCCCGATTTCGGCCGCCCTGGCTTCGTGGCGACCACCTCGCCGTCGACGACCATGCCGCCGCCGGGTGGCGGCGTCCCTCGTCCGGTCTCCCGCTCTGCGCCGCGGCTGCGGACGATGTCCTCGTAGCGCGGCAGCTCGCGGGCCTGGTTGAGCACCGAGTACGCCGCCCGCGACGGCCACTTCACCTCGCGCCAGCTGCTCAGCGCCCGGCCGATGATCCCGGCCAGCCGGTCGGGGTCGGCGCCGACGCGGGAGACCTCCTCGTTGGCCAGGGAGTGCAGCTCCTGCCAGGCGGCGAAATCCGGGTGCATCGGATCGCTCTCGGCGGTCAGCCGGGTCGCGAGCGCCGCGGGCATGTTGCCGTGGAGCGCCTCGGCCCAGGCGTCCTCGCCGAGCGCGAGCGGCCGTGCCCTGGCCCCCATCCTCGGGCCGGCGTCGACGCCGGGTTCAGACCAGTCGTACTCGTCGGAATAGGCGCCGGGGGAGTGCCCGGCGAGTTCGTGGATCCGCGCGAGGTCCGCCGGGGTCGGGTTCTCCCGCAGCCATCTGGCCAGGTCCACGGCGTCCTCGGCGTCGCGGCACACGACGAACAGCGACGCGCTGGGCGCCCCGGACTTGGTGTAGGTGTGGGCCTCGACGCCCCAGCCGGTGCCCTCGTCGTCCATCTTCGCCCACCACACGGTGAACGGTTCGCCGTCGAACTGGGTGGCCAGGTCGGCGGGCACCCGCCGCGTCCAGGCTTCCTGCTCGTCGTCGCTCATCAGCCGCAACGGCGGCACCTGCCGGGCAAGGTGTTCCAGTTGGGACTGCTCGGCGTCGCTGCGGGCCATGCGGCCCGCGCGTTCGCGGCCGGCCGCCATGCGGCGGCTGAGCAGCTGGCTGAAGCCGTTGATCGCGGTCGCCCACTGGTACAGCTCTTGGCCCGACGGCAGCAGTGACGGCGTCGGCTCGCTCATCCGGTGTTCCCCCCGTGGTGTGCGATGCCGAACCCGCCTCGTGTCCCCACACGAGATGCGCGCGTTCCGCTACCGCGGTCTCTCCTATCCCCAGCCCACCGGCCGGAACCTCAGATGTGCGACGGACGCCGAGCGGGCCAAGATCCTCTACCTGACACGCCAGCTAAGACACAGAGTAACCATATTCCGTTGCATTCGGGAACCCTTCAATGAAACTGCAGGTAGAGCAATCCTTTGTGATCAACACACAGCCCACGCCGTGTGACTGCACGTGATCGATTGCGGCGACGAGGGGAAACGGATGACCGACGACGACTACTGGAGCCAGTGGTCTCCGGCAGCGCATGCCCGGTACGAACAGATCATGGCCTGCCTGGAGCCGGTGACCGGATGGCCGGGGCGGTACCGGCTCACCGCCGACGCGCCGGTGCCGCGGTGGCTCAGGGACGTCACCGCCGGCCTGCTTCTTCCTCCGGAGGCGCCGACCCTGCAGTTCGCGCGGGTCTGGGACCGCGTTGACTGGCCGGCGCTGCTGGCCGAGCACGGCGACGACCTGATCGTCGCCGGAACGGTGGGGGCGGGCGGGCCGCACTGGTCGGGCGTGCTGCGGGCCTGGCGGCTCCTCGAGGACGCCGGTCACGCACCGGAACTGGACGTCGACCTCGAAGTCGACCTGACCGGCACCGGACTGGAGCTGAGACACGGCGGGATCAGCACCGGCTCGAACACGCTGCCGAGCGGCGAGACCGCGGCCGCGGTCGCCGAGGCGCTGCAGGTGGACTGCGACATCGACTGGCCGTCGACCTCGCTGCGCATCGAATACGCCGGGCACGACGGCGCCCCGACCCCCGTGGCGCCGTTCCAGGCAACCCACAGCAACTCCGACACCGTCTGGATATGGGCCGGCCTCGGGCCGGACGACGTGCCGCCCAGCTGACTTCGCCCTGATGCCCGGAACGCGCTGGCGGCACGTCCGCGCGTCGGGGCGAGAACCGGGCACGGCGGCAAAGGGCCGGGGCACGGTGCATTCGACTCCGGCCCCGGCGACACCGAACGACGGACACGAGGCGGCCGATGGAGGACTTCAACCGGTTCGGGACGTGGCAGCCTGGCGCGGACCTCGCGGCCGCGTTCGCGGCGGCCCGCGCCGAAGCCCTGCGGGAACTGCAGGACGCATACGGCACCGACGACACGGCCTTCCAGCACACCAACACGATCCTCGAAAAACTCTGGGACCCGGGAGACCGGTCCGCGCTCGTGATGACGCCGGTCCAGCTGCCCCCGCACGACCCCGACGGCAATGGACTGGATTTCTGCGACATGGTCGTGTTCGGCGTCGAACCCGTTTCCCGGGAGGAAGCGCTCCGCGTCGAACGCGCGGTGCTGGAAGAGAGCGGCAATCCGCTGCAGTCCAAATGGGGTCCTGCGGGGCGGTCCCGATCACGACGACCGGTCGGCGCCGGCACCGGCCCGGACGCCTGGCGGTTCTTCGGCCATGTTCCTTGACCGCTGAGCCGACCGGGCCGCCCGAGCACAGAACTGCCGGTTCTGTATCCGCCCCGTCGAATATGCGCGGCGGACGCCATCGTTCCCCTCAGGCCATCGCTACGCCGCCCGAGCGGCCGGTCGTCCTTCCCCCTGCGGGCGGAGCACTCGAATATTCGACGTGAATCGGGATTCGCGAGCGCCTGTGCCACCTCGGCGACACGACGGTCGAACCTCGGCGGCGGATCGCCGACGTCCCAGACGAATGCGCAGAACGGCTGGACTCCCGTTTTCCTCGGCGGCTGCAGAACGGTTTTGTCGGGGGCGGGTGGGACGCTGACGGAACCGACCACGGAAGGGATTCCCGACCGATGACCTACCAGCCCGAGCGAGAACTGGACCTTGCCTACGACCCGCGGCGAGGATGGCTCCATTTCGTGCTGTACAGCGAAACGCCGACGCTGTGGGGCTCTGCGCTCAACGCCACCCAGAAACTGTGCGATTCCAGCCGGTACATGCAGGAATGGATCGACCGGCTGCAGGACACCGGCCCGTCCCCGCTGCATATGGCCCTGATCCCCGACGACGAGGCCCGGCGGCTGTGGGATCCCTGCGTCGTCGACGACCCCGAGTCGCCGTCGGCGGTCGCCCGCGACGGCTGCCTGTGCCTGGCCACCTTCTACGACCCGCTCACCTGGATGCCGGTGGTGAAACAGCACTACCGCACGGTCACCGGGAACATCGAGACCTGGACCTACTGGACGTTCTCCCCGCTGTCGCTGCCCGAAGGCCAGGTGCTGGAGCGGTTGATCATCGACCAGGACGCCGGCGTCATGTGGCTGCGCAACGACCAGGGCGAGCTGCACCTCCTCCCCGAGAAGACCGGGGAGGGCTACAGCGTCGGCTACGGCGGCAGCGGGCCCGGGAAGTTCGCCAAGATGATCGAGAAGATCGTGGCCTCCGACGGTCGCGACGTCACCCCGGACACGAGCCAGGTGACCGCGAACCGCCGCCTGATCGACTGGACGTCCTCGCCCGCGGCGGACCGGACGCGGGAGCTGTCCCTGGCGCAACTGCGGACCCTGCGGGCGACGGGAACCGCACCGGCCTGATCGCGCTGCGCGGCGACGATCACCGCCGGGTCGCCGCCGCGCAGCGACGACCCGTTCCCGGCCGCCGAAACCGGCCTCGCCGTTCCGCAGGTCCACGCGGACATCACCTCGCAGAGCGACCGCGCCGTCCGCGAACGCCGACACCGGCGAGCCCGCAACCGCGCCGTGCTCGTGCAGCGCGGCCGGACAAGCACAGCAACGGCCTGCTGTGCCGGGCGAAATGACCGGGCGACCGGGTAAGGTGTTCAAGTATGGCAACCACGAAGGTGACCTACAGCCTGGACTGCGGGGCGGACTCCCTGGTCAAGGCAGCCAGCGCGCGGACCGGCACGTCGGCCTCGCGAATCGTGTCGAGCACGCTGCTTCGCCACCTGGTGGCGGACTTCGCACCGCCGGTGGCCGGTACCGAGACCGCCCGGCAGGCCGACATCGCGGCCGCTCTCGCAGATCAGGAGCTCAGCGACGCCGGGGCCCGCGCAGACCAGGAAGGCCCCGGACGTGCAGCTGCAGCGGGGTGACGTCTGGCGTTACCAAGTTCCCGGGCTCGCCGCACGCACCGTGCTGCTCGTGGCCATGCAGGGCATTCTCGAGGCCGAGGGCTACCGTGCCTTCCCCGCGTTGAACATCACCGACGCCGATCCCGGGCACCTGCTCAGCGTGACAGCAGAACTGGACGGCACCACGATGTGGATCGACCTGCTCACCGGTCTGCTCGTAGTGCGACG
Organism: Amycolatopsis sp. NPDC114503; assembly: GCF_055633655.1. NCBI lineage: Bacteria > Bacillati > Actinomycetota > Actinomycetes > Pseudonocardiales > Pseudonocardiaceae > Amycolatopsis > Amycolatopsis sp. NPDC114503. The sequence goes on along the minus strand of NZ_JBVKDT010000011.1, from coordinate 77,607 downwards.
GTCGCTGCTGGCCGAACGTCTCGGGCAACTGCCCGCCGACGATCTGAACACCGTGGACGAGCGGCTGAGCGCCATGCTGGGCCGCTAGGCCAAGGGCGGGTCGTTCAGGCCGCGCTCGCACCGACCGGCAGGGCGAACGGCGCTCGTCGCCCGCCCTCGTCGGGCGGACTCGCTCCGCGACGGGAGCACGACCGAGCCGGACTGCGGCTAGCGCGGCGGCCGGGCACCGGGGTGATGCCGACGCGCCGGCCGGACAGGGCGGGCTGCCGCCGTGCGTTCGGTCCTGCGCGGCGCCCTGGTCGCGGAGCGGCTGCCTGCGTAGTTCGCCGCGGCGCGGTCCACCGGCAACGCGGCCGCGGCCCGCTGCGCGGCCGCGGCATGGTGAGGACGTCCCGCCTGCTGCTGCCATGCGCGGATCTCGGCGATCAGACCGGCCAGTGCCAGGATGAGCGCGGCGAGCGCCAGCTTTTCCTGGCCGCGGCCGCTGATGCCGCCGACCGCCGCGATCCGGCGCGACGCGGCGCGCAGCTCGCGCCCCGACAGGCCGTGGTCGCGGGGGAGGATCCGGCCGGGGATCCGGGAGGCGCGGTCGTACTGGTCGAACGCCCTCGTCATCGGGCCGCGGTCGCGGTACTCGGTCCCCAACGCCAGCGCGCCGAGAACCTCCGCCGTGGCGTGCGCGATTCCGGCGGGGTCCTCGCCGCCGGAACGGATCCGTTCCGCAGCGTCGTTCACGACCTCGGCAGCCTCGTCGAGCACGTCCAGGCGCGCGGGGGCGGTGCACCTGCCGTCGACGGTGCGCTCGACCGGTTCCGCGGCCGGCGCGCTCGCCCACCGCTGCATGAGTTTGGGCCAGGTCAGGTCCCTGCCCAGTTTCCCGCCGGAGAACGGCACCGGCTCGCCTTCGGCGTTGCGGTCGTCCGCGAGGGCGTAGGAGCAGCCGCGGATCGTGCCGTCCGCCGCGTACGAGGGGCGCCACACCACCTGGAATTCGCGCAGCCGCGCGAAGAAGTCCTCCGGGCCGCGGGCCGCGGCTGCGGCCTGCGCAACGAGCCGGCGCAGTTCGGTGCGCGCCGGCTCGGCGCGGCCGTGCCGGGAGGCCTTGCCGATCTCCTGCCGCGTCGGCCGCCGCGTCGCCGTCCAGTCGGCTTCCGGGGTCGGCACGAGGCCGAGTTCGCTTTCGAGTTCACGACACGCTTTCCGCAGCCGGTACCAGTCGTTTCGCGGATAGAACCGGCGCAGCGTTCCGCTCTTGTCCGTGACCAAGGTGGCCATGAGGTGAATGTGGTCGTCGGCGTGCCGCACGGCGACCCAACGGCATCCGGACTGGTGGATCCCGGTGGCCTCCATCAGGCGCTGCGCGATGCGTTCCCACTGCTCGTCGCTCAGCGTCGGGTCGTCGGGATGCAGGCGCACCGGGCAGTGCCACACGTACCCGTCCTTGAGCACGACCGCTTCGGCCTTCGGGTCCCACCGGTAGTACTTCACCCACTCCGGCGCGTGCGCTGGCGGCCGCTTCTTCCCCGACGTGCGCAGCCACTGCGTCCATTCCTCGGCGCCGGGAAGGCCGTCGGGAGAAGGCGCCGGGTTGTCCAGGGGCAGCCCGAACTCCTTCGGCAGCTCCGACATGGACCCGATCAACGCGCGCAGGTCGAAATCGAATTCGCCGGGACCTGCTTTCGGCGGCTGGTGCAGGCCGGGGGAGCCGTCCCAGGACGCGACGATGCGCGGGTTGCGGTGCTCCTCGTGCGCGCCCGGGCCCATCAGGTACGCGACCAGTCCTGACGGGCGCCACCCGGAGAGGGCTTTCCCGATCACGGGTCCCTACCTCAGGGCCTGGCGCAGCCCGGCGAGCAGGCCTCGGGCCTCGACCACCCGGAGGCGGACTCGTTCCAGGATCGCCAGGGCCTGTTCGCGCACGGTCTCGACCTCGTGGGTGGAGTTGGCGTGCTTGGCGACGTCGTTCAGATTCCCGCCGATCTTGGCGAGCTGGATGCTCAGGTCCGTGACCGCGACGTAGAGCTTGCTCAGCACGCCGCGGTCCAGGACCACGCCGCTGACCCGCATCCGTGCCGCGTCCAGTGCGGCGAGCGACGCCCACGAGCCCGGTTTTCTCCCGTCGAGTGCGGCGGCCTGCTCGATGATCGACCACTCGACGTCGTTGTACGCGAGCGAGGTGCGCGGCCGGCGCGGGCCGTCGTGCGAGTGGCCGCGCGTCCTCGCCGGTTCCGTCGCGACCTCTCCTGCCGCGGAGACGCCTGTTTCGTTGTCCTGCATGCGTTCGTTCCCCCATGCGGCCCGCCGGCCTGAGGCACCCCCTGCACCTCTCCGCTGGTCCGCAAGGACCAGCGTGCCAGGTCGCGTCAGCGACCTGGGGAAAACCGTATAGGTTTTCCATATCTTGCTCTGCGGAACCGGCTGTGTCGCAACGGTGCCCGCGAACCGGGTGTCCGGCTCCAAAACCGCAACGACCAGGATGCCGCCCCGGGCGCGGTCCGCTGCACTGGTGCGGCCCGGCGCAAACAGGCACAGGCGCGGGAGTGCCGTCGGACCGGCCGTGCCGCGGTCGACACTGTGCGACGCGGCTGGCCGTGCGCTGCGAACGCGAAAAGACCCCCGCGCCCGGCAGGGCGCGGGGGTCTGGCGCGGTGTTCGGTGTCGGGGCCGCTGGACGTCCACCATGTGCGTGTGGCCGCGCCGCGACGGGCTTCCCGGCCCGACGCCGCCGGGCCCGTCGCTGGCTGTTCGGTGCCGCACTCGTAGTTCGGGTCGCGGGCAGCGGCGGAAGCGTTGCGCATCAGGGCGGCGTACTCCGGCCCGGACATGCGCGAGTCCCGCCACGGGCAACCGTGGCGGGACTCCCGGGTCGGGTGGCTCGCTCACCCGTGACGCTTGCGGACGCTGCGCGAGGCGATGCGTCCTCGTCGCACCCCGCTGCCGGGGCCTCGCTTGGCGTCCTTGAGAAACTCGCGCACCGGCGGCACCGAGTCGTTGCTCGACGGACGGGCTGCAGCAGGCCCGCTGCGGACCTCGTCCCCGGTCGTCAAGTGGCGGATCTTGTACGCGCGGTACCACTCTACCCATACGCGCGCAGCAGGCAGTTGAGTTCTGCTCCACAGGCGCTTGGTTCGACGCCGGCCCTCGATTTTCGGAGGGTCCACAACAGGGCGGGGGAACCGCACGGGCATGGTGGGCCTGTCGCACCAGCCTTGCACGGACGGCGCAGTGACTCCCAATTCGGCGGCCAGCTGCGAGATAGTGAGCATGTCCGACTCGTCGGTCTCATCGTGTTCCCCGGGCGGTGACGAGGCGTCTGCGGGGGCCGCGTTCGAGCCAATGGCAGCGAGGAAGTTGTCGAGCACGGTCAGGTGCCCGCCGAGGCGACCGGCCGCGACGTCCTCGCCCTGGTTGCCGGAGTTTCGCTGCGCTCGGTCCCGGGCGTAGGCGACCACTTCGCGAAGGGAGTCCAGCACCGGGTCCATCGTCATGGGACTGTTGGCGACCAGCTTACGACTGATGTTCTTCGGTTTGGGTCCCCGTTTGACCAGCTTGCGCTCCTCGCTCCACCTCTCGAACTCGGGCCAGCGATCGGCACGCCACAACGGCTGGGGCGCTGGTTTGTCCGGGCGCGGCAGCGGTGTCGACGACTCGGGGCCATACCGCTTAAGCCAGTTGCTGACAGCTGAGACGGTCACGCCGAAACGCTCAGCCACCATCGTGACCGTCAGTATGGTGACATCATTGGAAGAGGTCGACACAGGTCCTCCCGGCCGCTTTAGGGATTTGTTGGATTGCCGCAGCCGCAGGGGGATTCCCTTGCTGAACCGCAACAACTTGATGATACCCCCACGGGGTATCATCAAGTTGTCTGAAAGTCGCTGCTTGCCGCTTTGTGAGCAAATACTTTCCGGTCATATCGCCAGAGCCGCACCGGCGAGCAGGGCAGCGGGTCGGCGCGCCGCGTTGGCGGCCTTCTCTGCGGGGCTGTGCGCCTCGGTCCGAAGCCACGTCTGAATCGCGCTCTCGTCGACCGTGGGCCTTCTGGGCGTTCTCGATGCTTCGCGTCATGCTCAGTCTGGGCACGGCCTCGGCGGTCCGGCGGGAGGGCTCCGGTCGCCCGGAGCCCTCCCGATCACGAACTTTCCGCACCTCTTCCTGGCTTGACCAATTTGATCGTTCAATACACGCGCGGAATACGAAAAGTACCCGCGCACTAGGCGTTGAGTGCAGATTGGAATCGAGGCCGGCGACCGCCGCGCCACTCGGCGATCGGCCTCGATTGCTCGACGTCGCGGATGCCGGATCATCGACCGGTGCGGCCCGGCCGGTGGTCCGTGCGAACGGGAGGGAAAGGGCGCTGGCGGGGATCTCAGTCCCGGATCATGCTGAGGTTGGACCGGGACACCGGAATGATCCGGGTTTCCGGGTTCAGATGCTGCCTGGACGTCGCGGGACGCTGTGCGAGCGTCGCCGCCGAGTGCTCGTCCAGCTGGACGTCCACGATGTGCGTGTAGCCGCGCCGCGGCGGCTTTCTCGAACCGACGACGGTCCCGCAGAGACCGTCGAGATCCTTGTGCAGAGCCACTATCTCGACGCGGCGCCCCAGATCGTCGTGGTGCGCGCGCATCGTCCTGGCGTGCACCGAGGCCAGCCGTTCCGCTGCGGCCTGGGCAACGAGGATCAGGTCGCGCGCGTCGTCCAGGGCATGGACTTCGGCCAGCAACTCGGAGGTTCGGCGCATCGGCTCGGGCATGGAGGCTCTCCGTTCATGCGGTTTCCCCGCCTTCGGCGGCGGCCGCGACTGGGGGCCGTCACCGAAGCCGGAACACGGGGGAAGGGCCCCGCCGCGCGAGGCGCGCCGGGGCCCTTCTTTTCTCTCATCGGGGCTGGGAGCTCGCTGGCAGAAGGTCGGGGTAGTCCGACAGCCAGCTGAAGTCGACCCATCGATCGCCTGGCACCATCAGTTCCGTCTCCGTGCCGTCCAGCGCCCGGAAGACCGCCTTGACCAAGTCTTGCTCCGTCGGTCGATCGGTAGAGACGCAGCGCGCGTCGCCGTCCTCCAGCCGCCGCTGCTCGGCATCGGCCTCCGCCTGCGCTGCTGCTGCCCCTTCCCTGCACTCCTCGCCGTGGAACACTTTGTTTCCGCCCTTCTCCTGCCAGCATGCCGGGCACACCGCCGGCGGCTTGCACCACGGATCCGTCGCCCGCCCGTGCAGAGCGCTCGACGTGACCTTGAACGGGCAGATCCGCTTCCGCACACCGCCTGACGTCCCGCAGCATTCGCAAACCAACTTCCCGCTCCGGCGGGAATAGAGATTGCCCATCTGTTTCTCCGATCATGGTTGACCGCCGGTTACCGGCGAAGTTCGACATCGGGAGACCGGCGTCCGCGCGACGGGCGGGGCACGGTCGTTCCCGGCTTCGCGCTCGTGCTCCACCGGACGGGGCCGCCCCGGCTGTCCTGGCGAAGGAACCGCCGGGCGCGGTCACGCCGCGCGGTTTCACCGCGTCGCGGCCTCGCCTGCGGCCGCGTCGGCGATGCTCGGCACCTTCTCCAGTTCCAGAACACCGTCCTGGTTGCGGACCGTGGCGTAGATCGTCGGGTCGGTATTGTTGAACGGCCGGTGGGTCGCCACCAGTTCGCGCGCGGCTTCGATGCTGTCGCGGTAGTGCTGTTCGGTGTCGCCGTTGATCGCGTTGCGGAAGTACACGACGAACTCTCCCTCGCGGGCTTGCCGGACGGGCTCGGACGGCGGTTCGGCACCGCGCTCGACGAGAGCGGCGATCATGCCGAGCCACTTGGCGTCGGCTGTCAGGTTCCGGGCGGGGCGGCGGCATATCTCGTCGTCGTTCAGCCAGTGCGGCGCGTTCTCCTGGTTCCAGACGATCGAGTTCAGCAGGACGATCTGGTCGCGGATCTCCCTCGCGACCCGCTTGACGCAGCCGCTCATCATGAGCGGGTTGTCCGCGCGGCACGCGATTCCCAGCAGCTTGTCCGGGTCGAGTTCGCACCGCCGGAGGACGTTCGCGAAGAAGTCCAGGTGCCCGGCCAGGGTCTGGAACATCCTGTGCGCGTGGTCCAGGTCCCGGGCCGCCATCCGGGCGTAGCGCGGGGACCGCAGGAAGCCGAGCAGCACTGTGCGCATGCCGTCGCGGCGGTGGATGGGCTCGATGAGGGCAGCCATGATCTCTCCGATCATCGGGATTTCGCAATGGGGTCGGCGTCGGATTCACCGGGCTTGGTCACCGGTTCCCGACAAGCCAATAATATGCCGCTCAGGCATGTGGATATTCCTTATTGGCGAAGATTTATCGCACGCAGAACAGATTTGTCGGGTTGTCCTGCCGCAACCCGTGAGGCGGAGCGGGCACGCCGCGCCCGGGCGGGAAGGTCGCGGGCGGTTTCGTCTCGGGCTCGTCAGCGGCGGCCGCGCCTGCGGTCGTCGCCGTTGCCGGACGCGGGGTGTCCCCGCCGCGCGCGTGCGCCGCGGGGGCACCGGTTGCCGGGCGCGGAGTTAGGCCGCCTCGCGGCCTCGTTTCCGGCCGCTTCGGCACTGGTCGGCACCCTTCCCCAGGAAGGTGCGCGTCAACGCCGTAGGCGCCCAGTCACGGCGTGTCCTGCGGCGGCAGCAACGGTGGGAGGTACATCTCCTCGAACGGCTTCGGGCCGACGTACTGGCGGCAGGTACAGGGCACCCACTGGTTTCCGATCCAGTCTCCGTGTTTTGTGCGCGCGTCCTTGCGCAGGATCTCGCCGTGGCATTCCTTGGTGCCGGGGTCGTGCTGTTCCAGTCCGTGCGAGCAGCCGCAGACCGGTTTTGGAGTGGCTCGACGGCGAGTCAGCTTGCCAGCCAACAGGCCCCCGGCAAACAGGCCAAGTCCCACCGCGAGGGAGACGGGTTCGATCATCGGTCGGTGTCTTCTTTCAGGTCGGTGCCGTCGTGGCAGCGTGCGGTGCTGGTGGTCGTCGTATGGCGCCAGCGGGGTCGTGGTAGTGCCGCGCAGAACGGCCAGCAGGTCGGACATGTCGGCGGTGATCCAGGGTCGTTCTCCACGGCCTGGTGCCCGCGCGCTCCCGGACTGGGCCGCCTCGGCGATCCGGGCGAAAGAAACCGCCGGGGCGCGATCACGGCGCGCGGGTTCACCGCGTCGCCACCTCGCCTGCGGCTGCGTCGTCAGCGGCCGACACCTTCTTCAGCTCCAGAGCGCCGTCCTGGTTACGGACCGTGGCGTAGATCGTCGGGTCGGTGTTGTTGTACGGCCGATAGGTTGCGGCGAGCTGGCGGGCGTCTTCGATGTTGTCGCGGTAGCGCCGGACGGTGATGCCGTTGATCGCGTTGCGGAAGTGCACGGCGAACTCTCCTTCGCGGGCCTGCCGGGCGGGCCTGGGCGGCCGCTTGGCGCCTCGCTCGATGAGAAAGGCGATCACGTCGAGCCACTTGGCGTCCGCTGTCAGGTTCCGGGCGGGGCGGCGGAAGAACTCGTCGTCTTCGGGCAGCCAGTGCGGTGCCTTCTCCTGCCACCGCACGGTCGAGTTCAGCAGGACGATCTGGCCGCGCACCTGCTGCGCGACAGTGTTGACGCAGCGGCCCATGCGGACCGGGTTGTTCGCGCGGCAGGCGATGTCCAGCAGCTCGTCCGGGTCGAGCTTGCACCGGCGGAGGACGTGCCTGAAGGTGTCCAGACATTCGGCCAGGGTGGTGAACATGCGGTGCGCGTCGCGCAGGTCTTGGGCCGCCATCCGGGCGTAGTGCGTGGAATGCACGAAAGGCAGTCGCACTTCGCGCATGCCGTCGCGGCGGTGGATGGGTTCGATGAGGGCAGCCATGATCTCTCCGATCATCGTCAATTCCGACTGGGCTTCGGCGTCGAATTGACCGGGCTTGTTCGCCGGTCCGACGGTTTTACAATACCCCCTATGGGTATCGATGGGGCCGTGCTGGCGACGGCAGCTAGAACGCGGAGCAAACGCGCCGATTGCCGTGCCGCGCCGTGCGAACCCGTACGGGCAACGCCCCGCTCGCCGTCTCCGGCGGGCGGGGCGTTCTGGGGCGTCGGCAGGCTGGGATCGCCTCTGGCCGGGCGGTTCTCGTCCGGTCAGGAAATGCCGTTGCGGTAGATGTCGAAGGCTTCGAGTCGGTCCGTCGTATCGAGACCGAGATCGAACAGGACATAGCGGCAGTCATTGTCCTGCGCCAGTTCGATGATCGGCGGGAGCTCCGGCGGGAACCCGTCGACTGCGCCGCTTTCTTCGCGCTCCTTCGGGACGTACATCAGCCAGCCGCACTCCATCTCGTAGGCGACCACCCCGTCGAAGGTGTCGAGCCGGTAGCGCGTCTCCTTGCGCAGATGACCGGCCGAGAGACTCAGAACGGTGAACAGGTTCAGGGACAAGGGGATCTCCTCCACAGCGGGGCCTGGCACGAAATTTCGGTGTCGTGCGACGGAATCGGGGCCCTGCCGTCCCCGCCGTTCGGCGGGGACGGCAGGGGCTGTCACCGGGGACGTGTTCGGGAGTCCGCGTCAGACTGCCGTCCAGGCACCGGCGGCGAGGGCGTGGGCGACCGCAAGCGGGACCTTGCGGTACAGCCCCAGGCTCCCGGGACCCGGGATGGGCCGGTCGAATACACGCGGGTTCTCGAATTCCCAGTGGTAGAACCCGGGCTCGCCCCAGGGACGGCAGCAGCCGTTGTCGCGGTGGACGCCGACCAGGTCCATGACGCCGAGGTAGCCGGTCGGCGCGTCCCGGGGGACGGCCGGCACCCGCATCTCGGCGGCGATGTCGCGGCCGCGGTCGTCCCACTTCTTCCCGGAGTGGATCACGACGAGACCGCGCCACGTACACGCCCGCGGCCGGTTCTCGACCGGTTTTCCCCGCTCCAGCAGAGCCGTCCCCCACGGCTGCCTGGTGGACATCACCCGCGCGTCGAACAGGCGCACGACAGTGAACCGGCGCTCCTGCGGGTCCTCGCCGTCGTCACAGCAGGGGCAGCTCGCGGTGAGCCGGTAGCCGTGCGGGCATTCGGCGGCGTGCGCGGCGTCCCGGCCGGCGCCGGAGATCCAGTAGTGAGGGTGTGCGGCGATGTCGCCGACGCTCGGTGGCGGAAGGGGGTCGTGCGCACTAGCCTCGATCACAGCGTTCATCGGAGGTCGGTTCCTTTCTCGGGAGCCATCGTCAGCCCGGTCTCGATCCCGGGGACACCGCGCCAGGGCGGTGTTTCGGCTCAGGCGTCCGGTCGTCGCGGCGAACCGGAGAGACGCGGCGCTAGAACGACAGCTGGTACCTGGTCGCCGACGCTTCTTCCAGCCCCCAGGGGAGATTGGCATCGCGGTACTTGTCGAAGGCCGTGCCGTCGATGCTGTCGACGACGCCGAGGGAGAGCATGTAGCGGATCCGTTTGCGGGTGTTCACGCGTCCGCCGTGGATCAGCAGGCCCCGGCGCTTGCCCTCGCGGCAGATCTCCGCCATCTCGGAAGAGAGCTTGTAGTCGGTGCTCCCGGCCATGAACAGTCCGGCCACATTGGGAAACTCAAAGGGGATTCCGGCGGCTTCGGCACCGTCTTGGACGCAGAACGCGAGCGGCAGATGGGGGATCAACGCGGCCCAGTCGGCGAACTTGCGCAGCGTGGCGCGCGCGTCGAACGGGACGTCCGGGACCGTGACCCACAGCAGGTTCGGATGCCAGTCCGGCAACGGCTCCGGTGGCGTCTTGCCGATCGCGGCCCATGCCTGAGGCGGCATCGTGGCGAGCGGCGCGACCCGTTCCCACTGCCGCAGGACCCGCCCGTACAGGGCACGTTCGATCCGGCCGATCATCCGCACGAACGCGGGCAAGTCCCATTCGCAGAAGGCTTCGTTGTCGATGCCGACTTTGAAACCGGCGTCGAGGGTCTCGCGCAACTGTCCGATGTGGCGGGGGCGGGCGAGCCTGCCCAGGTGCGTCGCGCCGGCGCGGTACTGCGCGCGGCACCGTTTCAGGGTGGGCAGACCGCCGCCATTGAGAATCAGCATCCGATTCACCACCACTCCTCAGGGGCGGGAGCGAGCCCGAGGAAGATGCGGGCCTCGTCCCGCATCAACCGGAGCGCGTCGACGGCCTCGTCTTCGCTGTCGAACGCTTCGTTGGTCAGCAGTCGCTTCGGGTTGTAGTCGCGATAGTCGAAGTCCTGGACGCAGATCGGTGTCGGACGGCCGTCGCGGCCGAAGTAGAGGCGGTAGTGCACGTCGTCGCGAAACTGGTGTCGTTCGGATTCGGGGTCGTAGCCCAGCATCGGGCGTCGTCCTTTCTGGGAAGACGGATGAATAGGGGGTGCGCGGGCGTCAAGCCGGGGGACGAACGCCGCGATCAGCGCCGGTTCGGAGGGGCCGGGTCGCGACGGAAGAAGCACTGTCCACACGGGTTTGTGCCGCGCTGGCCGCACCGCCGACGGCGGGCGGAGGAGGAGCTGCCTTCGCCCGGCGGGATCCGGGGCGCTCTCTCCTACACCATGACCATATACCGACCAGGGGTATATGCGGGGCTGTGCTGCGAGCGGATCGAAAGAGTGTGCGTTTCCGGCCGCCCGGCGTGCGATGCCCGCCCCGGCGGTCTCCCCGGGCGAGCGTCGTCGGCCCGGCTGCGGGATCGGAGTCCGTGCAGTCCCTTCGCGTCGGGACGCGGGGTCCGGCCGCTGCCGCCCTTGGAACGCAACGGAAAACGGCCGGGCCGCCCCGGTGGAAGGGGCGACCCGGCCCGGTCACGGCAGGCGACTAGTCGAGGGTCACGAGCTTGCGGCACCTCTCCAGCGGGTGGACCTGGCCGGAGGCGATCAGCCCGAGCTGGCACCAGTACTCGAACCTGGTCAGCGGGGCGCGGGGGTCGATCCGGCACGTGCACCAGGCGCGGTGGTTGACGGGAAGCTCGTCGCTGGCGAGGACGTAGCAGGGATGGCGGTCGTGCTGTTGCACGCCGTTGACGTAGAGGCCGTCCACGGTGGCTTCCCGCTTCCAGAACGTGGCGCTGATGGTGTCGAGCTTCGCGGCGATCTCGTCCTGGGTGAGGGATTGCGGAACGAGGAGGGGCTTCCACTCGCGCCCGTTGTAGATCTGCCAGTCACCGCCGAACGCACGCCGGGTGCGGGGACTTTCGTCGAGGATTTCGGCCCGGAGCTTCCTGTCCTCGCGCATGATCGCGATCCGGTGGAGTTCGATCACGTCGCCGCGAATGGCCCCGCCGCCGGGGAACTCGACGAATTCGCGCACCACCGTCGTGTTGTTGCACCGCATGGCAGCGACCATTTCCTCGGCGTTCTGCTCGTACAGCACCGCGTCGAGCAGGTCACCTTCCTCCCTCAGCGGCCGGCCGTCCTCGCGGCACTGCTTGACGTAGGCCCGCATCTCGTGCCAGCCGAACCGGTCGGGGTCGCTGGGCACGAACTCGGTGCCCCGGCGACCTCCGTCGTTGGACATCGAGCCGATGTGGCCGAGCTGGGGGTGCAGGACGTCGGCAGTGAATGCGCACCCGTCACCGTGCTCGAATTCCTTGTAGTTGCGGAATTCGAGGGTGGTCGGGGCGTCGATGCCGGAGTGCGGCCAGTGCACGAGCGGGGCCGGTTCGGCCCGGTCGGGCACGGTCGTGTTGCTCACGCGTTTCTCCTTCGGATGTGTTCAATCTGTTGCCGATCGCGGGGCGTCACACCCGTGGCCGGGGCCGTTCTGTCCCTGAGGGTGTTGCGTGCCAGCCGGGACGGGGCTGTGGTTTGTTCGGCGTCAGTCGCGGCGGGTGAGGGATTTTCCTTCGCCCGGCGGAATCCGGGCCCCGCTTCGACATCACGACCATATACCGGCTACGGGTATAGGGGCGGCTGTGCTGGGCGCGCATCGAAACGGTGTGCGTTTCCGGCTGCCCGGTGCGGGATGCCCGCCCCGGCGGTCTCCCCGGGCCCGCCCGGACGCGGGATCCAGCCGCTGTCGTCCTTGGGGCGCAACGGAAGAGGGCCGGGCCGCCCCGGTGGAACGGGCGGCCCGGCCCGGGCACGGCAGGGGGCGGGCGGCTAGTCGAGGGCCACGAGCTTGCGGCACTTCTCCACCGCGTGGGCCTGCCCGGAGGCGATCAGCCCGTCGTCGGACCAGTACTCGAACCTGGCCAGCGGGGCACGGGGGCCGATCCGGCAGGCGCACCAGGCACGGCTGTCGACGGGAAGCCCGTCGCTGGCGAGGACGTAGTAGAGAAAGCGGGGATGCGAGTCGACGGTGCTGCCGTCGAGCCCGTCCACGGCGGCGCCTCGCTCGCCCGCCCAGCCGCGGATCGTCTCCATCTTCGCCTGGATCTGATCCTGGGTGAGGGTTTGCGGGGCGAGGAGGGGCGTCCACTCGCGTCCGTTGAACATCTGCCAGTCGCCTCCGAACTTAAGCCGGGTGCCCGGATCCTCGGCGAGGATCTGGATCCGGAGCTCCCGGTCTGCCCGTAAGGCTGCGATCCGGTGCAGTTCGATCGGGAAGCCGCGCCGCGCCTTGCCGCCGTCGGGGGTCGCGGGCCTGAACTCGCGGACCAACGTGGTGTTGTTCCGCCGCATGGCGCGGACCATTTCCGCGACGTCGTGTTCTTCCAGCACGGCCTCGAGCAAGACCTCGCGGGGGAGCGGCTCGCCATCCCGGCGGCAGCGGCTGACGTAGTCGCGCATTTCCCGCCAGCCGAACCGCTCGCCGTCGCTGGGCTCGAAGCGGGTGGGACCGCCGACCCCGTCGTTCCACACCTTCCCGATGAACTTCAGCCGGGGATGGTGGATCTCGGCGGTGAAGGACACACCGCCGCGAGGGAGCCGCTGGTCCGTGTACCGCCGGACTTTCAGGACGGTCGGGGCGTGGATGCCGGTGTGCGACCAGTGGACCAGCTGCTCTTGCTCGTCGGGGTCGGGCGGGGGCTTGCTGTTCATATCGGGTCTCCTGCGGATGCGTTCAATCTGTTGCCGGTCGCGGGGCGTCACTCCCGTGGCCTGCGCCGTTCTGTCCCTGTGCGCATTGCCTGCCAGCCGGGACGGGGCTGGCGGGCTGTTCGTCGTCAGTCGCGGCGTCGTCAGTCGCGGCGTCGTCGGCGGGCGCGGAGGTCTTCGCGGATCGCGAGGACGGCGAGGACGAACGTGGGGCCGGCGACGAGGACCATGATGCTGCCCAGGGCGATCAGGACGCCCCGGTCGCGTGTCGTGAACGCGGCGGCGGTCGCCAGGATTTGGACGGGAACGAACACGGCGTTGGCGACCAGAAACCGGTGGTTGGCTCGCTCCTGCGGGCTGCGGGCCCGGCGGTTCACCGGGTCGCCCCGGCGGTGTCGCGCCCGGCTCGCTCGCCTGGCCGCAGCGGAAGCTGGCAGCGGCGGCACCCGCCGTCGTGGCTGCTCGGGAGATCGTGCGTCGCCTGGTCGATGCAGCCCATCTCCAACGCCTCAGCCAGCGTCGCGGGCCTGCATTCAGCGCAGAATCCCCACGTCTGGGAAACAGGTCCGGCGAGGACGGTGTCGCAGCAGTTCCCGTTGCCCCGGCAGAGGATTCCGGCCTGGCGGAGCGCGACGCTCACGTTGACCAGCGCAAGGTCGCGGATCAGGACGTTGGCTCGGTCGATCAACCCGAGCATTTCCGTTGTCCGGGCGACCCGGATCCATTGGTCCTCGGTCAGCTCGGTCCCGGGCGGGAGTTCGTCGAGCACGACCAACGACTGGGCGGTGAGAGCGGTGACGGGCACACCGTGCCGTCGGCCCAGTTCGTAGATGAGGTGGGCGACGTCCTGGTGGCCGATGGTGTCGGCGTCGTAGAGGTAGGCGGCGTCGAGGCTGGCGCGCAGGTCCAGGTGGGCGCGGCCGAGGGCAGACACGCGCCGTTCTTCGGCGCGGCGGCTGTCGATGTCGTCGAGCTCTTCGAGGATCTCCCCGGCGTACCTGCGGACGTCCTCGGCGAGGAAGCCGCGTTCGTGGAGGATCGAGCGCCGGAGGATGGCGGTGACGTCTTCGTCTGCCCGGTCGGTGAGGACGGCGTGGGCGGCGATGGTGTGGGAGTGGTCGAGTTCGCGGGCGAGTCCGAGCAGGGCGCGCGCCCACCATTCGGCGTCCTGCTCGCTCAGGAGGCGCGGCGTCCCGGTCGCGGGGAAGTCGAGAAACCCGGTGAACGGCGCGACGTAGTGCAGCCCCAGGTCGCCGGTCTCCGGCGACCAGCGCGAGGCGGTGGCGGTGCGCGCAGTGGGCGCGAGCGGCTCGATCCAGATCTCCGCCGGAGCGGTGATGCCGCGAAGCCGGTGGACGCAGGCGAGAAGCTGCGCCGCCGCGGCGCGGGCGCTGGCCGCGGTGAACACGACCGGCCAGCCGCCGGGTTGCGCAGGACGTGCCCTCACGCTGATTTTCTGGCCTCGCAGCAGGGCTGTCCGGCCTACGGCCCGCAGGGTTCCGTTGGGGGCGAATTCGTAGTCGGCCGTGTCGGGCCGGGGCGGCAGTGCCACGCGGGCGGGGTGCGCGAACGACATTGCTGGTTGCTCCTTGGCAGAACGGTGGTTGACGGGAATGGAGGCGGGAACGGCCGGGGTCAGAGCCCGCAGCGGTCGGTCCGGGCGTCCGGGCGGCAGTAGAGGCCGTCGCACCCGTGCGGACAGATGTCCGGGCCCGGGCCGCCGTGGGCGATGCGCACCAGCTGCTCGGCGGTCGCCTCGGCGGCCAGCCGCGCGCGCCAGCGCAGGTCCCGGTCGCCGTCCGCGACGTGATCGAGCAGCGCCCGTTTCTCGGCGTCGGTGTAGTCGGCGGGTTCCCGGTCGGACGCAAACGCCGCGAGGGCGGTGACGGTGTAGGCGGGCAGCGGGACAGCGGCCGCGCCGGCGGGGACGGACAGGTCGGCCTCGGCCCATTCCCACGGGTGGGAGATGCGGTACAGGCCGTGCCCGTCGGGGCGGATCTGCTCGGGTTGGTAGCCCGCGTCGTGCTCGTACTCGGTTTCGACGAGCCGGAGCGCGTCGTCGTGCCACTCGGCCCGGCGCCGCGGGTTGCTGCCGTGCAGCCACGTGGCGTTCAGGCGGATGGCGATCCACTCGGCTACCGCTCGCCGGAACCCGGGGGATCTGTCGGGGTCTGCGGTCTGGGCGGGGAACAACGGGGCACCGCCCGACTGGACGAGCGTTTCATTCGGTCGGACGCGAATGGGGATTTTTTCAGGCGCGCTGGCCAACGGTCACACCTTTCAGGAGTAATGGGATTCGATGCGCGGCGGTTATTCCAGGATTTCCCTCCCGGCATCGGCCGCTGATGAAACCCTACAGCGGCAATTGCCTGCCGAGAGCGGTATTGCCGTAGCGGATCGAAATCGTGCGCATTTCCGGGCTCCGCGCTGCATGAAGAAAGCCCGGCGCCCCGTCTGCCGGGGCGCCGGGCGTTGACGCGGGCGGGAAAGCTACGCCTGCCGCCGGAAGACCGAACCGGTGAACGGGCCGGGCTGCCCGTCCTTGACCAGGTAGGCATAAACCGAATCGGTCACGGTGGTCCGCTCGTCGGGGTAGGACTGCTCCACGCTGGAGGCGGTGAACAGTCGGTTCACGATGTACTGGTAGGTGTGGGTGGCCTCCGCCGTCACCACGGCGTACTCCGGGCCGACGTTGGCGAGGTAGCCCGGGGTGGGCACGTCCGGGTCGGGATTCCAGGGCCTGCCGTTGCGGGTCAGGGTCACCGGGTACCGTCCGGCATCGATCATGAAGGTGTCGTAGTTGCAGGCGGTTTCCATCCGCCGCGTGTACTCGACGGATTCGGGGACGTCCAGCACATAGGAGGTCGAGCCGAAGTGCGCGACCTTCTCTGCGAGAGTGGATGTCATCGTGATTCTCCTTTTGCCGTCCGGGGCCGCCAGGCGACCCCGATGCCTTTGCCCTGTCGGAAGCGGTGCGGTCGCGCAGGATTGCGCAGACTGGGAACGCGGAAAGGCGGACACTGCCGCCTGGCGCTATTCGATGCTCGGAACGGGCCGGGAAGCCAGTCCCGGAATCGCCGTTGATGAAACCCTACCGCGAGGTTTTACCGGCGAGAGCGTTCCGGACGCCGCCCATCGGAGTCGTGTGCATTTCCGGGCGCCGGAGCGTGAAGAAAGGCCCGGCACCCCGTTGCGCCGGGGTGCCGGGCCTTTCTTCACGCGGTCTCGGACGCTACTTCACGGAGTGCCAGGCGCAGTCCGCGTGCTCGGCCTGGAAGCGTGCCCGGTCTTCGTCGGAGGCGGCGAACACGAGGGCGTTGCACGGGCCGCACACCTCGGCCGTTTTCCCGTCTGCGGCCAGAAGCGCGCGGATCTCGTCGCGCCGCTGCGAGCTGGACACGAGGAATTCGCCCTCGGCGCTGTCCGGCGCGCAACGGCACCGTTCGCCGCACTCCCCGAACATGAACGGGTCGTGGTCGAGCGGCAGGGCAGAGGCGACGTCGAACAAGGGCACGTAATCGGCCAGCCGCGTCGGTGCGGCCGCCTCTCCGTCGGCGGTGGTCATCCTCGGAGTTCTCCTCAGTCTTGTCGGGGGAGGGGGGACGGCCCGCGTGGCGGTTCAGGCATGGCGGGCGGCGGCGGTGAATTGGGCGGCGAGCGTCGGGACCGTCGCGGTGAGCACCGCCTGCCACGCGTAGGCGACTTCCGCCCAGAGCTGGTCCAGGACGCTGTCGAGGCGAGCCGCGTCGGCCTCGTCCAGCGGCAGGTCCCGGTAGTCGTGGATGCGCAGGGTGCCGGTGCGGCCGAGAGGGACGTGTTTGCCGAACACGGAGGTGACGTGCCAGAGCTCGTAGCCGGGGTAGTAGGGGTTGCTGCTGCTGCGGAGGATCAGCCGCAACCCGGTCGCGGTCGTGAGGTCTATGACCGGCGCGGTCACGGCGTGCCGGGTGATGCATGCCCGGCCGCCGTCGGTGGCATCGCGGATCGCGTTGATGGTGCCGTGCTCGCGGAAGCCGCGCAGCACGCGGAGGTCAGCTTCGACAGTGGCGCCCGGCAGGGAGATCGTCGTCGGCGGGCCGCTGAGGACGATCGGCTCGAATGCGCTCGGCTCCTCCTCGTCTTCTCCGGGTTCGTCGTCGGCGGGGGCCTGGCGCGCTGTCGGCCCGCCGGGGTAGTCCAGCAGCTCGGCGCATCGATCGCGGTCTCCGATCAGCCACGCCCGGAGGTAGTCGCCGACCAGGTCCCGGGGCAGCAGCGCGCGGTTGTGGTCGGCCGCGATCGCCTCGCCGTCCCAGAAGCCGGCTTCGCGGAGGTTGCTGGAGCCGAGCTGCGCGGCGATGTCGAGCGCGTGCTCGATACCGAGCCGCGGCACGCCGCTGGCGGCCGGGCTGTCGATGATCTGCGCGCGGGTGCCGACAGCGATCGGGACGCCGTCGTTGCCGGACCAGAGGGCGTAGAGGTCGACGCCGCGCTCGGCGGCGAGAACGTACTCGCTCATCGCAGGCCCTCCCGGACGATGCGCAGGCAGCGCTCGTCGACCGCGCGCCCCTCCAAGACGCGGACCCGCGACGGCGCCGTCAAAGCGGCCCGCCGCGTCGTGGCGACGCTGTAGCCGAGCGAGGCCATGTCGTCGAGCCACGTCGTGAAGAGGGGTTCCGACGACCCGCCTCGTTCGCCGCAGAACATGTCAATGGGTTCCATGATTCGGTGCTCGCTTTCAGGTGCTGGATTCCGGTTCAATCTGGCCGGTGAACCGGGGCGTCACCCCCGACCCCGACACCAATAACTATACCGGTCGCGGTGGTGTTTGGCCTGCTCGGCGCAGTTCTCCGGTGAAGCGTGCGCGCTTTCGGCCTACGATCGGGCGCATGGGGGAAACACAACGGAAGAAACGCGCGGAAGCGCTGGCGGACAAGGCGCTCGCGCCGCGCCGGAACGCACTCGTGGCACTGGCCAGAGCCGCCGACGCCGCCCGCGACCACGAGTCGGTCCAGGCGAAGGCGGACAACGAAATCGCGAAAATCCGCGAACGAACGAGGAAACGGCTCGCGAAGATCCAGGCCAAGGCCGACGAACAGATCGGCCTGCGCCGCGAAGAGGCGCGGGACGAGATGGTCCGGCGCGCCGAAGCCTGGCGCGCGGCGTACAGCGCGGCGAGAGAAGTCGGCTGGACGCCGAAGGACCTGCGGAAGGCCGAGCAGCCTCCGCCGCCGCGCGCGGGGGCGCACAAGCAGCCCGCGCCGAAACCGGACGCCGGCGCCGCGTCCGCGACGGCCGGTCCCGAGCCGGGGACGCGGTCGCGGTCCGGTGCCGAGTCGGAGGATCCGCTGCCCCGATCTGCGTGAGCGAGGCTCATCGCAGCGGGCCTGGCCTGTTTCGACCACGGGGCCCGGACATCGGAAACGGGGTTGCCCCCGGCGCGTGCCGGGGACAACCCCGTCTGTTCGGTGCGGTCAGGCGGCCCGGCGGAGCTCGCGGGGCAAGTCCCCGGCGTGAGCCGTGAGGGCCGCCCGCTCGTGGAGGGGATCGTGGTCCCCGTCCCACCGGTCCATCAGGTCGGCGAAGTCGATCGCGTCCTCGGCGAAGCCGATCGCCCCGTCATTCCAGGCGCTGCGCAGCATGTTCTCGACGTGGCGGGCGGCGCTGTCGTCGTGGATGCCGTTGTCGATGATCCGGTCGTCGACGTCGAACTCCCGCAGCGCCACAGGCTGGCCGAGCAGCTCGCCGAGCAGCCGGTGGGCTTGCTGCAAGTTGACTTCGATTCCGGGGCAGCAGCGGCCGGGGTCGACGCTCGCGGTGCGCCCGGCGCACCGGTCGCACGGCGCGAGCGCAGTCGCGTCGGTCATCCAGACCACCTCGAAAGGCCGCTCCTGGAAGTCTGGCTCGCCCGGGAAACGCTCGACGTAGAGCGCCAACACCGTCCGGGTGTTTTTGGGCAGGTCCGCGTACGCGGAGTTGAACAGCGCACTGGCGTTCGAGGACGAGAGGTAAGAAGGCTGGATGCGCATTGTCGCTCCTGTGCTGAATGGGTTCAATCTGTTGCGGCGGATTCCGGGTCGTCACCCCGGGCCGTGCCACTGCCAAAACAATATCCGCACTGACGCGGAGAAAACGATTATCGGGACCGCTTTCCGGATTCGTGCGCATATTTCCCGGAACTGTCGATCTCTCGCGGGTCCCTGTCGTCGGCGGCGGGCCTGCGGTGGGCGCCTAGCGGCGGTAGACGTCGGCCAGCAGGACCTGGCAGGTGTCGTCGAGCGGTCGCCAGTCCCCGACTTGCAGCAGGCCCAGTCGCGTGAACGCGTCTTCGGCGTCTTCCTTCGTCTCGACCGGTCCGGGGACGGTCAGGTCTTCGCCGGTGTCGTCGACTACGACGAGAGGCCCGGGGCGGGACCAGCGCGCGGCGAGCCGCGGCGGTGCGGCGACGGTGCGACTGCGGAAGCGGGACGTCGCGCTCAACCACGGCAGGCCGATAGCGCGCTCCCAGTCGGCGGCGGGCTGTGCCGCCAGCTTCAACCAGACGGACCGGGCGATCTGCGGCTCTCCGAGGCGATCGCAGGGGGCGCTGAACAAGCCGAGGCCGTGGACGTAGGTGTTGATCTCTCCCGGTTCGCCGTCCCTGGGCGCGTCGTATGCCGTGAACGCCGCTTCCGGGGCGGACTTCATGAGCGAGTGCGCGAAGTCGCGGCCCATGAGCCAGGACTCGGGATGAGCTTTGAACCACATGCCCAGGTGCAGGTCGGTGGAGGCGTCCTCGCCGCCGTAGAGGTAGCCGAAATCGCGCAGGGCGGCGAGCACGGCGGGCACCCGATAGGGCGGGCAGTCGTGAATCGCGGCGGCGGCATGGGTGGATCCGGTCATGGCAGGTCGTCTCCTTGTCGGCGACAAATGGGGAATGGCGAAGAACCGCGGGGGGAGGGCGAGGGACGCGACGTGCCCCCGCTCGGGTGGCGAGCTGCATTCGCAGTGGCGGACGCCGGGCCTCGGATGCCCGGACGCGCCCGTGGTGCTACTTGTCCTGGACCGACGGGCGACCGTCCCACAGCCAGTTCTCGACCTGGTCTCGGATGTAGAAGTAGTCAGCGCCTTCGACGTCGTTGTTCTCGACTGTGTCCAGACCGCCGAGGCTGTAGTCGAGGCACACGTCGCCCCAGAAGAGGACGGTGTCGGGCAACTGGCCCGATTCGATCCATTTCGCGACGTCCCGCTTGGCTGCGTCGGCGATCTGGTCGAGCCGTCCTGCCGGGAGGGTCAGTTCGGAAACGGCTGTCTCGCCCCGGTATTCGGTGTCCGACCATTCGATGTCGTCGCCGTTTCCGGCCGTGATCCGGCCGCGCGGGCATCCGCTGCGGATCGTCTTGACGTCCTCTTCGGTGTAACCCATGGCGAGGAGGTCTTCGATCATGTCCTCGGATGACTGGTAGTCGTCGGTGATCCGGACGACCTCGTCGTCCGGATCCTTCTTCTTCCAGATGACCTCGGTGATGTACAGCTTGAACATTCGCGGTTCCTTCTCTGGCGGTCTTTCGGGCGGGGCGGACCTGCCGGGCCCGGACGTCTGCGCGCGGGGGGCGGGGGTTGGGCTCTGCGCCGAACCCCCGCTTGGTCGCTGCGGGCCTGCCTAGACGCGGATAGCTAGTTCTCCGCCCCAGAGGTGCACGGCAATGGCGCCGATCGCTTGCTGTGCCGCGTTTTCAACGCGCGCCCGGCTCTGGAGAACTTCAGCCGGGACGGGGAAAGCCCCGACGACGACCCTGGCGCCCGGGATGTCCAGACGTTGCGCTGCGCGTTTCGCGCGGGCCTCGGAGCAGCAGTCGCCGATCGGCACGGTCGCGGTGTGACGGCAAAGCGAGCCGTCGGCCTCGCCGCTCGGATAGACGTCGAGCACCTCGGGCCGCCGGAAGACGTGGCCGGGCTTCGCGACGGCGGCGGCGATCCACAGCATCCTTCCGGAGCGGGCCGCGAGTTCGGGGATCACTGAGCGGGCAGCCATGGCCAGCGGGCGGGCCTTGCCGTCTTCGTAGCCCCGGTGCCAGTCCCATTCGGTGCCGTCGGTGCGCTTGACGTGGAGCCCGCTGGCGGTGAGCGCGATGCGCACGGCGCCGAACACGGTCGTGACGCGCACGATCCCGGCCAGGACGTCGGCGCGGGCGTTGTGACCGGTCTCCCGCAAGGCGGCCGCCAGCCCGAGGGTCCGCCACCGCACGGCCAGTTTGGTGACCCGCACGTGCTCGACCAACCCTCCTTCCCCGTACGCCTCGTCGGCGCTGTCCAGCAGTTCGTCGGCGCGCAGGTCCAGGACGTCGATCCAGTCCCGCACGCACCGGCAGAACACGGCTGGGTCGCGCTCGGCGCGATCCCGGCCGCCGCCGAGGCAGCGCGGGCAGTGCTTCACCGCGTACGTCCGGTGCGCGTCCGCGACCGGCACCAGGTCGGCCGCGCTGAAGTCGTTGACGACCTCGTCGCACAGCGGAGTGCACGGCTCGCCGGGTTCGGCGCCGCAGGTACAGGCGCGGGTGATAGGTGCGTCCTCGTGCTCAACCATCGGGGTGTCTCCTAAAGTGAATGCGTTCAATCTGTCGCGGCGATTTCCGGGGCGTCACCCCCGGCCTCGGCCGCTGCCCTTGACTCTATTCCAGCGAACGGCAATCGAGGCCGTCCGGAAACATTAAAAAGATTTCGTGAGCATTTATGCGGCGACGAGTTCCGGCTGGGTGAAAGACTGCCACTTGGTCTCGAACCCGGGCCGTTTTTTGTCGTCGGCTCCGGCTTCGCTGATGACGTAGAAATGCTCGGTCATCGGGTAGCGCTTGACGGTGGGGAATCGGCGCAGCCACGCGCGTTCGATGCCTTCTTTCCCGGTCCGCTCGACGTCGACGCGGCGCTCGCGCGCCACCTCGGCGAGCGCCTCGCGGGCTTCGCCGTACTCGGCGGCCGTCGCGACGGTCTTGACGCTGCGCCACGGGCTGCCCTTGAGCCCGGGGTCGCGGCCTGCGCCGTTCTTGCGGGCGTCGATGCCGCGGCGGACCTCGTAGACCGACCAGGCGGGCACGGCCCGCTCCCACTCGTCGTAGAGGTCGGCGACGTCGTGCAGATTCTCCCGGTACGCCACCTCGTGCGCGCCGACCGACCCGAACAGCAGCATCCTCGAGTTGAGCGCGAGCCCGTGCCGGGCGACGGCCAACGCTCGCGCGCCGGCGTCCGGCTCGGCCCGCCACCGAGCGACCAGCTCGGCACGGTCCGTCGCCGAAAACTGAAACGGACACCACACGCAGCAACTTCGCGGGTACCGGAACCCGAGGGCCTCCTCCAGCAGCGCGTCGCACCCCTGGCGGTCGTAGTCCCACGTGATCAGCGGGTACTCGGGGCGGCGGGAATTGGTGCCGTAGGTGGAATCCCGCAGCGCCCGCGCCTGCTCGTCGGCCGAGAACCCGATGACGTGCCGGAAATCGGGAGCGAGGCGACCGGCGGCGATCTCGTCGGCCATGAACGCGTCGAGCGAGTCGCCTTTCGCGCGGGCGGAGCAGATCCGCTTGCCGTGGGCGACCTGCGGCACGGTCCCGGCGCGCAGCAGCTCGTCCGACAGTCGCCAATGGTTGCCGCGCATGAACATCCGCCGGGGCGAGGTCGAATCATCGAGAATTTCATACCCGGCCGATTTGGGCTGCCCCGCTCGGGCGATCTGGACGTAGCGCAACCCGACTTCGCGGAACCACGGCAGCACGACCTGGTTCATGGCGTCCTCGGTCGCCGCGTACTCGTCTCCGGTCATGGCCGTCACCGCCACGCAGCTCGACCAGTCGAAGTCGCGTGCGCCGGGCACGGTCATGTACTCGTGGATGATCTTGGCGCTGTCCAGCCCCATGCCGAAGCTGATGCACACGTTGGCGGGCCGGGTCATTCCTGCTCACCGCCGAGCGGCTGGTCCTCGAAGCCGTGTCCGGCGAACCAGTCGGCGAGGCGCTGGGTGACGTCCTGGGCGGGCCACCGGCCGTCCGGTCCGGCCATTGTCGTCGTGATCTCGCGCCACAGCGCCTGCACCTCGGCGGCCGCCGGGCTGTGGTCGTCGGCCAGACGCGGCACTGCGGTGTCGGCGTCGCGCACCTGCGTGGCGTCCGCAGCGACCGGCTCGCGATCGGCGGCCGCGTGGTCCGCCGTCGGGGACGGATCCGCGCTGTCCGGGGCCGCGTCGCGGAGCATCTGTTCTGCTTCGGCGTAGCCGACGCAGGTCAGGATGTAGGGGATCTGCGTTTCGAGTCCGCCGTTGTTGACGTCGCTGGCGGGCAGGCTGTGCAGTTCGTGGACGATCATGTCGAGGTCGATCGGGTCGAGGCCGAGTTCGGCGGCCAGTGCGAGCAGCTTCTGCAGCGGCGTCTCGGACATGGGTCTTCTCCTTTGCTGGATGGGGTTTCGGCCTTTGTGGCGGGCCGGATCCGGCCCGCCACAAAGGCGGGTCGAGCGGGGGATGCTCAGAGCGTGGGCGAGGTCCAGAGCAGGTCATCGGGCCGCGCGTCGAACAGGTTCGCGACGCGGGCCGCCCGCTCACCACCGAGCGGCTTGTCCTCGAACCCCAGTGCGGCGAACCATTCGGCCAGACGCGGGGCGACGGTCCACCCTCCGGCCCGCCGGGCCGTCCTCGTCGTGACCCTGTGCCACCGCGCCCGCACTTCGGCGGCCGCAGGGCTGTCCTCGTCGGCCGGACGCGGCGGTGCGCCGTCTGCCGGGCATCGCGGCGTGTCCTCGCGCGGCGTCGCGGAGCGCACGGCGAGAGCCCAGTGGTTGGCCGCGTCGTGGCCCCCTGCGCCCGAAAAGACGTCGCAGGGCGGAGAAACGTAGCGGAGGTACTCCTCCCATCCGGCGTCGTCGAGATCGAGAAGCAGATCGAGAAGATTGCAGTCGGGGGCGGCGAACCGGGCGATCAGGTTCTGCGACAGCGTCTCGGACATGGAACTTTCTCCTCGCGGGATCGTGTTCGGGGAACGTGGCGGGCCAGCACTCGGCCCGGCCCGCCACGGATCGGGTCGAACGGGGATGCTCAGACCGTGGGCGACAACCGGCTCAGGCCACCGACGGCGAGCGAGTCGCACGCGTTCGCGGGGCGGGCCACGCGGCCCCGGGGCAGGGCTCGTCGGTGGTGCGGTGCGCCGCTTTGCGTTCGCCGTGCTCTGGTCCTTCTTCGCTTTTGCCGGGTGCCGGGGGCTTGATCCCCGGCACCCGCCGGCCACCCCGTCAGGCGTCCGGGCAACCAGCCAGGTAGGCGTCGAGCGCCTCTTCCGCACGGAACTCGTCCGGCGTGAAGGGGGCCGGGTCTGTTTCGGAGTGCCGCCCCGGGCGAATCTGGCCCTGTGGAACTGCAGGCCGTTCGCCGTCTGTCGTCGCAGCGCCGTGTGTGAGGGCTGCCGCGGCGAAACGAACGTCGCCGACGAACGCCTCGGCGACGTCGCGCAGGCTCACGCCGTGCGCGCGCAGGGACGCTTGGACGAAGCGGACGCGGGCTCGGAGGTCGTCGTGGGTTCCGTAGCTCTCCGGGATTCCCCAGCACTTGACCACGCCTGCGGCCAGGCCGTGCACGGTGGTGATGCCGCTGCGCCAGTCCTCGGCGCCGAGCTGGCCGTAATCGCCGTAGTCGAAAAAGCCTTCCTGGGGAACGGGATGGCCCAGCTGCGCGGGAACCGTTGCCCACTCGGCGATGGAGTCAAGCGGCGGGTAGCGGCCTTCGACCAGGCCGCGCGAGTACTCGCGCGCGGCGCGGCGGGTTTCCCGGCTCCATAACTCGGACGTCTCGACGAGCAGTCCTAGAATTCCTGGCGCGACCTCAGACGCCAGGCCGTTGTCGTTGCTGGTGTTGAGCGCGGGAGGAAGGGCGTCCAGCACCGCGACGTAGAACGCTGCATCGCGATTCTCGAGCCGCCAACCGGGCAGAAGATCCGGCTCCTGGTACCGCGCCACCTCGTCGAACAGCGAGTCGATCTCGGCGATCGTGCCGTCCGCGTCGTCGCGGCCGGTGCTGGTGTCGGAGCTCCACAGGTCGGCTCCCAGGCTGTCTTCGCCCGCGCTCACGCTAATGATCCGGCAGTCAGGTCCGGCGGTTCCGTCGATCGCTTCGACCAGCAGGTGGGTCGCGGCGGGGAACTCCGCGCGCAGCAGCGCGTAGGCGTGTTGCAGCGTCCAGTGGGCGTGTTCCTTGACCGTTTGCTGGACTGCGGCGTGCGCGCTGGAGGAACGCTGGTCGAGTACCGCGACGGACTCCAGCGGGCGGCAGGCGGCGATATCTGGCGAATTCACGGGAAACGGTTCCTTCGATCTCGTGGATGGGTTCAATCTGTTTCGGCGAAACGGGACGTCACTCCCGCCCTGCCGACACCTCATACTCTACATTCGATCTCGCGACTCAACGAAATTCCGCGCGCAGAAAATAAAACTGAAAACAGATTTTCCTTTTCAGGGAATGTGCCGGTCTTTGGCCTCGTCACCCCCGGCCGCATATGGCGGATGCGCGTCGATGCGGCCCGGGCGGCCGAGGGCGCGTGCGTCGTCGGCCGCCTGCGGGGAACGCCAGCGGGCCGGCGCCGCGACGCGGCACCGGCCCGGGGACGAACTCGGAACTCTGGTTTCGCCTGCTACAAGTAGACGTTGCCGTTTACGTCGCGGCCCTGGAGCACGTTGGCCCCCGGGCTCACGCCGTCGCCGATGTAGTTGACGACCTCGCCGGGCGGCGACGAGCGCGGGAACCGGTCGGCCGGGGCACCGCTCCCGTGCTGGGCGATCTTGCCGGCGGACTGGTCGAGGAAGCGCTCGCGCAGCGCCTTCATCGCCTGAGCAACCTCGCCTCGGCCGCCGGAGTCATTGATCGCGGCGGCGACCCCCAGAGCCTCTGCTGCCAGGGCGATGTCGGCTTCGGACAGTTCCATCGTGGTGGTTGACATGCGGTTTCCCCCTTCTCGAATATACGGATCATTCTGCTTGGGCCGCCAGCGCTCGGCACAGTTCGGCGCGCGGGAGAGCGCCGGTCCGGCCTTCCCGCCGCGGCGTCGGCGCCGTGTTCTCCGCCCGGCGCGGATCTTCACTCCAGCACCGCCTTGGTCAGCGCCTCCAGGTCGCGGGTGAACAGCGGCGGCATCTTGCCCTCGAGCTCAGGCATCACGTGCGGGTGCACGGACCCGTCGCCGTAAGCCTCGATGAAGGCGTTCACCCTGTGCGCGGCGCTCTCCTCGTCCGGCAGGTCGTCCGAGTACTGGTCGATGCCCGGCGGCTGATCGGAATCGTCGGCCCGCTCGTGCGGGATTACGTGAGTCATCGGTTCTCCAACGGATTGTGCGACGGAGATAAAAGGGTCGATTTGAATCGGGACCGGATCGCGCGGGTCTCCGCTCTGCCCCGCCGACACCTCGAACATTACGACCGTATCCGCGAATCAGCGGCTTTCCGGGACCGCATATTTTAAAAGGAAGCAGATTCTCGTACCGCGTTTCGAGGAATCGCCGGTTCGTTTCCCGGGTACGGACCGTGCGGCGGGAACGGCTGCGCGGCAGGTCGGACGTCGGCGACGTCCGACCTGCCGCGCGGGTCTCAGAACGGTCGGATTTCGCGGTCGTAGCGGGCGCGGGCGACGGGATCGCTGAGGACCTGGTACGCCTTGGCTGTCTGCGCGAGGTCGTACTTGACGGCGGCGTGCTGCCAGGCGCAGGCGGTCGGGTCGAGGTCCGGGCGCAGGGAGCGCACGAGCTCGCGGTACGCGCTGTCGATCTCGTCGCGGTTCAGGACGCGGTATTGGGGCAGGCCGAGCCGCTCGTAGAAGTTCGGCAGTCCATAGAAGTCCGGCAGTCCTCGGTCGGGGTCTGCCGTCGACACGGTGCCGTGCGGGTCCGCGATGGCCAGGGCGACCAGGCGGACGTCGCCGCCGAACGCCACGGAAACCTCGTGCAGGCTGACACCGTTCAGCTCCAGGGAAAACGGGAGGATCGGGACGACACTGTCCAGGGAATAGGCGGGGCCGTATCCTTCCCCGGTTTCCCGGTCCTCGACCGCACCGGAGGCGAGGCCGTGCACGTAGGCGATGCCGTCCTTCCAGTGTGCGGCGGTCAGCGTGGCGAACTCGACGCGGTCGCCGGGGGCGACGGTGCTGGCGAGCACCGCGGGCGCCTCTTCCCGCTCGGCGGTCGTGCCGAGCGGCACGCAGCGGGCTTCGACCAGGCCGCGGCAGTACTCGCGGGCTGCGAGGGCGACCTGCCACGGCCACGTGTCCACGGTCTGCCGCACCACCCGGAGGACCCCGGCGGGGATGCTGTCCAGCCGGTCCCGGGCGGGCACGGTCGGCACGGCGGCCAGGTCGAGGACGTAGCGCCCGGGCTCGTCGGCCTTCGGTGACCAGCCGAGCAGGGTTTCCGCCGCGTGGTACTGGAGCGCGTTGTCGATCTGCCAGCCGACCTCCTCCATGACCTCGTCGGTCGCGTTCGGGGCGTCGATCGCGGACGCGGCCTCGGCGGCGGTCCACAGCGGGTCCGCCCCGGCGTTCACGCTGACGATCCAGGCGCTGAGGGTGCGCCGCAGTCCGGTGTGCACGACCGCCGAGGTCGCGGCGGGGAACTGCTCGCGCAGTGTCGCGTAGGCGTGCTGGAGGATCCAGTGGGCACGTTCGGCGCCGGCCTGGTCGATCGTCTCCTGCGCGGCGACGACTCGGCGTTCCAGATCGGTCAGGTGCCTGGGAGCGGCCCAGGGGCCAGCGGTGTTCGAGGTCATGAGGAATTACCCTTCGGGTATTGCGGACAAGTTCAATCCGGTGCGGCGGAGCGGGGCGTCACCCTCGCTCCGCCGACATCACCTACCGTACGGTCGCGTACGCGAGAAAAAAACGACTCCGGGCGGAAATGTCCATTCCGGAACAGATTTCTTACTCAATCTTGGGCCCTCGGTTCTTCTTCGCCGCGCGGCGTTCGTTCTCTTGTGCCTGCCATTCGCTGAACCGGCGGCCGGCCAGGAGTTTCAGGAATTTCGGGATCCGGTTGGCAGACATTCCCACCGGTGCCTCGCCGAGCACGGCAAGGCGATCGTCGCCGAGCTGCGAGTGCCACCCGGCCGCCGCGATCGCCTCCTCCGAGGGGAAGACGTCGGCCATCCGGTCGGTCTCCGGGTCGAGGTCGGCGTCCTGGGTGCCGCCGAGAGAGAAGGTCCACAGGAAATTCGGCGGCGGGTCGGGGGCGACGAGCCGCCGGAACCGGTCGAGTTCCTTGGTGTAGCAATAGAAGTAGGTGTCGGGGCGGGCGCGCATGATCCGCATCCAGCGGAGCGTGTAGCCGTCGGAAAAAAAGTCGCCCGCGTCATGCACGCGGACCCATTTCCCGTGGAAGCGGCGCGCGCCGAGTTCGGCTATCATCGCTTCTTCGAAGCCGTCCGGGTCGTCCAGAACGAATCGCAGGTTCGCCTGGTGTTTTGCGCGCACTTGCGGCCACAAATATGCCCCGGAACGGGCGTAGCAGACCTTGCTGCAAATGCCCGCACTGGGACACGTGTTGTAGGTTTGGCCGTCCTCGAAACGACCGGCCCACGCGGGAATCGTCCAATTCCACACGCCGATGGCTTTCAGCTGGCTGTTCTGGGTCAAGAGCCGCGCCGGACGCTGCGCGCGGCCTGGTTCATCGTTCACTGGAGTTCGCCTTCCGAACTGCTGGATTGGCTCAATCTGTCGCGGCGTCCGAGGCGTCACCCTCATTTCGCCGTCAAGACCAACTTAGACAATCCGGACGCAACAGGAAAAGCAGAAAGAGGAGTTTTCTTGTTTCGCGAGCATTTCGGGAATGCGAGCTGCCGTCCCCGTCCGGAGGGAAGGTCGGCAACGATGCGCGGCCGGGCTCCGCCGTGCGGAGCCCGGCCGCGAGCACCGCGGCGCCTGCGCCTGTCAGCCGTAGTAGGCCAGCAGCAGCCAGCGAGGCCGGTCCTGGAGCGGCGTCAGGCCCAGCGCGGCAAGGGCCGCGGCGAGCTGACGGTCCCAGTCGGCGAGGTCGGCCGGGCCGCCCAGCTCGGCGAGGCTGAGTTCGACCGCCTTGCCAGGCTCAACCCTGACGACTTTCGCCGCGAGCGCATAGGCGGTGTCTGCGTAGTCCCCGTGCATCTCGATCTCCACCCTCAGGGACTCTCGCGCCGCGCATTCGCGGTCGCTGTACCCGTCGGCCTGCGGGTCGGTTTCGGTGAACCCGGCCAGTTCCGCGAGAAGGCGGTTCTCGGCCGCTTCGACGAAGCCGTCGTCCTCTCCTCCGTCGTCGTGCCAGCGAATGCTCAGTTCCTCGTACTCGTCGACCTGCTCCACCTGCCAGCCGTCTTCGCCGCCGCCGAGGTTGTAGCCGTAGACGAGCAGGGCACTGGCTCTGTTTCCCATGGGTTCTCCTTTTGTGATCGATGGGTTCGGTGTTGCGGCGCAGCGCGTCCCGGAGCGCGGGTGCGGGCTGCGGCTCGGGGGTCAGCCCCAGCTGGCCAGGAGCAGCCAGCGGGGCCGGTCCTGGAGCGGGGTGAGGCCCAGCGCGGTCAGCGCGTCCGCGAGTCGGCGGTCGCAGCGTTCGAGGTCGGCCCGGTCGGCCAGAGCGGCGGGCTCCACCACGGCCGGGTTCTGCGCGACCGCGAGGGACGACCGCGCCGTGAGCACATACGAGGGCCGTGCCTCGCTGCCGTACTCGCCGACCTCGAGGCCGAGGATCTCTTGCAGTGCCTCGTCCATGTACAGCCCGTCGGGGTACAGCTGAGCAACGAACGGCTCGTCGACGGTCTGCTCGCCTGTGACGTCGAGCCCGGCCATCTTCGCGAGCAAGCGCCACGCGACCTGGGTGGCGAATCCGTCGTCCTCGCCGTGGTCCTCCTCGTACCATTCTGCGGTCAGCCGGTTCTTCTCCTCGACTTCCTTCACCCGCCAGCCGTATTTCTGTCCGCCGAGGTCGTAGCCGTAGGAGAGGTTGGCAAATCCGATGTCTCTTCCCATGAGGTTCTCCTGTGATCGTGCTGGGCGGCCTGGGATTTCGCGCCCTGCCATTCGATGTCCGCACCGACGGGACTATTCACGTCGACATGCGACGCATTTCGATGCGCCGAACGGATTTCTCCGCAAAATTTATATTGGCCCGAGCTGATCCGGAATGCGAACGGCCAGCGGGGTTCTTCTCGTGTGCGTTTCTGGGGCTGCCGCAGCGTCCGGGAATCCTGGACGAGCGGCGACCACGCGTGCGGCCGGGCTCCGGGCGCAGAGCCCGGCCGCACGCGTCCTGGCGGCTATCCGCAGCCGGTGCAGGACAGGCAGGCCGGGTCGGCGGTGTGCGCGGTGCCGCCCGGGCGCCGTCCCGGCTGGTCGAGGCTGGCGCGGACGCGGGCGACGAGCGCGTCGAATTCGGGGGTTTGTTCGGTCAGGACGATGCCCGGTTCCGGTCCGCCGGGCGCTGCGGCCAGTTCCAGCACCCGCGACATGGGCAGGTCGAGTTTGAACCGGTGCCCAGTGCGCCGTTCGACTTCGTCGTAGAGCGCGGCCAGGCGCGGCCGCCGCCGCGCTGCGAGCACGCATTCGTGGCGGCTGCCCAGGACGCACAGGGAGCAGGACAGGCGGCGTGCGCCGGCGCGGTCGCCGCGGCCGGGCGCGCTGTCGTACCACCAGTGGTAGGGCACGCCGCTGTCGAGGATGGTCCGCCAGACCTGTGCGGTGCTGAAGTGGTGCACCGGGAGGTGCTCGTCGACGTGGCGCTGGCTGTTCGAGGCGGTGCACCGGTAGGTCGGTCGGCCCGCGCGGCGGGGGCTTTCCTCGGCGCGGATGCCCAGGACGTTGAGGATCCGCACCGGTCGTCCGAGGGCGGGGCGCAGGGCGCGGACCAGCGGGGTGAGCGCGGCCGAGATCTTGGACGACTTCAGGTCGCTGGTGCACCAGCGGCGGGCCGCGTCGGGGAACTTGCCGGTCATCGCGACCATCTCGATGAGGGTCTGCTCGCGCCAGGTTCCGCCGTCGCGGACGGTGCGGTGGGTCTGGATGTGCCGGTCGGGGCGCAGACCGTAGGCGGCGGCCTGCCGGGCGACCAGTTCGCGGTTGCTCGGGTAGTAGCGGCCCTCGAACCAGGCGCCGGGGGCTTCCATCAGTCCAAGGTCGGCGTGCACGGTCCACACGCGGTCGCCGATCCCGGCCGCGCGCGCCCGGGCGAGGGTGACGTCCATCGCGGCGTGCGCGTCCTTGCCGGACAGTCCTATCAGGATCAGGTCGTAGTCGGACAGGTCCGGCTCGTCGGCGGGCGTGATCATCCGCCGGGCGGGGTCGAGCAAAGTGAGCTGGGGCATGGGTCGATCTCCTTCGGCCAGCGGGATGCGGCTGCGGGGATGGCGCCCGGCCGGGCCGGGGCGGCTGCGACCGGGCGCGGGGGACGCGTGCTAGGTGCCGGGTTCGGTGGTCCAGTCGTGCCAGCCGGGGGCGTCGATGCCCACGAGACGGGGGTCGACCACCCGGTAGCCCTCGCAGCCGATCACCAGGTAGCTGCGGCCCATCGGATCGGCGTCCGGGTCGGTGAATTCGTGCGTGAGACGGTTGCCGTCCATGCATTCCGGGCAGACGGCGGTGAGGTAGGGCGCGAGGTCGTGCCGCCCGTCGCGCAGGGCCTGCTCGACCGCCGACCGGTACCGCCCGCCGGAATCGGAGACCGGATCCGGCGAGGTCTGCGGGCCCGGCCGGTCCTGCTCCGGAGGGAACGCGATCTCGTAGATCCGGTCGCCGGGGAACGCGGCGGCGTAGTCGGCGACCCTGTCACGGTGGGGCCATCCGGCGGTTTCGGGGTTCGCCACCGCAAGCACCTGGTCCACGATGGACTCGACGGACTCACGGCAGCGCCGCCACGCGTGCGGTTCCCGGCCGGTCGGCGCTTCTGCGCCGTGGATGTGGTCGTGCCACAGGGGAACGGGAACACGGCCCGGTCCGTAGACCGCGTACAGGAGGGCCGGCATGCGGTCTTCGAACCAGCCGCCCAGGTCCACGTAGGCCGTGGCGGCGTGCGGGAACATCGTGCGCAGCCGCGCCGCGATCGCGGCGGCCGCGACGCCGTTGAGTTCGGCGGCCGCGTTCTCGACCTTCTTCTTGGCCAGCTGCACGGCGATCGTCTGCTGCTGCGCGGAGAGGGCCGCGACAGGAACCGTGGTGCTTGCCTGGCTCGGCACAGGGTGCTCGCCTGCGCGGGCGATCCGGAGTTCGCGGGAGCGCAGGTGACGGCCGAGGCCGCTGGCCGGATCCGCGGCGAGGGTCGCCGCGGTGCGCGCGTTCCAGATCCGGAACTTCGCCTGGTGGGGTCGCGGCCGGTCGGCGAGCGGGTGGGCCGGGCAGATCCGGCTCTCGCGGGCCGAGCCGATGGCGGTGGGGTAGCGCAGTACGGGGTCGAGGGCGGCGTCGCAGTAGGCGCAGGCGGGCGCCCACAGTTCGAGTTCGTCCAGGTCGGCCGGGCGGTCGTGCTCGCCGATCGGCGGGGCGTAGAGCGCGAGGCTGCCGGATCGGGCGGCGCGCCGTTCGCCGTCGTCGAGGGTCACGGTGACGAACGTCGAGGGGTCGCGGTGCTCGACGTCGGGCGGAGCCCAGACGAACGCCTCGTCCAGGTCTCCGTCGTCGCGGGTCAGCAAGGCGAGCACGTCGCCGTGCTCGTTGGTCACGGGCCAGGAGGTTGTCGCGGGTGCAGTCGTCACGCTGGTCGTCCTTCGCGGGAGTCGGGGGCCGGGCGCGTCGCGCGCACGGCCGGGGAAGAAAGCGGGGGCCGGTGCTGGCCCGCCGTGGCGGGCCAGCACCGGGAGGGGCTAGCTGCCGGGGAGGTAGGCGCGTCCGCGCGCGCGGGTGGCGCGCACGAACCCGGCGGCGGCGGCCAGCACGTCGCCGCTGTAGGCGCGGGCGAACTCCGACACCGTCGTCCCGCTGTCGGCGAACAGGCGCTCGGGAATTTCCACGGGCTCGTTCACGGTGCTCTTCTCGCCGAAGGACGCTCCGGTCGTCGGGTCGAAGATCAAGCCGTCGGCCAGGCCGTGCACGAGGCCGATGCCCAGCCGCCACCAGTGGTAGCCGAGGGCGCGGGGCGCGCCGGGCCGGGCGGCTCGCGGCCCGGACTCGGGTTCCCAGCCTTCGTCGGTGCCGAGCTCGACGGTGACGTCGACGGGGCAGCCGAGCGCGGCGGCCAGCGGCTCGTAGGGAAGCCAGTCGGTCAGGGGCTCGACCTGTCCGGAGACCAGCCCGGCCGCGTAGATAGCGGCGGCCCGGTGTTGCCGCAGCTCTCGCGTGCCCAGGTAGCGCGCGAGCGCGACCTCCGCGCAGGTCAACGGTCCCTCAGGCAGATAGCGGTTCACGCCCTCGGCCACCTTGTTTGCGCAGAACTCTCGATGCTCGATCAGTTTCGCGATCAGGGTTTCGCGCTCGCCGGGGCTGAGCACGACCAGCCCGGTCCCGTGGGACGTTTCCAGGCCGGGGTGGGTGACCACGCCGACCTGCAGCCTGGTGAGGCTCCGGGGTGCGAACCGGACGTCGCGGATCACCGTGTCGCCCGGGGTTTCGGTGCTGTTCCGGGGCTCGTCCGCGCGGTGCTCGATGCCGTGGAGGCCGAGCAGGGCGACGGGAACGTCCCCGGGTACGACGGCGGCGTTGGCGGGGTCGGGACGCTCGTCCATCGCGGACGAGCGGAAATTGAGCACGGTCACGGTAAATGGCCTTTCTGCTGGATTGTTCAATCTGTCGCCGGAGATTTCTGGGGTGTCATTCCCGGCCGCTCCGACACCTATTAATTTACGCGAAGCTGTTGCTGTATAGGGATTTTCCGTCGCACTGGAATTGTTCGTGCGCATTTTTTCGGGGGCGGATAGGAGTCGGGGGCGGCCGGGGTTTCCGGCCGCCCCCGGGGCGGCGGGTTACGCGGCGAGGTCGTACACCGGGTAGCCCAGGGATTCGCCGATGCGGCCGTAGAGGAACTCGGCGGCCGGGGGAGTGACGGCGTTCCCGAGCTGTTTGGCCTTGGCGCGGCGGCTGCCGGTCATCTCGTAGTCCTCGCGGAAAGCCATGGCGGCTTGGATCTCGTGCGGTTCGAGCATCCGGAACGTGCAGTCCTCGACCGCGACCCTCGAACGCATTTCGTGCCCGACGATGCTCTGGTGGCCGCCGGTGGTCAGCGTGCGGGCCGGTTCGGAGACCGGCGAGCACATCTGGCCGTCCCGGGCGCCTCGGGTTCCGTTGTGGCGGACCAAAAGGTGATGGAATCCGTTGGCGCAGAACGCCGCGAGCGGATGGTCCACGGGCCGGACCTCGCGCTTGCTGCCGCCGCCGCGCAGGGTGGCCACGAACGCGACGCCGTAGCGGTCGCGGGTGGTGAGAGTGCCGACCGGCTGGCTGGCCGGGGTCGCGCTGGAGGCGGTGCCGTAGTAGGGCACCAGCAGCGCGGTCTCGGCGCGGGTGGTCATCGTGCGCATCGGCCAGCCCACCGACGCCGCCTGCTTGCCTTCGCGCCCTTCGGTCGGGACGACCATGGCCCCGTCGGGCAGTCCGAGCAGGCCCTCGGTGTCGCGGGTGGTGCGGGTCCGCATCGGGTCGGTGACCGGCATCGGGTCGTTGTTCCAGGTGCCCCCGGCGGGGACGAGCTGGTCCACGGCGAACCTTTCCAGGCCGAGCCGGATGCGCGCCATGGTCGCGGGCTTGAGCGGCTTGTCCCGGTCCCCGATGCGCTGGCCGGGCATCGACCAGTCGATCGCGGCGGCGGCGGGGGAGACCAGCGGGGCCACCTCGGCGCCGCGGCAGGACCGCTTGGGGCAGCGGTAGTAGTACTGCTTGCCGAAGCGCCCCCACCGCTCCTCCGGCCACGCCTTCGTGCGCCGCTTGAAGGTCTGCACGCCCTCCACGACCTCGTCGCACGAGCCGCAGTACGACTGCGGGCGCAACTGCAAGTCCGGCGCGTTGTTCCCGGCGAGCCAGAAAACGACGTAGATCCGGTCCCGCGACTGCGGCGCACGGCCGGTCACCACGCCCGGGAAGTGCATGCTGTTGGCGTAGACGACGTGGTGCTTGTAGCCCATGGCGTGCATCGCGGAGATCCACGCCTTCCACATCACCCAGTGCACGGCCTCGACGACGTTTTCGACGACGATCGCCCGGTACCTGTGGAATTCCGTGAACCGGACGACGTCCCACATCGTCGCCCTCGACCGCTCGGCGGCCTCGATCGGCAGCGTCTCGCCGAACATGTCCGGCTGGAGCATGTCTTGCTGCAGCGAGCGTTTCACGCCCTTGGCGCCCGAATGGTTCGTGCACTCCGGAGAAGCCCAGAGCAGATCCGTCGTGGCGAAAAACCGGGGATTGACCTGGGAGATGTTGACAATGGTGTGAATGGTGTCCGGGAAATTGGCCGCATGCGTCTCGATCGCCTGCTCCCAATGATTCGCGGCGTACACGGTCTGGAGCCAGGGATGCGCCGCTCCGCCTTGCGCTTCGCCACCGGCACCGCAGAAAAGGTCGGTCGAACTGAGCACAGGGGTACTCACTTTCGCTTTGAGCTGAATGGATTCAATCTGTTTCGCTCGGCCGGGCGTCACCCCGGCCTCACATGAATAAATCTAGCGGAAATACGTCAAGAACAACGGAAAGGAAGGTGTCGGCTTTCTTTTGAATGCAGATTTAGTCCGACTAAAACGAAAGCGTCGGGATTCGGGTGAGCCGATGCCGCGGGCGAGGGCGCGGGCGGTTCGGGAGGCCGGCGCCGTGCTATCCTGCGGGCTGAGCTTTCAGGGGTCGCTGCCCTTGGATGGTTCAATCTGTTGGAGCGTGGGGCGGCCCGGGATCGGCCTGTCAAGCCTTCGCCGTCTTCGGGCGGGGTTTCGGCCCGCTCCACACTCGCCTTCCGGATGCTCAGCCGCACCCCGACGACTGACGCTCCCAGCACTTCACCGCGAATCCGGGCCGGCGATGCCGTCCCCCGGGATGCCCGCCGGAGCCGCGAACGCAGAACGGCCCGCCGACTGCAAAGTCAGCGGGCCGGGACGGTCAGCGAGAAACGTAGTTCGCGAGCGCGGCGTGAACAGTGACCGCGTCCGCGTGCGCAGGTTGCGTTGAAAGGATCGCGCATCGTTTCGAGCGCCGCGCCTGGTTGTCGGCGGTGCCGCCCTACGGTCACCGGCGCGGGGCCGAGGCTCTGGACCTCGTCGAAAGCCGGACACGCCGCGCGCCTGGTGGGGCCGAGGTCATCCTTGCGGCGATGCTTCGGCGGCGAGGTGGGCTCGGACCGCTTCCGGCAGCGCCGATTCGGCGTCCGGCGGGAAGATCCCGAGGCGCTTCAGCTCGCTTTCGACCCACAGATACAGCCTGATCGCCGGGCCGTCCCCGTCCATGGTCTCGGCCTCGAGCCTCCGCAGGATCGGATGAGGGCTCTCGTAGGTCGCCATCGTCAACGCGCTGTCGACCATGCGCATCACCTCGGAGTACCTGAGCGGGACTTGCTTGGCCGGGTCCTTGATTCTCCTGGTGCTGCTGTAGCTCATCACCGCTCGAACGATCGCGTCCTGCGTGACGTTCACCTTCCGCACCAGCGCCGGACCGTTGCAGGTCTCGCGCAGCGTCTGCTTTCCCATGCGGACTACTCCACCAGAGGACGGACGCCCAGTCTGTTCACCGGTGGACGAAACCCCGAATTGGATCAAGGCTCCGCCGACTGGTGAAAGGCGCCGCCGGCCGGGCCAGCCACCCCGAGATTGAGATCGCCCTGGCCACCCGGGCCGCCAGCACGACTGCGGCCAGCTCCGTCACGAAGCCAAGGATGCAGGAGACCTCCGCGCTTGCCTGCGGCGGCCCCGGCCGGTCGTCGTTGCCGCTGCCGCTGCCCGGTGTTTCGTTGGCGATCATCGTCAGCCTGCCTTTCAAAGCGTGCGTCGTGCAGCCTGGCGCGCGGGATGCAGAGCGCGGGACGTCGCGAGGACTGCCCGATCCGGCACGGAGGGGACGGTCCTCCTCGCAATGACTCCTTGACGGACCACGGGGCCCCGTCCGCTGCCGGGCGAACAGCACAGGATGGTCAAGCCCGCTCCATGCGCACCGCACCGGCAGGCGGAACCTCCCTCACGGCCAAAGGGGGCTTCGCTAGGCGGCGGTGTGCCGGGTGAACGGGTCGAACCCGTCCTGGAGGTAGGCGGTCTGGCCGGTGCGCACGGCGTCGAGGCACGCGGCGACGCGGCGCGCCATGTGCGGCTGGGATTGAAGCATGGCGGCGGCTTCGTCGGGGTCGGCGAGCCTCCAGTTTTTGAGCTCGCGGTGGTCGGTCACGCGCAGCGCGGCGATCCGGGCGTCGTCGAGGACGCCGCCGTCGAAAACGTGGTTGAGCAGCGCGGGTTGGCCGTTGGGCTGGGGCGGTCGCCAGTCGACGGCCAGCAGCCGGACGAGCGGCGCGTCGATGCCCAGTTCTTCCTTGACCTCGCGGCACGCGGTCGCCAAAGGAGGTTCGCCCTCGTTCGCTCCGCCGCCGGGGATCTCCCATGTCTCGGTGCCGTAGGTGGTCTCGACGAGCAGCACGCGGCCGCGTGCGTCGCGGAAGATGACGCCACCGCTGGCGATGTGCTTGGGCAACCGCGCGAAGTGCTGGGCGGGCGGCAACTGCTCCTCGGTCATGCGCCGCGAGGCTACTCACCTCGTCGGGCCGGGCGTCGACCAGTGCCGGGTTACGACGCGGGCGGGATCTCCCTCAGCTGGTCGTCGGCGAGTTCGTAGGCCAGTGCGCAGCGGCGGCAGTACAGCTGGCTGTCGAGGGTGTGGCCGCAGTGGCAGGCCCAGCCGGTGGCGCGGGCGGGGTGGGCGTGGACCTCGGCGTAGGGCGGGACGTCGCGGTGGACCACGGCGCCGATCCCGATCTTGGCGTACTGCCCGATGTCGACGCCGCCGGCCACGACCGCCCCGGCGCCGACAGTCGCACCGTGCCGCACGGTCACGGGTGCGGGAGTCCAGTCGCCGGGGCCTTGGCGTTGTCCGTCGGAGCGGATGGCGCGCGGCGCGCGGTCTTCGGTAAGCACGGCCCGCGGGCAGATCATGACGCCGTCCTCGATCCGGGCGCCGAAGATGTCGGCGTGATTGCCGATCTTGACGCGGTCGCCGATCCGGGACCGTTGTCCGATGTAGCAGCCTTTGCCGAGCGTGCAGTCGTCGCCGATCTCGACGTCGTCGGCGACCTCGGCCTGGCGCCAGACACGGGTTCCGGCACCGATTCGCGCGCCGGGGTCGACGTGAGCGCTGGGGTGGATGACCGCTCCGGGGTCGGTGGCGGCGGTGTCGGTGGTCATGGGGTGCCTTCCGCTGGGGTGGCGAGGTGGTCGATGAGGTGGCCGAGGGTGGCGGCGGTGGCGAGGACGCGGTCGGGCAGCGGCCTGCTGGTGGCGTGTTCGAGGGCGACGGCGAGGGCGACGCGGTCGAGGGAGTCGATGCCGAGCGCGTCCAGCCGGTCGTCGCGGGTCAGGTCGCCGGGGTCGCGGCGGCAGGCGTCGGCCGCGGCGAGGAGGACCGCGGATTCGGGATCGAGGGGTCGGTCGGGCATGGGCGGGTCTCCAGGCGTTCGGCGAGGGCGAGCAGGGAGGGAAGCGCCTCGGCGACGGGGGCGGCGGCGAACAGCCGGGCCATCGCGTGACCGGCCGGGTCGCAACCGTGGAGCAGGGCGGGCAGCGCGGCGGCCAGCAGCGCGGCCAGCTGCCGTCGTCCGGAGCCGGGTGCGGCGAGGTGGTCGGCCAGGCCGTCCAGGGCGGCGGGGGTGAGCAGGTCGGCGATCTGCGGTGCGGGCATCGGGCGGCCGGGGCGGTAGGGGTGGGCGGCGAGCGAGCCCGGTTCGGCGATCTCGTCGGCGACGAGATCGGCCATGAGCGGGGCAAGCAGGACGCCGCACCGGTAGGTCGCGGTGGCGAGGAGGATCCGCGGGTCGGCAGTCGGACCAGCCAAGGGGAGATGGTCGAGGGTGTAGGGCCGGTAGCCGACCTGGGCGCGCAGCAGGTGCGCGCCGGCGAGGCGGTGCTCGACGACGCGGGCTGCGTCGGCGGCGAGAGTGGCGATCTCGTCCAGCGTCGCCGGGGCAGCGGGATCGGGGGCGAGGGCGAGCCGGTTGGTCGCGCCGAGGTACACCGTCCCGTCGGCGCGGGGGACGAGATGCGTGCCGCAGGCGAACGCGGCGTTCGGGGTGCGGACGGTGTGCGCGACCCGCACCGGGGTCCGCAGCAGCAGGCTGACCCCGCGCCCGGCCAGCACCGGCGGGACCCCGAGGTCGCGGGCTTGTTCGCCCACCAGAGCGGGGATCCCGGTTCCGGCGGCGAGCACCACTTGGCCGCAGGCGACGCGAGTGCCGTCCGCGCACGCGATCCGGATCGCAGTCCGGCCCGGGGCGACGGCGGTGGCGGTGGTGTCGTGCCAGCGGGCGCGGGGATGGGCGGCCACGGCGTTCCTCCGCCTGCGGGCCGGACCGGCGGACCGGCCGGACCCCGCGCTGCGGCGGGTGTTCATCGTCCGCGAGCGGATGGACGAGCACCTGTGGAATCTGGTGCGGCACCTGAACTCCTACCGCCAGACCGACGCCGCGACCGCGGCCGCGGTCCGGCGGCTGCTGGCCGAACTCGCGCGGACCGATCCGGACGACGGCGGGCACCGAGACCTGATCGCGCAGCTCAGCAGCGAGTTCTCCGGCTGGGACCAACGCAGCAGCGTCACGCTGTGGCTGGCGGGCGAAAGCGTGCGCGCAGCGCTGCACGATCATCCGCAAGGCACCGCAGGCCGCCAGTAGACCGCGCTCGCCCCGCATCGGCCGAACTCGGCGTCTCCGATTCCGCCTCGCCGGAGTTCTTTCCGGCACCGGTCACCGTTCTCGGCGCAGCCTGTCGCGCTCCTCCACGAGGAATGCGACGACGTCGTCGCGGTCCAGGACGACCAGCACGTCGTCGACCTCGTGCAACGCGGCCGCGACACAGTCGTCCGCGATCCGCGCGACCTCGGGGTCGCCGCTGGCCGCGGTCAGCTCCTCGGGACGCGTTCGGCCAGCCACTGCGCTGCGGAACAGTCGGCCGCCTGCTCGTAGTCGAGGCTGTTGACGGTCATCTGCATGTCATGCGCGAGTTCGCGTCCGCGTTCGCTCAGCTCGTTCCCGCTGCGGATCCCGTCCGCGTCGAGGCCGGTCTCGGCGCAGATCTCCCCGGCCTCGGCCGGCACCTCCGACATGATGCGGTTCGCTCCAGCCGGGGACGGCACGCCGGAAAGCTTCCACTGCAAGGAATTCCGGCAGCAATCGTCATCCCTGCCGACCCGCAGCTCTCCGCGGCACAAGTGCAACTCCAGATACACCGGGCAAGGATCGCCGGTCGCATCGACCAGAAAGAACACCGGGGGGAGATTCCCCTCGTAGTCGTCCGCCCGAAGCACCGCAACGTCTCGCGCGGCCGTCGGCCCTTTCTCCGTCATGCCGCGTCCCCCGTCTCGCCGACCGAGACGGCAGCGGGCGCCCGGCGACCGGCACCGGCAGAATCGACAGGACTGGCTGTCCGCACTGACACCATCGCGCGCTCCCAGGGCTCGCTGACCATGGGCCAGCGTCCATGCCACCGGCCCCGCGACCCTCGCGCGAACGAGGACTTCGGCGTAAACCCAACCCCGGAACGCCACGGCTCAGCCCTGTCGCCGCCAGCACGGCGGAGTCCGGTCCCGCCTCCGCAACAGTTCCGGCCAGCAGGCAGGACCTTCGCGCCGACAGAGAACCCGGCCCGCACACGATGTCCGCCGACAACTGGCGCCGAGCCGGAGACGCCTCAACTCCGACCAGCGAGTATTCCGAGGCCGAACGGGAATGCGACGGAAATGCCACCGCCCTGGCTGACGACATCTCCCGGACGGCCGGTCCGGTCGCAGTCTTCCGAGGCCGCGCCGCCGGCGAGTCTGTCCTCCCGGAGGAGGGAACCGGGCTGCGAATGTGTGTGCTGGGAAGCGATCCGCAGCCCGGCCGACCAATCCCTACGAAAGGCAACGTTCTGCCTCTTCCCCACGATAGAGCATTCCGCATCCGCACGACGCGTTCCGATTATCGCAATCCGAAATGCAATAACAGGAATTTTCCCCACCGCCGCCTCGCCGACCGTCTCCCGGCCAAAGCCGAGAGAGGAGGCCGGCCGGATCCGGCGAGCGATTGCCGGAGCGCGCCGAACGCCGCCGAGCAGGCCAGGCAGGCATCGGGGAGTCGTGCCCGGAGGGTGGTAGATTCGCGGCGGGGAACGCGCGGACCCGTCTCCGAGCCGATCGACTCCCACGTGGTCGCGGCGCTGAGGACAAGCTGGCCTTCGGGTTTCAAGCGCACGAGAGCATCCTGCGATCGGACGGCCATCTGCCGACGAGCCTCGCGGGGCGACGTGGGCTCCCCGCAGAAGGAACGCCAGATGGGCAACCACAGCCTGCGCGACTACCGCGCCGACATCCGCCGGTACATGGCCGCGCACGAGGTCAAATACACCACCGCCAAACACGCGGTCGACGCGGCCCGCGCCCTCGCCGCGGCCGAGAGCATCACCTATGACGCCGCGCTGCGACGGCTGGACGCCGAACACGCCGCAACATTCCAGGACAGCGACTTCCGGGTCGGCGGCCGGATCGAGCGTTACCCGAGTTCGCAGCACCTGCGCGTGGCCCGTCGCGACGGCCATGTCGAAGTGCGCGCCAGCGCGCTGGAGGGCACCCCGGCCTATGCCGCGACCGCGATCCGGTTCACCGAGGACCAGTTCGACCGCTACCAACTCAGCGCCCGCGACGGCGGTCCGAACGAGACGCCGCTGGCCATCGCCTGCGATCCGGACGGCACCTACACCTACCGCAACGCCGAAGACGAACGGTCCGGCACGCTGACCTCCGACAAGAACGGGTTTCTCGCGTTCCTCGACGGCGTGCTGCGTGGCGACTTCGGCGGCCCCGAGCACGGAACCAGCGACGGGATCGGAGGCACTGGCCGACCCCGGCCGGCACGCGAGCGCGGGCTGATCGCCGTGCCCGATGCGGACGAACTGCTCGACCGTCTGCGCGGCGTCAACGACGCCCAGCACCTGGTCGACAAGCTGTACCCCCGCATCCTCGACCACGCGGGCCGAACACTTACACCGGAGGACGTCGTCGCCGCGTTCCACCTGGCGGGCTTGAAGTACACGGAGGAACTGACCCGCCACGGCGGCATGCCGAACCCCCTCCTGCTGGGTTCGTTGATGCACGAGAACGAGCGGCGGCTCCTGGCCGCCGCCTTCGA
Source organism: Amycolatopsis sp. NPDC114503 (assembly GCF_055633655.1). NCBI lineage: Bacteria > Bacillati > Actinomycetota > Actinomycetes > Pseudonocardiales > Pseudonocardiaceae > Amycolatopsis > Amycolatopsis sp. NPDC114503. The sequence goes on along the minus strand of NZ_JBVKDT010000011.1, from coordinate 35,446 downwards.
CGGCGACGAACGCGACCGCGTCCAGGACGCGTGGCGGAACATGCGCGCGCCGAGCTGACCGTCACGACCGGGTCGCCGACGACCGGTCCCGGCATCGCGGAGCGCCGGGCTCAGGGAGCGGGATCGCCCGGGTCTGCGGGCGTTCATTGGCCTTGACCGGACCATTCCTCGACGCTGAGGAAGGTCTGAGGCCAGGCTGCGATGGTCATGTGGAATTTGGTCTGCACGGGGACGTCGCGGTACGCGATGGGCGCGCCTTCGGTGAACAGCAGCTCCAGCCAGCTGGGCAGGCTGAGGCCCGGAGCGGGAGCGGTCGCCTGAACGTCGTCGGGTGCCGTGCCGGTGTCGGTGACCGGTTGCAGCACCATGAGGATTTTGGCGCGGTGGTCGTACTGCTCGCGCATGACCTGCAGCCATTCCGGTGCCACCGGCACGGGGGCGAGGCGGTGGTCGCGAGGCTCGTCGGCAGGCCGGTGGTTGGCCAGCGGCGAGTATCCGCGGGCGATCGGCGTGATGTCGTCGGTTCCTTCGCGCAGCAGCTGTTCCACGAACGGTAGGTGCTCGATCTCGCGTTCGGCATCGGTGTGCACGACCAGCGTCGGAGTGTCGTAGCCGAGGCCCAGGGAGCGTGTCTGGGCGACGAACGTGGTGAGCTGAATGGTCATCGGACGCTTTCTTGTCGGGAAGTCCTCATGGAACGGGCGGTCGGACGACCTGGTCTGCGGAAAGGATGACCGCCGATCAGGCCGGGCGAGTTCGCGGGCTGGTCATCCGGTCGCCGTGGTGTCCCCGGGCTTACGCGGTGCCTTGGGGTGTTCGGCCCAGAATGTTTGGTCCAGCGGAACTTCGCGGACGTCGTTGCGGGCGGTCGGTGTCCAGGCGACGGACCAGTTCTCGGCGGGCACCTTCTCCGGCCGCCCGGCGCGGGCCGCGCTTTCCGTGGGCCAGACGTTCAGGCCGTCGATCTGGCCGGGCAGTCCGCGGTAGCCGAACCGCCGGGTGTCGGATACGCCGAGCCAGGCCCCGGGCCACCACGATGTCGCGGCCTCCGGGGCGGTCGCGATCAGGGTCTGCCGCCGCTGCTCGACGACTTTCCGCGCTCGTTCCTGCTCGGGCCACAGGCTGGGGTCTTGCAGTTCCAGCGGGCGGCCGTGCTGGGCGTCTTCGAGACGGCACGCCCGTTCGACGGCGCCCTGGCAGTCGGCGAGCGCCGTCCGGTACGCGAATTCTTCCGGATCGCCCGGCGGGCGGACGGGGCTGGTCGCGTCCTGGTCCTGGTTCATCAAGGGCTCCTTCGGAATCTGTTCGGTCGGATTGGGGGACGGGCGCGACGGGCGGTCACACGTTCACTCCGTCTGCTCGGGCGAGAGCGTGCAGGTCCTGCCCGTTGCCGAGGGTCGTGCCCTCCGGTTTCGCGATGAGCCAGCCTGCGAGGATCCGGACGCGGCGGGGGCGCGTTCGGGGCAGAGGACGCGGCCGGTCCGAGCGGCCCGCCTCCCGCGAGGTAGCCCTCGGCGAGGTCATCGTCGTCTCCTCCGGTCGTGGGGGTCTGTTCCTCGTCGCTTGCCGCTGCGCGTGTCCCGGGCTTCCGGACCTATTAGAACGGCGGATCGTCCGGTCCGGCCGGGTGCACGCGGTCGGGCCAGATGCGCGAGGCTACGGCTTCGCCTGCCGGTTCGGGCCCGCTGATCTGGGCGATGGGGGCCTGGTCCTTCGGACGTGTCGCGCCGTCGCGCAGGATCGCGCGCGCGGCGGCCACCAGGTGCCGGTCGGCGGCGGTCGGGCCGTGGCCGACGATGCGCCGCGCCCCGTCGACGAACGCCTCGGCCTGCCACCGCAGCAAGTTGCGGTCCAGGCCGTACAGGACGGTCACGTCGACGGGGCGCGGCGGCGTTTTCCTCCCCGGGGCGGCATGCGGGTCGTCCCAGTCCGGATCGCCGCCCACGTAGGTGTAGTGCGGAGCCGACCCGCCGCTGGTGGCTGCCAGCGATCGGCAGATCGCGGCGGCGTCGAGGATGTCGAGCACGTCGTGCCGGCGCGACAGCGGGGGCGAGTCGACGACGCGTCGGCCCGCGCGGGGCCGGGCGTGGGTCAAGCCGACTGCGTCGAGTTTGGACAGCGCGGACGCCGCGGTGTTCATCGAGACGCCGTAGGCGGACATCAGCTCTTTCTGGGTGGGCACCTTTTCGCCCCAGCGCAGGTAACCGCGATGGATCGCCACGAGCAGGTCGGCGGCGATCGTGGCGGCCGTAGCCGACATGGGCGGCTGCGGAACCGGCAGGTCGGGGCTTCCGGGGTCGGCGGGCGAAGAGTCGGTCACGGACTTATTTAACCACGTGATCTAGATTAGGTAGATCAGGGATCGGGTGACGCGAAGCCGGGGCCGCGCCCGAGGGGCTCCGCCGGTCTCGCGTTCGGGTGCCGCTGCTCAGCCGTCGACTGCGGCGAACGGCTTGCGGCACACTCCGCAGATCACCGGTCCGTCGTCGAGAACGGACGGGTACATGAGCGCCTTGCGGGGCGGGGTGCAGCCGCAGGCGATCGTCTGGCGCTGGGGCTTCGCGGTGCGGGGCGTCTCGGGCTGGTGCTCGTCGTCAGCGTGCTCGATCGCGGCGCGGAGGCGGGCGACGACGGTTTCGTACCTGGCCCGGGCTTTCGGCGTGGGGTTCGTCTCGGAGAAGCCGAGCCGTTCGTGCTGCGCCACGTCCAACCCCAAATCCTGTGCCAGAGTCACGAAGACGTGGTTGTGATAGCGGCCTTCGCGGGTCGTGTCGCGCAATCCTCGTTGCTTCGCGACCGCGTGGGCTGCTTGGTGCAGCAGAACCCCGAGCACCGCGGCGGCTCCTGCCGACACGGCTGCGCGCGGGACGAACACCACGCGTCTGGCCGGGTCGTATCGGCCTTCGGCCGGTGTGCGCTTCGCGCCGACCTCCACGGTGGCGTCGGGCACGTCGGCGCCGTTCTGCCGGATCGCCTGCCACACCACGGCGAGCGCGGTCCGGAGATCGTCTGGCCGGTCGGTGTCCGAACTGCTCATCCTCGTCCTCGTCCTCGCCGCCGGGCCCTGGGCGGCCGGGTCCGGGTGCGGACGATAGCGGCTCGCCCGCGCCCGGACCCGGAGGCCGGGAACTCCGTGTCTCAGATCGACCGGTGCGTTGTCCCATGCGCTCGACCGCACGGGTTGCGGACCCTCACCTCTTCCGTGGTCGGGGTTGTCGGACGACGATGTCGCTGGCAAAGGAGGTGAGCCGCGCTTGCTCGGCGACGCCCACCGTCACTCGTCCCGCCACGGTCGTCACCACGGGCCGCTGTGCCTCCTCGATGCCGACCTCGCCGCCGATGGTGCTCACCTGCGCCATGTCGAGACCGGCTCCCGTGCACAGCACGGACGCGTGCACGGTGTCGACGGCGATGCTCGAACCCTCGGGCACGAACGCGGCGATCCGCAGCGGCGCGATCCGATCCTGGTCGAGAGCGCCGGGCGAGGTCAGCGCGTCCAGGACTGTCTGCACGCGCGCGCCCCGGGCGTCGGTCACCGAGGCGATGACGTTCATTCGTCCGGGCATGGAGGTCGTCTCCGCCTGGCCGATGACGTCGGCAAGGCCCTCGTCGATCCCCGGCGTCAGGGGCTCCAGCACCACTGACGCCGTCTCCGTCTCGGCGATCGTCTCCACCCGGATCATCCCGGGCACCAGCGAGACCACCCCGAGCACGAGCGGGCCCGGCCGGGTGTGGACGTGGACCCTGCGCAGGGTGCTCACGCTCACGCCCCTTTTCGCGTCGGCCATGCGGCGACCTGCGCGGTCACCGTTGCCGTGGTCGCCGCGCGGCGGGCTCGGCGACCGGCTTCCGCGAACAGCGCGGACGCCGCCAGCAACCAGGCGATCTCCGGGGCGTCCGCCGCGATTCCTCGTCCGGCCGTGCGGACGGCGGTCCACCTCAGCACCGCCGCGCAGGCTGCTCGCGCGTCGGCCACCTCGTCCAGGGCGGTGCCGCGCGTGCTCGACCAGATCGGGGATCGCCGCAGTGCCCGGTCCGCAAGCTGCAGCGCGAACCCCATCACCCGAAGCTCCGGGGCGGCGGGCGAGCGCGTGCCCAGGCAGCGGCTGGTGGCGCGCGCGGCTGCGAGCCAGCTGCGCCGGATCACCGGCGGGCCGAAGCTGGCCGCGGTCGCCTGGGCCGCTGCCAGCAGCGCGATCGCGTCTGGATGACGCCTGCGGACAAGGCAGAACGCCTGGTCCGTCGCCCGCGCGGCCACGCGGTCGATGAGTGGTGTCGTGGTAGACATGGTGTGCTCCTGAACGGGTTCCGTTGTCGCAGATGTGAGCTGTCGGGAGTCGGCCGGGGCGCCATCGCACGTGGCTCCCGGCCGCCTTTCGTTGTCGGCCGCCGCCGTGTCGGGCCGGCCGTCATCCCCCTTCCGCGTCGGATGCCGCCGCGCTCCGCAGCGCTTCCGGGGTGTGCAGCACAGGCACGACGCCCGCGAGCCGGACCGGGACGCCTGTCGCGCGCTCGCCCGGCGCCGTCGCTTCGCTCGGCGTCCGCCCGCTGCCGAATGCCGCGACGCGCCCGTTCGGCAACTTCCAGAGCGCCAGGTAACAGGCGTTTTCCGCCGACAGAGTTTCGGGAGGGATCTCGCGCGCTTCGCGCATCTGAATTTCCGATCTCACTGCACTATCCAGCCGGAAGCCCTTGTTCTCTTCCGGTTCCGGCCTCCGCCCCGGTCCGGTCCGGTCGGCGTTTCCTTCGCCGGAGCTCACCGGATCCGCGTCCCTGCGATCGATGTCCACAGTTGCGTCAGGGTGTCGACCTGCTCTTCGTAGTCGCCGACGATGTCCATCGGGCAGCCCTCGAACCCGCTGCCCGCCGACAGCACAGCGCGGTCCGCTTCTACCGGCACGCCCCGGAAAACCTCGCGGACGCCGCGCTCGTGGCTGCCGAACAGCACCGCCAGTACCCCGTCGTCCGGGTCCCCGAAGTCCAGTGCGCGCCCGTCGGCGAGGAGGCGGGACCGCAGGTCGTCGCGCCAGCCGGAGTAGGCCCGGTCCAGCAGCGCGGCGCCTGTCTGCACCCGCTCGGCCAGCACCTTGCGCGAATCCGGCCCGGCGACCAGCCCGGCGCGCAGCCCGGCGAGGTCCGCTGTGAGCAGAAGGGCGTTTTCCACAATTTCCGTCGCGTTCATGCGAAGCTCCTTTTCCGTTGTCGCTCCGCGAGCTTAGCAGATTTGTCGCGTACTGCGACAAATATGCTAGCGTGGTGATGCGGGACGGCGGGGGAATGAGCCGTCCTCGCTCTCCCGAGTCCGGCCCCGTCGACGAAAGGCGCACAGACCATGACGAACACATCCGCTTCCGGCCATCCGTTCCCCGCGTACTGGCTGGTGCCCGCCGCGTCCGGCGACCTGCCGACGTGGCAACGCGCCGCGGCGACCGCCGAGGCCGCCGGGATGACCCTCGCGAAGTTCGCCACCGCCGCGTTGACCCAGAAAATGGCAAGCGGGGACACCCTGATCTCCGTCCAGGTGGAGGACCCCCGGCCGCGCACGGTGAGGTTCAACGGGCACTGGCTGGTCGAACCGCGGAGCGCGCGCGACGCGGCGCGCGACGCCCTCGATCCCGGCGGCCCGGACTCCTGGACCGTGGGGATTGCCGAAACCGCGCGCGGGCGGTTCGCACTCGTCCTCTATCACTACGAACTCACGAACGAATTGAGCGTGTTCGACTCCCTTGAACAGCTCGCCGTCGCAACCGAAACGGACGAACGGGTCGAGTCCGAAGATGTCGAGTGCGCGCGAAAGGAAATGACACGACGGCAAGAAGACGCGGCCAACTACCTCGACATCTGACCGGAACCGGCCGCTCGGCCACGCGTCCGGCGACTCGCCGGAGGAACCGTGCTGGGATCTACGCGCGCCGCCCCGGCACGCGCGGGCACCGAGTCCGCCAGCGCAGCAGAAGCACGGCCGTTTCTCACCGTTGCCCTGCTGTGCGCCGAAGGTCGCGCAGCTCTCGGAGTTCGTCGTCCAGGGCCCGGACCGGGCAGAACACCGCGCCGGTCGGCGTTGCGTAGGCAGCGAGGGGAAAAGCCCGGCGATGGTCACCGACGTAGGCGTAGCCGGGATCCGCCCGATCGGATGCATGCACGATCATGGCGCTGTGCCGATCAGGACCGCCGTCGCTGCTGCCGATCCGGACCGGCCGGGCCGGGAGTGGACCCGGACCGAAATGCGGCATGCGTTCCTGCGGGCGACCGCATCGTCGCCGCCGACGTGGTCAGGAGCGTTCATGATCATGGAGGAACTGGACGAACGCGATTTCGCGAGAGCGACGACGACCGTGGTCTCCCTCGGAGCCCAGCTCAACGACCACGGGGCCGCTCTGCTTGAGCAATGGGACCGCGCCGACGATGTCTGAGCCCGTGTGCGCACTGGTTTCCCCTGCGATGCAACAGGCCGGCAGCACCGCTGCGGCGGCGTACGGCTCCCGGTCTCAGGTCCGGTCGTCTTCCGTCCAGCGCCGCAGGGCGTCGTCGGCCTGATGCGCGGCACCCGTGGCGAGAAAGGACTGGTCGTCGTCGTGGGGATGCCCCTGGACGATCGCGTAGTACACGGCCGCCTGGCCGGTGTCCGGCGATGTTTCGGCCAGGTGGTCGACCTCGATCGCGCGGGTGGTTTCGATGCGCTCGCCGTCGCACATGCTCGCACGGACTTCGGTCCTGAGTCCGTCCGGCAGTTCCGCTGCCTTCGCTTGCAGCCGCGCGATCACCTCGCCGATGTCCACGGATCTCCTTCCTCGATCGTCGCCGTCGCTTGCGGATTCTGGTCGCCCGGCTCGCCGCTTGTGCTGGTGATCAGACAGCCGCAGGCGGGAGTTGCGACCTGGTCGAACCGCGGCGACAGCGTCGGCTCCGCCCGCCGGCGGGCAGGGAAGCTCGCTGCGCGAGCACCGTGGCGGGATGCGCAGGGACGGCGTCGCCCACCCTGGCCCGTGGTCATCGCCGGCCTCCAGTCGTTGCCGGGACAGGACAGCCCCTCGGCGGCCGGGGGACGCGGCCGAGGGGCTGTCGGAGACGAGCGGGGGGGGGAACTCGCCGCCTGGGTGGCACCAACGATCGTGGTAGACCGCTCAGCGAGGATCAATCCGCCGAACGGGGTGAAACAACGCCGATGTGAAAACCTTCACGGAATCGCACGGTCTGCCTCAATGTCGTAGGTGAACAGCACTTTAGCATCGCAGACATGACGAGTATCACCACGTTCGTTGAAGTACGTACGTACCTAGACGATCGTCCTGCTGCGAACAACTCTGGTTCTTCGTGGCCTGCCGCTCGATCATCGCCAGGTGCCGAGGATCGTCTTGACCGCCGAGTGGGCCGCCGCCGAGCTCGGCCGTCGAGCCCGCGCTCGACGAGAGCTGCTCGGGCTCTCGCAGGAGGACGCGTCCTACCAGGCGGGTGTGTCGGTCACCTGGTGGAGCGACTTCGAGCGGGGCACCCGCACCCGGGCCGAACTGCCCCAGCTGCTGGGCGCGGCGCACGCATTGGGAATGGACTCCGGCGAATTGCTCAAAGGCCTGCTGCCCGACACGGTGCGCGAGCCGGCTCAGGTGCACCAGACCCGACCGCGGCCCCGGCGCTGACATTGCCCGCGAACTGACTGTCCAGCCGCCCGTAATGAGTTCTAAGCGCCGGGCGCGGCCGGGTCGCTCGGCGCCTGCTCCAGGGCGGCGCGCACCGTGGCAATGGCCCCTTCGACGATCGCGGGCGCTTGCCCCAGTGCGGCGTCGAGCCCGGAGATCCAGTCCTGCGGGACTTGGTCCGGACGGCTCCGCAGAGCCTCGAACGGTTCCCGGGCGCCCGGGTCGGAGGCCCATTTCCTGACCTCGTCGAGGCCGACGCCGCGGATCGCCGCCGCCATCAGGTAGCAGCGCAGGACCTGCTCAGCGCCTCCGGCCCAGAAACCCTGGTCCCAGGGCAGGTCGAGCGCAGCGACGAGCTGCTCCGCGCGTGCCTGCGCCGTGGCTGGGTGAATGCAGTCGATCGGCACCGTGTCCACCAGTCGATCCTCCCTCTTTGCGGGCTGTGCTCGGCGTTCCCGGCGCAGGTCGCCCGGTCCGCTGTCCGCAACGCCCCGCCGCGATTTCGAGGTGAGGGTGGCTGATCCGCACGCCCGACCGCGCCGCCGACACGTAGCAGCGGAACGGCTCCCCCGGACCCGGTGGCAATCGCCTCCGCCATCGTGAACCGAGTTCACTGGAGACAGAACGTCCCCGTGCCGACGAGTCGCTACCGTACCCGTCAGGAGCCCCTCGGGCGCGGGCCTGGTCGAGATGTTGGCGCAGCTAGCGGGGACGATGTTGCGGGCTGGCCCGGGTGAGTCCGGCTTCCGGGCACCGGACGTCCGGGGAGCGGGACATCCCCTTGGCGGTGCAGGTGGTCATTCGGGCTGCCGCCCGCCCGCCTCAGCGGACGTCGTCAGCTCCCCTGAACGCTCGTCACCGCCCAGGGCAAGAGCTTCCGACCGATCCCACTCGCGGACTGCTGCTCGTTCGCCGAGGAAGTACCCGAAACCGATCGCGCCGAGCAGCGCGAGGCCGACGACTACGGCTATGCCCACGAACACCACGACGGTGCGCGGCAAGCCATGGGCCACGACCACGACAACCACGGCGAGCTGCGCCAGCACGTAGCCCGCGACGGCCCACCGCCTTCGGCGGTCGTTGCGATCGCGCGCGTCCAGCAGCCGCCTGTACCGAGAGCCCGGTGCAGTCGTCGCCCGTGCCGGTTCGTCCGGTCCGATCTGCGGCATATCTGATTCCCCCTTCGGTTTGCGCGGAGCTCCGGCGCATGGACGTTCTCCGCTCGGGCCGGGGGAGAGGTGGCCCATGCCTGGCCGCGCGCTTCGACTCCGCGACCGGTGGCGAGCATACTTGGGTCCATGGGGGACGACAGGAGAATTGCCATTCCGGAAGGGCCGCACGGGGGGCCGCCGCTACAACAGACCCTGGAGTGGGCGCGGCAGAAGGCATGGTCGTTGCGACACATCGCGCGCGCCTACGCCGGGAGCACCGACGACGCGATCTACGCACCCGAGCCGATTCCGTTCGACACCGCAGCGATGACGCTGGCGCCGCTCGTCCGCGCGATCCTTGACGGGCGTCACGGTGGTTCGGGGCCTCTGTACTGGCACGGTTTGCAGTTCTCGATCGGACGATTCACAGACGGGCGGGGAAGTCCCGATGAGTTGAAGATCGAGCTGAAGGTCAACGCGCAGGACCGCTGGTGGTGGGACCTGGCCCCCCTCGACCCGGCGTGCATCGAAACCGGCCGCGAAAGCCTCATCACGTCCACTCTTCGTGACGCGGCGGAGTCTGCGGGCGCACGTGCCGATCGGTTCTACGGTGTGGCCACCCGGATTCGCGCGGATCTGTTGGCGAGTCTCCCTCCGTTGCCTCCGGTTGAGGTGTCCCCGGGACCGGCGTTGCAAGCCAAGATGACGGGCGCGCTGCCGGGCACGGCCGCAGCTCGGCATCAACAGACGACGAACCGTCCTGGCGAATTCGGCCCGCGCCGCTGACCACAGGTTGTCAGGTCACGAAGGCGAGCTCGCCCAGCTCGGCCCCACCGGCTACCGGCCACTGCACGCCGCCCTCGGAGATCCCGTTCTACTGGCCGATCAAGGAGAACCCCGGTGACCAGCACCAAGACCAGCGCGCCCTCCACGCACCAGTGCGGCGCCCGCTCCGTCGCGCTGGCCAGCGCGACCCGTATCGGCGGCCGCGAGTCCAACGCCGACGCCGCCAGCACCGAAGGCAACCCGCTCGGGATCGGCGCGGCGGTGATCGACGGCATCGGCTCCAACCCGGCCGTGGTCGCCGCCGCGCGGCGGGCCGCCGACACCGCCGCGGTCGTGGCCTCGCACCGGGGCGCGCAAGCCGGGATCATGGCCGCGGCCGACACCATGCCCGACTACCCCGGGAGCCCGAACGCGGTCGGCGCGGTCGCATCGATCGAGCGCGGCGGACGCATCGAGATCGCCCACGTCGGCGACGCCGCAGTCTGGGCCTGGTCGCGTTCGGCCGGGCTGCGGCGCTGGACCGCGGGTGAAACCGCCGGCCAGCACGTCGCGCACATGCTGCGCAACCCCGGTCTCACCGACGCCGACCGGGCCGTCCTAGCCCAGCACGGCGACGACGTCGTCAGGGCGCTGGACGACTACGTGCTCAACGGCCTGGTCTACGCGACTGTCTCGACGATCTCCTGGACCCCGCTGCGCGGCGAACTCGCCGACGTCGACACGATCATCCTGACCAGCGACGGCGTCCACAAACCGTTGTCTGCCAACACGATTGCCGAATTCGCCGAGCGGCACGTCGGCGACGCGCAGGGGCTCGCCGACGCCCTCGTCGACGCGGCGGTGGCCGTGCCGCGCAGCGACCCGGACGAGCAAGCCGACAACGCCACCGCCGCGGTGCTCAGCATCGCCCGCACGGACTGACCGACCTGCGGAAGGGGAACACCGCCATGGGCACCATCGAGATCCTCACGATGGTCAACGACCTGCGCGAGCGAATCGCCACGACCCGGCGGCAGCAAAACGGGATGTGGCCGAGCATGGAGTACGCCAGCGTCGACGACGTACAGCGCAACGCCGAAGCTCGCCAGCCCGACTTCGTGATCCACCGATGGGAACGGGAGATCGAGACGCTGGAGCTGCAGGTGCCCACGCCGACGTCTCCGGAAACGCCGGCAACCTGCTCGGGTTCCTCGAGGCCAACGTGGCTGCGGGCGTACCGCGGCAGGTTCTCCCCGGCGACACCTTCGGCCGGATCGTCGCGTGGATGTGGAGCCACGACCGCGACGAAACCGTGCTGCTGCTGGCCGACTACCTCGCCGAGCTCCATCAACCTGCTCGGCAAGCCGGGCCGGTCGGTCCCTGGTCCAGGGCGGTGCGGTCCTACGCAGTCGACCCGGCCGGAGCGGGCACTTCTGGCGCGGGTTCGGGTGGCCGTTCGTCGGGGGTGAGGGGCGGGACCGGGAATCTCTCCGGGTTGGCGAACACGTATGCCTGGGCGAGTTCGATCTGGTCGGCGTTGACGCGGGCGGCGTCGCGGACCTCCTCGGGTGTGCATTCGCCGATCGCCAGGGCGGTGCGGATCCTCGCTTCGCGGCGCGACCAGGCGTGTTCGGCGACGAGGCCCTTGCCTGCGGCTTCGTCCCATGCGTCCGCGGCCTCGGCGAGCCTGCGCAGTGTCTGTTCCCGGCGCTGGGCGGTCAGGCGCTCGTGAATGCGGACGGCGCGTGCGGTGTCGGCGAGGATGGTCACGGCGGCGGCCAGATCGTCGTCGGCGAGCCCGTCGATGCGCAGCACGCGATCACGGTCCGCGACCCAGGCCATCCACCATTGGGTCCCCGGCCCGTCGTCCGGCGCCTTCGTGCGGAAGCCTCCCGGAACCGCGGCCCACGCGCACGTCCCGCGGTGGATGTGCCAGGCGTTGGGGTCGAGGGAGTCCTGCCGGGACCACCGGCAGTTCCAGCGGACGGTCACCGTGTCGTCGCCGACGCAGACCTCGACGCTGCGTGTCCAGCCCTCGATCCGCGCGCTCAGCGCCTCTTCCACGCTCATGCCCTGCATGGCGGCTCCTTCGTCTTTCTCTTCTGGCAAGGAATGGGTGTTTTTCAGCGCTTCTGTCGCGGAGGATGGTGGGCGCGGCGGCAGGCGAGGCAGTGGCCGCCTTGCTTCGCGCCGGTCGCTGTGCCGCACCAGTCGCCGCCGGGGCAGGTCTCGTCGAGGACTGCTTCGAGGCGGTCGCGGAACTGCTCGTCCCATCGCGCGCGGCCTAGACGGCGTTGGCGGTCATGTCGACCGACTTCGCGGCCTGGGCCAGCGAGAGCCCTTTGCGGAGGCCGTCGAACAGGGCCTGCTGGTCGCGGGGACCGAACCGGCTGGCGGCGATCTTCCTGCGCCACTGTTTCGAGCTCGCCGAATGGGCCGCTCGCGGCGCAGGGGTGCGGCTGCCGTAGCGATAGCGGGTGGTCAGCGAAAGCTTGGCCATCAACGCTCCAGGAGGGTTGCCGGATCCGGCCGGGATTTCTTCTCCGGCCACTACCCCCGCCGGCGCGGGGAATCGCGCGCGAACTTGCGCGCAAGAGTATGTGCTGAAAGACCCCCGCTGGCGCGGGGAACGGTGCGCTTGGCAGCTTACCCGCTCTCGGCACCGTCATCAACGGACAAGCGCGGACTCTGCGAGCCCGGTTCGGGGACCCTCTCGGTCGGCTCAATGCCCTGTTCCTGGGCCATTTCCCGTGAGCACTCGTGCGGCGGGCTCGCCGACGGTCCGGCTGCGGTGCCCGCCCGGCCTTCGAGCGCTCACACCGTGTTCGCGTCGGCGGCCCCGTCCGGAGCCGTGGACTGCCAGGCGGCCCTCAGCTCTTCCAGTGCCTCCCGCCTGCTGTCGGTGAGGGGGCATTCGTGGATCGAGACGCGGTTCGTGCGGGTGTTGGAGATCCCGCGTGTCCACAGCAGTCCGGCGGCCTCGTCGACCCACACCTGGGTGTCGTCTCCGCGTGCCAGCTCCAGCCGCTCGCGCGTCGCGGACTGCGGGATCTCGGGCACGGACCGGTCGCTGGGCAGCAGCTTCCACGGCAAGCTGCACATCCCCCTCAGGGCGTCGGTGAGGGCCTTGCGGCGCCGCCGGTCCAGTTCCGCCTGGTTGCGTGCGCGCAACGCGAGCACGGCCTGCTCGTGCTCTTCTTTCGTGGCCGCCCTGACGCGTGCGCTGTAGACGTGGCCGCGGTCGTCGCCCACGCCGAAGGACAGCCCGTCCGCGCTGAAGTGCTCCCGGTCGACTTCGACCGGGACCACCAGGCCGGACACGCGCACGCCGGACGGTTTTTGCTCCGGCGCTGCGAATTCCGGGTGCCGGGCCGGATCCCAGGCGGCGCGGGTGATCTGGCCGACGACGAACTTCTTGCCGCCGTGGCCCGATCCGCGGCTCACGATGATCTCTCCGGGCTGTGGGTCGCTGAGCACTGCGCTCTCCTCGCTGTCGATTGGCGACGGGTGAAGGCCTGCCGGTTCACCGGTCATCAGGGCTGCCGGACTGTCCGGGGCTGTTCGCGGTGTCCCGACCAGGCTGGCACTCCTCCCTAAAACATGTCATAGTTATTGTGACATGTTTTAGGGAGGAGTGCTGTGCAACTCGCGGACATCACCGTGGAAGCCCTGCGGGGCTGGGAGGTCCCGACCCGTACGGAGGTCACCGCCTACTGGGCCTTCGAGGACAACCCGCCCAGCCTTCAGGGATTCCGCATCCCTCACCGCTACGTGCACGGGGTCCTCCCGCACGACGGCTTGTGCGTCCTCGTCGACCCCGAGGAACGCTGGCTGTGGGCGAAGGTCCCGACCCGCAAGTACGGATGGCTGACGTTCGAGCAGATCCGCGAGTCTCCGGAACCCGCCGATGCCGACGTGATCCCGGACTGGGTGCGCGCCGCGCCGCGCAACCACCCGGCCGCTCCCGGCAGCACCGATCGGCAACCGCCGTTGCTCGTGCGCCGCCCGCTGGCTCCCGGCGAGGCGGAAACGCTGCTGGAGGAACTGATGCCGCCCGCCGCCGAATACCCGCTCGACGGGGCGGTGGCCTCGGTCGTGCGCCGCGGCGGCTGGGCTCCCGCCGATTTCCGGATGCTGTGGTGGGACGTCGCCACGCGGGAGGACGCCGCCGCGCTGGCCGCGCACCCTCCCTACTGGTGGCGCAGCCGAGGATGGCTCATGTTCACCGCGCCCGAGCCGCCGCCCCCGCTGCCCGCCCGCGCACTGGGCGAACTCGTCGCGCGCGGCGTCCGGCCCGACGTGACACAGCGCTGCGTCTGGCACGGGATCACCGACATCGACCGGATCGCCGCCCTGCGCCCGCCCGTCATTCCCGACGACGCGACCCGCATCGTGTATTCCGAGTCGGTCGACGTCGACCCCGTCGCGGCCCGCGACACCCTCGACCGGAACCCCGAGCATTGGCTGCGGGAGGTCAGCGTCGCCTCCGGAGTGCGGCCGCTGCACATCGCGTCCCGCTGGGCCGGCGACGGAATGCACTTCGCGGCGTGGTCGGACGGGCTGCTCGCCGAAGGCCGCGTGGACCCTCCGGCCTCGGTCCCGAAAAGCGACGCCGTCAACGAATGGCAGTTCCGCCATCGCGAATTCGAGGCCACGCAGCACCTTCTGCGCTCCATCCTCAGGGCCGACAACCGGGACGACGTCGGCGCGGACGTGTGGATGCCCTGGCTCGGGGCCGAACGCGTCGACGCCGAGGTCGTCGCGACCGCGAGCGCCGAGCGCCCGATCGGGGCCGACCGGACGGCCCGGCGGACCCTTGCCCTGACCGAGCACACCGTGCACCACTCCGACGGGCGTGAGCACCGCGTCTGGGACCTCAGCGAAGCAACAGTGATCGTGGGCTCGCGGACGTCGACCGACCCCATCGCCGAATCGCTGCGGCAGACCATGCACGCCACCGCCGAAGCGGCCCGGGCCGCTTTCGACGCGGCCGACGACGACCTCCCCCCGCTGGAGAACATCGAGGAGATCGCGGCGCGGGCGGGCATGACCCGCGACGCCGTCGCCCAGGCCCTCAGCCGGGCCAGGAAAGCGCGCTCCGAACAGATAGCGAGGAACGCCCGCAACCTTCGACCGCTTCCCGAGCCGCCGGTCCCGGTGAACGTCGGCCGCACAGGCTGGTACGACCCCCGCAGTCTCCTGGCCTGGCTGGACAGCCGCCCCGGTCACGGACCCGGGCGCGGACGGGTCGGACCATGACCCGACATCCGTCCCGGCCGACGCCGGGGCAGAGGGACTGGCGCTGCAGCGTGCAGGCTCACCTCGCCGTGCACGGACTGTACGGCGCGTGGGACCTCACCGTCGCGGGGCTGGACCTGCTTGCCGCCGAGCCGGCCGAAGGGCGCGGTTCGCGGAGGCGGACTCGGTGATGACGCGCTGAGCCGGGCGGGCTGCTCCAGGGGGATGAACCTGCGTCGAGCACGTTCAGGGCGCCCTTCGGCGCGGTACGGTACGTGACGGGTGATTGACCTGTGACCGTGGGTGATGGCCTGGCTGGTGCGGTGGAAAACGCGCGATCCGAAGGAGCGAAACCCCGATGGATGACGAGGAACTGGTGATCGGCGATCGGCCGCTCCCGGTCGTGTCGGACCGGGTGAACCTGGCGCACGGCGACCCGTCGACAAGCGGCGGCGGCGACGGCCACGGCGATCAGGGCGGCGACGGCCGGAACATTCCGGAGTGACCGCCTGACGATCGGACGGCGGCAGGCGGAGGCCTGCCGCCGTTTTCGTTGCTACGCGAGAAAAGGAGCGCGACCGGTGGATCACCTTCTGGTCTCCGCTGTCGAACAGGCCCTGGGATGGAAGGACGCCGACCCGATGGGCACGGGGTTCGCGCGCGGCGCGATGCGCGATCCCGCGTTGTGCCAACGGATTCTGACTCCGGCCAGGCTGCTGGATCTCGTCATGCGCCGGTCGCTGGAGTTTCCCCAGCTTCGGGTGTTCCAGCACGGCGAGGAACTGCACCCCGACCGCTACACCGCGGCGGTTCCGCGCCGGCGCGGGCCGGCGCGGACGATGGCGCGCATGGACCGTCTCGCGTCGTTGATGACGGAAGGCGCGACGGTCGTCCTGGACACCCTGGACTCGTTCGATCCCGCCATGGAGATCGCCTGCCAGGCGCTGCAGTGGTGGAGCCGCGAGCTGGTGCAGGTCAACACCTACCTCACGACGGCGACGGCGGCCGGGTTCGACCTGCACTGGGACGACCACGACGTGATCATCGTCCAGCTCGGCGGCGAGAAGTCCTGGGAAGTGCGGCCGCCGACGCGGGAAGCGCCGATGTACCGCGACGCCGATCGCGACGGGCGCGAGGCCAGCCCGCGCGAGATCGTCTGGTCCGGCACGATGCGCACCGGCGACGTCATGCACATCCCGCGCGGCTACTGGCACCAGGCGACTCGCACGGACCGTTCCGGCGACGGGGCAGAGTATTCGCTGCACGCCACGTTCGGGTTCCAGAAGCGGACCGGCGCGGACTGGTTGGCCTGGATCGCCGATCAGTCCAGAAAGGACGTCCGGTTCCGGCAGGATCTCGACCGGCACGGCGATTCCGGTGCGCTGGAAGCGCTCGCGGCCGAACTGGTGGCGCAGTACCCGCAGGAGGTCTACCTCCAAGCTCGCGAGGACGAACGACCGCTCCGCCGGCGGGTGGTGACCGGAGGGCTGTTCGGGGAGGTGCCCGACGTGGTGTGCCTGACCGACTTCCCGCCCAGGGTCGTGGTCCAGGAGGACATGGTGTCGGTGTACGCGGCCGGGAGGCAGATCGACTTCCAGCCGAAGGCCGAGCCCGCGCTGCGCCGTCTCGTGTCCGGCAACCCGGTGAACGTCGAGCAGTTGCACGCCGAGACGGGTGCGGCCCGCGCCGTCGCCCGGCGGTTGGTGGACCGGGGAATCTGCGCGGAACTCACGCCCGAGCTACGGGCCGGGTTCGAGCAGCTCGGGGAGTAGCCGTTCGGCAGCAGCGCGCGCGGGGCCGGACAGCGCCGTCTCTGAGCCGCGCCGCGTGGCGGCCCGGATCGTGTTCGCGCACTGGAGAAGCATTGCCAGCTTCCCGGCCCGGGTGTCCAGATCGGACGCGAACTCGGCGCGCACCCGGTCGGCAAGCGCGGGCACCGGCAGGGAGGACTGCCACAGCGTCGCGGCGTCCAGCCCGCGCGGAGCCCGCCCCCAGTCCTCCCAGTCGAGAATCGTCCCGTCCGTCGTCACGTTGCCCCAGTGCAGATCGGTGTGCGCCGTCGACCAGTCGTGCACCGCGGTGTCCAGGCCGCGCCCGAACACCTCCTCGATCCGACGTGTGACGTGCTCCTGCGACATGCCGACCCGGCGCGTGGGGTGCACGCCGAGGACGTTCAGCGAGAGGCGCAGCTCCGCCCACCACTGCGCGGGGAGCGCGAACGCGGCCGGCGGCTCGGCCACGGCCGGGGCGGTGATCAGCTCGACCTCGTCCGCGCGCCACACCGCGCCGCGCGCGGGGTCGCACCACGTGCAGGACTGGAACCACGCGGGCCTGCGGACTCCGCTGATCGTGTCGGCCTCTTCCAGCCCGATCCAGGACTGCCCGCCCTCGCGGTGCATCCCCCTCCGCTCGATCCGCACCCACCGGCCGTGGTCGGTCGCGAACCCCTCGGACGCGCCGGATTCGCCGTACCGCACGGAATCGCGGACCAGCCGCACGCCCAGCGCCCGTTCGACGTGGTCCAGGACGTCGCCGTGCTCGGCGGTGCGGACGTCGATCAGCGACACCGCCGCAGTCACCGGACCCATGCGGAATCACGCCAGGGGCGTTCGCCCAGCCGGACCGAGATGGCCGGTGTCGCCACGGTCGTCATGGCCATGCTTTCCTCCTGACAATGATGATCGCAACGGGGAGAGTTGTCCCTCTGTCAACGCCATCCGCCTGCGGGTCGGAGCATCAGTATTTCCTCGGAGGGCGGGCCGACGTACTGCTGGCAGTCGCACACCACGTGCTCGAACGAGACCGGTTTTCCGACACTGTTCCACTGGTTGGCACGGGTGACGGTGGCGCGGCATTGCCCGTCCTTGCCGTGGCTGGACAGCGGGTGGGAACAGGTGCAGGTCGGGAGCGTGTTCTGCGGCGAGTTCCGACGTGCGCGCAGACGAGCGAAACGGCCGACGATCCAGCCGGCGGCGAGGAGGCCGCCCCCGACGCCGAGGCTGATCGGGTCGATCATTGACGCTCCTGTTCATGGTGTGCCTGAAGAGAACGCGCGTGCGCAGAAGCCGACGCACGGTCGTCTGTCGTCAGCGTACTGCGCTGCGTCGGTTGAGCCTGCCGCGCGCGACGGATGCCGGGCTCCACGTTCCGGATCGACTTGCAGCACTACTCGTCAGGATTCTTGGTGTTCGAGGTCGGGGAGGTCGCGCAGCCGGATGCCGTCGGCGGGAAGGGTGCTGAGGTCGACCCCTTCGCGGATGAGGCGGGAGACCACCACGGAGGTCGATTTGCGCAGGTTGATGCTGTTGTCGAGGTAGAGCTGTGTCGTGGCCAGCGACGCGTGCCCGAGCTGCAGCCGGATCTGGTTGAGCGAGGCACCGGCGTCGTTCGCCTCCTGGGCGTGGGCATGCCGGAGCTGGTGCGGGTGCAGCCGTCCGGCATCGGCCAGCACGAGCGCGGCTTCGGCGACGATGGGGTGATCGGATGCGGGGTCGAGCAGGCCGCTGAGCCGGTTGAGGAGGTGGGTGATCGCCTGCGTCGACAGCCGCCGTCCGGTGCTCGAGGTGAGCAGCGGCTGCGACACGGCGGGCCGGTTGCCGACCTGTCCGGCGAGGGCGACGTCGGTGCCGGTGTCCGGAGGAATCCGGTCGGGCAGGTAGTCGTCGATGAGCGCGAGTTCGTGCTCGTCGAGCGCGACCCAGCGGAACTTGCCGCCCTTGCCGCGGACGTAGAGCGCGGGGACGCCGCCGGGTCCGGGGCGGTGCAGGTCGTCGAGGTCGAGGTTGCACAGCTCGGCCGCGCGCAGGCCGGTGCCGGGCAGCAGCTCGGCGATCACGCGGTTGCGGGTCCGCAGGGGCGAGGGGTCCAGCAGTGCGGCGACCTGCACTGCCTGCACTACGGCCAGCGGCGCGGCCACGGTCGGCGAGGCCGGGACGGCGGTGACGCCGAGATTGTCGCGGTCCTGCCGGGTGATCAGGTCGGCGAACACGATCGTGGTGTGCTCGCGGCGGCGCATGGCCGAGTACCAGGCGCTGATCGCGCCGACCCGGCGGTGCAGCGTGGTGTCCGCGTCGCCGCAGAACCGGCTGTACCGCGTCCATGCGTGCGCGAGGTCTACGTCGACGTCGGTGAACGGGTTGACGTCGACGGCCGCGCACCAGCGCAGGAACGACTGGGGCCGCGGGCCGGGTGAAGGGCGCCCGCGCTTGTTGCCGGTGACCGGCTCGCGCCAAGTCTGCATCGCCCGCGGCACGCCCAGGTCGATCGCGTAGTTCTTGGTGGTGTTCTCGCTGCCGCCTTTGCTGTGGCTGCCCTTGTAGCTCAGGGTCAGCCACTTCACGGTCTGCTCCAGCGCGAATGGCAGCCAGTCCGGCACGCCGGTGTTCTGCAGTTCCGGGTATTCCTGCACGAACGCCGGTTCGGCCAGTACGAGGCTGGTGCTCACGGTCTTCCTCCTCGGAGCCGGGGTGCGCGTTCGCGGTGGACGTCGGGACTTCGCGGTACTGCTGTGTCAGTGTCCGTCAGTCATGCCGCGCCTCGTTCCGATCGGCGCCGCGGGCGAGGCTGACGACAGACGTCGTGCCGTACGTGCGCTGGTGGCGGTTCTCGCCGCGGTGGCTGAGCAGCGTCCCTCCCAGGGCAGCGGCCACGCCGACCACGATTCCCGCGAGCGCCGCCGCACCGCGGGCTTCCTCGTTCTGCAGCGCACCCGGCCAGAGCAAGGGCGCCAGCAGCAGGCCGACAGCGAACAGCGCGAGGCATGCCAGGCAGAACGCCCCGGCCCGGATCACCTCGCGCTGGCGGGACCGCAGCCCGTTCCACCAGCGTCGCGGCGCGGTCTGTTTCTGCATCACGACGATCCTTTCCGTTCTTGAAGGCCGGGTTCACCACGGCGCATTCCGTCGGCGGCTGTCTTCGCCGCTGCCAACGCGCGCGGGGCCGGGGGCTCGAATGGCGGCTGGCTTCTTCTCGTCGGTTTCGATGTGGGGGAGAGGACGTTATCGCCGCCTCGGTTTCCGGTCGCGCAGGGCGCGCCAGCGGCGTGCTATCAGGTCGGCCGTGTGCGTCCTCTCGCCGGAGAAGGCGGGAGTGCGGCGGCGGAACACCGCGACGAATTGAACCCAAAACGAGGGGAGGCGGTGGGCCACGACGTCGGCAAGCGCTTCCTGGCCTGCGGCCGTCAGGACGTAGTAGCGGCGCGGTTTCTCCCCCTCGGCGAGGGTCCGGGGGTCTTCCCAGCCGTCGGAGACCCATCCGTCGTTGAGCATTCGCGTCAAAGTCCGGTACATGGCTGCGGAACGCACCCCGGATGCCCGGCGGAGCGGGTAGCCGAAGTGCCGCGCGTCAGGGTTCTGCAGCATCGTGGCGCCGATCTTGGCCAGCGCCTTGTTCTTGTTCACAGGAGGCTCCCTTGGCGGCCGGAGTTGGGCAGCGTGGTCAGTCGGACGTGACGTCGACGGGCGAGGTGGCGAGCAGGCAGACGCCCGCGGCGAGAGCCGATCTCACGGCTGCACCGGTCCTTTGTGGACCTGCACGGACTCGATCGGGTCGGGCTGGACGGCCGTTTCGCCGTCGGCGTGGACGAGCACCGCGTACGTGCCGGCGGCCGCGCCGAGGTCGGCGTAGACGTCCTCGATCGTCAGGTCGACGTGCGCGGCGTTGGCGTCGCGCTGGAACCCCGCGAGCTGGGACGGGCGGCCCTTCCATTTGTCCTGTCGCCCGATCCGGCCGCCGGGCAGCACGTAGTACGGCTTCGGCACGGACTTGTCGGTCTTCTCGGCGAACGTGACCAGCAGGGTCGGCGGGCCGGGATCGACGTCCACGACGACCGCGCCGTCGGGGACGTCGACGTGCGCGGCGTGAGCGGCCTTGCCCGGTCCGCCGCGTTCGCCTGGAAGGCCGACGCGCCGGAGCACGGCGGTCTCGTCCTCGACAACGATGATCGGCACGTCGTCTGCGATGCCGTGCTGCGTGCGCAGCTCAGCGAGCAGTCGGGCGGCGTCGAGCATCTTCGGCGGATCTGCCGGCGTGACATTCGCGAACGCTGCCGCGCTCTCAGGGTCCAGGTCGGGTGTCTGCATGTTTGCCGCCGCCTCAGCTCCCGGGATCGGTTTGACGGCGCGGACCTCGCCGTCCTGTCCGACGATAGTGAAGCATCCTTCTTTGCCGGTCACCGTGCTCCCTGCCTTTCGCATTCTCGTTCTTCGCTGGGCCGAGTCGGGGGTGATTTGGGGCGGCCGTCGCGCCGTCGGCGCCGACGAGAGCACCACGAGGGTTGGTTTCGGCGGAAAGCCGGAACATTGCGCAGGCCAACCGACATCAGGATGGCAGCAGTGTCGGGTGTTCGAAGGCGCGGGCGGCGTGCTCCGGTCCGAGAACGCGGTGGCAGCTCCCGCACAGGTCGTTGTCGGCGAAGGTGTCGACGATCTCGTGGTCGCCGGTCTTGCCGTCGAAGTACACGAGCACGGTGCGGCCGCAGAGTGTCGGCGTGGCCTTCCGCACGAGGGCTAAGGCGCCCTGGAACTTCTCCTCCTCGCCGAGCTCGGCCGTCGGCACCAGTTCTTGCCTGGTGTCCGGGTCGCGCGGGACGACCACGTGCACGCGGCCGCGGCGACGGTGTCGAACGAACTCCAGCTGGAGATCGCTGCGTCGGCTCAGCAGTTCGTGAACCGCGCTCACGCACGCGTCTCTTCGGCGTCAGCGTCGGCCTGCGTCGTATCGGTGCGCCGGAACGCGAGGCAGGCGGCGACGGCCCGGCGCTGGGCCAGCTCCCGAAGCCGGGCGCGCACAGCGTTTTTGTCGCTGCCGTCCCAGGTCGCGTACGGGTCGCCGTCGGCTGCCCAGGGCACGTGCTGGACCAGCGAGAGGTCGACGTCGGCGATATGAAACGACATCTGGCCGACGTCGGGGTCGGTCAGGAACAGCACGGTGCGGAAGCCGGGCTGGCCGTCAGCGTCGAGCGCGAGCCGCGGGTGCAGGGCCGGGTCGGCGGCGAGCACCGCGAGGAGGTCCAGCCGGTCGAGATAGACCGACCGCAGCCGCGCGTCCAGCTCCGCCACCTGCCGGCGCAGCTGCTCCGCCTCGCTGTCTTCCTCGTCTTCCTCGTCTTCCATGTCGAGCAAGGCGAGCGCGGCCTGCTGCATTTCGCACGCTTCCTCGTAGCCGAACTGGGCTCGCAGTCGAGCAAACACGTCCGGGAAGCGGGCCGGGACGTCGCCGACGTGTGATTCCCGGACGATCGCGTCAGCGATCTCGGCCGTTCCTCCGGACAGGGGCGGAATCACCTCGACCCCGGCCGGGGTCGGGCCGTGCTCCGTCGCGGTGTGCGGGATGTGCGCGGTGTCCGCGAGCTGGCTGTCCAGGCTGTTGGCCGCCATTCTGGCCTGGGTTGCGTCCGCGAACCCGAGGTACAGGGTGTCGTGGCCGGGGCGCACGATCCGCGCGCAGTACGGCAGCGGTTCGGCGGTCATTCCGGCAGACCCTCCTCGTGCTCGACAGCGCCGGGCCCCATTGCTTGGGCGACAGCGGCCCACATCATTGCCATCTGGCGTGCGCCGTCTTTCCTCTTGCCGTGCTTGTCGGCAGCGACTCCGGCAGGGAGCCAGTTTTCCTTCTCCCTGTGGGCAATGTCGGCGAGATCGCTGGCATCCTTCTGCAGCAGGGCGTGTTCCTCGGCCGCCTCGGCCCAGCGCAGGGCGTTGGCGACGGCTTCAGTTCGACTTGTCATCCGGCGTTTCTCCTTCGGGCGTATGGGTTGTGTGCAGAATTCATCCCTGGCTCGGTGGTGTTCCTGACGGGCGAGAGGTGGTGACCAAGGGCGGGATCCGGGGGGCAGCGACGACTGCACACCTCCGGCGGACGCCCGGGTCACGTGTGGTCAGGCCCGCAGCTCCTGGCGCAGTTCGGCCGCCGCGCCGCGGCACGTCGGGCAGTGGCCCAGATGAATGCCGATCCACTCGGTTTCCGTGTTCGAGAGTCCGTCGCGCGTCCAGGCGCCGAGGTTGCTCGCGGCCCGGCGACAGTCGCGCGGCCGGGCTTCCGGGTCGGCGAGGCACTCCTGGAGGTACGCCTGGCGCAGGCCTTCGCGGGCGCGGCGGGCGAGCGCGGACACCCCGTTCGCGGACAGGTCCATCAGCGGAGCGACCGTGCTGGCGGCCAGGCTCTCGATTTCGGTGTGCCACAGCACTTCCTGCCACCTCTCCCTCAGCCGGGCGAACGCCCGGGCGGCCAGGGTGCGCTCCAGCGCCTCGACGGCGGTGTCGCGGAACGGCTCGGAGATCCTTTCCGGGCTTCCGGACTCGATCGCGGCGGTCTCCACGTCCTCGGCGAGCTCGATCCTGCGGGCGAGGCGGGTCTTGTCGTAGGCGATGTGGCGCAGCACGGTCAGCAGGTATGCGCGGAAGGCGCGGTCCGGGCCCCGTCCGTTGTCGGCGAGCAGGACGTCGAGCACCTTGGCGAACGCCTCGGACACCAGCTCGTCGGCTTCGATGTCGCCGCGGGCGAGCTGCCGCGCCAGGTTGACCGCCGCGTTCCGGTGCCGGAGGAAGAGCTCGCCGTAGGAGCCGAGTTCGCGGGCCCGCACGTCGGCGATCAGGTCGGCGTCGGACTTCGCGGACGGCGCGGCCGGGTCCGGGGTGCCGGGCCCGATCCGGCGGAGGTGAGGCTGAGTCCATGCCCGGCGCGCGGCGGCGCGCTGGACAGGGACGGCGGTGGCCGGCTTGGAGCCGGAGGACACGATGGTGCGCACGGCAAACTCCCCACGAGACGTGATGCACGACGTGAGCTGCGACGTACCGGCCGGTGACTACGCAACGTTATTACTAGTACTATCCGAGGATTGCACGATGTGCGACGGTGCGCAATATTACTAGTACAAATAGCCGGGACTTGTTTCGGAAGGGACGTGTGGATGGCCGACCAGCCTGCGTACGAAGCGATCGCGGGAGTGCTGCGGACCGGAATCCTCGACGGCACGTATCCCCCCGGGAGCACGTTGCCGCGGCTGGTCGACCTCACCGAGCAGTTCGGCGTGGCGGTCGCGACGGTGCAGAAGGCGATCAAGGTACTGGCCGACGAGGGCCTGGTCGAGTCGTTCCGCAGGCGCGGCACCGTCGTGCGCGCGCAGCTGCCCCGCAAACTGATCGTGCGCAAACGCCTCGTCTACCGGGACGAACGCGGGTACTACTTCGACCCGCTCGCCGAGCACTGGGTAGCGGTCGAGGAACCGCTCGTCCGCACCGCGCCCCCGCCCCTCGACCTCGTCGGACTGCTGGGCACCGAACCCGAACAGCCCGTGGTGAACCGCGACCGGGTGATGGGCGACCAGGAGACCCGAAAACCCAACCACGTGTCGATCAGCTACGTGCCGCCGTGGCTGGTCGAGCGGATCCCGGTGCTGGGCGAGGCCGACACCGGGCCGGGCGGGATCTACGACCGGATGGAAGAGAACGGGTACGGCCCGCTGATCTGGGAAGAGCGCATCGGCGCCCGTGCGCCGTCGGACCGGGAGCGCAAACTCTGGCGGACGATGCCGCCCGGCACGCCGGTGCTGCGGCTTCGCCGCATCGCCCGCAGCCCCGCCATGCAGGTGTGCGAGGTCAACGAAACCATCGTGCGGGCCGACCGCTACGAGATCGGGTATCAGCTCGAGCGCTCGGAATCCGCCGCTCCCGAACGATGAGGCGCGCGATGCCGCTCCGGCAGCCGCGGCACTCCGACGCCGCAGAGCCTGCCCAGGGCCGGGTACGTCGTCGACTCCACCGGCGCACCGGTCCTTTGTGGACCTCCACGGAGACGCCCTGGAGTTAAGGACGCTGTCATCAGCCGCCGTTGCGAACGAGTCCGACGTCGCCCGCCAACTGCTGGCCTACACCAACCGCCGCTACGGCGAAACCGGCGCCAGCGAAAAGGTCCAACTGGAAGCCGACCGCAAGTGGTTCCCGATCGCCCCGGCCCGCCGGCCGCGGCTCAAGGCGATCGTCAACGGCGTCGTCGCCCGGATCCGCGCCGTCGACCCCGACCCGAGCGCGTGAACGCCACGAAACCGACGCCGGGATGACGCTATCGGACGACTGCGATGCGGTGCGCTAGAAGCAGACCATGAGGCGTGCACGGGAATTCAGACATCCGTGCAGTGCACTTCGGACATCGACAGCCGGCCCTTGCAAGGGCGAGCGGTCAGCCTTTCTCGTTGGCGGCCTGGTCGGCGAGCCGGATTTGGTCGCGCAGGGTCGAGCGCAGCTGGTTCTGGTCGACCAGGGTCCACGACCCTTGCCAGGCGGCCATCGCGGCGGCTGTGTGCAGTTCGCCGAGGTCCACGTCCCCGTCTGCGACGAGGTCTCCGGCCGCGGTGCGCACCACCGGAGGTGTGTCCTGCGGCGCGCGGGCCGTGGCGAGCTGGGCTTCCAGGACGGCCAGCGCGTACTCGCGGACCGGGGAGAGCTGGCTGCGGGCGAGCACGTCGGCGGTGCCGCGGTGGGTCTCCTCGGCGTCGAATTCCCAGCCGCCGTGGTCGACGGCGATGCTGCGCCAGGTGCGGAGCAGGTCGGACGCGGCGACGATGACGCCGCGGTAGAGGTGCGCGTCGACCTCGCCGATGACGGCGGCGGTCCGCTCCGGGATGCGGGCGTGGATGCCGTCGGGGAAGTCCAGGTAGGCGTCCACGAGCCGGTAGGCGGCAGAGCGGAAACGTGCGGCCGGGCCGGGAGCGATCACCGGTTCGCGCCAGCGTGCCCAGGGATCGCCGCTCAGATCGATGACCTGGATCTTCGGGTCGTTCATGGTTCCTCGTGTTCTGCTCGTCGGTCTCGGCCAGGCAGGCGAAGGGGAGAAGCCGGCCTTGAGAGAATCCTGGCGTGCCCGACGACGAAGCGCACCCGGCCGCGCAGTACCGGCCGGCCGCCGACGCCCTGAGCCGGATCCTCGCCCGGGACGTCGTGCTGCTCGGAGACTCCCGCGCGTACCACAACGTCCACTTCCGGGCAGCGGCTCCGCCGGGCGACCCGCTGTTCGTGAAAGTCTTCGACGACAAGGGCTACTGGAGCCGGGCGATCGCCGCGTCGGCGAAGGTCGAGCCGCTGGTGCGCACCCCGCGGCTGCTGGACCACGGATCGCTCGGGCCCGGCCGGTGGTGGATCAGCTACGAATGGCTGGACATGGAGCCGTTCGCGCCGACCGCGAGCAATCTAGCCTGCGTCGGAGAGATGCTGGGCCGTCTGCACGCCGGAACCGCCGGGGACACCGAGGGTTTCGCCGAGCACGACCTCGACGCCGAGATCGCCCGCCGCGCCGACGACCTCGCCGACGCCGACCCGGCGGCCGCCGACCGCGTCCGTGCCCTGCACGCGCGGTTCGGCCCCGCCGAACTGCCGGGCGACCCGGTGCTGATCCACGGCGACTTCCATTGGCGCAATGTCGGGCAGACCGGCGGCGTTCCCGTTCTCTTCGACCTGGAAAACGTGCAGGCCGCAGAGCCGATCGTCGACTTCGGCAAGCTCCTCGACCTCGACGGGCTGCCCGACCGGCGGCAGCGGGACGCGTTCTTCGCCGGCTACGAACGGCACGCCGCGCCGATCGCTCCCTGGCCCGAGGCCATGCGGACCGTGCGGCTGTGGACCACCTGCGGAGTGCTGGTGTACTCCCACGCGACGGACCTGTCCGACTTCGCCGCGCACGGCTACCGGCGCCTCGCCCAACTCGAATCCCTCGGCGGCTGAACGCCCCCTTCCCGCTCTCGGCGCAGGCTCGCGCCGGGACGCGTTCGCGCCCGGCGGCGCGGACGCCTTCTGTCGCTGGAGTGGCCGCACGACCACCGGAACGCGAGGCGGGGAACCGAAACTGGACGCAGAACGGCACGCAGTGTTCTTGCGGCTCGACCTCGAGCAACAGGCCAACACCGTGGTGAAAGTGCTTCCCGCCGCAGGCGGCGGCTGGCGGATGGCCTGGACCGAGGGACCCGACGAGACCCGGATGCGAGAGCTGGTCTCCTCGATCGAAGCCACCAGCCTCTCCCGCATCTCCCTGGACATCCGAGACTACGAACGCCGGCCCCTCCCGGACTTCGGCGAGCTGGCGCTGCACGCCTGCCGCACGCTGGGATTCTACCCGGACGCCGAACTCCCGGGCGTCGGCGCGAGCGCAGCCGCCGACCTTCAACGACGCCTTGCGGAGACCTACCGACAGCACGGCTACCGCGCCGACGCAACGACCCTAGCCCCGTGCTGGCCGGCACCCGCTGATCGACGCCCCCGGCCGACCGGGGCGCGGTCCGCGGCCGGCATCGACGCGTGAGGCACCTCACTTCTGAACGTCTTCTCGAAGACAGTGCCGCACCGGACGGCGAGCCACGGTTATGCGCATGACCGAAAACTCGAGCGGCCCCGCGGAGGCCGTGCGGCCTGAGTGCCCGTGCGCGGTGGCGGCCGACGCGGAAGGCCGGTGCGGCGCGTGACGGCCACCATCGACGAGCTGACGACGTTGACCACGTTCGCGGCGACCGGGTTCCTGCTGCTGGTGGGCCACAACGTGGCCGACCATGTGACCGGCCAGTGCGATTGGCAGGCAAAGGAAAAGGGCGCTCCGACCCCGGAGGAGGTCGCTGCGGGAGCAAATCCACGCCGGGGATGGCGGGCGAATCTGGCCCACGTGGGCCAGTACCACCTCACCCTGCTCGTCCTGGGCCTTCTCGCCTGGCTGGTGCTGCCGGTGCAGTGGTCGCTGGCGAGCATAGCGTCGGCGCTGGCATGGTCGGTCGCAACGCATGCGCTGCTGGATCGTCGCTGGCCGGTGCGGTGGATCCTGGAGCAGACCGGGTCACGGCAGTTCGCCCGGCTCGACGCCGGCGGCGTTTCCGGGATGTACGTCGCCGACCAGGCACTGCACCACCTGGCGCTGGGCGTGGCAGCCGCACTGCTGGCGGTGCTCCGATGATCGGACTCCGAGTATCAGCAGGCGGTCTTGCCCGAAGACGACAGCCGCAGGACAACTGCGCGTTCGCATGCGGGTCCGGATCCGAAGCGACGATTTCCTCCACGGCCAGCACCTCCGGTTTCAGCGATCGCAGCAACGCCAGCCGATCGCGTCGCCGCGGCCACACGGCTCCGTCGCGCCCCCGGCCGCGTCCCAGCGTCGGCGAGGAGGACGAGGAGGAGAACGGTATGGACGACGACTTGGAGCCGGATCTGTAGCGGCCCGCGCTCGGCCGGCCGAGCCGTTGCGGTCCGACGGTGGCTCACCGCCGTTTCGGGGGCCAGCGTTCGTGCAGGGTGACGCCGAGGTCGTCGACGGCGTCGGCGACGGTGCGGCCGGTCGGAGGGGAACCGGCGGGCTCGGGCAAGGGGTCAGGGTGTTGCGCACACTCACGCGACGTATTCGGCGTTTGAGGAACATCGGACTGTGAAACCAGCGGTCTCGTCCGGCTCACTGCATACGGCTTCCGCCCACGCCAGGTGCCCGGGCGTTGCGTCCGCGAGTCGTCGGGCGGCGCGGGTACGTTCGGGTTGATCACCGCGGCGGCAAGGTGCGCGGCGGGGCGAGGGGGCAGGGTGATGTGGCAGGCGTGGGCGCTGGCCGGTGCCGGTGCGGTCGTGGCGGGGTTGCTGCTCGGGCGGCGGATGCCGAGCACGCCCTGGTCCGGCTCCGGGGCATCGGCACCGCCGAACCGCTCGACGCCGCGGCGTTCCGTCAGGTCGCGCCGCTGCTGACCACTGCGGCCGCCGTCCTGTGCGATCCGAAGCCCACCAGGGCGCTGCCGCCGGGAACCCCGACGCCGCACCGCCGGATGCGCTCGCCCGAGACGTTCTGGTCCTACGACCCGGCCACCGCCGACGCGCTCGGGTAGCGCACGCCCCGCCGCCAGGCTCGCGATTGCCCGATCCCGAGCCCGGGAAGGGCGGTGTGCGGGCGTTGCCGCCGGGGCACCGGACCCGCTCGGCGGCGAGAATACGCCGGTTCCTGCTTCGTCCATTGTGGAACGCCTGACAGCGGCGACCCGCGACCTCGCCGCAACGGATCCGGCGGACGCAGTCGGCGCGCGACGTGTTCATGCCAGGACAGGTTTGAAGCCGCCCTGCTGCTGGTCGTCGCCCGAACCTGGACCCTGCCCGCCGCGGACCCGGCCGACGAGTTCTGGGCATCCAGCCGCCCTTCTCGAGTCGCGCGCGTTGGAGGATCCACCTTCCCGGCCCGGGATCGCACCGGGCTGCCAGGATGGGCGCGCCGAGTCACCACTCCCAGGGGAGCTTTTCCGTGCCCGAGCCTGACGACTTCGACCTGAACGCGCTGATCCGAGAGATCGCCGCAGGACACGAGCACGAGGGGGTGCACGTGGTCGACTTCGCCGATCTGGGCGGGCTCCCGCCCGAAATGCGCAAGGCCGCGCACACCCTCGGGGCAGTGAACGCGATCGTCGGCTACCGGCAGCAGTTGATCGAAGCCGCCGATGTCTACCTGGCCCGCCGGATCGCCGCGCAGCTCGCGGAAACTCCGCCGGACGACGGCGGCGGCGTTGACCTGTCGCTGGACGGCACCGCCCGGCAACTTGCCGCCGACGCCGACATCACCGTGTGGGAAGAGCTGTCTCCCAGCGGGTTGCGCGACATCCTCACTCTCGGCGCGCAGTGGCTTGCTTCCATCCAGCGCCGGTATTTGCCTGACGCACCCGAGACCAGGGCGGAAGTCGCGGGGATACTTGGCGACCAGCGCTCGCGCGAGTTGTGGAAGCTCGCGGACGAGGAGCTGGCGAAAACCGGCGACGCCTACGACCAGGTGCAGATGATCCCCGACAACCCGACGCTTCCGCCCCTGAGCACCTCGCCGACCAACCAGGCCGCGGCCGCGGTGGTCGCCGATTGCGACGCGCGCACGGTGCTGGTCATCGCGGCGTTCCTGCACATGGCGGGACGCGTGATCGAACTCAACGGGACCGACGCGTGGGACGAGTTTCTGCAGGCGCACGCGTAGCACTCGACGTGGTCCTGGGGGACGAAGAGGGAATCCGGCTCGTAGCGCAGCCAGTTCGCATTCGAGGATCCCGTACGCCGTTCCCCGCCGGGGACCGAACAGCGGCACGTGCGCAACGCGGAGGTTGACCGGGATCGCGAGGTCGAGCACGGCGTCGATCCCGTGCTCTTCGGGGGCTCAGGCGGAGGGCATCCGGGAACGGGCACCGACCGCAAATCCGTCCCTCCACATCGCCGTAAGAAACTCTGTCAGCTCGTCGATCTGCTCCGCCTTCAGCGTCTTCCTCAACGTTCCGTACCACTCGATCATCTGCTGAGCACGAGAGCCTGCCGCTGCCCGCAGGGCGACATTGTCGAAGCCGGCAACCTTCCCGGCTTGGTCGGGGCTGTTTCCGCTCGAGTTGTCGTGATCGGCGATCAGGCCGCGCAGGACGAAGAAGTCGGGGTGAGGCTGCGTCATGGAATGATTCTCCCTCTGTGATTCGGCGGCGTGGTCAGACTGCCGCCAGCCTGATCTCGGCGGTATCGCTCCAAATCCGCGTGTTGTGCGGCCATTCGATCAGCAGGCGCTCCTGCTCCGTGCCCCCGGCGTCGGTCGCGGCGAGGATGTTGGCGGACCTGATTACCCGCCCGGTGCGCCGCGACCGCCACGACCACGCTGACAGGTCCTTACCCGGCATCGGCGGGTGCGGCACAATCGGGAACCATGACCGTCACCGCCCGCGACATCCCCGGCCTGGTCGTCGACGACTCGCCCGACCGGCCCCCGCACCGGCCCCGGGTCACGTTCGAGCGCTCCGGCCCGGCGGTCCGCGCGGCGCTGAGGGCCACCGACGCGGACGACCTCGCGGAGTTCGAGCGCGAGTTCATCAACGCGATGACCGAGGCCGAGGACAGCTTCGACCTGGAGCCCGTGCACAAGGTCGTCGGATTCTGGCACGGGAAGGCGCTGCGCCACCTCAACCCGGAGATCGGCGAGTACACCGGCCCCGTCATCGAGCGCCTGCGCGCCGGCGACGAGTCCGATCTCGCGCCGGAGCACCGATGAGCTACGAAGTCCGCTACACCACCCGCGCCGCCGAGCAGAAGGAAACCCTGCCCCCGGAAGGCCAGCGTGCGCTGGCCGGGCTGGAGAAGCAGCTCGCCGACAACCCGTGGAACGCGGGCAGGGAAGACAAGGCCGACGGCTCGTGGCGGGCGAGCTTCGGCCGCTTCGGCGACGCCCAGTACGTGATCGGCGAGCGGGACATCGTGCGAGTGACCATGCTGTTCCTCACCTGGGCCGGCTGACCCTCGCGGGCGGCCGCGATGCGTTGAGACGCGGGAGACGACGTCGTTGCGGGCAGCACCCCCCGCGCCGCAGACCGGCGCGTGTCTTCCCGCACGCCGAACGGTCATTGCGCGGCGGGCCGACGGTGCCCGCGGGGCAGGAGCATCCCTGCGTAGAGCGGGCCGATCGCCGCGGTAGCACCGCCGTAGACCGGGCCGATCGCCGGACTCGCCGGGTGCATCGCATGGAAGCCGAGGGCCGCGTACACGCCGATGACCGCCGCGCCGACCAGCAGCGTCGGGCGCAGGGACGACGGAGGCTGCGAATCCTTCGCCCGCAGAGTCCACAACCCCGCCAGCGACGCCAGGTGCAGCGTCGTCGTCCCGGCGTAGGCGATGACCGGCGTCATCGGCGCTTGCCCGTGGGTGAGCCGCCAGCCGATGTACAGGCTCGCGGCCCCGCCGGACAGCACCACTCCCACGATGCCGACGATCAGCTGCGCCGCCGACAACCGGCCGGATTCGGTCGTGTCCATGAGCGGCCACAGTACGCACCATCCACCGGGTTCCCCGACCGAGTGAACCCCGCGCCGTCCTGACCCGCACGACGGGGGTGTCGCCCGTTGTCGTTGCACCGCAAGCCAAACCGCACACACGACACGCGGAACAGCGGGTTTCAACGCGCCACGCCGCACGCCGGTGGCGTTGCGATCGCGTCATGAGGCAGGCTGTCGGCTCCGCCGCCGGAGAGGAGCCCCGCACGCCATGACCGAACCCGGTTTGCCGCCCGTTCCCGTTCCCCCGCCGGCGTTCTGGACGTGGGGACCATCGCGGAAAGGGTTCGGCGGCTACGGCGGCGCCTGCACGCACGGCCCGATGAGCTTCGCCGTCACCGCGAACCAGCGCCACGACAGCCGCTGGGAACTGCACGCCGCCTGCACCGTCGCCGGGGTGAAGACCGCGACCCAGAACTGGGAAGCCGAGAGCCTGGCCTGCACCCCGGACGGCATCGTCGCCGAGGTCGCGGGACGCGACGTCTTGCGCCAGCTGGCCCGGACCACCCGCGCCAGGGTCGCCGAGGCCGCGCGCCTCCTCGAGGAGTTCGACGTGCTCGCCCGCGCCGACGCCGCCGGGCCGAGCGCGCCGTCGTCGGCGACGGAACAGGATCCCGGCGGCACCGGCAATCCCCGGGACCTGCCCGGAGGCCGTTGAGCGGTCCGCGCCGACCCCGGCCGCCAGGCGCCGGGGGAAGGTCGCGGATTTGCCCGCAACGGCGGATCATCACCGGACATGGACAGCGCTCGGAGCGACCTGGCGATGACGGCTGGGACGACGCCCGATCCGTTCCAGCGGCGTCTTCTCGCGTGGCTGGAGGACAACGCCGCCCCGTACCGTGCGGCTGGCATCCAACGGGGCTGGCGTCACCCCACGCTGTTCGACCTGCTGCTGGCGGAGGGCCGGTGGTTCGCCGCGCCCGCAGACGGCGAAGCCGACCCGGACGCGATGCAGGTCTGCTACGCCGCGTCCGCCCGCCTCGCCCGCCGCCGGGGCTTGGCCTACGTCGAGGGCTACGCGCTGGCCGAAGTGGGCGAGAGTCTCCAGGTGATGGAGCACGCGTGGTGTTCCACTCCTGACGGCGTCGCGGTCGACCCGGCCTGGGGAGCCGGCGGAGGGAAGGCCTACCTGGGGATCGCTATCACCGAGGCGTTTCGGGCCTTGGTGACGCGCCGGGCCCGCTGCGCGGCCGCGATCCACGCCTACGAAGCCGACCGGTTCCGCCTGCTCGAGCACGGCCTGCCGCCGGACGCGGTACTGGACCTCGGAATCCCCGCTGTGGCGCGGTGACGGCGGGTCAGTCGAGGTCGTCGTCTTCGATGAGGAAGCTTGCCCAGGGCTCACTCGCCGCCCACGGTCCTGCGAGGGCGACGGGGCTGGAATGCTGTGCGGCATGAGCGAGCGGGGCAAGCCGACCTGGCAGCCGATCGAGATGCTGCCGGTGCTGGCGAACGTGGTGACCGAGATGCTCGACGGCGCCGCCGAGCAGGAACGGCTGCTGCGCGGGGCGCCGCAGTACGGCCTCGATAGCGCCACCCTCGACCATGTCGAGCAGGTCTACCGCGACGGTGCCGCCGACCACGGCTTCTGCCGCGAACAAGCGGCCCGCTGGCAGCGCTCGCATCCCGGTGCGCCCGGCGTGGCCGAGTTCGCCGCGAGGGTCGCCGAGCTCGAACCCGCCTACACACGCCTGCTGGAGCTGGCCGCGCAGCGCCGCGGCGACACGATCGAGGCGCTGCACGCGAAGGCCGACTTCGAGGTCGGCGCGGAATCCCTGCTGGAGGGCGAGGTTGCGCGGGACGGTGCCGAGCCGGACGAGCGCAGTGCCGGTCGGCGCGGGTCGGTCGGCGCGCTGGTGTTCGACCTGATCGGCGGCTACCTCGACCAGGAGCGGGACCGGGTGGAACGGATCGCAGGGCAGGTCGCCGCGACCGACCTGGTCGGCGAGGCGATCGAGGAGACGATCCGGTTCACCGCGTTCCTCACCGAGCAGGGCGAAGCCGTCGGTGCTCGCCTGCGGGTGGACGAGCTCCGGGCCGAGGTCCTGTCCCAGCTGGGCATGGCCCTTCCGCCGCATCACGAACTCGCGGTCGTGGCCGCGCTGGACCACTTCCTCGACGGCAACCCCGGCCAGGCGGCCGACGCGTTCGGCGACGGCGCGAACGGCGATCTGGTCGCCCTGCACGCCTTGGCCGCCTACACCGCGGTCCTCGGCGGGCGTCTGTACCCGCCCGGCGAGTTCACCTCGACCACCCTCACCGTCATGGGCTCACTGCTGTACCAGCGCAGCTGACCGAGACCCGCGCCTACTGACGATTGCAGGCCGAGGTCGGCGGGAAGGCTCATGCGTTTCACGCGCTCGCGGTCTCGACGGCCCCCGGGCGGCCTGGTCGTGCCATCCTCAATGGACAGAAGAACGCCCCTGCGGGATTCGTTCGCTGTTCTGGTTGCGCTGCCTCGTGAAACCGGTGCCCCGGAGACACGTTGTGCTAGCGTCGTCGTGCTGCCTGCGCGACCGTGGCTGTGCCGCGCATCCTCGCTGGCGGTGGCTAGGCCGGTCGCCCGTCCCTGCACCTCAGGCAACCAGCGACCGGCCCACCAAAGCACTTCTCGCTCTCCGCGCCGGGGTCGTCAGGTGCGCGCTGGCCAGGCGGCGGCGCGCGACCACGACCAGCGCACTGCAGTGGAGGCTTGAGATGGCGCTAACGGATCCGATGTCCGCTCTCCGGCGAAACACGCCGTGCGGAAGGGAAAACGCCACTTCGTGGACGTTCGTCTTTTTTCTCGGACGAAGCGCTGTCGGCTGGCAGTGAGGTGCCGCAGTGAACAGGCATCCGCTGCTGCCCGCCGGTGAGTATCCGCTTGAGTGGCGACTCGCCGACGGCTCGTCGGTGTCCGGCGTGCTGACGCTGGCAGGCGCGGAGAACGTCACCGGCATGGCCTACGGCTTGCCGGCCGAGCCGCCTTCGGCGGACATCACAGCGAAGATCGATCCGTCGTGGACCGTGTGGGAGCCGAGCATCAAGCCGTACGGGGTGGTCCGCGGGGAACTGCGCAACAACCTCGACGTCGTGTTTCCCGAGGCTCACGTTTCCCATCAGGCACCGGGGCAGTCCCTGCTGCTGGCCGAACTCGCCGTCGTCGGGCCGAGACTGCGTGAGAATACCGACCTGGTCTTCGACGAGATCACCTTTCAAGCAGGCGGCCTGACCGAGCTGTCCGGCACAACCCCGCTCAAGACCTACCGGTACATCACGCAATTCGACGACGGTGCATCCTTCGGCGGGACATGGAACGCTGATTCCGCTCAGGAATGGACTGGTGCAGACGGCGACACACTGAGGATGCACTACCTGGCGTCGTCCACCGGACCGCAGCTGTACAAACTCTCGTTCACCACGACGCCAGTCATCACGGTGACCGGCAGGGCTCGGCCGCTTCGGGAGTGGATGACGACCTACGTCCGCCCGGTCGCCGAACTGACATCCTTCGCCACCGGCAAGCCTCAACCTGTGACATTCGCCAGCGTCAAGATCGGCGGCCGCGACGAATCCTCCGTCTAGGCCCGGGACTCCCGAAGCTGACCCGAGCCGCAAAGTAAGAGTTTGTTCCTGGTCAGGGATGGCCGCGGTCGTGCTGGTGCGGGGGTGCGGGGTCGGCGCATGCTGGAGGACGTGCGGACGCGGGATGTGCGGATCGGCGACACCTACGTGGTCGAGGTGCCGTACTCCTTGCCGCAGTCGAGGTATCCGGTGAGGAGCGAGGTCGGGGGCTTTGCGGAGTGGTGGCAGCTGCAAACACTGCGCGGCGGGCGGTTCCGGCTGACCGTGACCGAACTCGACGCCGAGTCCGCGCCGCCGATGGCGGAGGGGAT
>NZ_JBVKDT010000010.1:331927-341800 GCF_055633655.1 Amycolatopsis sp. NPDC114503 | reverse complement strand
GGGAAACCTCGGTGACGACGGCGGGGGGGTGCTTGTCAAGGCGGGAAAGATGCCTTGACAAGCACCCCCGTGCCGCGTTTTTGGCTTCGTATCGGGGTGCAGGGCCGGGTGTGGCTGCGCTGGTGAGGTGCGTGCGCGGGCTGCGGTTGGAGTGCAGGGCCGGGTGTGGCTGCGTTGGTGGGTTTGGGTGCGCGGGCTGCGGTTGGGGGCGTGGTGACGCGGTGGTGTGGGTGCCTTGGTGAGTTGGGCGCGCGGGTGCGGCTGGGTGTGGGTGGCTGAAAAAGCTGTGAGGGGAACCCTGAGGGAATCAGAGTCCCTCAGGGTTCCCCTCACGGATCGTGACGTGGCTTAGTGCGAGTGCTGC
Source organism: Amycolatopsis sp. NPDC114503 (assembly GCF_055633655.1). Taxonomy (NCBI): domain Bacteria; kingdom Bacillati; phylum Actinomycetota; class Actinomycetes; order Pseudonocardiales; family Pseudonocardiaceae; genus Amycolatopsis; species Amycolatopsis sp. NPDC114503. The sequence continues at coordinate 341,436 of NZ_JBVKDT010000010.1, read as the reverse complement.
CAGTGCTGCGGCTTGGTCGGCTAAAACGGTGTCGTCGAAGATTGCCCGTGGGGAATGGTTCATCTCCGCGGTGTCCGGGTCGACTCCCTCTGGTGTGGTGCCGAGGAAGATGAAAGCGCCGGGGATCTCGTTCAGTACGGCGGAGAAGCTCTCCGACGCCATTATCGGATGTTCCAGCGGTACGGCTCGTTCCTGGCCGAACAGGTCGCCGAGCACGTTCAAAGCGTGCGCGGCTGCCTTCGGGGCGTTCGAGGTGACTGGGTAGACCGACCGGAATTCTGCTTCCGCGCGGCAGCCGAAAGCTGACGCGATTCCGTCCGCTAGAGAGGGCAGCTCTTGGGCCAGGATCTCTACGCTCTCCGGGGAAAGTGCGCGGATCGTCGCGCCTAGTGTTGCCTCGTCGGGGATCGCGTTGATGATCTCGCTCGCCTGCATTTTGGTCACCGACAACACAACCGGGTTGAACACCGGGAATCGTCGGGTGACGTACGTGTGCAGGGCTGAAATGATCTGGGCCGCGGCGGGAACCGGGTCTACTGCCTGGTGTGGTCGCGATCCGTGTCCGCTGCGGCCGAGCACGCGTACGGTCAGGCTGCTGGCTCCCGCCATGACCGGACCGGGGCGGGTCGTGAATACGCCAGCTGGGCCGGGTAGGACGTGAATGCCGTACGCAGCCTCGGCACGTTCGCCGGTTGCTGAAAGTACTCCCTCCTCGATTAACCGTTGTGCGCCGCCGCCGGCTTCTTCGCCTGGTTCGAACATGAAGACCACCGAGCCTGCGATCTCGTTCCGGCGTGCGCTCAGCAGCTTTGCCGCACCGACTAGCGCGGCTGTGTGCAGGTCGTGTCCGCAGGCGTGCATCAATCCGGGCGTCTGAGATACGAACGGCAGCCCGGTCTCTTCCGTGACGCGCAGCGCGTCCATGTCCGCCCGCAGTACGACCGACGGCCCGGGGCGGGCACCGCGCAGTACCGCGACAATGGACGTGAAGTCGTGTGGGCCGGGGGTCACTTCCAGATCCAGGCCGGCCATCGCGGTCAGCACGGTTCGCTGGGTGCGAGGGAGAGCGAACCCGGCTTCGGGCTGGGCGTGCAGGGCGCGGCGGAGCGCGACCAGGTCTGGCAGGAGGGCGGCGGAGTCGGCGAGAATCGGGGCGGAAACCGGCATGAGGGCTCCTTGGGCAACGGTGCGTGCCGCGCTGGTGACGCCAGCATCTAATGTCTACAATCAATATAGACGATGCCGGGTGTTCGGGGTTCCGGTGCGCCTCTAATCTGTCACTACGCGTGACCCGCGTCGGCGACGTCACCGGACCGAGAACTTCGGAGGACTTCTTGCCGCAGATCACGAACACCGCCGCTGCCGTCCAGGTCGCTCGCGCGCTTGAGGACGAGATCGTCTCCGAGGGCTGGAGCGCCGGGCACTTCGTCGGCCGCCGTCAGGAGCTGATGGCGCGCTTCGGGGTCGCCCCGGCCACGCTCAGCGAGGCGATTCAGCTGCTGCGCGCCCGCGGCATCGTCGATGCGAAGCCGGGCCCGGGCGGCGGGATCTTCGTTGCGACGCGTTCGCCGTTCACGCACCTGAGCGATCAGCTGCTACAGCTGCGCGAAGGGAAGGCGACGGTGGAGAACTGCCTGCGCGTCCTGGACTCGCTCGACGGTTCAGTGCTGCACGACGCGGTCGAGAACGCGAGCGACGAGGACATCGCTGATATCTCAGCGTGCGCCGAGACGCTCAAGGCGGCCTGGGATTCCGCCGAGGCGCCCACGGCGATCTGGGCGCTGCACGCGCGGATCGCACAGGTGTCGCCGAACGAGCTTTTGCGCAGCCTGTACACGAATCTCGTCGACTACATCATCGCCGCGCGGCTCGAGGGCGTCACCGCGCCGACCACGCAGGAGCGGTTGCGGACGCACCTCGACTTCGCCGAGGCGGTCGTGCGGCGCGACCACAAGCTGGCGGAGTCGGCGATTTCGCGGCATCGGCGTCCTGCTGTGGCAGCCCGGCCTTCCTGAGATCTCACGCCGGAGAACTGATGGATGTACACGCGCTCAGAATTATGTATATTCATTACAGTTAATCGTCCGGCTTGAGGAGGATGCATGCTGCTGGAGCTCCGCAGTGTGGTCGACCGCGTGCTCGCCGCCCCCGATCGCTCGTCCCGCGGTGCGCAGCCGCCGATCCGCTTGTCCCAGAACGAAATGCCGTGGGCGCCCGCCGACGTCATCGTCGCCGCCATGACCGAAGCGGCGCGGAATGCCCATCGCTACCCCGATTACCACCGCACTGCGGCGCGCGCCGCCGTCGCCGAGGCGATGGGTCTGGACGCGGGGCGCATCGCGATCGACAACGGATCCGGCACTCTGCTGCACGCGCTGGCTCGGCTGGTATGCGAACCAGGCGTGCACGGCGTTCGCCCGGCACCGTCCTTTGAGGCGTACGCGGCGGCGCTTTCGCTCGCCGGCGCGGAGTCCACAGAGGTCGGTCTCGACGTGAACGGCGCGATGGATCTCGACGCGATGCTCGCCGCGGTCGGCCCGGAAACCCGCATTGTCTACCTCTGCAATCCCAACAACCCGACCGGCGGGCTGCGCGGCATCGAGGATATCCGCGACTTCCTGAAAAGCGTCCCGTCGAGCGTGCTGGTTGTTGTCGACGAGGCGTACCGCGAGTTCGTGTCTGCCGAACCGGTGGACGCGACTGTCGGATTGCTCGACGAGTTCGAGAATCTCGTGCTGCTGCGGACACTGTCCAAAGCGCACGGTTTGGCGGGGATCCGCGTCGGTTACGCCGCAGCAGCACCGCGGATCGCCGAGGCGCTGCGTCGCACGTCCGTCGGATTCGCGCTCAACAGCGTGGCCGAGGCGGCGGTCATCGCGGCGTTGAGCGCCGAAGGATTGGCTGTGGCGAAGGAAAGAACCGCCGTCATCGTCTCCGAACGCGCTCGCGTCGAGGCGGCGTTGAAGGCGGCGAACGTCGCGTATGTGCCCAGCCAGGCGAATTTCCTTTTCCTGCCTGGAGATGCGGCCGACCTTCTGTCCCGTTTGGAGGCTCGCGGCGTGCTTGCTCGGCCGTTCCCGAAGGCGGGCGGGGCGCGCGTGACGATCGGGCTGCCCGTAGAGAACGACGCGGTGCTCGCCGCCCTGATCTGATCAGCGGTTTCCTCCGACACGGTGTCTGAGGAAACCGGAAGGACTTCGGAGAGCCGCTCGATGAGCCGCCGCACCCGAGTTCTTACGCTAACCGGCAGGACGGACGGAGCGGTTCGTCTCCGCGGCGGGTAACCGATCGCTCGCAGGAAGGAACGGTGCAGTGACCGAGCGCCTATTCGAGCACGACCGGCGGGCCTCGATGCGCCGCTCGGTGACCGGCGGTGTGCTCAAAGCGACCCTGCTCGCCGGGCTCACGCTGATTTTCGTTTACCCCGTGGCGATGATCGTGCTCGGCGCCTTCCGCGACGGGCTGCCCTCGGACAACATGCCGTTCACGATGAGCGGCCTGCTCGCGGCGTTCGAGGCCCCGGAAACCTGGCACACGCTGTGGAACTCGATCGTGCTGGTCGTCGTGTGCGGCACGATCTCGGTGGCGGGCGGCGGGCTGTTCGCCTGGATCGCGGCCAACACGAACGTCCCCGGCCGCAAGCTGCTCACGCCGATCATGGTGATCAACCTGTTCGTCCCGCCGCTGTTTCACACGCTCGGCTGGATCATGCTCGGCAACGCGCAGAACGGCCTGCTCAACCAGCTCGGCCGGGCGCTCGGCACGCACGGGCCGCTGATCAACATCCAGGGCTGGGGCGGGCTGATCCTGCTCACCTCGCTCGGCTACATGCCGTTCGCGTACCTGCTGCTGCTCGGCGCGTTCAAGAACCGGGACCAGTCGCTCGACGAGGCCGCGGCGATCAGCGGCGCGGGGACGGTGCGGACGTTCTTCACCATCACCATCCCGTCGGTCGGCCCGGCGATCACCGGCGCGGCCCTGCTGATCGCGGTGCTGGTGTTCCAGTCGTTCGACGGACCGCAGCTGATCGGCCGCCAGGCGGGCATCTACGTCTTCTCGACGCAGATATATCACTACGTCCGGGATGAGGCGCCAGCCGAGTACACGAAGGCGTTCGCGCTGTCGCTCGTGCTGATCCTGCTGGTGCTGCTGCTGTTCCTCGCCCAGCGCTGGATGCTGCGCGGCCGCAGCTTCACCACGCTCACCGGCAAGACGTCGCGGCGCGATCCGCAGGAGCTGGGCCCGGTCCGCTGGGTGCTGTCCGCGCTGATCGTCGTGGTGGTGCTGCTGAACTTCCTGCTGCCGCTGTTCGCGATGGTGCTCGGCAGCCTCCAGCCGATCTTCGGGGTGATGAGCACCGGGCTGACGCTGGACAACTACGTCACGATGCTCACCGACCCGCAGTTCAGCTCGAGCCTGGCGCTCACCGCGTGGCTCGCGGTCATCGGCGGCTTCGGCTCGATCTCGATCGCCCTGCTCACGACCTACGTCACCGCGCGGCGCCGGGGATTCCTGCGGAGCTACACCTCGTTCGCCGTCTGGATTCCCTGGGCGCTGCCCGGCGTCGTGCTCGGCCTCGCCTACATGTTCGCCGTGCTCTACCTCCCGGCTTTCCGCGGGCTCTACGGTTCGGCCTTCCTGATGACGCTCGTGCTGGTCGTGGCCACGATCCCGGTCTCCAGCCGGATCGCCGAGGGCGCGCTCGCCCAGCTGTCGCCCGAGCTGGAGGAGGCAGGCCGGATGTCCGGCGCGAGCGCGGGCCGGGTGCTGGTGACCATCGTGCTGCGCCTGGTCATCCCGAGCTTCCTGGCCGGCTGGTTTCTCTCCGCGCTGTTCATCTCGGGCAACCTCGCCGTGCCGATGCTGCTCGCCCCGCCCGGCCTGGAACCCGTGTCGCTGACCGCTTTCCAGCAGTTCCTCACCGGCGAGATGTCCCGGGGCGCGGCATTGTTCATGATCATCCTGATCGCCGCGTTCGTCGTGCTGGCGCTCGCCGCGGTGTCCGTCAAGCTCGGCGGCCGGATCCTCGGCCGCACCGACCGTCCGTCCGGCTCGTTCTCCCGCATCACCCACTGACTCGAGAGGAAGAACAATGAAGTTCTCCCGCACGAAACTGCGCGCGCCCGCGCTGGCGCTCACCGCCGGCCTGCTCGCGACGCTCACCGCCTGTGCGTCGGCGGGCGCGACCAAGTCGAGTACACCAGTCGAGGTCCCTGGTGCATCAGCCGCGGCCAACAAATATATGAACGAGCTGTACGACAAGGCGTTCGCGGCCAACCACACGCAGCTCGTGCTGTACGGGCCAGGGGTGACCGCGAACCAGGCGCTGAACGACGTGTTCACCAAGCGCTTCCCCGGGATCAAGCTGCTCCCGCAGGACCAGGCGGACGCGCAGATCCTCACCAAGCTCGACACCGAGGCGCAGAGCGGGAACCGGATCGCGGACATCTACGTCGGCGGGGAATCGCCCCAGGCGGCCGCGAAGCCGAACATCTGCACGCCCGCGGACGTGCGCACCGCCGATCCCGGGTTCAAGGTCCCGACCGAGAACGACGGCAGGCTCACCTATTTCGCCTTGCGCTACTTCGGTTTCGTCTACAACACCGACCAGGTGCAGAAGCAGGACGCGCCGAAGAACTGGCACGACCTGCTCGACCCGAAGTGGAAGGGCAAGATCGCGGTCGGCGACATGACCGTGCCCGGCGGCATCCGGTACATCCTGGAATCGCTGATGCTGCCCGAGAACGAGAAGAAGTGGGGCCGTTCCTACCTGGAGAAGCTGGCCGCGCAGGATCTGCAGATATCTCAATCCGAGCCGATGGTGCCCACAGATGTCGCCAGCGGCCGGTTCCCGGTCGGCATCGCCGTGTACCAGGGCTACTTCGAGGCGCAGAAGCAGAAGGGCGCGCCGATCGACATGGTGTTCCCGCTGGAGGACGGCGGAAACTACATGGCGCGCTCGGCGCTGTGCTTGATCAAGGACGCGCCGCATTCCGAGGCCGCGCAGCTGTACGTCAACTGGCTGTACTCGCCGGAAGGCCAGAAGGCGTTGGCGGAGAAGGACAACTCCTATGGCCGCACGCCGACCGCGCCCGGTCCGGCAGGCCTGCCCTCGCTGGACAAGCTGCCGCGGCTGCCGTTCTCGAACCCGGACCCCGCCTTCAACAAGCCCTACTTCGACTTCATCACCCAGGCGTTCAAGAAGTAAAGCCTCGCCTCCCGGCCGAAGAGAAAGCGCAGGTCACGATGACCGAGGTCCAGGTATCCGGACTCACCAAGAAGTACGGCGCGAAGGCGGCGCTGCACGAACTGGATCTGACGATCGAGTCGGGGCAGTTCGTGACGCTGCTCGGCCCCTCGGGCTGCGGCAAGACGACGACGTTGCGCTGTCTGGCCGGACTGGAGCGGCCGAGTGCGGGCCGGATCGTCATGGGCGACCGGGTCGTGGTCGACACCGCGCGGCGCACGTTCGTGCCCGCGGACAAACGCCGGGTCGGCATGGTGTTCCAGAGTTATGCGCTCTGGCCGCACCTGAACGTCACGGACAATGTCGCGTACCCGCTGAAGGTCGCGCGGATGCCCGGCCGGGAGCGTGCGCAGCGGGTGCGGGAAATGCTGGACGCGGTCGGTCTTTCCGACCTCGGGAAACGTCCGGTCACTGCCTTGTCGGGCGGTCAGCAGCAGCGCGTGGCACTGGCCCGTGCGCTGGCCGCCCGGCCGGGGATCATCTTCTACGACGAGCCGCTGTCCAATTTGGACAGCAAGCTGCGCTACCAGATGGGCCAGCAGGTGCGGTCGCTGCACAACCGGTTCGAGACGACGTCGGTCTACGTGACGCACGACCAGGAGGAAGCGATCACGCTGTCCGACCGGATCGTCGTGATGAGCGAGGGCGTGATCGTCCAATCCGGTACGCCGAGCGACCTGTACGACCGCCCGAATTCGGCGTATGTCGCGGATTTCATGGGCTTTCAGAACATCCTTCCCGGCACCGTCACCGGCGTGCGCGGGAAAACCGCCGAGGTGCGCGTGGACGACACTTCGCTGGTCTTTTCCGGGATCACGACCGGCGAGGTTTCCGTGGGGGACCGGGCCGATGTCGCGTTTCGTGCGGCGCATGCCCGGTTATGCCCGGACGGCTCGGGTTCGGGGAAATTCCGCGGGGTTGTCGAGCGCACGACCTACCTCGGAAGTGCCGTCAACCTTCTCGTCCGCGCGGACGGCCTCCCGATGCGCGTGCGGACCGAAACGGCTGAACTGTCCGCGGAATCGGTCCCGACCGCGGGCGAGGAGCACACGTTCGCGGTGAGCCCGGACCGTGCCGTCGTCATTCCGCACGAGAACGCGGCTCCGGCTGACGACGATTACCTGACCACGATGACCGATGCCGCCGTCGCGCCCCGCTGACGCCGGACGAAGGGGAGAATCCGTGCCTGTGTCTGATTTTTCGGTGCCTCGTTCCGGCGGGGACGGACCCCGGATCCGGGAACTCGCCGAGATCGGCGGGCGGACCGACACCCGGGATGTTCTCGCCCACGCGACCAAACAGGCTGAGCAGGAGTACGACGACTACTTCATCGTCGACATCGACGCGCACGTCTCGGAGGACCATTTCTGGGGCGAGGTGCTCGAACTCATCGACAACGACGTGTGGCGCCAGATCGGGATGGACCAGTTCGGCAAGTTCGCCGGGAACAACGCGTTGCTGAACATCCAGCCTGGTATGTCACATCAGAGCGTTGGCGGACGGATCGGGCACCAGGGGCGCAAGGAGCCGCTTGAGGGGGTGTCCGGGCATCCGTTCGTCGCCGCCGCCCGGCGCGGGATGGACGCGATGGGGCTGGACTACCAGGTCGTGTTCCCGAGCGCGATGTTGCTGCTGGGCATGCATCCGCAGGACGAGATCGAGGTCGTGCTGGGGCGGGCGTTCAACCGTTGGCTGACTGAAGTCGTTCTGCCGCAGGATGATCGGCTCAAGGGGATGTTGTATTTGCCGTACAACACTCCGGAGGTGTGCGAGGAGCTGGTCGAGAAGTATGCGGACGACGACGGGATCATCGGGTACACGGTTTGTTCGACGCGCAATAACCCGGTTCACTCGGATGTCTACACTCGGCTGTACAAGCTGATCGAGGACAGCGGGAAGCCGCTTGCGTTCCACTCCGGGTACCACTGGGGTGACCCTTCTTTCGCTCAGTTGAACCGCTTTCTGTCGATGCATGCGTTGTCTTTTACGCATTACAATCAGATTCATGTGACCAACTGGATCATCAATGCCATGCCGGAGCGGTTTCCCCGGCTGAAGATGGTGTGGGTGGAGAGCGGGCTTGCCTGGATTCCGTTCCTCATGCAGCGGCTTGACCACGAGGTGTTGATGCGGCCCAGTGAGGCTCCTGGGTTGAATCGGTTGCCTAGCGAGTACATGAAGGACATGTGGTATACGAGTCAGCCTATGGAGCGGACCAGCATGGAGTTGCTGGAGGCCGGGATGAAGGCGTTCAACGCGGAGACGCAGTTGTTGTATTCGTCGGATTGGCCGCATTGGGATTGGGATGCGCCGTCCACTATTACGCGGCTGCCGTTTTTGTCCGAGCAGGCTAAGCGGAACATCCTGGGTCTCAACGCTGCTCGGGTGTTCAATCTTCCCACTGATCGGCGGAAGCCTGCTGCGAAGAGCGTCTTCACGAGCGTCCTGGGGTTTCGTGATCATGACATCTGAGCTGACCTCGCTGGTATCTCGGCTGGGCGAGTTGACATCTGAGGTCCTCGCGGAGGACCGGGCGGCCGCGGTTGCCGATGAAGAGATCGCCGAGCTGCTGTATGCGGCTGCTCGGTTGTTTTCCGCCAAGACTGACCGGGTGGGGAAGATCGCGTGGCCGATTCGCGAGGATGCGCTAACTGCGACGGAGACTGTCGTTCTGGTGACTGCGTTGCTGGACGCGGCGGATGTGAACCTTTTCGACATGGCGATTTGGTATCGGAGGGCCGAATGAGCGCGGTGCGGCGGGAGGTCGTTGTTGCTGGGCTGGCGGATCTCCAGGCTCGGGGGCGGATTGTCGTGGAGGTTGATGGGCTGGAGGTGGGGGTTTACTTTCATGCCGGGGAGGTGCGGGCTTGGCATAACGTGTGCCCGCATCAGGGTGGGCCGGTTTGCCAGGGGAAGGTCATGCCTCGGACTGTTCAGCCGGTTCGGGAGGATCGGAAGAGCGCTGGGCCTGCGTTTCATCCGGCTGATCGGAATATTGTTTGTCCTTGGCACGGGTTTGAGTTCGATATCTTGACGGGGCGGCATCCGGCGGATAGTCGGGTGGGGTTGCGGGGGGTTCCGGTTCGGGTGGTGGGGGATGAGGTTGTGGTGACTGTCTGAGGTGGGGTGCGGGGTGGCGGCTCGTCGCCTGGCGGCGACATTGCGCCGGGCGGCGTGGGTGGGCACCCCGAAGCTGATTGTGACGACGGCGCGGGGGGGGTTTTTCCCCGCGAGAAAAAACCCCCCCCCACACCCCCACCCC
>NZ_JBVKDT010000010.1:0-331919 GCF_055633655.1 Amycolatopsis sp. NPDC114503 | reverse complement strand
CGCGCGGGGGTGCTTGTCAAGGCGGGAAAGATGCCTTGACAAGCACCCCCGCGCCGCGTTTTTGGCTTCGTATCGGGGTGCGGGGGAGTGTGGGTGCCTTGGTGGTTGGGTGGGTGCGCTGGCTGCGGTTGGGTGGTGGGGCTAACGCCCTGATGCCGCGTGTGACGGGGGCTGGCGCGCCGATGTGGCGCGCGGCGGGGCTCCAGCCTGGTGTGGCGTGTGACGGGGCGGCGCCCCGGTGTGGCATGTGGCGAGGCTCCGGCCCGGTGTGGCATTGGGTGCATGGGACGAGCCCAACGTGGCGTTCGGTGCGTGGGACGCCCCCGGATGTGGCGTTCTGCGCGTGGAGCGCGCCGGATGTGGCATTCGGTGCGGTTCGCGGCGGCGGGGCGAGCGGGTGGTCCGTGAGGGGCCCTTTGAGGGAATGCAGGTCCGTGAAGGTTTTCCTCCCGCCCAGCGGCGGGGCGTGAGGGGGCGGGGGTTCCTTCCGCAATCAGACCGTGTTGGGATCCACGTCAACTGCAGCGAAAAGCGTCCGCGCGCAAAGGTCCCGAAGCTCCTCCGTGCTGATCTTCGGCTCGTCCAGCCAGTCCAGAATCAGCGTCGCCACAAACGAAAGCCACCCCCGAACCGCCAGCCGGGTAGTAGCGGTCACCGGGCGCAGCAGGCCTACCGCGGCCAGGATTCGCTCGGCGTTCGCTGCCATCCCGGCTTCGCAGATTTCCCGGATTTCGCGGTCCGCGTCGCCGGCGCTGCGGTGCACGATGCGGTAGCCGTCCGGGTGGGTGCGGGCGAATTCGAGGTAGACCTCCAGCCCTGCGCGCAGCTGCTCAGCCACCGGCAGCGCGGGGTCGGGTTCGCTCATTGCCAGCAGTTGGTCGCGCTGGCCACGGACGATCGCGGCGAAGAAGTCCTTCTTCGTGGGGAAGTAGTGGTACAGCAAGCCGCGCGAGACGCCGGCGATTTCGGCGACTTCCTCGATCCACACCTCGTCGTAGGGGCGTCCTGCGAACAGGCCTGCGCCGATGGTCAGCAGCTGTTCGCGCCGCTGTTCGGTGCTCAGGCGCGTCCGCATCGTCCCAGCTTACTTGACACCAGTTCAGTAGCGGGGGAAGGTGACCCTATTGGATGTGGGTTCAGTAGGGAGCGAACTGTGGACACCACCGCGATTCCGCACCGGCCGGGCCGGTTGCCGGTGCTCGGGGACCTGCTCGGGACCAACGTGCGCACGCCGTTGCAGAGCACCATGCGCGCCGGCGCGGGGCTGGGGCCGATTTTCACCCGCAAGTTCTTCGGCCTTGAGATCGTGTTCGCCTGCGGGATCGACCTGGTCACCGAGCTGAACGACGAGTCGAGGTTCGGCAAGCACGTCGGCCTCGGCGTCGAGCGGTTGCGCGGGGTCGTCGGCGACGGGTTGTTCACCGCGCATACCCGCGAGCCGAACTGGCGGCTGGCTCACGACATTCTGCAGCCGGCGTTCTCCGCCGAGGCGATGCGCCGCTATCACTCGATGATGCTCGAGGTCGCCCGCGAGTTGACCGCGGCGTGGGACGGGGCGACCGGCCCGGTCGACGTCGCCGCGGACATGACGCGGCTGACTCTCGAGACGATCGGTCTCGCCGGGTTCGGGTACCGGTTCGGGTCGTTCGAGCGGGACGAACCGCATCCGTTCGTCACCGCGATGATCCGTGCGTTGCGGTTCGCGCAGCTGGACAACGTCAAGCTTCCGTTCGTGCGGCGTGCGCTGGCCGGGTCGTCGGCGCAGAATCAGGCGGACATCGCGACCATGACGAACCTGGTCGACGAGGTCATCGAGAGCCGCCGCCGGGAAGGCGGCGAAGCGCGTGACCTGCTCGGCCTGATGCTCACCGACGGGCACCCGATGACGGGGGAGAAGCTCGACCCGGTGAACATTCGCAACCAGGCCATCACTTTCGTGGTCGCGGGCCATGAGACGACGTCCGGCGCGCTGTCGTTCGCGTTGTATTACTTGACGCGTCACCCGGAACTGCTGGAGAAGGCCCGCGCCGAGGTCGACGCGGTGTGGGGCGATCGCGAACCGGCCTTCGGCGACGTGGCGAAGCTGCGGTACGTCCGGCGCGTTCTCGACGAGGCGATGCGGCTGTGGCCGACCGCGCCCGGCTACTCCCGGGAAGCCCGCGAAGACCTTGTGCTGGGCGGAAAATACCGGATGCGCAAGGGAGATTCGATCATCGTCCCGCTGCCGATGCTCCACCGCGACCCGACGGTGTGGGGGCCGGACCCGGAGAAATTCGACCCGGACCGCTTCGAGCCGGCGGAAGTGCGGAAGCGCCCGGCCCAGGCGTACAAACCGTTCGGTACTGGGGAACGCGCTTGCATCGGCCGCCAGTTCGCGTTGCACGAGGCGGTGCTGGCATTGGGGATCATGTTGCAGCGCTATGACTTCGAGGCAGACCCGGCGTACGAGTTGAAGATCGTGGAATCGCTGACGCTGAAGCCGAGCGGGTTCACCGTCCGGCCGCGGATCCGGGAGCAGGCGGCGATGCTGGCCTCAGCTGCTGGCCGCTAATTCTCCGGACAACGTCTCGTGCATCGCCGCGCTGTGTTTGTTCAGCCCGACGATCTCCACGGTCTTCCCGCGCGCCTTGTACTTCGTCGTGATCGCGTCGAGCGCCGCGACGGTCGAGGCGTCCCAAATGTGTGCGGCCGAGAGGTCGATGACCACTCGATCCGGGTCGTCGGCGTAGTCGAATTGATAGACCAAGTCATTGCTGGACGCGAAAAACAGCGCTCCGGTCACGGCGTAACGCACATTGTCGGGCTCGCGCACCGCGGTCACCTCGACCAGATGCGCGACCCGGCGCGCGAAGATCACCATCGCGGTGATCGACCCGACCACGACGCCGATGGCGAGGTTGCTGGTCGCCACCACGATGCCCACGGTCACCGCCATCACGGCGACTTCGCCGACCGGCATCCGCTTCAGCGTCGCCGGGGCGATCGAATGCCAGTCGAACGTGCCGAACGCGACCAGCACCATGACCGCGACCAGCGCGGCCATCGGGATCCGCGACACGACCGGCCCGAACGCCAGGCACAGCACCATCAGGAACGCGCCGGCGAGGAACGTCGACAGCCGGGTCCGGCTGCCCGCGACCTTGACGTTGATCATGGTCTGGCCGATCATCGCGCAGCCGCCCATGCCGCCGAAAATCCCGGTGACGACGTTGGCGACGCCCTGCCCCACCGCTTCGCGCGTCTTGTTCGAATGCGTGTCCGTGATGTCGTCGACCAGTTTGGCGGTCATCAGCGATTCCATCAGCCCGACCAGGGCGAACGCCAGCGCGTACGGCGCGATCAGACCGAGGGTGCCGAAGGTGAACGGCACGTCCGGGATGCCCGGCACCGGCAGCGCTGAGGGTAGCGCGCCCTTGTCGCCGACGGTCGGCACGTCGATCCCGGCCGCGATCGTCAGCGCGGTGAGCACCACGATCGACACCAGCGGCGCGGGGACGGCCTTGGTCAGGCGCGGGAAGAACACCATGAGCGCGAGACCGCCGGCGAACAGCGGGTACACCGGCCACGGCACGTCGATCAGTTCCGGTACCTGGGCCAGGAAGATCAGGATCGCCAGCGCGTTCACGAACCCGACCATCACGCTGCGCGGCACGAACCGCATCAGCTTCGCCACTCCGAGCGAGCCGAGCACGATCTGGAACAGCCCGCCCAGCACTACCGTCGCGACGAGATAGCCGAAGCCGTGTTCCCTGGCCAGCGGCGCGACCACCAGGGCGATCGCCCCGGTCGCCGCCGAGATCATCGCCGGACGGCCGCCGACGAACGCGATCACCACCGCCATGGTGAACGACGCGCACAGGCCCACCCGCGGATCGACGCCGGCGATCACCGAGAACGAGATCGCCTCCGGGATCAGCGCGAGCGCGACGACCAGCCCGCCGAGGATTTCGGTCCGCGCGACCCGCGGCGCCAGCCACGCCGGCCGTCGAATGGACACAGTGGACAGTGGCGAGCGCACAGTGGACGACCTGTCGGTTTCGGAGACGGGCAGAAACAGCCGCTTCAGACGCTAGAGGAGGGACCGGACATCGCCGCCGCCTCCCGCCTTCAGGTGAGTCTTGGATCACCCGCTTTCCCTGCTGGGGCAGGCCGCGCTACGATCAGGGCAGTCGTACAGGACGATCGCCCTGTACGACCGACCTGGACGATTGACCGAGATGGGGCGGGATGAGTTCTCCGGCGACGGCACGCGGACGCGACGTGCGCCAGCGGTTGCTGGCAGCGGCGGCGGAACTAGTGCCGGAACGCGGCTGGACCGCGGTGAGCACCCGCGTGCTGGCCGAGCGGGCTGGCGTGACGTCGAGCGTGGTGCACTACCACTTCCCGTCCTTGCAGGCGCTGCTGCGCGAGGCGGTCCTCGACGCGATGCGCGAGGTGCTGGAGAGTGTCGGCCCGGCGCTGGCCGCGACGCAGAACCCGGCGGACCTGGTGACCGCGCTGTTCGGGTCGGTCGAGCCGTACACCGGAGTGGATCCGTTGTCGGTGCTGTTCGTCGAGGCCTACCTGGCGGCGCGGCGCGACGAGGAGCTGCGCGAACGGATCGGCGGCCTGCTTCTGGAATTCCGCGAGCAGGTCTCCCGCTGGCTGGCTGAACGCGGCGTTCCCGAACCAGACGCGACCACGGAGGTGCTGGTGGCGACCATTGACGGCCTGCTGCTGCACCGCGGCCTCGCCCCAGGCGGCGATCCGGCGGCGGTCACCGCCGTGCTGCGCGGGCTGGTCGCCCAACCCTAGGGGGATGCGATGAAAATCCTGGTCTGCGGCGCCGGCATCGCCGGGCTGGCCGCGGCAAACCGGCTGTCCGCGCTGGGCAACGAGGTGACGCTGGTCGAGCGGTCGCCCGGCCCTCGCCCCCAGGGATACATGATCGACTTCTTCGGTGCCGGCTACGACGCGGCCGAGGCGATGGGCGTGTTGCCCGCGATCAAGGAAGCGGCGTACCCGGTCTCCGAAGCGACTCTCCTTGACGCACAAGGGAAGCGTCGGTCCGAGATCCAGTTCGCCCGGTTCGCGCGCACCGTCGGCGGCCGGTTGCTGAGCGTCTTGCGGCCGGATCTGGAACAGGCTTTGCGTGCGTCGTTGCCCGCGGAGGTCGAGCTTCGGTACGACAGCGGGCTAGTCGCGGTCGAGGACGACGGCCACCGAGTCGCGGCCACGCTGTCGGATGGTTCAGTGCTGGAAGCCCATCTGCTGGTCGGCGCCGACGGAATCCATTCGACCGTTCGGCGGCTGGTGTTCGGCGAGGAATCGCAGTTCCTCCGCTATCTCGGCTTTCACACCGCGGCGTTCCTGTTCAAGTCACCCGAGATCCAGGCGGTGGCGGCCGGACGGTTCTGCCTCACCGACACCGTCGGTCGCCAGATGGGTTTCTATGGCCTGCGCGCTGGCACGGTCGCCGCCTTCGCCGTCCATCGCACGCCCGACCCCGCCATGCCCGACGACATCCGGGCGTCGCTGCTGGACACCTACGGCTCGCTGGGTTGGCTGGTGCCGGAAGCGTTGACGCACTGTCCGCCGTCCGAGGAGATCTACTACGACCAGGTCGCCCAGATTGAGATGTCAACGTGGAGCAAGGGACGGGTCACGCTGGTCGGGGACGCGGCGTACGCGGTGTCGCTGCTGGCCGGACAGGGCGCGTCACTGGGCATCGGAGGCGCGTACGTGCTGGCAGATCAGCTGAACCGAGCGTCGACAATCTCCGACGGGCTGGCGGAGTACGAACGGCTCTGGCGTCCCGTCGCGGCCGACAAACAGCAAGTCGCCCGCAACGGCGCGCGCTGGTTTCTCCCCGACAGCAAAGCGCAGCTCCACTTGCGGCGGCTCGCGCTGAAACTGGCCCGGTTGCCCGGAATTGACCGATTCGTGGCCGGGAGTTTGACCGGGAAATCCACTGCGCTCATCACGAACCTGCACCATGCGGCGAGGGAAGGAGTCCGACCGTGAACCCGATAGCGCGCACGGTCTTCAAGGCGCCGGCGAAGCTGTACGACCGCGACCTGGGTTGGTTGCTGGGCAAGCGTTTCCTGTGCCTCACCCACGTCGGCCGCAAGTCCGGCCGGCAGTACCGGACCGTGCTGGAAGTGATCGGCCTCCGTCCCCGGACCGACGAAGTACTGGCCATCGCCGGGCTGGGCCCGTCGTCGGACTGGTACCGCAACATCCAGGCAGCCCCCGCGGCGGAGGTCGCGATCGGCCGCCGAAAGTTCGCTCCCCAGCACCGAATCCTCGACGAAACCGAAGCAGCCGACGCCATCGCCGACTACGAGCGAAGGAATCTGCTGCTGCGCCCAGTCCTGCATCCTGTGCTGAGCAAACTGCTGGGCTGGCATTATGACGGCTCCGACGCGGCGCGGCACCGGATGGTCCAGCAGTTGCCGATCGTCGCCTTCCGCCCGCGCGGCGGAACCGAACCCGACCAAGAAGGTACTGACAGCTGATGAACTACATCGCCGAACTGCGCGAACTAGTCGGCACGCGCCCGCTGATCCTGCCCGGAACGTCGGTGCTGATCGCCGACGAGCGCGGCAGGCTGCTGCTGGTGTTCCGGGAGGAAAGCCAGGATTGGGGCCTGCCCGGCGGGTTCCTCGATCCCGGCGAGTCCTATGAGGACGCTGGCCGTCGTGAGGTGCGGGAGGAAATCGGCCTGGTGGTACGGGATCTCGAACTGCTGGGTGTCTATTCCGGACCGGAGTACTTCTACCGGTATCCGCACGGCGACGAGGTCCACAACGTGACTGCCGCGTTCACTGCGACCGTCGAGAACACCGAGGTCGCCGTGGACGGGACGGAGATCACCGGGTACGAGTTCTTCGAGCTGGACCGGCTGCCGGACGACATCATCGCTCCGGAACGGCCGATCGTCGAGGACTACGTGAAGCGATTCAGCGGCTAGGTCGTCGGCGCCGGTCAGACGGTTTTCGTCATCCCGCCGTCGATCACCAGGTCCGCGCCGCTCATGTTCGCCACCTTCCTGGAGGCCAGAAACACCACCAGCGCAGCGATTTCCTCCGGATCGGCGAACTCGCCGGTCGACAGCCCCACCGTGCTCGGCAACTGGTCCTTGAATTCCGCCAGCTCGGCACCCGCGCGCCGGGCGAGCTGGTCGCCAGGACCGCCGGGCGCGGTCCACAGATCAGTCCACACCGGACCGGGCGAGATGGTGTTCACTCGCAGGCCTCGGCCGCCGAACTCCTCCGCCAGTGCCTTGCCCAGATTCGTCACCGCTGCTTTCACCGCCGATTGCGCGATCAGCCGCGGCTGTGGCAGTTTCGCGTTGACCGAGCTGATGTTGACCACCGCTCCCCGGCGTTCGAGGAGGCTCGGCAGCGCGGCCCGCGTCGCGCGGACGTTCGAGAGGAACGTGACGTTGAACGTGTGCAGCCACGCCTCGTCGTCGAGTTCAAGGAATCCGCCGGGCGGATTCGAGGTGCCCGCGACATTGTTGACCAGCAGGTCGATCCCGCCATGCTCATCTAGCGCGTGCTGCACGACCCGTGCCGGTTCGTCCGGGCTGCTCAGATCGGCTTCGATCGCGTCCGGCGTCAGGTCCTTCAGCGAACCGGTGACCGTACGGCTCGCGGCGACCACCGTGTACCCGTCCTCAACCAGCGCCCGGACGATCGCCAGCCCGATTCCCCGTCCGGCTCCCGTCACCACGGCGACCCGCTCAGCTTTCATGGCAGAGGCCTTTTTCGCGCGTGGCAGGAAGGAATACCACCGCGGAACCCGCCGAGGAATACGGATTCCGTGGCAGGACAGGGAGTATCGCGTCCAGGCGGATCATCATGCGATCAGCCTATCCGGAAATTCTGGGCTGTGACGGCTTTTTCCGGGTGCGCAGCACGCACGTCGCCATTGGCAGCGTGAACGTTCCGGACGCGGTCTCGGTCTGCTCCGCGAGGAAATCCCGGATCCGATCGAGCGCCGCGGTCCGTTCCGGTTCCGGCAACATCAGCATCCCGGCCCTTGTGGACAGAGTCGCGACCAGGGTGTCAGCGGTACGGAGCTGACCGTGCGGGAACTCGGCTCGCTCTGGCGATGCGAACCTGCTCGGCGCACCGGCCTCCGGAAGATGCGCGGTCGCGGTACGCCATCCGGCCGGGGTGTCACGCGGCCCGATCGCCGCGCTGCCGCTGACCCGCGCCAGTTCGGCGACCCACCCCACCTGGTCGTCCACGACATTCCACAATCCGGCCAGAATCCCGCCGGGCGCAAGGACTCGCGCGATCTCCGGTCCGGCGGCGTCCATGTCGAACCAATGCATGGCGTTACCGGACAGCACTGCGTCGACGGACCCGTCCGGCAGCGGGATCGCTTCGGCACTGCCTCGCTCGGCACGGACTTCCGGCAGCGCGCGCCGCAGTTCGCCGAGCATCGCCGGATCTGGCTCGACTGCGATGACGTCGGCCCCCAACGCGGCGGTGAGCTTCCCGGTGCCCGCGCCGAGATCGAGCACCCGAGGCCCGGGCGCCGCGTCGAGTGCCCAGCACACCGCGGCCTGCGCGTAATCCGGGCGATGCTCGGCATACGCGGACGCTGCCGCACCGAACGACAAGGCAGGTTGGTTCATCCGCCGAGTCTATTGGGGTTTCAAGCCTGCCGAAGGCAGAACGGATGCCCAGCCGGACTGGCATACACGTGGCCGGAAAGCCGACGCGCACCCGCCTCCACCGCCCGTTTCTCCGCCGCAGCAAGATCATCCGCGGTTACGTCCAGATGCATTTGCTGCGACGCTCCGTCCGGCCATTCCGGCGGCGCCTGTCCGGCGGCGTGCTGAATCACCAGCACCGGAAACCCCTCCGCCCTGAGGAAATGGTGAGTTTCCGTCGTTGCGACAGAACCGCCGAGCAGCCGATGCCAGAACGCGCTCTCCGCCTCAAGCGACGCCGCGTCGATGATCACCGCACCAAGCTTCAACTCCATGGGATACTCCCTCCGCTGCGGCGGTCAGACTGCCGGGATAATTCCGCCGTCGACCCGGAATTCCGCCCCTGTCAACCATTTCGCCCGGCTCGAAGCGAGAAACGCGATCATCTCCGCCACGTCCGACGGATCGCCTGGCCGTCCCATCGGGACGTTCAGCCGGTCCACGATCTGCTGTTGAATCTCTTCCACCCCAATGCCTTCCTGAGACGCGATCTGCTGAAGATGCGCGGCCGCGCCCTCCGTAGCCACAAACCCCGGCAGCACGCATACGACCCGCACACCCTGCGAGCTGACCTCCGTCGCCAGCGAACGGCTGTACACATTGAGCGCAGCCTTCGCCGCTGCGTAGGGAGCTTCACCGCGCTGCGGCAGGTGACTCGCGATCGACGACACGTGCACGACCACGCCGGCCCCGCGCTCGACCATCCCCGGCACCAGCGCACGGTCGAGCCGCACGGCGCTGAGCAGGTTCATCTCCAGGTCGGCGAACCAGGATTCGTCGGTCCGCCCGAGCGTCGGCGCGGGATCGGTCGCGGCTCCCGCGTTGTTGACCAGGACGTCGATCCCGCCGACGCTCTCGGCCACCCGGCGGCCAAGCTCCGCCGCGCCAGCTTCTGTCGAGAGGTCCGCGGACAGAAACGTCGCGGGCAGATCGTCTGGCGGTGCGCTGCGCGAAGCTGCCAACACTGTCGCACCAGCGGCGGCGAAGCGGCGGACCGTCGCGGCGCCTAGCCCTCGGCTGCCGCCGGTCACCAGCACGCGGAGGCCCGCGAGACCCTCGTCCGGAACTGTCATGGCATCGCTCCCGCACTAAGGTGAGTCTGACTCCGGAAAAGATACACTAAACTGAACCGGACTCACTTTATGGAGGTGCTGGTGCCGCCCACCCGCCCGCTGCGCGCCGACGCGCGACGCAACCGTGATGCACTCCTCGCCGCCGCGCGGGAAGCGTTCCTCGCCGGAGAGTCCGACGCGCATGTCGACGAGATCGCCAAGCGAGCCGGGGTAGCGGTCGGCACGCTCTACCGGCACTTCGAGACGCGGGAAGCGCTCGTGGAAGAGGTGTACCGGCAGGAAGTCGACCAGTTGTGCGCTGTGCCATCTCAACTGCTCGAACAGCACGCGCCAGACGAGGCGTTGAGATATTTCCTGCTGCGGTTGGTGGACCACTCGGCCGTCGGCAAGGGGATGGCGGTCGCGCTGGAGAGCATCATGGCGACGGATTCGCCGGTGTTCGAGGACGCTCGCGCTCAGATGGCCGGTGCGCTCGACGAACTGCTCGAAGCCGGTGCCGCGGCCGGAACGCTCCGCGCTGACGTCGGCGGACGCACCGTATTGCGCGCGCTCGGCGGGATTTGCGGGATGCGGATCGCGGAGGGCTGGCGGGAAGAGGCGGTCCGGATCACTGAGGTTCTGCTGGACGGGTTGCAGTACGGGGCCGTGCGGGCCTCGTGAGCAGGCCGGGGCCGAGGTGGATTGGGAATCCAGTTGATGCCGGGGCTGGTCGGCGGGGCGGCTGCTCGGGTAGCTCGCCTGCTGGCGGTCGACGCGGTCGGCCGGTTTCTGTCTCGGGGCGGGCTCGGTTCAGCCGGGTCTGAAGCTTGGGCTAGGCGAGGATCAACGGCGGGTTCCAGACTTGGTGCTGGCCTGAAGCCTGGGCGCTGGCGGGTTCAACCAGACCAGGTGCCGACCCGAAGTCTGGGCTCAAACCGAGCAATACCGGCGGGTTCAACCAGCCTTGATGCTGACCCGAAGCCGGGGTTCAAAGCGAGCATCACTGGCGGATTCAGCCAAGAGCCCCGCCCCGCCCCGCCAGCGGGCCTCGCCGCCAACGACGAGGCCCGCCGAACCAAAACCGGACCGCTGGCCGAATCCCCGCAGGTCTTACTTGCCGAGCGCGTCCACCCCGGCCTGCGCGAAGCTCTCGTCCTGCACGCCGGACGGCGCGCCGGCCACGCCGACCGCCGCGATCGGGGCGTTGTTCGCGTCCACCGGGACCGCTCCGGCGAGGAACAGGGTGCCCTTGATGTCCTTCAGGGTCGGGGCCTGCTGCAGCCGGCCGGTCAGCTCGGAGGTCTTGGCGTTCCACGAAACCGCGGTGAACGCCTTCTCCTCGGCCGAGGAGTACGACTGCGGGCCCGCGCCGTCGCCGCGCAGGGTGACGATGGTGTTGCCGTCGCGGTCGACCACCGCGACCGACACGTGCTGGCCCGCCTTCTCGGCGGCAGCGAGCGCGGCCTGCGCGGCCTTCTGCGCGGCGGCGATCGACAGGTGCGTGGTCTGGACCAAGCCCTTCGGTGCGGCCTGCGCGGCAGCGGCGGCGGGAGCGGCGGACGCGGCAGGGGTGGCGGCGTTGGCGGCCAGCGCGCCGGTCGTGGCGGCTCCGATCACGGCGAGGCCGCCGACGACGGTGGCGATGCGGGTCTTGGCGGTGAAGTTCTTCATCGGGATGCTCCTTGGCTTGTCCGGCTTGATGCATTCATCGTGCGTCCGGGACCGCCTTCACCGGATCGGAGTCTCGGCTCGCCTCGCGGCGCGGAACGGCCGACACTCAGGTCATCCGATCGGCTGATGCCGGGCGGGTTCGCACAGGTCAGGCTCCCCAGAGGACCTGAAACGGAGGTGGCGATGACTGATCGGGACGCGCGGTGGCTGGCCGCGACCATGCACACGGCGTTCTTCCTGCTGCTGGTCGCGTCGATCGTGCGCTTCCTCGACCACCATCACGGCGAACCGGCCGCGCCCTGGGTGATCGCGCTGACCGGCTGCCTCGCCGCGGTCTACGCGGTCGGCCTCGTGCTGCGGGTGACCGGGCCGGAGCAGGTGACCGTGCCGTATCTGGCCTGGCTGACCGTCGTGACCGTGCTGTGGGTGGTGCTGGTGCTGCTCGCGCCGAGTTTCGCGTGGTGCGCGGTCCCGCTGTTCGTCACCGGCCTCCGCACATTGCCGACCGGACCCGCGTTAGTGCTGGTGACGCTGGTGACCGCGCTGGTCGTGCTCTCCCAGAACCGGCTTTCGACCGGCTTCGACCCGAATCTGACCATCGTGCCGGTCGCCGTCGCCGCCGTGACTGCCGCGGTGATCACGTACCTGCGGCGGCAGGCGGTGCGGCTGCGGGAAACCGAGCGTCGCGCGGGGATGCTGGACGAACGGCAACGGCTGTCTCGCGAGATTCACGACGCACTGGCGCAAGGCCTGTCCAGCCAAGCGATGCTGCTGCAGGCGGCCGACCGCGCGTGGGCCGATCCGGACCTTGCGCGCGAGCATTTGCATGCGGCACAACAGATCGGCGCGCGAAACCTGGCCGAAGCCCGCGGTCTCGTGCAAGATCTGGCCCCCACCGACCTCGACGGACACTCGGTCGAGGAAGCATTGCGGAACGTCGCCGCACGCGAACCGCGGCCGGTGCGCGTCCAGGTCGACGGGCCTGCCCGGCCGCTGCCCGGCCGCGTGCAGTCCACTTTGGTCCGGATCGCGCAGGGAGCGCTGGCCAACGCGCGCGAACACGCGGACGCGTCGGGAGTGGCGCTCACCCTCACCTACCTAGACGATGAGGTCGTGCTGGACATCACTGACGACGGCCGGGGTTTCGACCCGGCCGCCCCGAGCGCCGACGGCCGCGGCCACGGCCTGCCCGCCATGCGCGCGCGGGCGACGCAGCTCGGCGGCCGGCTGACTGTCGAATCCGCGCCCGGACAGGGCACCGCCATCTCGGCCGCGATTCCGTTGGGACCACACCATGTCTGAGGATCAACCCATCCGCGTCGTGCTCTGCGACGACCACGCCATGGTCCGGGCCGGCCTGCGTGCGCTGCTGGCCGGCGCCGGCGGGATCGAGGTCGTCGGCGAGGCCGCGACGGGGCAGGAGGCGATCAATCTCGCTGCCGCGTTGCGGCCGGACGTGGTGTTGATGGATTTGCAGCTGGGCGACGGAATGGACGGCGTGGAAGCGATCCGGCGGCTCCGCTCGGCTCCGGAGCCGCCGCGAGTGCTGGTGCTGACCACGTATGACACCGACGCCGACATCACCCGGTCTATCGAGGCCGGGGCGACTGGATATTTGCTGAAGGCCGAGTCCGCCGACGAGCTGTACGCGGCGATCCGGTCGGCCGCGGCGGGACGGACAGCGTTGTCGCCGCCGGTGGCCGACCGGATGATGGCCCAGTTGCGCGCGCCGCGGCCGACGCTCACCGACCGCGAACGGGACATTCTCGAACAGCTCGCGCAGGGGCTGGGGAATCGGGAGATCGCGCGACGGCTGTTCATCAGCGAGGCGACGGTGAAGACGCATCTGGGGCGGATTTACGAAAAGCTCGGAGTGGATACCCGATCCGGAGCGGTCGCCGTCGCCAAGGAACAGCGGTTGCTGTCCTGATTCCGGGGCGCCGTCACGAGGTCTTCGGCGTCGCCCGCATTCCAATGTAGACACACGGGCTCCCGTCGGCGAGCTTCGAGAACACCACCGGGACCGGGTTCGCGCCGAAGGATTCCCCGCAAGCGGCGAACACCGTCTCGGTCACCGGCACCAGCTCCGCTTCCAACGGCGGCGACAGGTCCTTCATCCCGTCCACGAACTCGTACCGGATCCGCGCTTTGCCGTCGTCAGCCCGGCTGATCGTGGTGACCACGCCTTCCCGCACGTAGGTCCCGACCAGCGGCGTGATGTCCACCGCGGGCGGGTTGGCCGGCGGCGCGAACGGCTCTGGCATCTCAACGCCGGCCAGTTCGCCGAGCAATTCGCTGAACAGCTCGTGGTACAGCCGGTCGAAGTCGCCGCCGTTGGTCAGCAGCACGACCGCCACGCCAGCGTGCGGCACCACCCGCAGGAACGAATGCTGCGCGACGGAACTGCCGTCATGGCCGAATCCGGCGACGCCGTTCCAGTCGTAGAGCGTCCACCCGAGGCCCCAGCCGTCAGCGGAAACGGTCCACTTGTCCGGGCTGTCGACCACCCGGCGCTGCATCAGCGCGACCGCGTCGCTGGACAGCACGCGCGTGCCGTCGGCCGCGACGCCGCCGTCCAAGTGCATCTTCGCGAAGCGCGCGACGTCGCCGGCGGAGATGATGACGCGGCCGTACGGCCCGGCCGAGCGCGGCATCAAATCCCAGACGGGCGTGGGTTCCTCGCCGAGGTGGCTCATCGCCACCCGGAAGCGCAAGGCTTCCTCGGGCAGCGTCATCGAGTGCTCCAGCCCGAGCGGGGCGAACAGCAGGTCTTTCACCGCCTGGTCCCACGTCTTGCCGGTCACGACCTCGATGACCCGGCCCAGCACGGCGTACCCGACACTGCTGTAGGACAGCGCCGTGCCGGGCGGGCAGTCCAGGGCTACCCCGGCGGCGGCCTCGACGTAGCGGGCGAGGCAGTCGTCGCCGCGGCCGGAGTCGTAGGTGAAGTCGCAGGTGAGGCCGCCGGTGTGGCTGAGCAGCTGCTGGACGGTGATCGTCTCGGTGGCGACCGGGTCCGGCGTCGCGAATTCCGGCAGCAGCTTGACGATCGGGGTGTCGAGGTCCAGCGTGCCCGCGTCGACCAGGTTCAGCACGACGGTCGCGGTATAGGCCTTCGCGAGCGAGCCGGACAGGAACACCGAGTCGGTGGTGACCTCGACGCCGGTCCCTCGGTGCAGGACGCCGCTCGCGAGTTCGTGCACCTCTCCGCCGTCCAGCACGGCCAAGGACGCACCCGGAACGCCGTGGGCGGCGCGCAGAGTGTCGAGCCGGGACTGCCAGTGGGCGTGGTTGAAAGACATCAGTTCTCCCCAGTGAGATATTTCGGGCAGGGCGAAATCGCCTGACGGGTTCGCCAGGCGCGTGGTGAAGCCGGACTTACCTGCTGTGCAAGGCTTCGCGCCGAGCACGCCATTCGACGGCGAGCTCGGGCATCCGCTCGCCGAGGAACTTCGCGAAATCCGCGAGTTCTTCCATCCGGGCCCGCCGTTCAGCGGATTGACCGGCCATCGCGTCCAGTCCGCGTTGCGCCAGCGCGCTGAGCGAGGCGAACTCGGACTGGTTGTCGAGCAGGCGCAGCCACACGTCCGAAGCGAGCCGCACGCGGTCGACCCGTTCCCCGGCCGTTCGCGTGCGCTGGATCCAGGACCACTCTTCGAGTTCGCTGATCGCGCTGGTGACCGCACTGCGGCTGGCCCGCAGCGCGTCCGCGAGTTCGGCGATCGTCTGCTGCTGCGGATCGCAGAGCAGCAACCAGCCGATCACCCGCCCTGTCATCGGGGTCATGCCGTGCTGCCGCGCGAAGTGGCGGCCGGCGTCGTCGGCGAACGCGAGCTCCCAGTCCTCGTCCATGCGGCTCAAGTTAGCGTAATGACTGAGATAACGCAAATCTCCGTCATTTCAGGTGGGCAACCCCTTGCGGGCCACCCCGGCGAGCAGCAGCGACTCGTTGGCCGCGCAGAGCGGGAGGGGCCGATCGTTCGGGCCGGCCTCCTCCGGATGCCACAGCGGCGTCCACGTGACACCGGGTTCGAGCAGGGCGAAGCCCTTGAACAGCTCGGTGATCTCGGCCCGGCTGCGGTAGACGAGATCGGTGCCCGCCTCGGCGTACCGCTCCTTGGCGTCGGCGAGGAGTTGCTCGCAGTGCGGCGGGACGCCCTCGTCGGTGACGTGGGACAGCGCCAGGTACGACCCGGGGGCGAGGAGATCGCGGTAGGCGGCGACGCAGCTGGGCCCGAGGTCTTCGGTGCTGCCGCTGTCCGGGGCGGGCGGCTGCCCGAAATGCAGGACGGAGATGAGCAGCAGCGCGACCGGCTGGTCCAGGTCGATCACGCCCGATCCGGCGAGCAGGGACCACAGTCGCCGCGGATCGCGCAGGTCGGCGTGCAGGGCCACGTGCCGGGCGGGGTCGCCCTGTTCCCGCAGCAGGCTGGTGGAATGCGCGACGGCGACCGGTTCGCAGTCGACATAAGCGACTTTCACCTCTCCGGGTGCGATCTGCTCGGCGATTTCGTGCGCGTGCCCCATCGTGGGGACGCCGGAACCGAGGTCGACGATTTGCCGTATTCCCTTGCGCACCAGATGCCGGACCGCCCGGTGCAGAAAACGCCGGTTGGCCCGGGCGATCGGGCGCACCATCGGATAATCGCGCAGCATGCGTTCGGCGAACTGCCGGTCGATTTCCCAGTTCGCGGTTCCGCCGAGGTAATAGTCGTAGACGCGGGCCACGCTGGGATGGCTGAGATCGATCCCCGGCGGCGGAAAAGACTCTTGCTCCAGGCCAGTCACCAGCTTCTCCTCGTGGTCGACGGCGCGAGATCAGCCTAGCCGCTCTCCGGTCCGCCGGACAGCGGGCGTACGGGTGCTGATCAGATCCGCCTCGGATTCTTCGAGAAGAATTGCCGATTCCTCCGCCGAAAGGGCGACACTCGAAAGTGATTCCCACGATTGCAGATCGGTGTCGTAGGTTTCGGAGTCGTTCATGAAGGTCTGGACGCCATTCGACGTTTCGGCGAACGAACGGTCGAGCTTGTTGTTGGCGAACTGCAAAATCGTGAAATCGGGACCGACGTGCAGCGGTCCTTTCTCGAAAGGCACGAACCGGATCGTCGCCCCGGGATGGTTGCGGGCGAGGCCGAGCAGGTGCCGGACCTGGCCGAGCGCGACGTACGGGTTGTCCGTGCGCGCCCGCGTCAGCCGGTGGACCGCGCTTTCGCTGAGGATGAACTTGTACGTCCGGTCCGGGTAGTCGTCGAGGAGCTTGGCCCGCAGCTTGCGCTCGTGCACGGCGTCGGTCACGTCCGTGCGGCCGTAGGCCTGGAACTGCTCCATCATGTAGTCCTCGGTCTGCAGCATCCCGCTGATGCGCTCGCCGGTCCACTTCAGGACGATCGCGGCTTCCTGCTCGGCCTCGAACACCGGATGGAACCAAGCCGGGCTGGCCGCGAGGCGGCGGGCGTTCCACACCCGGTCGGCGCGGGAGGCCTGGTTGTACTGCCGCATGGTCGCCGCGGCGGCGGGAACGACCTCGAGCGCGTCGATCCATTTGTCGAGCAGATGCGGGTGGACGCGGGTCCTGCCCCGCTCCATCTTGCTGATGTTCGGCTGGGTGTAGCCGAGGGCGTCGCCGAGTTCGCCCTGGGTCAGCCCGCGTTCCACGCGGGCGGCGACGAGAAGTTTGCCCAGCTCGACAAGCTGAGCCTCGACGGAAAGCCGGCTCACGAGGCGCGAGCCGTCCGATCGGGGGAGGAGACAACACCGTTGCCGGGCACGAAATCATAGTAGTCCTCGTATTACGCCCGGCCAAGACCGGCGGGGCTCGTCCGGTCGTCCGGGGACGAGCTTCGAACGGGGGGACCGGGATGACGATCTGTCAGCGGTCGAACTGCCCCTCGCGCAGCGCCCCGGAGAACGCCGCCCATTCCTGATTGTCGAAGAGGAGCGCGGGGGAACGGCCGATCTTGGAATCGCGCACCGCGACGACGTCGGGATCGCTCAGGTTGACTTCGACGCAGTCCCCGCCGTTGCCGCCGCACGCCGAAGGCCGCTGCCAGGCGGTGGCGTCGAGCGAAGAACTCACGGTGTCCGGATCGTAAGAACTCATGGTTTCTTCCTTGTCAAGCCGTCGTCT
The DNA here is from genome assembly GCF_055633655.1 of Amycolatopsis sp. NPDC114503. Lineage (NCBI taxonomy): Bacteria > Bacillati > Actinomycetota > Actinomycetes > Pseudonocardiales > Pseudonocardiaceae > Amycolatopsis > Amycolatopsis sp. NPDC114503. The sequence continues at coordinate 314,359 of NZ_JBVKDT010000010.1, read as the reverse complement.
TTTTCTGGCATATTCAAACTCAGGATCGAGGATGGAATATGCCGAAGCAAGGCGCTGACTTGCATAATCCCGAAATGGGCCGATAGGTTCACCTGTTTGGCGTCGGGACGGTTTTCTCGCGGTGATCGGGGTGCGGGCTCTGTCCTGTTCCTGGCCGGTATTTGTCCAGTGCGGCAGCGTTATTGGCTGATCGGCAGCATTCCGGCGAACCGTGTCCGGGGCGCCGGAAGCCGTGGCGGCAAGGTGTGTAAGAATATTCTGGCTTGGTCCGTAAGGCATGCATATTCCAGTCGGCAGATGCCTGCGGGCGTGCGATGAACGGAGTACTTCGCGCTGGGTTGGCTGAATGCCAATGTTGTCCCGCGATCCGGTTTCCGCGAGAAAATCACTGGTCAGAGCCCTGGGTGGCGGCTGACGGCGCTGCTGTCGCGCTTCTTCTTGATCCTTTCCCTCTGCTCGCATGCTACCACTCTTGTGGGTGATGAAAAGCGGTTCCAGGTGCGCTAGAAATCGCCGCCGCGCTCCGGATCGCTGGGCGTTTTGTCCCGTGCCAGTGTTCGCGCGCACAGAGCGTGACTCGGCATTTATCCAGGTGGGGGCACGTCGGTACCTGATTGGACGTGCGCAAGGCGGAGTTCGGTCGGGGAGTTCGTTTTTGCCAAAGCCCGCAGAAGTGCCGGACTGAACCGGCGGACTGATATTGCGCACGGTAGTTCGTCGTGTCTCTTTACCGTTAATCGACCGCTGGGTGCCGCTCGCCGAGACGACCGTCAGTAGGTCTCGAGGTCTGCCCGCTCTTGGCCAAGATGGGAACTATCGAACTGGGTCGTGCGCCCGGGGAGACAGATGTGGCCCCCTGCTGCAACAGGGGGCCACGGGGATGTCTGAAACCTCTTCTTGGGAAAGGAACAGACGGCATGACTCTACCGCCGGAGAACACCGGACCGCTAGACGACGACCGCGCCGGACGGGTGGAACGCGTCGAATTCGGCGCGGCCGTCGCACCGGCCCGCGGCGGGCGGCGGATCGCCACCCGGGACGAGATGGTGGCCGCCGCGACGAAAGTCTTCGCCCGCCGCGGCCCGGGACGGCACCGCAAACCGGTCGCGCGGGGCCGGTGGGTATGCGCGGCGTCCGGGGCGCTGGCGTGGGTGACGCCGGCGTTGTGGGCGTGCCTGCAAGCGGCCTTCGCCGCGAGCGTGATCAGCACGGTGGTGCTGCTGATCAGCCCGGTGGTCGGGGTCGCGGTCGCCGGGCTGGTGCTGATCTGCAGCGCGGTGCTGTTCAATCAGGCTCGGCCCAGCCATCGCCGGTAACGGCTTCCCGCGATTTTTCCGGGTCGGCAGCTGATCTCCGCTACAGTGGAGGCCGTGCCGGAGTTTCAGCTGCCGCTCTACGGAGCCGACCGCGATCGTGGCGACCTCGCTCCCTGAGTCGTCCCGTTTTTCTTCCTCCGTCACCTCATTCTTCTTTCAGGGAGCTTTCTCATGTCTGGCCTGCGCGCGTTCGTTCACGCCCTGCCCAAAGCCGAACTGCACGTCCACCTCGTCGGTTCCGCCAGCGTCGACACAGTTCTCGCGCTGGCCCGCCGTCATCCGGAAGCCGGTGTGCCAGCGGATCGTGCTGAGCTGGAACGGTTTTTCGTGTTCCGGGACTTCGACCACTTCCTCAAGGTCTACTGGGCCGTGCAGTCGATGCTCAAGGACCGCAACGACATCCGCACGCTCGTGACTGGTCTCGCGGCCGAACTCGCCCGGCAGAACGTCCGCTACGCCGAAGTGACTGTCACGCCGTACAACCACGTCCTCGACGGCCTGCCCGGCGACGAACTGCTCACCGGACTCGTCGAAGGCCGCGCCGTCGCGAAGGCGGAGCACGGCGTGGAATTGGCCTGGTGCTTCGACATTCCCGGGGAGAAGGGGGTCAAAGCCGGACGGGAGACCGCCGTGTTCGCGCTGCGGGAACGTCCGGACGGACTGGTCGGCTTCGGTCTCGGCGGCCCGGAAATCGGCGTCGGCCGGGCACAATTCGAGCCGTTCTTCACCGCCGCCCGAGAGGCGGGTCTGCACAGCGTGCCGCACGCCGGGGAAACGAGCGGCCCCGCGACCGTCTGGTCGGCCGTCCACGACCTCGGAGCGGAACGAATCGGCCACGGCACGAGCTGCGCGACGGACCCGGCGCTGCTGGCCTACCTCGCCGAACACCGGATCCCGCTCGAGGTGTGCCCGACGTCCAACGTCCGGACCCGCCAGGTGCCCTCGATCGCGGCCCACCCGGTGCGGCGCATGCTCGATCACGGGCTCGTCGTGACCCTCAACACCGACGATCCGCCGATGTTCGGCGCGACGCTGGAAGGCGAGTACCTGGCGGTGGCGGCGGCGCTCGGTTTGCGGGCGGCCGAGGTGGCGATGCTGGCGAAGAACGCGGTGCAGGCTTCGTTCCTGGGGGAGGCGGGCAAGTCGGAGCTGTTGGCTGAGATCGACTTGGTGGCGCGGGAGGCTGGCGCGGAGGTGTAGCTGAGCGGGCGGCACCGGGAATCGGCCGCGCGCGACCAGCTGCGCAGCGTGCCGAATCACGAGAAAGTTCACCCGGTATGGTGGCGACCGTTGTCCACAGCCAGGGAGCAGGGTATGACGGCTGTCCACGCCGACATCGATTCGACAGTGCCGGAAGAGGACCGCCGGAAGCGGGCTCTGCCGGCGGTGCTCGCGTCGCTCGGGCTCCTTGCCGTGTTCCTGATCGGCGCGTGGGCGGCCTGGTTCTTCACGATCGACGACGCGTTCATCAGCTTCCGCTATTCCGCGAACCTCGCGGACGGGCACGGTCCGGTGTGGAATCTGCTGGGCCCGCCGGTCGAGGGCTTCACGAACTTCGCCTGGGTCGTGTGGGGAGCGCTGGGCTCGGTCCTCGGCGTCGCGCTGCCGCTGTTCACGAAGCTGACCTCGCTGGTGCTCGGGCTCGCGACGCTGGCGATGCTCCTGCGCGAAGGACACCGCCGGGCCGGGATGCTGGGCCTGCTGGTCGGGGCCGGCGCGTACGTCGTGTTCCTCCCGACCTACTTCCACATCACCGGCGGCCTCGAAACCGCCGCGTTCGCCGCCGTGCTGCTCCGGGTCGTCGTACTCGGGCTGCGGGTGCTCGACGGCACGCAGGTGCGCGCGTGGGAGCCGCCTGCTCTGCTGGTCCTGCTCGGCATGATCCGTCCGGAGGGCGCGCTCGCCGCGCTGCCGGTTCTCCTGTGGTGGCTGGTGCGGCAACGCGGCCGGGCGCAGTGGCTGTGGACGGCGGCCGCGGCGCTGGTCGGCGCGGGCTATTTCGGCTGGCGCTGGCAGTTCTACGGACAGCTGCTGCCCAACACTTTCTACGTGAAGTTCGGCAACCTCTCGCTCGGCTGGATCTGGACGAAGCACACGACGCTGGTCCTTCTGCCGTTGCTGTTGCTGACCCTTTCGCTGCTCCTCCGTCGGGCAACGCGCGCGGTTGGCGTACTACTGGTCGTGACTGTTGGTGTCACGTACGTGACGTATGCGGTCTCCGGCCCGACGATGGACTACCTGGACCGCTTCGCTGACCACGCAGTCCCGGTGCTGTGCCTCGGTGCCGCGCTGGCAGTCGGGACGCTCGGCAGCCGCGTGGTCGGCTCGGTTCTGGGTGCGGTCGCCGTCGGCTGGTCCGCGTGGGCGGGCGCGACGGCACCGGACCTGGGCGCGATCACCAACTACGGGCCGGACCTGCAGCGCGCCCACGTCGCGATCGGCAAGGGCCTCGCGAAGGCGGAAGTTCCGGCCCCGAGCCGCACTCTCGCGGTGACCGACGCGGGTGCCATCCCATATTTCAGCGGCTGGGAATCGATCGACTACATCGGCCTGAACGACCGCGCGATCGCGCACGGAGCCGACCCGACCGACGTGGTCGCGAACGCCCGCCCGACGGTCGTCGTGGTGACCTCCGCCGATCCGGAACCGACCGCGGCGCGATACGGCTTCGACCTGGCTCGCGGCACTGCCGGGTACGTGCGGGTCAATTCCGTGCAGCTGCGCGAGGGTTACTGGCAGGTGGTGTACGCGCTGCCGCAGTACGCGGGGACGGTGGGCTCGCACGTCCAGGAGGCGGTCACGCAGGCCGCGCCGGCTAATGATCCCGGGCAGCCGCAGGATACGGTCGAACGCTGGTTGAACCGGTTGCGGCGGCAGTTGCCGTTCTGATCGGGTCTGGCCCGCTGACCTGCCGAAGCAAAGCCAACGCCTCCTCCGAAGCCGAGCCGGCCGGGGTCGTGCACACGATCAGCACCTGCTCCGGCGACCGGGCCACCGACAGCGTCTGCTGCGTCACTGTCACCCGGCCGACCACCGGATGCCGCAACTCGTACGAATCGGCGTCGCACGGGCCGACCCGGTGATCGCGCCACAGCGAGACGAACTCCGGGCTCTTCATGGTCAGCTCGCCGATCAGCTCGGCCAGCAGCGGGTCGTCCGGGTGCTTGCCGACGGTGATGCGCAGGTTGCCGACCACTGCGCGGGCCTTGCGTTTCCAGTCCGCGTACAGCTCGCGGCAGTGCGGGTCCAGGAACAGCATCCGGCTCAGGTTGGGGCGTTGGGCCAGGTCCAGGTGTCCGGCCAGCAGTGCGTGGCCGAGGGTGTTCCACGCCAGCACGTCCGTCCGGCGGCCCAGCACCAGCGCCGGGACGCCGTCGACCGCGCGGAGGAGGTCGCGCGTTTCGTCGGCCAGCTTCTCCGGGCGCGGACGGCGCGGCTGGGGCGTGCGGCGCGCCGCGTCGGCGAGGCGGTCGAGGTGGGCGCGTTCGTGGGCGTCCAGCTGCAGGGCGCGCGCGATCGCGTCGAGCACCTCGGCTGACGCGCCTCGGGAGAGACCCTGCTCCAGCCGCGTGTAGTACGAGACGCTGACGCCGGCCAAGTGCGCCAGCTCCTCCCGGCGCAGGCCAGCGACCCGACGGCGCGGTCCGACGTCCGCCAGCCCGACGTCGGAGGGGAGCAGCCGGGCTCGTCGTGCGTGCAGGAAGTCTCCTAGCGGGCCAGCGGTCATGGATTCCACTATCCGCCGCGTGAGATATCACTGCCACACCCTGTGCGGGGTAGGAAAACGCGGGAGTGGTCCGGGCGCGTCGACGCGCCGAGGCTCGGTCGTATGGACGAGATCATTCTGGGCGACGTCACGGTCACCCGCGTCAAGGAGTTCTACGGGACGGTCGAGATGAGCCCGGACCAGTTCTTCCCGGACAGCCCGGCGGGCTCGTGGGACGAGCACCGCGGCTGGCTGGCCCCCGATTTCTGGGATCCGGAGACCGGCGAATGCCAGTCGGCGATCCAGTCCTGGCTGCTGCGCAGCGAGGGCCGCACGATCCTCGTCGACACCGGCGTCGGCAACCACAAGGACCGGCCGTACGCGCCGGTGTGGAGCCGCCTCGACACCAGCTACCTCGACCACCTCGCCGCTGCTGGTATCTCACCCGAGGACGTTGATGTCGTCATCAACACCCACTTGCATATCGATCACGTCGGCTGGAATACCCGCCTCGAGGGCCGCGCGTGGGTGCCGACCTTCCCGAACGCCACCTACCTGATGCCGCAGCGGGACTTCGAATTCTGGGACCCGGCCAACGAAAACGAGACTGTGTTCGGCCGGGGGAACCAGAACGTTTTCGAGGACAGCGTCGCTCCGGTGCACCAGGCGGGCCAGGTCCAGCTGTGGGACGGGACGTACCAGATCGACAAGAACCTGCGCCTCGAACTCGCGCCAGGGCACACTCCCGGTTCGTCCGTCCTGACGCTGGATTCCGGCGGCGACCGGGCGCTGTTCGTCGGCGACCTGGTGCACACCCCGCTGCAGATCGCCGAGCCGGAGACCAACTCCTGTTTCTGCGAGGACCCGGTGCAGGCGCGGGCAACCCGGCGCGCGCTGCTCGGCCGGGCTGTCGAGGACAACGCGCTTGTGTTCCCGGCGCACTTCCCTGGTTCGGGGGCGGCGGAGGTCGAGCGGGACGGATCGAAGTTCGCGATCAAGAAGTGGGCCGGGTTCTCCCGGATCTCCTGAAAGAAGTGATTCTTATGTCTCAGCGGGAAAATCCGGTCGTGGAAACCGCGGCGGGTGCTGTCCGCGGCCTTCGTGACGCAGCGGGCGAACTTTACCGGGCCATTCCCTACGCCGCCGCTCCGATCGGCCCCGGCCGGTTCGCTCCGCCGGCGCCGCATCCGGGCTGGTCCGGAGTCCGCGACGGGACCCAGCCGTCGCCGACCGCTCCGCAGCCCGTCCGCGACTTCGGCCGGCTCGACTTGACCCCGTACTTCGGACCGGGCTGGGTCCCTGGAGAGGAATATCTGACCGTCGACGTTCGTACCCCAGCCGCGGACGCGGGAAATCGTCCGGTCATGGTCTTCGTGCACGGCGGCGGGTTCGTCACCGGGTCGACCCGCGCCGCGCTCTACGACGGCAGCGCCTTCGCCCGCGACGGCATCGTCCTCGTGACGGTGAACTACCGGCTCGGCATCCCGGGTTTCCTTGCCCTGGAAGGAGCACCGGACAATCGCGGGCTGCTCGACGTCCTCGCCGCGCTTCGGTGGGTGCGCGATTCGATCGGCGCGTTCGGCGGGGATCCGGGGAATGTCACGGTATTCGGGCAATCCGCGGGGGCGACGCTCACCGGTGCGCTGCTGGCGACCCCAGAGGCCAAGGGACTGTTCCGGCGCGCGATTGTCCAAAGTGGAAGCGGTACGGGTGCGTTCACTCCGGAGCAGGCGCGCCGGGTCACCGTGGCGGCTGCCGCCGCGCTTGGCGTCGAACCGACTTCAGCGGCGTTCGCTGAGATCTCAGACGAACGGTTCCTGGATATCTTGCCCGCGCTGGCCGGACTCGACCTGCGCACCGCCGCTGCTGCGGATCCGCTCGCCGGGCTCAGCCCGTTTAGCCTGGTTCTGCCGGTGCAGCCCGCTGACAGCTTGGTCGGCGACGTCGACCTGCTGATCGGCACGAACACCGAGGAGGGTCGGCTTTACCTGGTGCCGCAGGGCAAACCGGACGACACCGCCGATCAGCTTGGCGAAGTGTTGTTCGGGCGAGGCACCCTTCGTATGGCACAGGCGCACGCTGAGATCTCAACCGGCCGCACTTATGTCTATTCGTTCGGGTACCGCTCCACTGCTCTGGACGGTCGGCTCGGCGCCGCGCACACCGTCGAGCTGCCGTTCGTCTTCGACCTCGCCGACGAACCCTGGCTGCACGGAGACACTGGACTGCTCGGCCCGGACGCCGCTCCGGCAGGCCTTGCGGCGGAGGTGCACGCCGCCTGGGCGGCGTTCGCGCGAGAGGGCAAGCCGGGCTGGGCGGCTTATGACCCGGAGCGGCCTGAGGCGTACCGCTTCGGCGGCTGAAAAGTCACCGGGCGGCTCTGAGCGAGGCCTGATAGCTCCCTGGAGTCTGGCCGAGGATCGCGGCGAAGGTCTCGATGAAGCTGGTCGGGTTGGCCCATCCGCACCGCAGCGCGGTGTCGGTCACCGAACGGCCCTCCCCGAGATATACCAACGCGTGCTGGATGCGCAGCTGCGAGCGCCACTGCGAGAAGCTCATCCCCAGCTCGCCGCGGAACAGCCGGCTCAGCGTCCGCTCGCTGGCCCCGACGGCCCGGCCGAGTTCGCCGAGGGTGGCGGACTCGGCCGGGTTCCCGCGCAGGTGATCGGTGACCGCGCGGAGCCGGTCGTCGGCCGGTTCGGGCAGGTACACCGGCTGTTCGGGGAGTTCGGTCAGCTCGTCGACCAGCACCCGGAGCAGCCGGTCGCCGACGTCCGGGCGCAGGGCCGCGCCGCCGGTCAGCTTCAAGACCGCGGCGCGCAGCAGCGCGGACACGGTGAACACGGCCGGCGCGGCGGGGAGCGCGGAGCACAGCTCGGCGGGCACCTCCAGGATGCTGACCTCGGTCTCGCCGTAAGCGCGGTGGCCGTGCTCGAAGCGAGGCGGCGTCCACGAAATGCGGTCCGCCGGCGCGACCCACGTGCCTCCTTTGGTGGTCGTCGCCAGCAGCCCGCTCGCCGCGTACAGCAGTTGTCCTCGCGCGTGCTGATGCGCGGCGATCCCTTCCCCGTGGGTCAGCGACCAGCGGCCCTGGATGGGATCGTCGCCCGACCAGCAGAGGTGGCGGCGGTTCGGCATCGGTTCCCAGGATACCGGAAAACGGCCTGCTGGTGATCTTGGCGGGATACCGGTATCGGCTGTCCGGCGGGCGGTGGCGGCGGGTTCCGCGCCGGGCGATCCTGGCTAGACGAGGCCTAGTGCCGGACCGCCTGACGAAGGGGAGATTCCTTGTGACGGAAGACATCCGGGCTGCCGATCGGCAGGCGATCACCGACTTGATGACCGGTTGGATCCATCGCGACCGGGAGCATTGGGACGCCTTGGCGAACCTGTTCCACGACGACGCGACCCTGACGATCCTGTGGTTTTCCGGCAAGGCCGAGGACTTTGTCGAAGGATCGCGCCGGATGAGCGGCGGTCCGTTGCGCAGCAAGCATTTCATTGGTTCGCCGGTCATTGAGGCCGTCGGTGATCGCGCCTTCGTGGAGACCAATGCGATGCTCGTCGCCGACCACCTCGAAGCGGGACTCGGTGTGACTGTCCACAATAGATTCATCGACCGGGTCGAACATCGCGAAGGCGTATGGCGCATCGTGCGCCGTGATTCCGTCTACGACATGGGCGGCTTCACCTACCCCTATGGAATTCGGCCCACTGACGACCTCGACCCGCGAAGGCATCCGCGCGAGTACGCCGCGTTGGCATATCTGCTGGAGCGCGGCGGACATCAGGTGCCCGACACGTGCCCGACCCGCTTCAGCAAGCGCGAACAAGAAATCCTCGAAGAAGGCCACGCCTGGTTGACGGGAGCATCCGCATGATCCACCGTCCGCTCCGCGATCCGCTCGTCAACGCCGTCATCGACAAGCTCGTTGCGGCGCAACAATATCCGGCTGACGATCCGCGTTCCGGCCTCGAACGTGATCCACACGAATACAGCGAATACGGCTTCTCGATCTCTCCGGACCAAGGTGACCTGATCTATCTCTTGTGCCGGGGGATCCGCGCCACCCGGACCGTCGAGTTCGCCACTTCAGTTGGCATGTCGACGCTCTACGCCGCGGCCGCGGTGCGCGACAACGGGGGAGGCACGGTGATCGGCGCGGAGCTGGTCCCGGCCAAAATCGCTGCCGCGCGGCACAATCTCGCCGAGGCCGGGCTGGCCGACTACGCAGAAATCCGCGAAGGCGACGCTCGAGTCACATTGCGCGATCTCGGCGGGAAGGTCGACTTCGCCCTGATCGACGGATGGCTGGGCACCGAACCGTCGCTGGCCCGTGAGGTCATCGAGTTCGTCGCGCCGCAGATCCGGATCGGCGGATACGTCATGAACGACAACGCCGAACCCGATTTCCTGGCCTACATTCGCGATCCGGCCAACGGATTCGTGTCGGTCTCGCTGCCGTTGCACGGCGGTACCGAACTGTGCGTCAAGGTCGCCGAGCGGCAGGGACGTTAACCGCCCTGCTCCACCGGACCGATCTCCAGCGGTGCGGTACTCCCGCCGGTGAGTTGCTGCCGCTGCTGGGTCACGGCGTGGTCGAGCTGCCGCGCCAGATGCGGGACGTTCGCCGAGGTCAGGTATGTCTCCGCGCCGGCGTCGAGCAGCCGCCGGACCGGCCCGTGGTAACTGACGCCCAGCTCGGCGTCCTCGACCTCGGCGAGGACGACGCGGGCCTCCGGGAACTTCTCCCGGAGACCCCCGATCAGCTGCGGGCTGACCGGCGGCACGAGCAGGACGTCGGCCGTGGCGGGCGCGGAGTGCAGGTCCAGCACGAGGTAATCCGAACCGAGTTCGGCGGACAGCGACATCCGGGCCGAGGCCGACAGCTTCATCGCGGTGGCGACGACCGTGACGTCGTCGTAGTCCGTCCGCGGGGGTTCGGGTCGGACGCCTGCGCCGGAGATGGTCGCGACGGGGTCGCCGTCCCTGGTGAGGACCAGGTTTTCGCCGGGTCTGAGTGCGTCGATGAGGGCCACGAGGTCCTCGGGCAGATGGCTGACGTCGAGGTGTCGCGCGGCTCGCTCGCTGGTCATGACTCGCCCAGGTCCGGCGGCGCGAAGCGAACGGCGGGCACAAGCGGTGGCGTCGTCATGGAACTCGATCATCCCACAACAGCGACGCCGGTGTCGGTCCTTCGCGGAAGCCACGGGTGATGGCGGTTTTTCGCCAGCGCTCCCCGTCCCTCCCTTCTTACGCTCGGCCGGTGCATTCAGATAACACTCCGCGCCTTCACAGCTCGGTCGTCGTCTTCATCTCCCTCGCCGCCGCGCTCGGCACCGCGGCCATCTACCCGTTGCAGCCCGCGATCGCCGAGGTCGCCGGCGCGCTCAACACCTCGCTCGGCGCGGTCGGCGTCGCGCTCGCGTGCGGGCCGGTCGGGTACTTGTGCGGACTCGCGTTGCTGGTGCCGCTCGTCGACCAGTTCCCGCCGCGCTACGTCCTGTCCGCGCAGTTCGCCGCGCTCGCTGCCGCGCTGGGACTGAACGCGCTCGTCGGACAGGTGTGGTTGCTCGGGCTGGTACTCGGCGTGCTCGGCGCGTGCTCGTCGGTCGGCGCCGGGCTGAGCTCGGTGACTGCCCGGCTGGCGAGCCCGGAACGGCGCGCTACCGCGCTGGGGATCGTCACCGCTGGTATCTCAGCGGGGATCCTTGCCGGACGCATCGTCGGCGGCTGGCTGGCCGACCTCGTCGGCTGGCGGGCGATGCTGGGCGTTTTCGCCGCCGGATGCGCGATTATCGCGGTGGCGGTGCTGTTGGTGCTTCCCTCGGTGGCCGGGGCGAACAATCGCGGCTACCTCGCCACTTTGCGCTCGATTCCCGGGCTGTACCTGCGATACTCCGCGCTTCGGCTCGCGGCGGTCCGGGGCACGCTCTGGTTCTTCGCGTTCTGCGCGGTGTGGTCCGGAATCGCGGTCGCGCTGTCGAAGCCGCCCTTTTCGTATTCTGCCGAACGCATCGGGCTGTACGCTTTCGCCGGCATCCTGGGAATGCTCGCGACGCGAATCGCCGGCGCCTGGACCGATCGCGTGGGCGCCCGCCGGGTCGTCCTCTGTGGACTGAGCCTCGCCGGACTTGCCAGCGCGGTGCTCGCCGTCGCCTTGCCGAGCACTGTGTCGACCCTGATCTGCCTGGCGCTGTTCGACGCCGGTCTTTTCGCCGCCCAAGTCGCGAACCAGAGCACCGTGCTGGCGATCGAGCCCAGTGCGCCGGCGCGGTTCAACAGTGCCTACATGGTCGTCTATTTCGCTGGTGGAAGTCTCGGGACCGCCTTCGGTGCGACGGCGGCCGAGCGGATCGGATGGCCGCTGACCGCACTCGTCACGGCGGCGGTGATCGTGGCCGCGGCTGTCGTCACTCTGCTCGCTCGCACCCCAAACGCAGAAACCGGACAGCTGCCGGACACCGCGGAATCGGTCGTGACGCGGAGCTAGGAACGAATCCCGCGCTCGCCACGTCGGATAGCCGTATCCGCACCGCGCGCCGCGAAAGGACTCCATCGGTGAACGACGACTGGCCCGAGCAGATCGACGGCTGGGAACTGGCCCGGCACGAGCGTGTCGAGGCCTACCGCAAACGCTTGGCCAACAACGTCACGGTCACCGCGACCTGGGACGACGGTGCCTGCACCGGCCGGGTGGAGGCATACGTCGAACCGGCCGGGATCGGGCGGACGCTGAGCCAAAGCCGCAAGGACTTCCGCGACAAGGAAGCGTTCTGGACCGCCGCATACTCCGTGGTCGAGATGGCGGCGAACCTGCCTTCGCTGGGTCAAGGACACGAAAGTCCGGCCGAGCTGGTGTTGTTCGGCGACGTCGCGGGGACTGTCGAAGCCGAACCGGGCAGCGCCGGGGTTCCGGAGGCGGAGCTGACGTTCACTCTGGCCGACGGCCGCAGCGTGGCGCTGCGCATGTCCGACGAGCAGGCGTTCGACCTGTGCCGCCGGATCGATCGGCTCGAGGACCATGTGTGGTCCGAGGAACGGGAGGAAGCCTCGGAGTCTCTTCCGGAAACCCCGGAAACCACCGCCGAGGTGCCAGACGCGACGGCGATCCAGTCGAGCCCGGACACCGGCCACGATGTCGTCACTCTCCTGGACACGCAGTTCGGGATCGCCGAGGACCACCTCCTGGCCCAGATCGACTGGTCGGCCGTGATCGTCGTCGGCGAACCCGCTGTCAGCTCGCTGATCGAACGGAGCGACGAGCTGACCGCGGCAATCGGACCGCGCTGGTATCCCACCTCCGTCGACCGGCCGGGGGAACGGTGGGTCGTGCTGCGTCGCGCGCTGAGCTGACGCTTTATTGGCCTGGGCGCAGGTAGGTCAGGGTGTGGTGGGAGACCTGCCGTCCGGTGTCGTCGGTGACTGTCGCGGTGCCGTAGATCGTCCGGCGTCCCGTCCGGGTCAGGGACGATTCGCAGGTCAGGTCGGACCGCGCGGCACCGAGGAACGCGGTGGTCATGTTGACCGTGACAGCGGGTTCGTCGGGCCCGATGACGGAGAGGATCGCGATCCAGCAGGTGACGTCGGCGAGCGTCATGGCGCACCCGCCCTGCAAAACGTCGCCGGGGCGGAAGAACTCCGGCCGGGCCGGCAGGGAGAGGGTCGCGGTGCCCGGGTCGACGGCCTTCACCGTGAAACCCCACCACGGCCCGAACGGACTGCTGTCGATGATCTCCTGAGCCCGTACAGTATCCACGTCCAGAAACATAACATGATTAGGTAAGTGGATGCGGCGAACGAACGAGGAACGCTCCCGGACGACCCGGCACGATCTCGTCGAGGCCGGGCGGCGGCTCTTCGCCGAGCAGGGGTATGCGGGGACCTCGCTGGCCCAGATCGCCGCCGAGGCCGGGATCACCACGGGTGCGGTCTACCACCACTGGGAGAACAAACAGGAGCTGTTCTACGCCGTGGTCGAGCAGGTGCACGTCGATCTGCACCGGGTGCTGCGGTCTCGATCCGGCGGCGGGGGAGCGCCGTCCGACCGGCTGAAGGCGTCTGGCTCGATCTTTCTCCGCCGGTGCGCGGACCCGGCCGTGGGACGGATCCTTCTGGTCGACGGGCCGTCCGTGCTGGGCCAGGAACGGTGGCGAAACCTGGACGAACAGTGGTGGCGCGAGCCGACTGTCGCACTGCTGCGCGAGGCGGGCAGCTCTGGCGGCGGTGTCGAAGAGCTCGCGGTTGCTTTGCTGGGGTCGCTTACCGCACTGGGGCAGGAGATCGCGGGCGATCCGGGTCCGGCGCGGATTCGCCGGTGCCAACAGGTGTATCGGACGCTGGTGGACGCGGTATCAGGTCAGATGAACTGAGATATCACGGACTGAGATATCACGAAGCTGCGAAAAGAAGCGCAGTTTGCACCGCTTCCTCGGTATGCGCGCTCGCCGTCCCGCCGTGCCGCAGCGCGTCCTCGGCCAGTTTTTCCAGTCCTCCGAACAGGATCAGCGCGCGAACTCGCGACAGCGGAACGCCTCCGGATTCCCGGAATTCGGTGCCGGCCGAGATGGCGCGGACGACGTTGACGTAGGCGTCGCGGTTCAGGTCGGCGGTGATCGGGGCGTCCAGCAAGGGCACGTCGCGGAGGTAGCTCAGCATGACGGCGGGCCGGGCGTCGACGACGCCGGTCCACGCGGTGACGAGCTGGCGGATTTGCGTCTGCCAGGGCGCGGTGCGGTCAACCGAGGCGGCTACTTGCGCGGATCCCGTTTCGGCCGCGTCCTTGAGCAGAGCCAGCAGGCAGGCTTCCTTGGAATCGAAATGCTCGTAGAAGCCGCGGCGGGAGGTGTGTGCCCGGCCGACGAGGTCGCCGATCGTGATCTTCGGGAACCGTTTTTGTGCCAGCAGCGATTCCAGCGCGCCGGTGAAGCGGTTCCGGTAGGCGCCGGGGCACTCGACGGGCGTTTCCGGCTCAGCAGCGCGTGGCACCGCGCGGGTCCTTCCTGTCCGCGGTTATCCCGCGATTCTACCAGTCCGCGAGCGGCCGGTATTGCGAAACGGTCGGGCTTTCCGGGAAATGGCGGCAGGAAAGGGATCGGCGGCATTCGGCGGTGCTGGTTGGGCTGGGTGGCAGCAACGGACGCGACGCTCCGGGAGCGGCTACGCCATCTCAGTGACATCGAGGAAAGACCTTTGGCCGATTGCGGGCACGTTCGGTAGTGTTTTGTTCCAGCGTCAGATTGGGGAGTCGAGCGCTAGGGGGATCACAGGTGTTTTCACCACTTTTCTTCGCGCCGCGCACGAGACGCGGCACGTCTGTCGCGAAGTAGCTGCCACCGCAGATAAACGGGTTCGCGACGGTTGTGCGTTCGCGCCTGTCCGGGCCTGCCCGCCGGAATGATCCGGTGCATCCGTCCCCTCGACGCGGGGGGAACGACGCGGGCTGTTCTCCGTCCGGCATTGCCGTGCCGGGGCGTAAACCTGAATGTTTTTCGCTCAGGGTCGGGGAGCGGTTCCGCTCAGGGGAAATCAGGAAAACGAATGGGGAAATCATGACAATGGGGTCTGCTTCTCTGAAGATCGCCAGGGTGGCTTCGGTCGCCTCGCTCGCGGTCGTCATGTCCGCGGGGATCGTCACCGCCGCGAACGCTTCACCGTCCCGGGAAGCGGTTCCGGCAAGCTGCGGCAGCGCCGGGGGCGGCACCTGGTGCCACGGTTCCGGACGCGACGGGATCTGGAAGGGCTGCTTCTCGAATTACAACCACCCGCGCAATTACCACAGCTCGACGGCGGCCATCGGCGCCGCCAACGACAAGCGGTACGCGTCCGCGGGTTCCTGGTCCAACGCCCACGCCAGGGCCGGCTGGGCCTACACCTGCTACGCGTACTACAACCCCAACGCGTGATCATGGCCTGACGTACCGGGCATGATCACCACGATGCGGCGCCGGGCCAATGGCGTCCCGGCGCCGCGTCTCCACGGCAGCAAGCACGCATCAGCGACGAGAGCGAGCTTTCCGTGCGCCTGATCCTCTCTCTCCTTTTCGCGGGAACCCTTTTCGCCATTCCGGCGGTCGTTCTACTGGACGTCGTTCTCGCGCAGGAGGCGCGCAGCGAGACCGCGGCGGACCACGTCGGGGTGCCGTTCGTCTGGCCGGAACGCCCGCAGGCGGCCGATCCTGAGACGACGCTGCGCATTCTCGCGGAAGCGGCGGAGGCGACCGGTGCCACGGTGGTGCGCACCACCGTCAACACCCAAGGGGAGCGGAAGCGCATCACGCATTACGTCCTGCTGGGCGGTGACCGGACGGCTCTGTTCGGCGAATTCACGCTTGAGCGCGGGCGCTGGCTGAGCCCGGCGGAGTCGCGCGATGGTTCGGCGGAGGTCTCCTCGGAGGATGCTCACGAGGCAGGAAACGTCGGCGTGCCAGCGGTTTTCGCCAACCGGTACGACCTCACGTTCGCGCCGTTGCGCCGGGCTTTCGATGCCTTGCCCAGCTCCGGGAGGTATGTGGTGGATGCGGGACCAGCCACGGATCGCTTTCTCGCCCTCGTCCGCGAGCGGTTGGTCGAAGCCGGGGTCACTGGGCTGACCGTCGGCGAGCTGGCTCCGCCAGACCACGGTGAACAGCCGGCGGAAACCGGACCGGGGATGAGAATACTGGCGTATCTTCTCGCCGCTGTGTCCACTGTGGTCATCGCATTCCGCTTGCTGCGCGAGGGAAAGCGGAT
Organism: Amycolatopsis sp. NPDC114503; assembly: GCF_055633655.1. Lineage (NCBI taxonomy): Bacteria > Bacillati > Actinomycetota > Actinomycetes > Pseudonocardiales > Pseudonocardiaceae > Amycolatopsis > Amycolatopsis sp. NPDC114503. Next base: position 298,605 of record NZ_JBVKDT010000010.1, on the reverse strand, counting down.
CGGCGTGCTGCGCCTGATCGGGCATCCCGCGACCCGGATCTGGTACGAGATCGTGGGAAGAACCCAGATCGCCGCCGTTCTCGCCGGACTGGGCGCGTGCGTCGCAGTCGTCCTCGCCGTTCCCGGCGTGGACTCGTCGTTCCTGTACGCGGTCGCGCCGGTGGCAGCGGCCGGATTCGCGGCGACGCTGGGCATCGGGCTGATCGTCGTCAACCGGGTGCGTATTTCGGACCTCGTCAAAGGAAGCCTGCAGTGAAGCACAGGACGCATCATCGTTCGCCGTTCGGCTTGGCGATCGCCGCCCCGGCCTTGGTGAAAGCCGTTTGCGGAGCGATCCTCGCGGTGCTGGCCGTAGTGGTCTGGCAGCAGTTCTCCGAGCTGGCGAAACAACAGGAGTTGCTGGCGCCGTGGGAGAAAGTCCAGGGATACGCGGTTTTCTACCCGCGCCTGACCGGAAACGACCAGCAGGAAATGGAAACCGGGGGCAACGCCTCGTCGGTCGCGGAAGCACGCGACCTCTACCCGGTGCTCGACCAAGCCGGCGCGCTCTTCGTCGACGCCGCCAACTACGAACCGGGCACGCCGCCGGACCCGACGTCGCGGTGGCCGGTGCCGCCGATCCGGGTCAACACGCATTATCTCGAGCAGTACCCGATCCTGGACGCCTCCCGGAAGCCGATCACGGTCGCCGCCGACGATCCGGCGTGGGTCGTCGCGGTTCCCGAGCAATTCAAGCCGCGGGAAGCGCAAATCAGGCAACTCCTGCAGGAAACCCGCACCGGCGGCCCGGGAATCACCGGTGCGACCCAAGCGGAGCTGCGCATCACCGGGGATCAGCCGCGGTTCACGACACAGAGCGTCCGGATCGTCTGGACCGCCTCGGGGCAGGGCGTGTTCAGCTACGACCCGCAGGTCAATCCCGGGCACGGCAACCTGATCACGGATCCGATCGTCGAGATCATGACCCCGGCGAACAGCCTCGCCGTCGACCGGCTCAACGCGATCACCGGCGGTTTGGACACCGGGCTGAAAGTCCGCGTCGGCGACAATCCGGCGGCCACGCTGGCGGCACTCGGCCCGAAGCTGAAGGAACTCAAGCTCGACGACAACCTGCGGCACCTGGTCACCGTGCACGAGGCCATGGCGACGCAGCTCGACCAGGTGCGCGGCGGCATCACGCAGATCACCGTGTTCGCGGGCGCGGCGTTGTTCGTCCTGGTCGCCCTGACCGCGGTGATCGTGGTCATCGGTTCCGACCGGCTGCGCCGCAGGCTGACCGTGCGGAGACTGCACGGCATCGGATTCACCCGCTCCTACCGGGAACTGCTGGTCGCTCTCGGCGGCACGTGGCTGGGCCAAACCGTGCTCGCCGCCATCGGACTGGCGGTGCTCGCGACGAACACCCTGTCCTCCTCGGATACCACGGTGAGCCCGCTGGACCGCTTACCGGAGCTGGTTGCCGTATCAGTGGTATCTCTGCTGATCGAGGTGGGGTTCGTGGTCGTGACCGCTCGCATCGTGGAACGCCGGAACACGGTCAAACGCTTGAAGGAGCTGTGACCCATGGAATTCTCGTGCGAACTCCGGGGAATCCGGAAACAGTACGGCCGCCACGAGGTCCTGGACGACTTCGACCTCACCGTCGAACCAGGGGAATTCACCGCGCTCACCGGTGCGAGCGGAGCGGGGAAGTCGACCGTTCTGAACCTGCTGGGCCTGCTGGAAGCGCCCGGCACCGGTGAGGTCCGCCTCTTCGGCGAGCGCGCACCCCGGCCGCGGTCCCGCGCAGCGAACCTGCTGCGGCGCAACCGGCTGGGATATCTGTTCCAGAACTTCGCCCTCATCGACAGCGAGACGGTCGAGCGCAATCTGGAGGTCGCGCTCACTTATGCCAAGCGGGGAACCCCGAAGCAGGACCGCATCAAGGAGGCTCTCGCCCAGGTCGGGCTGCGCCGAGCGGAACACCGAAAGATCCACTCGCTGTCCGGCGGCGAACAACAACGAGTCGCCGTGGCGCGGCTGCTGCTGAAACCGTGCGACCTGATCCTGGCCGACGAACCGACGGGGTCGCTCGACGCCAAGAACCGGGACCGGGTCTTGGATCTCCTTCAGAAGCTGAATGAGGCGGGCAAAACAATCATCATCGCGACGCACGATGACGCGGTGGCGCAGAGGTGTTCTCGAGTGGTGGATCTTTCCGCCCACCGCGCGGAGACAACGGAGCCGGTCATGGAAGCCGAAGCACCGCCTGCTCCACCGAAGCACACCCCGGCTCGTCGATAGGCGGCAGAATGTCCGCCGGATCCGCGCACACCCCGCGGATCACGTCCGCCACCCGCAGCAGCAGACCGAGCCGGGGGTGATGCGGCGGCCAGGCGATCCCGATCTCCCGCGGCGACACGATCTCGCTCAGCGAGAATCGGGTGACGCCGCGATGGCGTTGCCCGAGTGCCAGTTGCGGGACGATCGAATACCCGACATCCGCGGCGACCAGCGGTTCGACGACGTGGATCTTGTCGGTGCCGAAGACCCAGTTCGGCTCGATGCCCTGGCGGCGGAGTTCGGCCGCGACCTCCATTTGTTCGCTGGTCAGGCACACCATCGGCAGGCCGCGCAGGTCCGCCGGCCGGACGCGGGGCACCGAAGCCAGCGGGGCGTTCCGGGGGGCGAGCAGGATGAACGGGTCGCTGAACAGTTCCAGGCCGTGTGCCTCCCCGCTTTGCAGGGGGAAGATGACGAACGCGATGTCGATTTCGCCGAAGCGCAGCAGTTCCTGCAGGCGGACGTCGTCGTCGACTTCGATGGGTTTGATGCGGCACGGGATGTGCTGCGTGCGCATCGCGGCCAGCACGAGCGGCATCACCCGCACCGCGACGCTCGAGAACACGCCGATCCGGACGGTCGGTTCGCGGCCGTCCCGCATGTCCTGGATGTGCCTCGTCGCGGTGCGGAGGATGACCTGTACTTGTTCGGCGGCGTTGACCAGGGCGATCCCGGCGTCGGTGAGCCGCACCTGTCGTTGCCCGGACGTCCGGCGGACCAGCACGACGCCGAGCCGCCGTTCGATCGACGCGATGCGCTGGCTCACCGCGGGCTGGCTGCAGCCGAGCGCGACTGCGGCCGCCGCGAAGGAGCCCTCGTTGGCGACCGCGTAGAGCGCTCTCAGCTGCAGCAGCGTGAGGCGGCCGTTGTCAGACCAGATCGCGTCCAGCACAACCCGGCCGAGCCGGTTCCGTCGTTCCGCGCCGATCATGGGCTGGCCTCCTTGCCGGGTGGTGCCGGGACGCCGGGAAACTCAGAGTTCCCGGAGCGGGCTCATCGGGTCCCTCCGGCGAGGCAGAACGCGGCGGCGAGATCGATCGTGCCTGCCAGGTCGGCCAGGTCCGCCACTTCGCCGGAGCTGTGCATGTGCCGGATGGGGATATTGATGACGCCGCACCGGATACCAGCGGCGACCGCTGCCATGGCGTCGGCGTCGGAGCCGCTTTCGTCGCCGTAAGCCTCGATGGTGTAAGGGATTCCGAGCTCTTTGGCCAGCATCCGCAAGCTGCGCGCCATGGGTTCGTCGGTGACGGCGCCGCGGCCGATGGCCGGGCCGGACCCGAGCCGGTGGTCGCCGGTCTTGCGTTCGATGCCGTCTTCCGGGATGTCGCTGGCGAAAGTCGTGTCGATCGCGAGCGCGAAATTCGGTTCCGTCGCGTAAACCGCGCTCATCGCGCCGTGATAACTCGTTTCCTCGCGCACGCTCGCGACCACGGAGATCTCGGCGGTGACCGACGCCGCGGCCGCCGCGCGAGCCGCTTCGAGGACGGCCAGCGCGCCGAGCCGGTTGTCCAGCGCCGGCGCGGCGATCCGGCCGTTGAGCAGGTCGACCGGAGACGAACCGAACACCACCGGGTCGCCGACCGTGATCACCGATTGCGCGTCGGCCCGGCTGGTCGCTCCGATGTCGATCCACAGATCGGCCATTTTCGGCGTCGAATCGCCGTCGTTCAAATGCGGCGGCGCGGTGCCGATCACGCCCGGCACCCGGCCGTCTTCGGCGAGGACCACGACATGCTGGCCGTACAGGATCGCGGCGTCCCAGCAGCCGATGCTGACCGCCCACAGCCGTCCGGCCTCGTCGATGTGGCTGACGCTCAGCCCGATTTCGTCGATGTGCCCGATCAACGTGATCCGCGGCGTGCCGCCCGGGTTCAGCACCGCGTGGCCGCTGCCGAGCGGATCGACGTGCACGTCCGCGAATTCCCCCGCAAGGTCGACCCAGGCGCGCACCGGTTCTTCCTCGTAGCCGGACGGCCCGCGCGCGGCGAGCAGCGGCAGGAGACGCCGGCGCAACGTGGCGGCGTCGGGCGAGTATCGCGAGGAACCGTCGGGGTTCGGCATGCCACTCCTTGTACGGGGCAGGGGTTTTCGGGGGAGGTCAGCGCAGCCAGGCGACACCGGGCAGGAATCCGAACTGGCCGCTGAACCGGTAATTGCCGAGCCGCGCCGAGGTGAAATCGATCCATTTCGGCACGAACATGGACACCCACGGGGCCTGGTCGGTGACCGAGCGGTCCACCTCGGCCCACACCGCGTTCGCCGCGTCCGGATCGGTGTTGGCCAGCCGCAGCGCTTCGGTCATCCGGGCGTCGACGGCCGGATCGCAGAATCCGCCGACGTTCGGGCTCGCGTCCGAATTCGGCACGAACGCGGCACAGGACGTCAGCACTTTCAGGAAATCGCTCGGAGCCGGATAGTCCTGGGACCAGTCGGTCAAGGCGACTTCGACGTGGTTTCCGGAATTCTGGACAAAGGGATACTGCAATCCTTCGTCCATCGGTTTCAGTGTGGCACGGTAGCCCAAATCGGTCAACAGCGTCTGCATGTACTCGCCCATCGCGATATGCATCCGGTTGTTTCCGGGCACCACCGAAACCGGGGTTCCGGCGGTGCCGGATTCCGCGACCAGCCGTTTCGCTTTCGCGAGATCGGCGCCGCGCCACGGACCGCGGCCGTTCGGGCCGGGGTCGATCGTCCACGGGCAGTATTGCTGGTATCCGGGGATGTTCGGCACCAGCACCTGGCAGGTCGGGACGGCCAGCCCGGCCCCGCCCGCCTGCAGCACCGCCGAGTTGCGGTCGAAAGCGTAATTGAGCGCCTGTCTCGCCTTGAGATTGTCGAACGGCGGAATCCGCGTGTTCAACGCCCAATACCAGACGTGCCCGAGCTGGTCGAGATGCAATTGCCGCGGATGGTCGACGCTGATCTCGTTCAGCCGGTCCGGCGGCGGCTGATCGACCGCGAGATCGGCCTGACCGTTGATCACCGCGGTGACCTGGTCGGTCGGCTCGAGGCCGAATTTCTGCACGATCTGGTCCGGATATCCCTCCGGGGCGGCGAGCGGAGACCAGGAGCGGAAATACGGATTGCGTTTCATCACGACGCGGTCGGTCGGATCGTAGCCTGCCCAGTAGTACGGTCCGGTCGAGCGCAGTTTCGTCACGTCCGAACCGACGTCGGCGGGCGGGGTGTCCGCGGGCAGGATCGACGCCAGCGGCTGGCCGAGCTGCTGCGGGAATTCGGGATCCGGTTCGGTCAGGGTGAAAGCGATCTTGTTGGTCGCCTCGTCGATCGAGATTCCTTTCGACAGATCGCAGGTTTCCGGGGTGTCGAGGCATTCTTTCGCGCCGGCGAGGACGTCGAACTGCGAGGACGTCGTCGGCCCGTGCACCTTGAACATCCGCTCGAAGGAGGCTTTGACGTCCTTCGGCCGGACCTCGCGCCCGTCGCTGAACCGGATCCCGGATCGCAGCGTGAAAGTCCACTTGAGACCGCCGTCGGTGGGTTTCGGGATTTCGGTCACGAGATCCGGGGCCACGTGCTGGCCGGTTTCCGGCCCGGACTTGGTGAACGCGGTGAGACCGTCGTAGGTCGCGGTGAAAAGAGTCCAGGACGACGTCGAGAAATTGACCATCGGATCGGCGGTGCCGACGTTGCCCGACGACAGCAAGACCTCGATCCCGCCCTGGTGCCCGTGATCGTCGGGCGCGACCGACGTCAGGTCCAGCGTGTCGTCCACCGCACAGCCGCTCGCGGCGAGGAGCACCAAAGATGCGAGCACCGCTGGAATCCGTCTCATCGCGCCATCCCCTCGCCGTCGACCGGCGGCAGGATCTCCGCCGAGCGGGCGCACACCCGCTGGATGATTTCGATGACTCCGCGAATGAACGCCAGCCTCGGGTGATAGCGCCGCCAGGCGATGCCGACGGTCCGCGCCGGGACCGTACCGGCGAGGGAAATCCTTCGTACGCCAGTAGTTCGGCCGCCGAGGGTGAGCCGGGGCACGGCGCCGTAGCCGAGGCCGGCGGCGACCATCGCCTCGACGGCGTGGTTGGTTTCCATCTCCAGCACCCAGTTCAGCTCCGCGCCGACGGACGCGGCCCAGGCTTCCATCGGGTCGCGCTGGCCGCGCAGGCCGATCAACGGCAGCCCGGCGAGCCGTCCGGGCGTGACCCGCTCCGCGCCGGCGGGCATGAGCAGCACGAACGGATCGGTGAGGAGTTCCGCGGTGAGCAGCGCCGGATCGGTGATCGGCAGTTTCACGAACGCGAGATCGACGTCCCCGTTGCGCACCAGCCGGGATACTTCGGTTTGCTGGTCCAGTTCCACCAATTCGATCCGGTAGTCGACGGGCTGCCGCCGCAGCGCCGCCATCATCGGCGGGATCACCCGCTCGCTCGCGCTGGTGAACAGACCGATCCGGACAGTCGCGTTCAGCCCCTTGCGGATCGTCTCGACCTGGCTGACGGCGACCGACAGGATCCCGCCGACCTGTTCCGCGGCGGCGACCAGGGTGTCGCCCGCTTCGGTCAGCGACACCCGGCGCTGCTGCCGGGACCGGTGCACCAGCAGGACCCCGAGCCCGCGCTCCAGGCTCGCGACCCGCTGGCTCACCGCGGACTGGGTGCAGCCGAGCGCGGTCGCGGCCCCGGCGAACGAGCCGGTCGCGGAGATCGCGATCAGTGCCGCGAGCTGCGGGAGCGTCGGACGGGCGGACTGGTCGGTGTCGGCGCTAGTCATCGCGAGCGGCCTTCGGTCCGGCCGGCGCCACCTGGACCGCCGGCTCAAGCGGATGGTGACAGGCGACCTCGCGGCCTGCGTGTTCCCTCGTCAGCGCCGGTTCTGTAGTGCGGCACACGCTGGTGGCGCGCGGGCAGCGCGGGTGGAACCGGCAGCCGCTCGGCGGGTCGAGCGGGCTGGGCACATCCCCGGCGAGCGTGGTGTCGCGCCAGTCCGCGCCCGCCGCCGGATCCGGAATCGGCACCGAAGCCAGCAGCGCCGCGGTGTAAGGATGTTGTGGCGCCGCAAAGATCTCACGGACCGGTGCCTGTTCGACGATCCGGCCGAGGTACATCACCGCGACCCGGTCGGAGGTGTGCCGGACGACGCCGAGGTCGTGCGCGATGAACACGTAGGTGAGCCCGAGCCGCTCCTTGAGATCGTCGAACAGGTTCAGGATCTGCGCCTGCACGGAGACGTCCAATGCGGACACTGGTTCGTCGGCGACGACCACGCGCGGCCGCAGTGCCAGCGCTCGCGCGATAACCGCACGCTGCCGTTGCCCGCCGGACAGCTCGTGCGGAAACCGGTCGGCGAGCTCAGCGGAAAGCCCGGTCAGGACAAGGAGTTCGGCGATGTCCTCCCGGTTCGCCGGTCGGCGGTGCACGCGCAGCGGTTCGGCGACCGAATCGCCGATCCGGCGGCGCGGATTGAGGCTGGCGTACGGGTCCTGGAAGATCATCTGCACCGACCGGCGGACCGGACGCAACCCGCGCCGGCCGGTTCGGCTGATCTCCGCGCCGTCGAAGGTGATCGACCCGCTGCTCGGCTGGTACAGCCGGACGAGGCAGCGGCCGAAGGTCGACTTGCCGCAGCCGGATTCCCCGACGAGACCGAGCGTTTCGCCGCGCCGCACGGACAGCGAGACCCCGTCGACGGCGCGCAGCCGTCCGGGACGGCCCAGCCGGTTTCTCCGTACCGGGAACCATTTGACCAGGTCTGTGGTGCTCAGGAGATCAGACATCAGGCGGTTCTCTTTTCGTCCGGGGTCGACGCGTGCCGCAGCAGGCAGGCGTCGAAATGCTCCTGGGCCGAAGGCAGCAGAACCGGCCGTTGCCGGACGCACACCGCTTCCGCGTCAGGACATCGCGGCGCGAACGCGCAGCCCGGCCCGATGTCGGCTGCCAGCGGCGGCAGGCCCTCGATGGAGGGCAGCCGGGCGGGGCGGGGCACGTCCAGCCGGGGAATCGAGCCGAGCAGCCCGACGGTGTAGGGATGCCGCGGCCGGGCGAACAACTGCGCGGTCGGCGCCTGCTCGACGATCCGCCCGGCGTACATCACCTGCACCCGCGACGCGATTCCGGCGAGCACGCCGAGGTCGTGCGTGATCAGGACGACGCTGGTGCCGGTGCGCGCGCTCAGGTCCCGGATGATGCGCAGGATCTGGGCCTGCACCGAGACGTCCAGCGCGGTGGTCGGCTCGTCGGCGATCAGGATGTCGGGTTCGCAGGACAGTGCCATCGCGATCATCACCCGCTGCCGCATGCCGCCGGAGAACTGGTGCGGATAGTCCCGCGCGCGGGCTCCCGGGCTCGGGATGCCGACCATCTCGAGCAGTTCGACGGCGCGGCGACGAGCGGCTCGCATGCCGATCCGGCGATGCTGACATATCTGTTCGGCGATCTGCCATCCCACGCGGTACACCGGGTTCAGCGACGTCATCGGGTCCTGGAAGATCATCGCGATCCGGTCGCCCCGGTAGTCGCGCATCCTCTTGGCGGGCAGGGCGAGGAGGTCCTGGCCGTCGAACAGCACCCGGCCGCTGACGACCGCGTTGCCGTCGCGGATGAGGCCGAGCAGCGCGAGCATGGAGACCGATTTGCCGGAGCCGGATTCGCCGACCACGCCGAGGGTTTCGCCCGCCCGCAGCTCGAACGACACGTCGTCCACCACCCGCACCAGGCCGCCGCGCGTGCGGAACTCCACGGTCAGGCCTTCTGCCGACAGGACTTTCTCCGACGGGGTCGTCATCGCACTCGGATCCTCGGGTCAAGGGCGGCGTAGCCGAGGTCGACCAGGAGGTTCACCAGCACGACGGTGAACGCGCCGTACAGCGTCACCGCCATCAGCACCGGCAGGTCGAATCGGCTGAGCGAGTGGAAGGTGAGGTTGCCGACCCCGGGCAGGCCGAACACCTGCTCGGTGAGCACCGCGGCCCCGCCGAGCATGGCCCCGAGGTCGAGGCCGAACAGGCTGACGAACGGGATGAGCGAGTTCCGCAGCACGTGCCGCAGCAGCACCCGGGATTCGGATAGCCCTTTCGCCCGCGCGGTGAGCACGAAATCCGACCGGTCGACCTCGATCAGACCGGCCCGCAGCACGCGTGCGTACAGTCCGGCGGTGCCGATCGCCAGCGTGATCCACGGGAACAGCAGCTGCTCGAACCACTTCAGCGGGTTGACGTTGATCGGCGTGTAGCCGAGTTCCGGCAGCCAGCTGAACAGACTGGTATGCCAGGAGCCCTGGGTAAGCATGTTAACGACGCCGCCTAGCCAGTACACGGGAAGCGACATGCCGACCAGACCGAGGCCCATCAGCAGGGGATCGACCGCCCGGCCGCGGAAGACCGCGGCGAGCGTGCCCGCGCCGAGCGCGAGCAGCAGCCAGATCACCGCGGCCCCGCCGACCAGCGACAGCGTGACCGGAATCGTCTTGGCCACCCGGGAAAGCACCGGGCCGCGATCGGTGTAGGACACCAGGTCCCGGTCGATCACCAGGCGCTTCATCATGGCGAAGTACTGCTCCGGCAACGGTTTGTCGAGACCGAAGTCGGCCCGGATCTGCGCGATCACCTGCGGCGTCGCCTGTTTGCCCGCGATCTGCCGCGCCGGGTCGACGCCCGGGGTCTTGAAGAAGATCAGGAACACCAGGACGCTCACCGCGATCAGCACGCCGGCCGCGGAGAACACCCGGCGCACGACGTAGCCGATCACCGGGCACGCATCCGCAGTTCGGCCTTCGGGTCGAAGGCGTCCCGGATCGCGTCGCCGAGGATGTTCAGCACGCACACGGTGATCGCGAGCAGCGCGCCGGGCACGATCGCCATCAGCGGCCGGTTGCGCAGCAGTTGCGTGCCGTCCTCGATGATCGTGCCCCAGCTCGCGGCGGGCGGGTGCACGCCGATGCCGAGGAACGACAGCCCTGACTCCAGCAGCATCGCCGTCGCGACCATCAGGGGGAACAGCACGACCACCCGGGACAGCACGTTCGGCAGGATTTCCCGGCGGATGATCCGGCCGTGCCCGGCGCCGTAGGACGTCGCCGCGCCGACGTAGTCCGCGGCGCGCACGGACAGCACCGCGCCGCGCACCGGCCGCGCGACATAAGGCACATAGACCACACCGATAATCAGGACAGGCAGCGCGAGACTGCCGGAACTGACCCGGACGAAACCGAGGCTGATCCCGGACGCGAAGCTGATCGCGGAGATCGAGATCGCCAGCATCAGCACCGGAAACGCCCATACGACGTCCAGGATCCTGGACAGCACGCCGTCGACGACACCGCCGACGTACCCGGCGATCAGCCCGACCACCAAGCCCCCGGCGCAGGCGACGAGGCCGGCGAGCACCCCGATCACGAGGGTGTTCCGGCCGCCGTACAGGATCCGCGCGGCGACGTCCCGGCCGTCCCCGTCCGCGCCGAGCAGGAAATGCGCCTCGCCGGTCGGCCCGATCGGCAGCACGCCGACGCCCTGGGGCGCTGGCTGCAGCAGCGGCAGCACGGTTCCGTCGTCGAGCACGGTGGTGCCGACCGGGTTGGCCACGAACGCATCGGTGCCGGAGACGTGGCTGGCGTACAGCGGCGCGAGCAGGCACAGCACCACGATCGCCGCGAGGACCGCCGCCGACACCATGACCCGGGAACTGCGGAGCAGCGCCCGGAGGCCTCGCCGCCACGGCCCGCCGCCGGACTCCGGTTCTGCTCGCGGACCGACGATCGCCGGCTGCGCGGGATGGGGCTCGGTCACCTGGCCACCCCCTCGGCTTCGCCCTCCTGTGGGCAAAAGCTAGAGAAGGTTCACGATTTTCGGCAAGAAGACCGGCATCGCATTCGATAAGACGGCCTAATGGGCTGACCGTTTTGTTCCCGGCCGGAACACTTTCCGGTAGGCGCCGGGCGTCACGCCGACGACCTGGCCGAACTGGGAACGGAAGTTGCTCGTCGTGGGAAATCCGGTCTGCGCGGCGATCCGGTCGACGGTGTGGTCGGTGGTTTCGAGCAGTTCTTGCGCCTGCCGCAGGCGCACTCCGGCCACCCATTGCATGGGGCTTTGCCCGGTTTCGTCCTTGAACCGCCTGGTCAGCGTGCGGACGCTCAGCCCGGCCGCGGCGGCGATGTCCGCGAGCGCGAGGTCCCGGTACGCGTTTTCCTCGATCCAGGCCACGACCTGGTCGAGAGCGGTCGCGCGGCTGGGCGCGCGATTGCGGACGATGTATTGCGCCTGTCCGCCGGGCCGGTGCAATGGCGCGACGGCAAGGCGCGCGGCATCGGCCGCGACGGCGGTTCCGTAATCGGTCTGGACGATGTGCAGGCACAGATCAATTCCGGCGACAGCGCCCGCGGAAGTGAGGATTTTCCCGTTGTCGGTGTAAAGAACGTCGGGATTCAATCGGACGGCCGGGTATTTGCGCGCGAATTCGTCGGCGGCGAGCCAATGCGTTGTCGCGTCCCGGCCGTCGAGCAATCCTGCTTCGGCGAGCGTGAATGCCCCGACGCAGATCGACGCGATGCGCGTGCCGCGGTCGGCGGCGGCGCGCAAAGCTTCGAGGACGGCGGGCGGTGCGGGGTTCCGCGGGTTCTCCCGTCCGGGCACCACGATGAGGTCGGCGCGCTGGAGGGCCTCCAGTCCCTCGTCGATCGTCAGCCGCAGCGGGCCGGCCTCGATCGCGCGCTCCGGACCGGCGACGACGGTCCGGTACCCCGGGCGGCCGTCCGGGAGCCGGACGCGCCCGAAGGTCTCGATGGGCGTGGCCAGATCGAAGGGGATCGTGTCCGGGAGGGCGAGCACCGCCGTGGTGTACATCCCTGCAGAGTAAGGCATCTACCGCATGGCCAGATACAGGCGGAAGGTGTCTAGATAGCCATTGTGGAGATCATCTCGGAGAGCTTCGATGGACGAAAGCGTCCATCGGAAGGAACCGCTCATGCTCCGCGCTCAGTTCGTGCTCTTCGACGGGTTCGACCCGCTCGACACCATCGCGCCGTTCGAGGTGCTGTCGGCGGGAAGCGACTTCCTCGGCGGCAAGCTCGCCGTGGAACTCGTGAGCGCGGACGGGCCCGGCGTCGTGCGCTCCGGCGTCCCCGGGCTCACCCTGACCGCGACCGCCGCGTTCGATCCGGACGCGTCCGGCTACGTCCTCGTCCCCGGAGCCGCCGGGCCGGTGGACGGCGATCCGGACGCGGACGTCGAGACCATTCCGGTGCTGTTGTCGCGCTTCGCTTCGGGGGACGCGATGCCGTTGCTGCGGCGCGCGTTCGAGAATCCGGACAGCACGGTCGTGACCATCTGCGGGGGCTCGCTCGCGCTGGCGATGGCCGGGCTGCTCGAAGGCCGCACCGCGACGACGCACGTGCTGGGCATCGACCTCCTCGACGCCTCCGGTGTGAACGCCGTCCGCGCCCGGGTCGTGGACGACGGCGATCTCATCAGCGGCGGTGGCGTCACCTCTGGGCTCGACGTGGCTCTCTACGTGCTGGAGCGCGATTTCGGCTCGCCCGCCGCGCGTGCCGTCGAGGAGCTTTTCGAATACGAACGCCGCGGCATCACCTGGAAATCTTCGCAATCCTGAAAGGAACTACGTGCACACCATTGTCGGCACCTGGTTGCTGCGAATGAAAACGCCGATCGGAACCATGGAAGCCACTTATACCTTCGACGAAGCGGATGGCGTGTTGCGGGGCAGCGCCAGCAGTGGCGGTGAAATCACGCCGCTCACTGACCTCGCGGTCTCCGGGAACAGGTTCACTTGGCGGCAGCGCATCACCCGGCCGATGCGGCTCAACCTCGAATACGAGGTCACCGTCAATAGCGACTCCCTTTCCGGGGAATCCCGCGCCGGTCGGCTTCCGCGCACCACGGTGACCGGGGAGCGGATCTCCGCGTGAACGCTTTCCTGTTGTCGGTTCATGTACTGGCGGCCATTCTCGCCATCGGCCCGGTCGCCGTCGCCGCGAGCATGTTCCCGGCCGCCGCCCGGCTCGCCCCCGAAGACCCCAAAAAAGCTGCGACGCTCCAAGTTCTCCACCGCACGACCCGCGTCTACGCGGTGATCGGGGTGCTCGTGCCGGTCTTCGGCATCGCGACCGGCGCGCGGATAGGAGTGCTCGGAGATACCTGGCTGATCGTCTCGCTGATCCTGACTGTCGCCGCTGCCGGAATTCTGGTTGCTCTTGTCCTGCCCGGTCAGAAAAGCGTCCTCGACGCACTCGGATCCGAGCGGCAGCCGGTCGGCTCAGCTCGCCTGGGAATGACGACGGGCATCTTCAACCTGCTCTGGGCGGCGGTCGTCGTGCTGATGATCTACCGTCCCGGCTCGACGACGGGAGTGGGATTGTGAGCCCGCGGCGGATTCTGGAAATCATCGGCTCGGCGGAGTTGGTCACGCTCGTGCTGCTGCTGGGAAATGTGGTGACCGTGCATCAGCCGGAGTTCTCGCGGGTGCTCGGCCCGGTGCACGGGTTGGCTTATACGGCCACGGTGATCGCCGCTGTAGTGGTGATGGGCGGCCGTCATCGGGTGTGGCTGCTGGCGCTGATTCCGGGAATCGGCGGGCTTCTGGCGGCTCGGGCTGCTTTGCCCGCGAGGCCGCGCGTCTAGTCCGCGTCGCGGAGATCAGGCATATCTCTGAGCTGCCTCCGTGACGTGATACCGAGCTTGCGAAAGATATTACGAAGGTGGGCGTCCACCGTCCGAGGGCTGAGGAACAGCCGCGTCGCCACCTCCTTGGACGTGGCCCCCGCGGCGACCTCGCGCGCGATGTGCATCTCCTGCATGGTCAACCGGTCGTAGGTATGCGCGGACCGGCTGCGCGCCACCTCCCCGGTAGCGCGCAGCTCATCGGCGGCCCGTCGCGTGAACGCCTCCAGCCCGATCTTCGACAGCTGCTCGTGCGCCGTCCGCAGCTGCTCGCGCGCGTCACGACGGCGGCCCGCGCGGCGCAGCCATTCCCCGTACCGCAGGTGTGCCCGCGCGACCTGCACGGAAAGCGGACTGTCCGTCAGATACGAGAGCGCCGCGAGGTAGCCGTCTTCCGTGTCGTCGACCATCGCCCGCGCGCCCGCCGCGACGCCGAGCGCGAAGCTGGTGCCAGCGGGCTCGGTGCGCTCGACCAGCGCATCCAGCGCTGACCGGGCGACGGCGTCCTCTCCGCACCGGACGGCGGCTTCGATTTGCTCGGGCAGCGCGATGCCGGTGATGAAAAGGTCACCGCTCGCGACGGCCTGCGTGGCGGCTTCGAAAGCGGCCGGGTAATCGCCGAGGCCGTTGTGCAGCACGGCCATCGCCCAGTGGGCGTTCGCGGTCAGCTGGCCGGTGCGCTGGCTCGTGAGCTCGGAGAACAGGTCGAGCACCTCCTGCCGGCGGCCGAGCATCGCCGCCAGGTGCACCCGCGGGTAGAGCTGCGGCGGATCGCCGAGGGCGTCGGCGACCGCTTCTTCTTCGGCGATCGCGGCCATCGCCTGTCCGAAGTTCCCGGTGAGCACCCCGTGCACCGCCGCCTGCGAGAGACCGAGCCGGACGGTCATCGGCGATCCCGTCGACTGCCCGGTCCGCGTCAGCCATTCGACGACCGTCTGGTGCAGGTCAAGGTCCCACAGTTCGCCCGCGAGCACGGTGGCCAGCGCGGGCGTGCGGGTCCAGCCCTGGTCGTCGCCGGTGAGAACCTGCCGGATCGCCGGCACCCCGACGCGGTGTCCTTCGGTGGTCAAGCGCACCAGCGCGGCCAGGAGATCCGGCGGCCCGGACGGGGGCGCGGCGGCGAGCACCCGGTCCAGCACGCCCGCGGCCCTCCCGACGACCAGGCCCATCTCCAGTGCCGCGACCAGGAACTCGCGCGACCGTTCCGGATCGCTGTCCGCGAGCTGCCGCGCGGCTCGCAGGATGATTTCCGGACCGCGAACCGCCCCGTCCGCGCCTTGGACGAAGGCGATCTGCCCGCGCACCAGGTCGACCGAGGCGTGCTGCGGGATCGCCAAGGTCGAGGTATCGATGCTGGTCAGCAGGTCGGCCGCCGCTTCGGTCCGGCCTGCCGCGAGCGTCGCCCGCGCGGCCGCCAGCGTGCGTTCGACCTGCTTGCCGGGGTCGAGCGACAGCGCGGCGGCACGCTCGAGGAACGCCGCGGCGGCCGCTACGCCACCACGGGCTTGCGCGCGGGACGCAGACAGCTCCAGCTCCGCCGCGACGTCTTCGTCCGGCCCGGAGGTGGCTTGCGCCCGGTGCCAGGCGCGCCGGTCGCCGGCGGTGTCCGGATCGGTGGCGTCGGCCAGCGCCCGGTGCGCCGTCTGCCGCTGTTTCGGCTCAGCCGCGCGGTAAGCGGCCGAGCGCGCCAGCGGATGACTGAAGCGGGCCCGGGTGTCGAACTGAATCAGCCCCGACGCTTCAGCCGCGGCGCTCGCGGCGGGCACGTCGAGGTCCAGCTGTCGCGCGGCCGCCCACAGGAGACCGGGATCGCCGGTGGGATCGGCGCTCGCGAGGATCAGCAGCTCCCGTGCGTCCTGTGGCAATTCCGCCATTCTGGCGAGGAAACTCCGCTCGATCCGGCTCGCGATCGGCGACGGCGTCGGCAGCGCGAAACCGCCGGCTTTCGGCAGCTCGATCAGCGCCAGCGGGTTGCCGCGGGCTTCGGCGAGCAGGCGATCGCGCACCCGCTCGTCGAGTGTCACGGTCTTCTCCCCGGCCAGCAGCTCGCGTGCATGCGCGTCGCTCAGGCCGCCGACGGTCAGCCCGGGCAGTTCGTCCAGCCCCGGGACCGGGTCCTGGTCGCGGGCGGCGAACACCATCGCGATCGGCTCGGCCGAGATGCGCCGGGCCAGGAACGTCAACGCCCGCGCCGAGGCGGCGTCCAGCCAGTGCGCGTCGTCGATCACGCACAGCATCGGACGTTCCGCGGCCGCGGCGGCCAGCAGTTCGAGCGCGGCGAGACCGACGCGGAAGGGGTCCGGTGCGCCGTCGGCCAGCCCGAAGGCGACCAGGAGAGAGTCGCGGTAGGGGGTCGAGAGGGCGTCGAGGTGCGCCATTGCCGGAACGCACAGCTGGTGCAGCGCCGCGAACGGCATCTCGCCCTCGAACTCCGACCCGGACGCGCGGATCCGCTGAAACCGCTCCGCGGCCTGTTCTAGGTGGTCCAACAGCGCGCTCTTGCCGATCCCCGGCTCACCGCGCAGGACGAGCACCCCGCCCTCGCCCCGCTCCGCCGCACGGACCAGCGCGAGAAGGCGGTCGACCTCGTCGTGGCGGCCGATGAGGGAGGACGTCGTGGGCATGGTCCGAACCTTAGGGCAGACAGGCCGTAGGCGAAGTAGGTGATTGTCACCGACGCGAGCGGCGGGGCGTCCGGGCGATGGTGGTGACAGGACACCAGAGGAAAGGAAATTCCACAATGGACACCGTGCTCGTCACCGGCGCGACCGGAACCGTCGGGTCCGCGCTGATTCCCGCGCTGCAGGCTCGCGGCAGCACCGTCCGCGCCATGACCCGGGGCCGTCCCGTCGACGGCGTCGAGACCGTCATCGCCGATCTGCGGGACCCGGCGTCGATCGCCGCGGCGCTGAAGGGGGTCGACGCGGTGTTCCTCAACAGCCCGTCGGCGCCTGACGCCGCAGAGTTGCAGATTCAGTTCGCCGACCTGGCCCGCGACGCCGGCGTCAACCGGCTCGTGCTGCTCTCCCAGTACGCGGCCCGCGCCGATTCGCCGGTGCGATTCCTGCGCTGGCACGCCGAAGTCGAGGCGCACGTCGAGAAGATCGGGCTCGACTACACCGTGCTTCGGCCCAATCTCTATCTGCAGGCGTTGCTCAACTTCTCCGCCACCATCGCGCAAGGATTCTTCGCCGCGCCCATCGGCGACGCGGCCGTGAGCGTCATAGACACCAGAGATATCTCAGCTGCCGCCGCTGCTGTACTAACCGGCAGCGGACACTCCGGCCGTACCTACACCCTCACCGGTCCGCGCGCCGTGACCCACGCCGAGATCGCCGCCGCGCTCTCGGCCGCCACCGGACGGGACATCGCCTTCCACGACGCACCCGCCGACCAGTTCGCCGCCGCGCTGACCGGCCTGCTCCCGTCGTGGCAGATCGGCGGTCTCGTCGAGGACTACGCCCATTACGCCCGCGGCGAGGCCGCCGAGGTGCACACCTCCGTCGCCGATCTCACCGGACGTCCCGCGCGCGACCTCACCGATTTCGCCCACGACTACGCCGCCGCGTTCGCGGCTCTCTGAAAGGAAAATCCGATGATCTACCACAGCATCCGGTTCACGCTCAAGCCTGGAGTCACGGCGGAGGAGAAGGCCGGGGTCTTCGCGAAAATGCGCGAACTGCTCGACGAGATCCCGGCGGTCAAGGCCCGCGTCGTCGGCCCGGATTTCGGCGGGAAGTACGAATTCGGCGCCGTGCTGGTGGTCGAGGACATCGAGGGGTACTCGGACTACATGAACCACCCGGCGCACCTCGAACTGGACCGGGTGGGACTGCCGTTCGTGGACGAGTTCGTGTCGTCCGACATCACCGACGACCCGGATCCCGAGATCGGCGCGAAGATCGCCGAGGTGCACCGGATCCGGTTCGAGAACGTGCCGGACATCGCGGAACTCATCTCCGGTCTCGCCGCGTACACCGGCAGCGCGGCACCCGGCAAACACGGCAACTGACGCGGCGTGACGGGCGTGGTTTCGCTGGTGAACCACGCCCGTCGCGTTAATTCGTTCGCGCCGCGACCGGGCCGTTGGGTAAACTGACGTCAGCTGCTGCCGTTCATCGGAGAGGGAACATTGATCTTCTGAGGTTCAGAGACACCGCGACCCGGGTTCTTCCGCCCGTCGCGCGTCTGGCCTCGGATGACGGCAGCCCCGTCCCGTAACCCGCGTGCTGTGCCGCGGTGTCTCCACGTTCTTGTCCAATCACGAACGAGGAGTCACGCCTATGTCTTCGTCCATTGTGTGCACGGACCTCAGTTTCGCCTGGCCGGACGGCGAGGTCGTCTTCGACCGGTTCACCCTGGCGATCAGCGAGGGCCGCACCGGGCTCATCGGGCTCAACGGTTCCGGAAAATCCACTCTGCTTCGGCTGATTTCCGGTGAGCTGAGGCCGACCGCGGGCTCGATCAGCGTGTCCGGCGAACTCGGCTACCTGCCGCAAAACCTGATCCTCGCCTCCGAGCGCCGCGTCGACGAGGTGCTCGGCCTGGCGGAGATCAGGGCCGCGCTCTCCGCCATCGAACGCGGGGAGGCCAGCGAACGCCATTTCGCGACCGTCGGCGACCAATGGGACGTCGAGGAACGCACCCGCGCGACGCTCGGTCAGCTCGGCCTCTCGCACGTCGCGCTCGACGCACGGTCGGGGGAGCTGTCCGGCGGCGAGCTGATCCTGCTCGGCCTCGCCGCGCAGTTCCTGCGGCAGCCGGACGTGCTCGTGCTCGACGAACCGACCAACAACCTGGACGTGCGCGCCCGGCGACGGGTCGGCGAGGCGGTCCGGGCGTGGAAAGGCGTGCTGGTACTGGTATCTCACGATCGCGAGTTGCTGCGGCACGTCGACCGGATCGGCGATCTCCGTTCCGGGGAGGTGACCTTCTACGGCGGGAATCTGGAGGACTACGAGGCCGCGGTGGCGGTCGAGCAGGAGGCGGCCTCGCGCATGATGCGGGTGGCGGAGTCGGATCTCAAACGGCAGAAACGGGAGCTGATCGAGGCCCGGACAAAGCTGGACCGGCGCGCTCGGTACGGCCGGAAGCAGTGGGAGAACAAGCGCGAGCCCAAGGTCCGGATGCGCAAACGTCAGGAGGACGCGGAGATCGCCGCCGGCAAGCATCGGACGATGCATCTCGACAAGGTGGCGGAGGCCAAGGAGCGGCTGAAGGAGGCCGAGGGCGCGGTCCGCGCCGACGACGAGATCCGGATCGATCTGCCGGAAACCACGGTGCCGTCCGGAAAGGAAGTGCTGACCCTGTCCGATGTGGAGCTTCGGAACGGCGTCTCGGTGAATCTCGCGCTGCGCGGTCCGGAGCGCATCGCGCTGGTCGGTCCGAACGGTTCCGGCAAAACCACGCTGCTGCAAACGATCACCGGGGCGATCGAGCCGCGTTCCGGGACCGTCCAAGTCCCGGTTCCGGTGCGCTGGCTGCCGCAACGGCTCGACCTTCTCGACGACACGTTGTCCGCCGCGCAGAACGTGGCCCGGGCGGCTCCGTCCGCGTCGGACAACGAGATCCGCGCTCAGCTCGCGCGGTTCCTGTTGCGTGGCAGGCAGGCGGATCAGGCGGCCGGAAGCCTTTCCGGCGGCGAGCGTTTCCGGGCGACGCTGGCGACGTTGCTGCTGGCGGAACCAGCACCGCAACTGCTGTTGCTGGACGAGCCCACCAACAATCTGGACCTGGCCAGCGTCCGCCAGCTGTCGCAGGCACTGAAGGCTTATGCCGGTGCGCTTATCGTGGTGAGCCACGACATTCCGTTCCTGCGCACGCTCGGGGCGACGAGGTGGGTGCAGCTCGGGTCCACAGTGGAGGAAACAGCGGTCAGTGCCGCCGCGAAGCCCGTCCCGCAGCCGAGATCGGAGACAGGCTGCGGCCGTTGCGGCGGAAACGACGATCCGCGCGAACGCCGACGCGAACCCCGGCCGCAGAAACAGCCGGACTTGCAACAACGGTTCCCGAAGCCGAAGCTGTCGGCGTACGAACACAATCCCCGCAACAACGCCGGCTGCGGTGCACAACAACCCGCGCAACGGCGCGACGGTAATTTCCTGCAGCCCGTAGACAATCCCGCCAATCGCCGCGACCGACCACAGCAGGCTCGGGATCTCCCACCCGGCAGCCGCCTGCCCGACTGATTCGGGCAGCAACCACACCGCCAGCGCGATCGTGAGCACCGCGAGCGGCACGAGCGCGAGGAAAACCCAGCGCCAGCCCGGTCCTTCGGTCAGCAACCCGCCGACGACCGGCCCCAGCGCGTTCCCCGCTCCCAGCGTGGTGACCCACATCCCGTTGGCGAACGCGAGACTTCGCCCGGAAAAGAGCGAACCGATCGTGCCGACGACCCCCGCCAGAATCAACGCGCTGGCAACGCCGAGCAATCCTCGGCACACAATGAGCAACGCCGCGCTGGTGGCAGCCGCAGCCACCGCATTGAACGCGGCTAATGCGCTCACCCCCAGCACCAGCACGCGTTTCCGCCCGTACCGGTCGCCCGCGCGAGCCGCCCCGACCATCGCGACCGCCAGCGCGAGCGGGTACACGTCGACGATCCACGCCCGCGCCGGCGCGGACACCCGCAGTTCGGAGGCGATCCGCGGCAGCGCGGTGTTGACCATGCCAAGGGCGAGACTTCCGCCGAGCACCCCAGCCAGCAAAGGAATCAGAACGAGCCCGCGCCGCGGCTCCACCCGGGTCAACGCCATGCGACGATCCTGTCCGGACACCCCCGCACCCGACAAGTACGGACTTCGCCGTCCAGTACGCACCGAATGGATAGTGAGGAGGCCGGATGCGTCCGCAAACGGAGAAGGCCGTGCGAGCGTGGCGGACGACCTGTGCCGCCGAGATCACGACGATGGTGCTCGGCGGCGCGTGGAAGCCGAGCATCCTGCATGCACTGGCCGACCACGGCGTGCTCCGCTTCGGCGAACTCTCGCGCCTGCTGTCAGATCTCACCGACCGCGTCCTGACACGCCAACTACGCGAACTGGAAGCCGACGGCCTGCTGCGGCGCGTCGTGTATCCGCAGGTGCCGCCGAAGGTCGAGTACAGCCTCACGGAACTGGGCGAAAACGCTCAGGAAGTCTTGAACGCGATGGCGGCGTGGGGCCGGTCCTACGCCGCGAAGCACGACCCCGGCCGATGATCCGCCGCGCCGTCCCATCGGCGGTTTTTCCGTAGGATCAAAGTCATGAGCGAGCGGGACGAACTGCCGAGCAACTGGGGCCGCTGGGGCGCCGACGACGAACTGGGCACGCTGAATCTGATCACCGACGAGGTCCGCGAACGAGGCGGGCGCGAAGTGCGCACCGGCCGCTCGGTCTCCCTCGCGGTGCCGATCCGGCCCGCACCAGTGCTGAGCGGTCCCTTCCCGCCTCGGACCGCCGAAGAGTCGCCGGTGCAGCAGCTCATGCTGTACACCGGAAGCCCCGCGCTCGCGCACGCAGACGTCATGACGGTGACGAATCACCACACCCTGTCCACGCACCTGGACGCGCTGGCGCACATCCCGCAGGACGGACAGGTGTACCCGGGCCGCCCGGCGAACGAGAGCGTCACGATGGGCGGCGTCGCGCACGGGTCGACCACGGCGTTCGCCGAAGGCATTGTGACCAGGGGAGTTTTGCTGGATCTCGGTGCCGACGGCCCGGTGCCCGCCGATCGCGCGATCACCGGGCGGGACCTCGATGCCGCGGAGGAACGCTTCGAGGTCCGCCTTGAATCCGGCGACGCGCTGGTCGCGCGGTTCGGCTGGGTGCAGACCCGCTACCGCGGAAACCCGATGCCCGGCATGAGCATCGACGCGGTGCGGTGGATGCACGACCGCGGGGTGTCGCTGTATGCCGGAGACCTCTCGGACGTTTACCCGCCTTCGCAACCGTTCGCGATGCACGGGGTGGCCCTCCCGAGGTTGGGCATGCCGCTGATCGACGCCGTGGACGCCGACGAACTCGCCACGGTGTGTGCCGAGCTTGGCCGGTACAGCTTTCTCTTTGTCGCCGCACCGCCGCGGATCCTCGGGCTGACGGGGGTTCCGGTCAATCCGCTCGCGATTTTCTGAGCAGCCTTGGTCTTCCCCGTCGGGCCGTTTTTGGTGGCTGCAAGGGCAGTCTCTTGTTCGCGGACGAGGGATTCCGAGGTGTCCGCCGATGAGGAATTGATGGTGACAAAGGGTGCGGGTGTCTCATTCGAGGAATCCGTAGCGTTCCGGACAGGCGAGACCGCCGCGCCAAGCGAAGGTCTGCTCAGTTTCGGTTCGTGCGCGGATGCCGGTCAAAACGATGGAGCAGAACGGCGCATCCCAACGTGGTGGCTATCGGTACGGCGTAAATGACGACCGGCAGAACCGTGTAGACGTCCAGGAGTCCGAGTACGCGCGCGACGACCGGTGCTGCGATGAGCGGCGCGAGCAGTATCAGCGCTGCACGACGGCCGCTTCGCGTGCTAATGCGGCAAGCAGCGAAGACGCCGACCACGAGCACCGCCAGTTGCACCAGTTGAGCCAGGGGAAGGTGCATGCCCCGAGCTGTCGTCGTGAGAGCGAGCAGTAGCGCGACGGTGCTGACGAGAATGGCGAGCCGCCTTCGGCCCAGCAGAGCCAAACCGTGGCGTGGGCCGGGAGACGCGGTCATCGCGACTGCCGCGAAAGCGCTGAGCAGCACCCAGCCCGCGGTCACGTCCACCGCCCAATGCCGGGCGGGGTCGAGGATTGCGACCGCGAGCAAAGCGGCGGTGGCCAACCAGGCGAGGGCCACCGACGCGCGGCGCAGGCCGCACACGCCGAGCACCGCGGCGGCCAGCCAAACCGTCCACACTGGAACGTCGGCGAGCGCTCCGAACCACATCCTCGCCGGCCAACCGTCCAGCCGGGCCACGCTCCGGATCTCGCGCACCGTCGAGGCGGCTCCGGTCCAGAGGAGCAGCGGTGCGAACAGGCTGACGATCGCCAGGGCATCCCGGCCGTTGCCGCTCAGGGCGTGCCGCCAGTGCACCTGGACGGCACCTCGCACGAGGTCCAGAGTCTCCGTTACTCCTGGCGTGCTTCGGTTTCCGGCACCGTCGAGCAGTACTCCCAACATTTCTTCGCCGTGCACGGCCCGGTGCGCTCGCGGGTACAAGGCCAACAGTCGCCGGTAGCGCCGCTCAAGGTCGTTCATGCCAGCCCTCCCGCGCTGCGGAACTGAAGCCGCTGTTCGGCGGCGGTGGTGTGGCGTTGCCGCCGCCGGACTTCGGCGGCCAGCCGCGCGGCTCCCGGTTCGGTCAGCCGGTAGTAGCGGCGCAGCCTGCTGTCCACGACTTCCTCGCGATCCACTTCCACCCAGCCTTCCGCGCTGAGCCGGTCCAGCGCGGCGTACAGCGTGCCGGCCCGCAGCGTGACCTGGCCGCCGGAGATCGTCTCGACGTCGCGCAGCACGCCGTAGCCGTGCTGCGGCTGAGCGGCGAGCGCGGTGAGGACCAGGAAGGTCGGCTCGCGCAGAGCACCGTCATTCATGAGGGAAGCATATACCGATGATCAGTATATGGCGACTGGATTGACTGATTGACTTTGCTAGTTGTTTCAGTCCAGACTGAAATAACTAGCAAGAAGAGGAGCGACCGTGAACTCTGAACAGGTGAGGTTCAACAGCCTCGGCACCCGGTGCGCCGGAGATCTGTACCTGCCGGACGTCGAGGGCCCGGTGCCCGGTTTGGTGCTGGGGCACAGCGGGGTGATGGTCAAGGAGGCGCTGGCCGTGTTCGCGCCGTACTTCGTGCGCGCCGGGTTCGCCGTGCTGGCGATCGACTACCGCACGGTCGGCGGCAGCGAGGGGGAGCCGCGGGGTCAGGACTATCCGGAACGGCAGGCGGAGGATTTTCGCAGCGCCATCTCCTACCTACAGCAACGGCCGGAGGTTGATATGGCACGGATCGGGCTGTGGGGTGTCAGTATCGGCGGGTCAGTCGCGGTGCAGGCCGCGGTGCTCGACCGGCGCGCGAAATGTGTCGTCGTGCAGAGCCCCAGCGTGTGGAACGGGTGGCGGTACCTGGAACGGCTGGCCGGCTGGGCCGGGGTGTGCGCGGTGCGCGATCAGCTCGACGAGGACTGGCAGCGGCGGTACGAGGGCGAGGCCAGCGCGCGGGTCCCGCACCTGAGGCTGGGGGACAGCGTCCGGGACACGCCGGATGTCGCCGCGGAGATGTTTCCTGCCTACCGCAACGAAAAAACGCTCGACTCGACCGAACATCTGCTCACCTTCGCGCCGGAGGAACTCATCCACCGGCTGGCCCCGACCCCGTTGTTGATGATCGCCAACGGGGGCTGGGATCCCTACCACGTGCTCGAAGAGGCGCAGAGCGCGTTCGCCAAGGCGGGCGAACCGAAACGGCTTGAAGTGCTGCCCTACGACGTGCTCGGCCTCTATACGGGACCCGGGCTCGACGAGGCGATGGCGCTGGCCGTGGACTGGTTCGACCAGCACCTGCGCAAGGCTCCGCAGGCCGGCGTCACCCCGGTGCCTTCCCGCGCGACGGGGGCCGTCATGACAGAGTGACGGATCTGAAGAGCCGGCCGAGGAGGGCGTGCGATGTCCAATCAGGACAAGCAGGGCGAGGTGCTGCAGTGGGTCGAGCGGGTGGCGACGTTCTGCGTCGAAGAATGGGCGCTCCCGCCGATCACCGGGCGCATCCTCGGCCTGCTGATGATCTGTGACCCGCCGGAGCAGTCCGCGGGCCAGATCGCCGACACGATCCAGGCCAGCCGGGCCTCGCTGACGTCGAACATGCGCTTCCTGGCCACCATCGGGCTCATCCGCAAGGTCCGCGTCCCCGGCGACCGCACCACTTATTACCGCATCGAGGACGACGCCTGGCACAAGGTTGTCCAGCGCAAGCTCGACAGCCTCGGCGCCTTCGGCGACATCGCCGACGAGGGCATGAAACTCGCCGGGGGCGGACCGAACACCGAACGCATCCGCGCCGCGCAACGGTCCCTGACCTGGCTGCGCGACCTCGCGGCGCGCCATCCCCTGAATACGTAAGGACTTCTCGTGCCACGCCTGCGTCTCGACCTGGACCCGCTCCGGGAAACCCTGCTGCTCACTCTTCACGCCAGGGCCCTGGATTCCCAGTCGCCGCACCCGATTCTCGGCGACGCTCATGCGGCCCGCGTCGCCGAACAGATCGACTACGACTTCGCCCGCCTCAAGGTCAAACCGAGTCTGGTCTGCGGTACCGCCTTGCGCGCCAAGAAACTCGACGAAGCGGTCCGGGCGTTCGTCGCCGCCCATCCCGACGCGGTCGTGCTGGACCTCGGATGCGGCCTCGATTCGCGGGCCCTTCGCTGTGACCCGCCCAACGGCGTCGACTGGTATGACATCGACTTCCCGGATGTCGTTGCCCTGCGATCCCAATTCCTCCCGGAAATATCTCAGTGCGTGGGTGCTGACCTGACCACGTCCGGCTGGCTGGACCCGCTGCCGCGCCACCGGCCGGCGATGATCGTCGCCGAGGGTGTGCTGCCGTTCCTGCCCGGTGCCGCCTTCCAGCGGATGACTCAGCAGTTGACCGCGCATTTCGACACCGGGGAGCTGGCGCTCAACGGCTATACCCGGTTCGCCGCCTGGTCGATGAAGTACCACCCGACGATCAAGGCCATCGGGATCACCGCCGCGCAGGGTTTCGACGACGCGCACGAACCGGAGCGCTGGCAGGCCGGTCTGACTCTGGTCGACGAGCAACTGCTGACCCGTGCTCCGGAGGTCGACTATTTCCCCCAGCCGCTGCGCGCGGTGACCCGGTTGATGGGTTGCAGTGCCGCGTTGTCCAGGCAGGGCACCCGCGTGCTTCGATACCGCTTCTAGCTCCGGGACGAACAGTGTTCGGCGGACGAACACTCCGAGATAGAGTGCGGTGGTGGATCCGAAAGAACGACGCGCGGCGCGGCACCAGTCCCCGAACTCCGGAGCCAGCCCCAAACCCCGGCGGCGCACGGTGCCGATCACCGTCGAGCAGGTGGTCGACACCGCGCTGGAGATCATCTCGGCCGAGGGGTTCGAGGCGCTGTCCATGCGCCGCGTGGCCGACGCGCTGAACACGGGCCCCGCTTCGCTTTACGCGCACGTCGTCAACAAAACTGATCTCGACGAACTGCTGATCGCGCGGCTGAGCGCGAAAATCGTCCTGCCGAAGCCGGATGCCGCGAACTGGCGGGAACAGATCCGCGACGTGTGCGCCCAGCTGCGCGACCTGTACCTGGCCTACCCCGGAATCTCCAGCGCGGCTTTCGCGGTGGCCCCCACGGATCTCGACACCGCGCGGCTCGCCGAGGGGATGTTGGCGATCCTGCTGAACGGCGGGGTCGCGGCGCAGGCTGCCGCTTGGGGGGTTGACGCGCTGCTGCTCTACGTGGCCGCTTACTGCCTGGAGACGTCGATCGTGCGTCGGCGGGTGGAGGAGAAGGACGCCGTGTGGGTCGTCGGGCGGGAGGAGATGCAGCGCCGGTTGGCTTCGTTGCCCGCGGAGGAATTTCCTTACACCGCAAGTCATGCTGTCGAGCTGACTGCCGGGGAGGGGCATGACCGGTTCGACTTCGCGGTGTCGTTGCTGATCGACGGGTTGGCTGGTCGGTAGGGGGCGGCTGCTGTTGTTGGCCGTGAACTGGCCGTGGTGACGGGCGTGGTCGGCTCGGCTGGCTTTCGTCGGGGCGGTCGACGGTTTGGCGCGTTGGCGGTCGGTCGCTGCGGTGGCCCGCAGGCTCGCCGGTGGTGAGAGGCGTCGTCGGTTCGGCTTCGCCCATCCAGATTCTCGGCGGTTTGGCGCGCTGACCAGTAACAGGTCATTGCCGTCGCTTGCGAATCCGCCGGTGGCGAGGGCCATAGCCCGTCCCCTCGTTCCGGATGCTCGACGCCTTCGCGAGCCAGTCGGTGATCAGCCGCAGTCGGTCCAGGCTAGGTCTCGCAGGAGGCATGGCATCGGCCGCGGGTGACGCCTCCGGCTCGGCTCGCCCACTGGAAAACGGCTGAATAAGCCCAGGTCAAGCCCATCGCGGCCAGACTCCCGCCCACTCGAAATCACGTCATCCCCATCCGGGTGCAGGCTGAGCGCGCGTTGACAGGAACACTGTTCGTTGATAGAACAGTGTTCGTGGACAACCTGACAGCTCAGCCCCAGGCCGGATCAGCGGGCACCTCAGCGACCCGGCCGGTGGCGACGACCTCCCACGGCCCGGTCTGCGGCACGACCGAAGGCAACCTCGCCGTCTTCCGGGGCATCCCCTTCGCCGCGCCTCCCGTGGGCGACCTGCGTTTCGCGGCACCCCGGCCGCCCGCAACCTGGGCGAATGTCCTCGACGCCGAGGTCTTCGGTCCGATTCCGGCTCAGGCGGAGGTCCCTTCGTCGGCCGTGGCACCGCCGCCGGAGCTGCTCGACGACGGGCGCGGCTGCCTCACCGCAAATGTCTGGACCACTGATCTGTTCGGCAACCGTCCGGTGATGGTGTCGGTTTACGGCGGCGGCTATCTCGCCGGAAGCTCGGCCGACTCGGTGTACGACGGGGCGGTCCTCGCCGAAGAGGGCGGCGTCGTGGTGGTGACGTTCAACTATCGCGTCGGTGTCGAGGGCTTCGGACAGATCGCCGGGGCGTCGCCGAACCGCGGGCTGCTGGATCAGGTCGCGGCGCTCGAATGGGTCCGGGACAACGCGGCCGCGTTCGGCGGCGACCCGGGGCGGGTCACGGTTTTCGGGCAATCCGCAGGGGCGGGCGGGGTCGCCGCGTTGCTCGCGATGCCGCGGGCGGCGGGGCTGTTCCACCGGGCGATCGCGCAGAGTGTGCCTGGGACCTTTGTCTCGCCGGAATTGGCGTCGGACGTCATGGCCACCATCGCGGCGGGAGTCGGAGCCGAGCCGACCGTCGAAGGGCTCCGTGATATCTCACCGGCCGTACTTGCCACGGCAGTGGATGCGCTTGATATGCGCGAGCACGTCGATCGCTGGGGTGTCTTCGCGTACGGGGTGTCGCCGTTCTCGCCGGTCGTCGATGGCGACGTTCTTCCTGCCACGCCTTGGGAAGCGCTGCGAGAAGGGGCTTCCCGCGACGTCGAGTTGATCGTCGGCCACACCCGTGACGAATTCCGGAAGATGCTCGCCGGGCGCGGAATGCTCGGGCGCGTCACGGAGGAAATGACGGCGGACGCGCTCACCGCATTGGCGCCGGACGGCTACCGTGCGGCTTTCCCGGAAGCGACCTCCGAACAGCTCTACGAAATGCTTCATTCCGACTGGCTGTTCCGCATGCCCTCAGCACACCTCGCCCGGGACCACGCCGGCCGCTCGTTCCTGTATGAGTTCGTCGTCGAAGCGCCCGGCTTCGGCGGAGCGCTGGGAGCTTGCCACGGTGCCGACGTCGCTCTGACGTTCGGCAACTTGACCGGGCCGTTGGTCGAGAAACTGCTTGGGCCGCAACCGAATGCCGAACTCATCGCGCTCTCGGCGGCGATGCGATCGGCCTGGACCGGCTTCGCGCGCGGCGACGGTCCCGGGTGGGGCGAATTCGACGACGCGGGGACGACGTGGGTGATCGGCGCCGACCCGAGCGTGCGGTCTTATCCGGAAGAGCTGTCCGCGAACTTGTGGGCGGGCCACGATTTCCCGTGCCTGCCTCTTCGATCCTCGGCCTCGGGCCGAGAAGGGAGTACGTCATGAAATCGGTCCGGTTCAGCACCTTCGGCGGCCCGGAAGTCCTCGAGATCGCGGAGGTCCCGGATCCGCATCCCGGCCCCGGCGAGATCCGGATCTCCGTGCGCGCCGCGGGCATCAACGCGAGTGACTGGAAGAAGCGCCAGGGCCTGATGGACCAGGAACTCCCGCAGACCATGGGGTATGAAGCGGCAGGCATCGTCGACGAACTCGGCGAGGGCGTCACGGATGTCGCGATCGGCGACCGGGTCTTCGGATTCTCCGCTTCCGGTGGCGCGCAAGCGGAATTGACCGTGCTGGTCTGCTACGCGCCCATTCCGCCGTCGCTCAGTTTCGCCGAGGCGGCTGCGCTGCCGGCCGCAGCCGAGACAGCCGCGCGTGCGCTTGACCAGCTCGGCGTCGAGAGCGGCACCACGGTGCTCGTCAACGGGGCTTCCGGCAGCGTCGGCAGTGCCGCGGTTCAGCTCGCCGTGGCCCGTGGCGCCCGCGTGATCGGCACGGGAAGCCCTGCCACGCATGACTTTCTGCGCTCGCTCGGTGCCGAACCCGTCGCCTACGGCCCTGGTATGTCAGACCGGGTCCGCGCGCTCGCGCCGGACGGTGTCGACCTGGCGCTGGACGTCGCCGGAAGCGGGGTCCTGCCGGAGTTGATCCAGCTCGCGGGAGGTCCCGAACACGTCATCACCGTCGCCGATTTCGCCGGTGCTCAGCAGTACGGCGTGCGGTTCAGCCGCGGCGACGGCGGACACGCGCTCTATGTGATATCTCAGCTCGGCGAGTTGATCGAAGCCGGAAAGTTCACCCTGCCCGTCGGGCAGACGTTCCCGCTGACCGAGGTCGCGGAAGCGCACCGGGCCGGCGAATCGGGCCGCGTGCGCGGAAAGCTCGTGCTGCTGCCCGGCTGACGGGCCCCTTCACGCAATCGAGAGAACTTCATGAATTCTGACCTTTCGCCGGCCGGGACCACCCAGCCGGCTCCCCGGAGCGCGCCCGGAAACGCCGTGCGCCACAAGCATCGCTGGCTGGCGCTCGTCGTGCTGAGCCTCGCCCAGCTGATGGACATCCTCGACTCCACCATCGTCAACATCGCCCTTCCGAGCGCGCAGCACGACCTCGGATTCCCCGTCGACTACCGGCAATGGGTGCTGACCGGCTACGCGCTCGCGTTCGGCAGCCTTCTGCTCCTCGGCGGCAGGCTGTCTGACTACTTTGGACGGAAGCGGCTTCTCCTCGTCGGCATCGGCGGGTTTGCCGTCGCCTCCGCGGTCGGCGGCGCCGCCGGGAACTTCGCGACCCTGCTGGCCGCGCGAATCGGACAGGGCGCGTTCGCCGCGATGCTCGCGCCGGCCGCATTGTCCTTGCTGTCCATCACTTTCGCCGACGACGCGAAGGAACGCGGCCGCGCGTTCGGGATCTTCGGCGCGATCTCCGGCGCGGGCGGAGCGGTGGGATTGCTGCTCGGCGGCGTGCTCACGCAGGGCCTGTCGTGGCGGTGGTGCCTCTACGTCAACCTGGTCATCGCGGCGGTAGCGTTCGTCGGCGGGCTGGTTCTGCTCCACGACGGCGATCGGCCGCAGCGGGTCCGGCTCGACCTCGCGGGCACGGTCGCCGTGGTCCTCGGCCTGATCGGGCTCGTCTTCGGCCTCGGCACCGCGGAAAGGAACGGCTGGCACGACGTCCGGACGCTCGGGCCAGTGCTCGCGGGTGTCGCGCTCATCGCCGCCTTCGCCGTCATCGAACGCCGCACCGCACATCCGCTGCTGCCGCTGCGGGTGATCCTGGACCGGGTCCGGGGAGCGGCGTATCTGACCCTGGCGATCAGCGGGACCGGGATGTTCGCGGTGTTCCTGTTCCTCACGTTCTACCTCGCGAACACGCTGGGGTTCAGCCCGGTGCAGACCGGCGTGGCGTTCCTCCCGATGATCGGCCTGGTCATGGCGGGGGCGGTGTTCTCCGGGACGGTGCTCCTGCCGCGCTGGGGGCCGCGGCCGATCGTCACCGGGGGAGGCCTCCTCGCCGCGGTCGGCATGGTCGTCCTCACCGGAATCGGCGCCGATTCGAGCTACGCCGCGAACATCCTGCCCGCGCTGCTCGTCACCGGCGCGGGGTTCGGGTTCATCTTCGGCTCGGTGCAGAACGCCGCGACCAGCGGTGTTGAGTCCGGCGACGCCGGGGTGGCGTCCGCGCTGGTGACGACAGCCCAGCAGATCGGCGGCTCGATCGGCACCGCGGTGTTCAGCTCGCTCACGACGTCCGCGGTCGCCGGATACCTGGCCGCGCACCCGGCGACCGCGACACTCCCGGAGACCGTCGCCGCCGCGACCTTCGCCGGGTACCACCTGGTGTTCTGGATCGCGGCAGCGGTTTTCCTCGGCAGTGCGGTACTGGCCGCATTGCTGTTCCGGAGCGGACCCTTGCCATTGCCAGCCGCGTCGACTGAGCACGACACAGTGGCTGCCTGAGATACGAACGCTAGCCTGGTCGTATGGCAGACACCCGTCCTGGAGGCCGAACCGCTCGTACGCGTGCGGCGGTGCACAACGCCGTACGCGAGTTGTTCGCCGAGGGACGCGACCAGCCGTCGGTGCGGGAAGTGTCCGAACGGTCGGGTGTGCACGAGGTGACCATCTACCGGCGGTGGGGACGGATCGAGACCATTTCCTCAAGGGCGAGGACAATGGCTGGGACGTTCAGCCTCCGGTTCAACTGCAGGTACGCACGCCGGACAGCTTTTTCCCGCGCCACGAACGGGAATGGCCGCTCGCGCGCACGGAATGGACCGTGCTGCATCTTGATCTCGGCACTCGCGCGCTGACCGAACACGCTCCGGCCGGCTGGCAGCAAGCGGAGTTCGTCGCGCGGTCGGAAGGGCTGCTGTTCACCCTGCCGCCCGCCCCGCGCGGGGTGGAATACACCGGCCCGGCGGCGCTGAAACTGTTCGTCTCGTCGACGACTGAGGACGCCGATCTTTTCGTCACAGTGCACCGCTTCGATCCCGAAGGCGTCGAAGTGCTTTTCCCGACCGCTTTCGAGCCGCACGGTCCGGTCGGCCAGGGCTGGCTGCGCCTGTCGCACGTGAACTCGACCCGGAACTGTCGCGGCCGTACCGTCCTTGGCAGCGGCACACCGCGGTGTCACCGCTGGCGCCTGGAGAGGTGTACGAGGCGGACGTGGAGATCTGGCCGTTCTCGATTGTGGTCCCGGCTGGTTACGCGCTCGGAGTGTCCGTGCGCGGCCAGGATTACGAGCACCATGTGCCCGGACCGCACGAGCTGACTTACGGCCGCGAAGTCCGCGGGAGCGGGGCGTACTGGCACGAGCTTCCCGGAGACCGCGACCGGGCGGAATACAACGGCCGGACTACCTTGCACAGCAGTGAAAACCAGCGACCGCAGTCGCTGCTGCCCCGGATCCCGGAAGTCTGACCGCGCACTTCGCGAACCGGCGTCACCCGCCGAACCCGCGGCAGGAGAACCGCCGGTTTCGCGAAAGCGCCAGACGCCGCCCTCGAACCGCGCTGGGCGGCGTCTGGTCGCGGAGATGTCTGGACAGAGCGAAGCGCGCAGCTCTATCGTGAGGAGTTCGAAACCTGGGGAGGGGTTATGATTCGCCGGACAATTGTTTTGCTTGGCGTGCTGGGACTGGCCGGGATCGGCGCGATGGCGCCTGCTTCGGCCGCGTCGCCGAGGACTTCGCAGCTGACCCTCGATCCGAACTCGGGTGCGCCCGGCGATCCGGTGACGATGAGCTGGCAATGCAGCAAGGACGACGGCCCGGTGCGCCAGCTGTGGTCGAACGTGCTCACCGGCTTCCCCACGAACCCGCCCACCTATGTCGGCACCGCGCAGGCGACTGTGCGGCCGGACGTTACTCCGGCGGGGAACGGGAATTACTGGGTGGCGCTGGACTGTCAGCATTCGTATTCGATCCTGCCGTTCACCGTCCGCTGAGCCAGCGCGCTCGCGGCCTGGAATCGGCCGCATGACTGGCCTCCTTGCCTTCCTGCGCGAGCTGGAGGCGACCACCACGTGGACGGTGGTCGCCGACGACGCTTCGGTGAGATGGCAACTCCGCGGGTTGACGTGGCAGGCGACGGTGTTCGTCGACCCGCAGCGCTGGCTCGGGGTGGAGTTCGAGGCACGGGATCCGGCGAGCGGCAAGCGGGTCACCTACGACATCGACACCGATCTGTACGACATCTCGCAGGAGAAACACCGCGAATTCGCGGAGGAAATCGAACGCGACATCATCGAATTTCTCGGCAACCTGAGAAAGGGGGCGATGCTGCGCGGAACTGACGGAACGAAGTTGGTGCTTGTTTTTCCTCTCGACGGGTCCTGGGTCCGTGTGGTTCGGGAGCGTTTCCTGACGAGTGGGTCAACGCACGCCGATCCCGCTGCGGCCCGCGCCGGTGGAGACTACGTCGTGGTGCGGTGACCGGCCGGGCGGTCACGTGCCAGCGGCGCGATCCAGGGAGATTCGAGGTCCGAGCGGTCGGCGTCCCAGTCGTGGGTTTCCTTGCTGTAGAGCCGGATCGACGCGCCGTCCGGATCGTGCACCACGACCAGCCAGCCGAGCAATCCGCGCAGCACCCCGGAGTTCGGCACGTTCGCCGCGTCGAATCGGCCGACCCACTCCTGCACGGCGGACCGGTCGGCTACCGCGAAGGTCACCGGGTCGAAGCCGGACATGGCGGAGGCCGTTCCGGGCGCGAGTCTGAGTTCGACCGGCTCTGATATCCCAGGGATGACGATGATGTATCCGAACAGCGTCCCGTCCGGCGTGCGATGGTCCCACTGCGGCTGCCGTGCCGCACCGAACGCGCGTTCCCGCCAGGCCAGGCTGCGGTACAGGTCGCTCACCGGGAACTTCAGGTGGTGCACTCCGGCGAGGCTGGTCATGCCGCCTGCTTTCCGAGGACGACGCGGATCGCGGCCAGGTCGTGGTCGCCGAGGCCGTTGTCCGCGGCATCGGTGTAGAGCTGCGCGAGCCGGTCCAGCAACAGATCCGGCACCCTGGCCGATGTCGCGGCGGCGCGGATGTGGGCGAGGTCCTTGACCGCGGCGCGGACCGGGCTCAGCACCTCGTCGGTTTCGCCGGACAGCTGGGCCGCGCGATAGTGCAGGTACGGGCTGTCGGCCTTCGAGCCGGCGACGGCGTCGAGGAAGAGGCGGAAATCCAACCCGAACGATTCGGTCAGCACGGCGGTCTGCGCGGCCATCGCATTCAGGCCGAAAAGCCAGGCGTTGCAAGCCAATTTCAGCAAACTCGCATCGCCCGGCCGGTCCGCGACATCGACCACAGTGGACGCGAGCGCCTCGATGACCGGGCTCGCCAGCTGCTTGGGTTCGACGGCTCCCGCGACCATGATCGTGAGCCCGCCAAGCTTGGGGTTGCCGAGGAAGGGCGCGTCGAGCAACGTCACGCCGAGTCGTTGCGCGGTCTGGACAATCCCGTCGATGTCCGGGCCGACGGTCGCGCTCTGCAATACGACCGCTTCGGAGTCGAGGGCTGGTGCGATCTCGTTCAGTACCTCCAGCACCGCAGCGGCGTCGAACACCGTGACGAGGACGACCTCAGCTGTGCGCACCGCCTCCGCGGCGGTAGGGAAGACTGCCACGCCGTGCGCTGTCAACGGCTGGGCTCGGGATTCGGTCCGGTTCCACGCGCGGACCGCGAAGCCGTGCTCCCGGAGCCGCCGCGCGATCGCGGAGCCCGCGTCGCCGGTGCCGAGTATCGCTGCTGTTCGCATGATGCTCCTCCTGATGTGTCAACTTGACGTATCAAGTCAGATGTCCGACACTACCGCAAGAGACGACGTAAGGAAGACCATGAGCCGTGACCCGGAGCCGCTCGCCCCGCGAGAGACGGTGGTGTGGCGTTCGTTCGTGCACTTCAGCGGCACTGTGGTCGCGGCCGTCGAACGGGATCTGTTCGCCGCGACCGGGCTGTCCGGCGCGGATTTCCAGATCCTGGCGCGCTTGCACGAGGCCGAGGACAGGCAGTTGAGCCAGAAGCTGCTCGGCGAACTGATGGGCTGGACCGCGACCCGGCTCTCGCATCAGCTCGCCCGCATGGAGCGGCGCGGCCTGGTCGACCGCGCGGCTGCGGGGCGCGGGCGGTTGATGCGGATTTCGCTGGCTGAAGCGGGTTTGCGCACGTATGAGTCCGCGCTGCCCGCTCATGCCCGTGCGGTTCGAGAGCATTTCCTTGGCGATGCGGCGCTGGCGGAGTTGGAGGAGGGGCTGCGCTTGCTCGGTGCCGGAAGGCCGGGCAGCAGTTCCGGTTGAGCGCTACTGGTATCTCACCGGGTTGCCGTTGAGATTTCCGCCGCCGCACGGCCACGGGCCGTCGTCCAGGGGGCCGAGGCCGGTGTCGCGGAAGAACAGCAGTTCGCTGCCCAGGCTGAAGACGACCAGCCCGTCCGCGAGCAGCAGGATCCGGCCCATCACCCTGCGGTCGTCTTCGCTGAGGAAGAGCTTGCGCAGGTGAAAATCCGCATCGACGGCGAGGAGGCGGCCTTCTCGCCAGAACACGGCCGTGCCATTGCGGTCCAGCGCCGGATACGTGGTGAAGTGGCCGCGCACCACCGGTCCGTCGAGCAGGGCACCGTTTTCGGCCAGGCCGCGGAATCGCGAGCGTGGCCCGCCGATGTTGTGGGATTCGGGACCGCGAATGCCGCCGTGCCGGTCGATCAGCAGCCAACCGTGGCTGGGCCAGCTTCGGGTGGCCATTCCGGTGCGGTCGTACCGGGTGGTGCGGAAGAAGCTGTAGCCCAGCTCGCCGATCAGGAATTCGCCGGGCGCGGCGATGGCGCACTGACTCCGCGGGCCTGGCCGGGTCTGAGATATCACGCTGCCGTGTGCGGTGTCGAGAAAGAGCGTCACGCCGATCCCGCTGCCGTCGTCGGCGAAACCGGCCGCGATGCGGTCGGCGGAGACGAGCAGCGGTTGCCAGTGCGCCGCGGTGAGCGTTCGGGGCTCTCGTGGCGGCCCCGGGCGTTCGGCTGAGTCGGTGTCCTCCGGTTTCAGCGAGTGGAGCGGGACGGAAGTGGACCAGACTGTCCGGCCGCACTCGTCGTGGCGGGCCACCCGGGGTGTGCGACCAGGCGGCACGATGTGGAATCTGTCGGCGGGAAGCCACGATACGCAGAAGCCGTCCGCCAGAAGGACGAACGCGCCGAGATGCTCGTGCGGTTCGTGTTCGAGCACGACTGAGCGGAGGACCGAGCCAGTGAGGTCGAGTTCGGTCAGGACGTAGCAGCCTGCGTCTCGTTGGGCGATCCACACCGTCCGGCTGACGCTGATCAGCGGCGGATACGGGTGGCCGTCGGCCCGGTAGCTCCAGCGCACTCCACCCGAGGAATCGAGTGCGGTAAGCACGGTGCGGGACAGATTGTCGCCGTCGTAGGTGGTCGCGACCAGCGGGCCGTCCGGGCCGGGTGCCGCCACGCCCCAGATTTGGCCGGGCATTGCGACAGTCTGCGGGCTGAGATACATGCGGCGACCCCCCGTCGAGCGGTCCCCGGCAATGGGCGACCTGCCTTCGACGATAGCGGCGATCGAAGAACAGTTCTCGCGCGACGGGTCGGATTCCCGCTATCATTTCCGGGCTAACGTCGACCTGTCGGGGGTCTGGCCCAGAAGGAGGTCGCATTCCCCGCTCTCGGTCAATCCGGTGTGAAGGCGACGAAATGCAGTGCGGCCGAAAGAATGAGCAGCTGTGCTCCGAACGGCCGGGCAAGCGCGCGGCGGACGAGGCGGGTTCATCCCTTTTTCCTGTGTTGTGCCGACCATGGATTGGGTGATCAGCTGTGATGAGAAAAGCTATTGTCGCGGTGATGTGCGTTCTCGCCTTGTTGGGGATGAGCGTTCCCGCGAGCGCGGATCCGGCGCCGTCGAGCACGGTGAGCATTACGCCGGCCACTGTCGCGCCAGGAGCGGCACTGACCTTCTCGGTGACTCTGTCGAACGCCGACGCTGATCCGCTGAAAGGCGGAAAGCTGGGCCTGGGCGTGACGAACGGCGCGATCAACCAGCTCCTGGACATCAGCACCTGCGCGCTGTGCTACCAGGCCGGAAACACCATTCGCTACGACGTGGGCGACGTCCCGATCAACGGCAGCAAAACCTTCACCTTCTCCATCGGGGTTTTCGCCAGCGCACAGCTCGGCCAGTATGTCATCGAGCACCAGTTCGTCGGAGACAATTACTCGTACGAGACATTGGAAGGCCCGACGGTCACCGTCTCGCGCTAGCTTGCAGCTGGCACTGCGTCGCCGGGTTGACCCAGGCGACGCAGTGCCGCGGAGCAGAGAGGCCAACCGCGGAATTACACCGCGGTGCCCTCGATGTGCGCCTTCAGCAGTTCCAGTCCGGGCTGGATGCGCGCCGGGTCCTCGACCGGGTGCGGTCCGGCAGGCTCGGTGGGCGGGATCAGCCGCTCGAACAGGCGGCAGAACAGGGTCGTGCCGTCGCCGAGGTCGAAGGTGGTGAAGGTGGCGATCGCGTGCATCGACGGCGCCAGGGTTCCGTCTTCGAGCACGTCGCGGCCGACGACCGTCCAGAGTTTGCCCGGGACCCGCGCGACGACGGTGTACAGCTTCGGCTTTTCGTTCAGGTCCGGCATGATATTTTCGAGCAGTACGTCGCCCAGTTCCGCGGGCGCGTCCGGCGTGCCGCGCCGCACTTCGGTCCCGGATGCCATCGGCAGCCACTTCGGCAGGTTCGACCAGGTGGTGACCCAGTCGTACACCTCCTGCGCCGGGCGCTTGACCACGATGCGGTTTTCGACGAAGCGGATGTTCAGGTTGTCCGGAATCTGGCGGACGTACAGGGATTCAGACATGATTTCTCTCCTTTTTCGGAATTACTGGGGATTACTGGGGATTACTTGGCGGAATGCTGGCCGGTCATGAGCGCGCCGAGGTCGTCCGGTTCGAGGAACGACGGCGGCGGGGGCGGCCCCCAGCTGAACAGGCCCTGGGCGCCTTCGAAAACCTCCGGCGTCCAGATCTCGTCCTCGGGGACGCAGTCCATGTC
Organism: Amycolatopsis sp. NPDC114503; assembly: GCF_055633655.1. Lineage (NCBI taxonomy): Bacteria > Bacillati > Actinomycetota > Actinomycetes > Pseudonocardiales > Pseudonocardiaceae > Amycolatopsis > Amycolatopsis sp. NPDC114503. Next base: position 260,877 of record NZ_JBVKDT010000010.1, on the reverse strand, counting down.
GGAGTAGTACTCGCTGAAATTCCCCGCCGGGTCTTTGAGATACCAGAAGAAGTTGGAGCCCGCGTGATGGCGGCCGAGGCCCCAGACGTGCCGGTCGGGATGGCCGTTCAGCATCGCCGCGGCGCCGCGGCCGACGTCGTCGATGTCGTCGACCTGCCAGGACGTGTGGTGCAGGAAGTTCACCGGCGCGGCGAGCGCCAGCACGTTGTGGTGATCGGCTGAGCAGCGCATGAACGCGCCCTTGTTCCCGATGTAGTCGCTGACCTTGAAACCGAGCGCCTCCGTGAAGAAGCGCATGGTGGTGTCGAGATCGGTGGTGCCCACCACGCAATGGCCGAGTTTCTTCGGCAGGACCGCGCCGGTGCGCACTACGCCGGGCGCGCGGCCGGACCGCTCGATGCGACCGGGTCCGTTGTACGGCGTGGCCAACACGGGCCGCTGCGTGATCCGCGGCGAAATCTCGACCCGGACGGTGAATCCGGCGACCGGCTCGATCGCCGCGACGGCGGTGCCGGTTTCGGTGCTGACGACGCCGAGCCGGTTGAGGCGCGCCGCGGTCCGCGCGATGTCGTCGGCGTCGTCGACTCCCACTCCGAGTTCGAGCAGTTGCCGGTAAGGCGCGTGCCGGACGCGCAGCTGCTCGCCGCCGTCGAGGGTGGTAAAGGACCCGCCGCCGGCGTGGGTGAGCCCGAAATCAGCGTAGTAGGCAATGGTTTCCTCGACGTTCGGGACACCCATCGTGACCCGGGTCAGCCGATGCATTCCCATGTCAGGCCTCCTGCGCGGCGACGAAGGTCTGCCGCATTTCGCCGAGGCCTTCGATCCGGCTGACCAGCTCTTCCCCGGCTCGCAGGAATCGCTGCGGCGTACGGCCGACGCCCACGCCGGACGGCGTTCCGGTGAAGACGAGATCGCCCGGATACAAGGTGATGATCTGAGACAGAGCGGAAATCAGCTTCGCGACAGGGAAGATCAGCTCGCGAGTGCGGCCGTCCTGCACGGTCTCGCCGTCGACCGCGCACGACAGGGCCAGGTCGTCTCGATCCGCCAGCTCGTCCGGCGTGACCAGCCACGGCCCGACCGGCGCGAAGCCCGGAAAAGACTTCCCCAGCCCGAATTGCGGGGCCGGGCCTGCCAGTTGCGAGACGCGCTCGGAAAGGTCCTGCCCGATCGTCACCCCGGCGATGTGGTCCCACGCCTCGGATTCCTCGACCCTGGCGGCGGTCCGGCCGACGACCGCGACCAGTTCCACCTCCCAGTCCACGGTGCCGCCGGGCGGCAGCACGACCTCGGCGTCGGGACCGGTCAGCGCGGAAACGAATTTGGCGAACACCGGAGGAAGACCGTCCGGCGCGGCGAAACCGGACTCCGCGGCGTGAGCGTCGTAGTTGAGCCCGATCGCCACGATCTGCTGCGGGGCGGGGGAGGGCGGACCCAGCTGGGCGCGGGTGAAGGTGACGTCGGGTTCAGCGGTGAGGTTTTTCGCCCACGCCTGGAATTCGGGCCAGTTCCGGTAGACGGAACCGAAGCCGAAGAGACCGCCCGAAGCCGTGGCGACGTCAATTCCCTTGTCCTCGGCGGTCAGCAGGACGGCCCGGCCGTCCACATTGGCCAGTTTCACGGTTTTCTCCTCAGAAGCAGAGCGTCAGATTGGTCCGCACCCGCAGCGGGAGGCTGACGACGAGGTCGTTCCCCTCTCGCCGGGCGTGCAGGTCCGGGATTTCCGTCCCGGAGGAATCGGCGGCGAACACGTCGTCGCGGAAGAGTTTCCAGTGCGCCTCGGCGTTGCCGATCCTCAGCGTCACGTCGGTGTGTTTTCCGGCGACCGGGCGCAAAGTCAGTGCCAGCAACGACTTCTCCCGGTCGTACCAGGCGCGGAGAACCTCGGCCGTGCCGTCGATCCCGGTCACCCGCGGCTCGCGGAAGTGCTCCGCGGTCCACGGATGGTGATACATCTTCCACAGCCCGTCCGGGACGTTCAGCCGGGCGTAGCCCAGCATTGCGTTCCCGGTCAGCCGGTCCATGAAGATCAGGTTGCCGTTCTCGTCGAACGAGCGGTCCTGGCGCGGGTAGAACAGGCCGCCGTTCTCCCAGGTCGGATTCAGGTAGGCGTCGGCGTAGCCGAGCAGCCCGCGCAGGTTTTCCTCGTCGCCGACCTCGGCCATGCAGCCGGCGACGTAGCCGAAAGCCGGAGCGCGCCAGGTGAAGTCCAGGTCGCGGGTGAACTCCGGTTCGCGGCCGGCGAGGCGGGCTTTGCGGGCCTCCAGCGCCGCGGTCGGCTCGGCGAGGGTGACCAGGCCGTCCGGGGTGCGCCGGATCTCGTCGCGGATCTGGTCCGGGTAGAGCCGGTGCACCAGGTCGCGGCTCCAGGCGTTCAGGTTCAGCGCCGTCCAGGCGTTTCCACCGCCTTCCAGCGGCATTTCCGGACGATTCTGCTCGACCAGCCAGAGTCGCCAGTACTCGCCGTATTCGTTGAGGATTCCCCGCTTGTCCCACGCCGCCTGGTAAGCCTGGGTGACCTCTTCGGCGACCGCAGTGCCCTTGCGCAGGTCGAGGAACCGGAACCCGAGGATCGGGAACTGGTTGCAGACGAGGAAAAGGCAGTTGGGTTCGCAGACGATGCCGTACCAGCCTTGTTCGGCCATCTGCCAGTACAGGTTGTCGGCGAGCGAGCTGAGCGAGTACTCGTAGATTTCCGTGCCGAGTCCCTGGAACAACGGGTCCCAGCGGAAGGAAAGCGCGCCCTCGCGGTCGTACTGGTCGCTGGCGAACAGCATGCTGTGCATGCCGAGGATCGCGAAGAACCGGCCGCTGTACATGATGTTTTCTTTGAAGACCGGATCGCGCCAGCCCTCGCGCAATTCGGTGATGTCCGGATTGTTGCGGACGCTTCCCCGGCTGGCCTCGCGCCAGTATGCCCACACTTCCGGAAGCTGCATTTTCCGGATGATCTCTTCGAAGACCGGACGGAACGTTCCGGGGGCGGCGGGAAGATGGTGGAAATGCGCGAAACCCAGGGTATAGGCCATCTGGGTGAGCTGATAGCGGTAGGCGTCGGTCCATTCCTGGCCCCACAGCATGCTGCCCATGTTCGCCCACTCGTTGTCCTGCTGGGCGAGAAGATTGCGCACGTGCTGGACGTGTCCCGCTTGAAAGTCGTCGAGCGCGGGGTACCCCGAGATGTCCGGTGCGGAGGACATCACCGCGCTGCCAGGAAAGCCGTGACAGCGGCGGCGATTTCCGTGCTGTCCACTGTATCCGCGAAGTGCGCGAGGTAGTTGCCTTCCGGTCCCATGAGGAAGGTGAACGCGCTGTGCGGCATCCGGTAGCCGTCCGGTTCGTCGACTCGGCGGGCGTGCACGTGATACGCCTTCTTCACCGACTCGATTTCCTCGGCGGGCCCGGTCAGCCCGGTGATCCGCGGGTGCCGAGCGGCCAGGAAAGCGTGCAGGACTTCCGGGGTGTCGCGTTCCGGATCGACCGTCACGTAAAGGGCCCGCACGCGATTCGCGAGTTTGCCGAGTTCTTCGAGCGCCTGGTCGATCCGGGCCAGCGCGGGCGGGCACACGGTCTGGCAATGCATGAAGCCGAAAAAGACGAGCAGGCAGGCGCCGAAATAGGAACGTTCGGTGACCGCGGCGCCGGAATCGTCGATCAGCCGGAAGCTTCCGCCGACTTTCGGAACCGGGCGCACAATGGTCGCCGAACCGGAACCGGGAGGGGTGCAGCAGGAGGAATTCATTTCCATGGCTCCGACGCTAGGAGCCGTGGCCATGCCCGTCCAATGCCGCGTTGGCGCTCGGCTATGTCTGGTGGGTATAGCTCGTGATCGTCGCCCGGATCTCGGCCGCCACCTCGTCCAGCTTTCGCGTCATCAGCAGCATGGTCGGGGTGAGCTGCCTGCCCGCGGGCAGCGTGACGCCGACCGATTCCACGATGCCGAGGTCGATCGGCAGCGGGGCCAGGTCCGGTTCGGTTTCGGCGACCAGCTGCGGCATCACGACCAGGGTGTCGGTCTCCAGCGCGATGGCGCGCACGGCCAGGAACGAACCGCATTCGATGCGGTTGGCCGGGGTCGAGAGGCCGCGGCTCAGAAGGTGCTCTTCCAGCTGCCGCCGCTGCGGGTTGTCGGCGGGCGGCATCGACCAGAGTTCGCCGATCAGGTCGGCGATCGTGAGCCCGGGCCGCTGGTGCGCGGGATGCTGGGTGCGCGCCACCACGCGGGCGGGTTCGTAGTAGAGGTGGTGCTGGCGCAGCCGGTCGTTGTTCGCCGGTTCGAGCGTGCCGACGACGAGGTCGATGTCGCCCGCGAGCAGCGCCTCGTACAGCGCTTCCGGGCCGCCGTGCCGGATGATGACGGTCAGGTCGGGCGCGACGGCTTTCACCCGCGCGACCGCTCGCGGCAGCAGCACGCTCGCCCCGGCGAGGAAACTGCCGATCGTGACAGTGCCGGCGTGGCCGTCGACCAATTCCTCGAGATGCCGCCCGGCCTGGCGGAGTTCGGCGAGCACGGCCTTGGCGTGGTCGACGAACACCTCCCCGAACAGCGTCGGCGTCATCCCGCGCGGGCCGCGCTCGAACAACGCGACCCCGAGGATCGCCTCGAGTTCGCGCAGCCCGCGCGTCAGCACCGGCTGGGTGACGTGCAGCCGCTCGCCCGCGGCGACCAGCGATCCGTGCTCGGCGATGGCCACGACGTAGCGCAGATGCCGCAGCTTGAGCCTGCCGTCGACGAGATCGGCGCGGTCGGTCATCGGGAACCCTCGGATCGCATGCCCCCGATTGTGCCGGTCCGCTCAGTGGTGACCGCCCGCCGGCACGACGAAGCTGACGGTTTTGCTGTCCACGACGTGGTGCGTCGGGTCGGCCAGCCCGATCCACACCTTGTGCGGGCCGGGCGGCAGCGCCTGGATGATCAGCGGTTCGCCGCTGCCGTCGGCCCAGTGCCACGGCGCGTCGTCGACCGTGACGTGGATGTGGCCGATGCGCGGGGAAACGTCGAGCGCGGCCGGGCCGTAGACCGGGACGATGCGCAGGTTCTCCGCCCGGTAGCGCAGGACGACCAGGCCCTTCGCGAGCTGTTCCGGCAGCGGGGCGTCGACGACGAGTGCGGGCGGCGGCTGGCTCGGCAGCGGGACGACGGGTGCGGGTGGCCACCCTGAGGCCGGGGCAGGAGGAGCGGCCGCCGGGCTTGGGGGAGCGGCGGAGGCAGAGCACGCGGTCGCCAGCAGGACAACTGAACCGAGGACGGCAGTACGAAGAAAGTGAGGCATAGAAGGAAAACTAGGCTGCAGTTGATCATCTTCGCGTCCGTCAGCCGACTGCATTGCTGTACGTCGCAAAGGGAAGTGCCGTGCGTGCCGCTGGGGTCGGCACGCACGGCACAGGTCAGCGGCAGCGGTAGCTGGACGCGACCGCCGGGTCGCCGTAGCCCTTGTACCGCGAGATTCGCGGATACGCGCACAGGTCGCGGGTCTGCTTGCCGTCCGCGGTCGCGGCCGCGAGGGTGGCCGGAGCCTTGCCGTGCTCGACCCAGTCGACCAGCGCGCCGAGCGGGTTCGTGGGTGCCGCACCCGCCCCGCCGCCGCAGTGTTCGACGCCGGGGGCCAGGAACAGCCGGTAGAAGTCGTTCACCCGGTGGGAGCCGCCCATCGCCTGTTCGACCTCGGCGCGGTAGCGCAGCGTGCCGCCGGGCGGGATGAGCTGGTCGTCCGAGCCGACGAAGGTCAGCAGCTTGCCGCCGGTGCGGCGGAAGGCCGACAGGTCTGGGTCGGCGGTGCCGATGACGTCGTCGTACTCACGCACCGACTGGCGGAACACCTGGGCGAACTGGGCGTAGGTGAGCTTCGAGGTGTCGAAACCGGCCTGTTTGGCGACGAACGACTGCACCCACTTGACCGCCACCGGGAACCCGGGCGCGGACGGGGTGTCGTCGGTGCCGGCCAGCCAGGTGAAATCGGCGCCCTTCGGGAGGCCGTCCCACAGCTTCCGGCCGCGTTCGTCGGTCGGACCGGCCCAGATCTTGCGCACGACGTCGGCGTCCTTGGCCGTGACGGTGACTTCCTTGCCATCGCAGACGATCTTCGTGCCGATCAGGGCGCGCGGGTCGTAGCTGCATTCGTCCGGCCGGTCGACGATGCCGTTCTTGACGCCGTCGTTCGCGTCGCACGCCTTGACCGCGGCCTGCCGGAACGCGGTGAAGACGCAGGGGCTCGGGAAGTCGTGCTCCTGGTTCATCACGATCTGCGGCCAGAGCGTCGCGACCGCGAACTGCGTCCAGTGGACCGCGGGCGCGTTCGCCAGGATGCCGTCGAAGTCGCCGGGGTAGTTCTGCGCCTCGGAGTAGCCCTGACGGCCGCCGGTCGAGCAGCCGTTCCAGTACGAATAGGTCACTGGCCGGTGGTAGAACCGCTGCGTGACGTCCTTGCCGATCAGCGCGGCCTCGTGCACCGAGCGGGTCGCGAAGTTCGTCAGCAGCGGCTGGTTGACCTTGCCCGGTGCGGTCAGCGCCCACGAGGTGTCGAGCCCGGTCAGGACGCCGGCGTCGGTGGTCACGCCCGCGTAGCCGTCCTTGGCGGCCTGGGCCAGCGGTGCGCCGAAGTCGCCGGCGGCGTACGCGCTTCCGCCGACGGCCTGGAGCCGTCCGGTCCACCCGGTCTGCGGCAGCGCCACGGCGACCTTGACGTGGTCATTTGCCCCGGGGTGGGTGAGCGTGACGGTGATTTCGCAGTAGCCGGGCTTCGATTCGGCCTGAACCGATTCGATCTTCGCGCCGCTGGGCGCGGTGACTCCGGTGGTGGTGCAGGCGGTGGTCTCAGCCGCGGCGGCGCTGGGCGCGAGCTGGGTGACGGTGGTCACCAGCAGCGCCGCGAGCGGCAACGCCGAGAGAAGGGTTCGGGTGCGTCTCATCGCTTTCCTTTGTGGAGGGTCGCTTTCGCCTGAAACTAAGGCGGTCACAGCACCCTTCGCGCCCGTCGGACGACGCCGTCGCCGTACGTCGGCTCCCGGTATCGTCAGGGATCATGACGCTGCACGGACGGGACGCCGAGCTCAAGGAGCTGACCGAGCTGGTCGACGGCCCGGAAGGACGTGTCGGCGTCCTCATCCGCGGCGAGGCCGGGATCGGGAAGTCCGCGCTCGTCGCCGCGGCTGCCGCAGCTGCGTCGGTCGCCGGGATGCGGGTGCTGCGGACGACCGGTGCCGAGGCCGAGCAGGACTTCGCCTACGCCGGGTTGCACCAGTTGCTGCACCCCGTCCGCGCGGGCGTCGCCGGGTTGCCCGCGCCGCAACGGACTGCTTTGGAAACCGCGCTCGGCCTCGCGGACGGGCCGGAACCCAGCGCGTATCTGGTAGGCCTCGCCGCGTTGACGCTGCTGGCCGACACCGCCGCCGCGAAGCCGGTGCTGGTCGTCGTCGAGGACGCCCATTGGCTGGATCGCGCCAGCGCGGACGTCCTGGCTTTTGTCGCACGGCGGATCGAGACCGAGCCGGTCGCGCTGATCGCGACGCTCCGGGACGATTCCGGCCCGCTGCTCGACGCCGGTCTCTCGCCGATGCCGCTCGGCCGCCTCACCGACGACGCCGCCGCGGAACTGCTGGACTCGGTCGCGCCTCGGCTGGATCCGATGGTCCGGACGCGGCTGCTCGCCGAGTCCGCGGGACATCCGCTCGCGCTGACCGAGCTTCCCGCGGCGGTGGCCGACCTCGACGTGTTCGACCCGGTCCTGCCGCTGACCGAACGGCTCGAGCGGACATTCGCCTCCCGCGTTGCGACGCTGCCCGAACCCACCCGCGCCGCGCTGCTGGTCGCGGCGCTCAACGAGGCCGGTTCGATTGCCGAAACCCTTGCCGCGACGGGGATTCTGCTCGGCACACCGGTCGAACCCGAGGTGCTGGGCCCCGCTGTCGACGCCCGGCTGGTCGAGTTCGCGGTCGGCTGCGTGACCTTCCGGCACCCGTTGATGCGTTCGGCCATTCCCGCCGCCGCGACGCTCGGCGACCGGCGGCGGGCGCAGCTCGCGCTGGCCGAGACGGTGCGCGAACAGCCTGATCGGCGCGCGTGGCACCAGGCCCGGGCTGCCGCCGGACCTGACGAAACCGTGGCCGCGGCTTTGGAATCGGCGGCCGATCGGGCTCGCCGGAGGGGCGGGGCCGCCGCCGCGATCGCCGCGCTGGAGCAGGCGGCGCGGCTCAGCGAAGACTCGGACGCACGCGCGGATCGGTTGCTGCGGGCCGCTGAGCTGGCGGTCGAATCGGGTCGCCGCGAGACAGCCGAACGCTTGGTGCGCGACGGGTCGCTTTCCCCGCGCCGGAAGGCGACCGCGAGCCAGTTGCTCAGCGGTTTCGAGGACGGCGTCCGCGAGGATCCGGCCCGGATCGGGGAGTTGGCAGCCCTCGCCGAATCCGTTGCCGCGGACGGGCAGGAGGACGCGGCGATGCGGATCCTGTGGGGCGCCGCGATGCGGTGTTTCTGGGCCGAACCCGGCGAGACGGCCCGTCGGACGCTGCTGGACGTCTCCTCGGCGCTGCCGATCCCCGACGACGACCCGCGCCTGATCGCGGTCGCCGCGTACGTCGCGCCCTTTGAGCGCGGTACCGCGGTGCTGGAGCAGCTTCGGGTGCTCGCCGGAGCGGCCGGAGCTGATCCGGAAACCGACCGGTACCTGGGCAGTGCTTCCTTGCAGGTCGGCGCATTCGACCTGGCCGCCCGCTTTTCGGCGGCCGCGGTGCCGGGCTTGCGGGCGCAAGGCAAGCTCGGGGTGTTGCCGCGTGCGCTGGCCGTCCAGGCGTGGAGCCGGGTCCGGCTCGGCGACCTGGCCGGAGCTGCGCCTTCTGCCGCCGAAGCGGTCCGGCTCGCGCGGGAGACGGGCCAGCCGTTCATGGGCGGGCTGGCGCTGGCGGTCCAGGCCGAGATCGCGGCTTTGCGCGGCGACCACAAACAGGCCAGCGCGCTCGCCGACGAGGCCGAACGCGCGGGCCTCGCGGCGGGCGCGCGTCCGGTGCTGGCCACGGTCCAACTCGCGCGCGGGCTCGCGGGGTTGAGCGAAGGCCGGTACGAGGACGCGTTCGCCGACCTGCGCCGGTTGCTCGACCCCGCCGATCCGGCCTACCAGCTGGCCTTGCGCGCGTACTGCGTCGCGGAGCTGACCGAGGCTGCCGTCCGCGCCGGGCAGACCGAGACGATGCGGGAAATCCTGGCCGGGCTGGAGCCGCTGGCCGAGGTGACCGCGGCCCCGGCGCTGCACATCGGTCTGCGGTACGCGCGGGCTGTGCTCGCCCCGAAGAACACCGCGGAAGACCTGTTCACGGCGGCTTTGCGGGCTGACTTGAGCGGGTGGCCCGCCGAACGCGGGCGGGTCCACCTGGCGTTCGGCGAGTGGTTGCGGCGGCAGCGCCGGGTCGTCGAATCGCGGGCGCACCTGCGAACCGCGCGGGAGACTTTCGACGCGCTCGGCCTGACGGCGTGGGCCGAGCGGGCGCGGCGCGAGCTGCGCAGCGCGGGGGAGTCGAGCCCGAACCGGAGTCCGGACGCCCGGGACAAGCTGACTCCGCACGAGCTGAGCATCGCGCAGCTGGCCGCCGAGGGGCTGACGAACCGGGAGATCGGGCAGCGGCTCTATCTTTCGCACCGGACCGTCGGGACCCACCTGCACCGGATCTTCCCGAAGCTCGGCGTCAGCTCCCGTGCGGAGCTGGCCGACGCGGTGAAGGCGCTCGGCGACTGACTTACGCCGGTTGCGTCATCTGACGGGCGCGGGCGGCGGGCGGGCTCCCTAGCGTCGAGGCCGTCCCACGGTCTCGCGCACAGGAGTTCAGATGATCAGCAGGAGACGATTCACCCAGGCGTTCGCGGCCGGTCTGGCGGCGACCTCTCTCGCTGCCTGCTCCTCGCCTGCTGCCTCGCAGCCCGCCGCCGGCCCCGACCTCCGCGCGGGCTCGGGCGAACACACTTCGCTGGGCACGATCAAGCACGCGGACGCCGGGGTCGTTTCAATGGCATACGCGGAATTCGGCCCGGCTGGCGGCAAGCCGGTGCTGCTGTTGCACGGCTGGCCGTATGACCCGTACAGCTACGCCGACGTCGCGCCTCTTCTTGCCGCGCAAGGGTTCCGGGTGATCGTCCCGTTTCTGCGCGGCTTCGGCCCGACGGTGTTCAAGTCGGCCAGTACTGTCCGAAATGGACAGCAGACGGCTATCGCGCAGGACGTCGTCGCGCTGATGGACACGTTGAAGATCGACAAAGCGATTCTCGGCGGGTACGACTGGGGTTCCCGGACCGCCGCGGTGATCGCGGCGTTGTGGCCCGAGCGGTGCCAGGCGGTTGTGCCGGTGAGCGGGTACATCGTCGCCAACCTCAAAGCCAACCTCCAGCCGCTGCCCCCGGCCGCCGAACTGGGCTGGTGGTACCAGTATTACTTCGCGACCGAGCGCGGCCGCGCCGGTTACGCGGCGAACCGGCACGATTTCAACAAGCTGATCTGGAAGACGGCGTCGCCGGCTTGGCACTTCGACGACGCGACGTACGACCGCAGTGCCGCGGCGTTCGACAACCCGGACCACGTCGCGATCGTCATCCACAACTACCGCTGGCGGCTCAGTCTCGCTCCGGGCGAGCCGCAATATGAGGCGTACGAACAGAAACTCGCCGCGGGAGCGACCATCGGCGTTCCGGCGATCACGCTGTCCAGCGACTTCGACGGCGCGGCCAAGGACGGCAAGGCCTACCGCGCCAAGTTCACCGGGAAGTACGAGCACCGGATCCTCGACGGCATCGGGCACAACGTGCCGCAGGAGGCTCCGCGGCCGTTCGCGCAGGCGATTGCGGACGCGGCGAAGCTCTGATGTTTCGTCTGGGGTCTCCTCCGGGTTTCCTCTGGCGATTCATCGAAGTTTGATCGAGAGCGGATACGGTGCGCACGCCTCTCGCCGGAAGTCGCTGGGGCCGTTCAGGAATCGGCGAACCCGGCGACCATCGATGCGAGGAGTGCGATGAGACGCAAGGCTTTCGGAGCCGTCGCGGCAGCCGTGGCAGCCGCCTTGACCGGCCTGGCCGGCCCGGCTTCGGCGGAGACTCCGGCGGAGATCCTCCAGGCGGGCGCCCAGGCCGGGATCAGCGCGGGGTATCCCGGGGTGATCGGCCTGGTTCGCAACGGCGAAACCGCTCACTACATCCATGCCGGATACGGAAACCTCACCACCAAGACCCCGGCCGATCCGAAAGCGCAGTTCCGGATCGGCAGCGACACCAAGGCGTTCACCGCGGCGGTCCTGTTGCAGCTCGAAGCCGAGGGCAGGCTGTCCCTCGACGACCCGCTCGCCCGCTGGCTGCCCGGCGCGGTGAACGCCAACGGGAACGACGGAACGAAGATCACCGTCCGGCAGGTGCTGCACCAGACTTCGGGCCTGCCGGACTACGCGGGCGACCTCCGGTTCCTCAGTTCCTACGTCGCGAACACCGATCCCCGGCAGCCGTGGCCGCCGCAGACGCTGGTGAACATCGCGACGTCGCATCCGTCGTTGGGCGCGGGGTTCCACTACTCGAACACCAATTACGTGGTCGCCGGCATGGTGATCAAGGCGGTGACCGGGAACGAACCGGCCGCGGAGATCCAGCGGCGCATCATCGAGCCGCTGGGCCTGAGCGGCACGTCCTTCCCGACCGCCGATCCCGGTTTGGCCGGCAACTATCTGAACGGCTACTACATCGTGCTCGGCGCGTTCTACAACGACGTCACGGTCTCCAATGTGCAGGCCTTCGGGACCGCCGGCGCCATTGTGTCCACTGAGGACGATCTGGCGAACTTCGAACGCGCGCTGTTGAGCGGAAAGCTCCTGCCGCCGCAGCAGCAGACCGAGCTGAAGACGACGGTGCCGACCGACAACGCGGGCAACCAGTACGGGCTGGGGATCGGCCTGTCGCCGACGGCCTGCGGCATGGTCTGGAATCACAGCGGCGGGGTGCTGGGATATTACAACCTGTGGCTGACCAGCGACGACGGCAGCAAGCAGGTGCTGGTCGCGGCCAACGAGAACCATCTGGCGGGAACGGCGACCCCGGGGCAGACCGCGCTCGGCAACGCCGCGCTCAAGGCCTACTGCGCGTCCTGACGCGGCGGTGATGGGACGGTGACGCACCCGGTCGATCCTGAGGGCTGAAGCCGTAGCCAGGCGATCGGAAGCGAGGCGCGGTATGCGGTCCCACGACCACCGTCCGACGAGGCGGAAGCCTGATCCGGTATCTCAGGTCGCGCCGGACGAGGTCCAGGAGACGCCGACTGCCATCTCAACGGACTTCAGCCAGATCCCAGCGCGCTCGGCTGGGACTCCGCTTCCGTCCGAGGTGCGGCGTCGGTTGGAAGACCGATGGGGCGAGGACCTTCGCGACGTCCGGGTGCACACCGGCCCCGAGGCGGCCCGCTCCGCGCGGGACCTCGACGCGATCGCCTACACCTCCGGCGAGGACATCGTCGTCGCCGGCACCCCCGACGAGCACCTTCTGACGCACGAGGCGGCCCATGTGGTGCAGCAGCGGCACGCCAGCCGCCTCGTGCCGGGGGTCAGTGCGCCCGGGGACCCGGCCGAGCGGGCGGCCGACGCGGGGTCGGGGGCAGTTCCCGGCGGCCCGGTCGCGGCGATCCAGCGGCAGGCCGACACCACCAGCGGGAAGCCGGTCGCGACCCACGACGAGGTCGAGAAGGTGCTCACTACCTATCTGACCGAAGTGCAGCGACGACAGGGCGGTCAGGCACTGCGCACTACCGATGAGGTGAAGTTCGCGATCCTGCCGTTGTTCGTCGGCGATGCGGCGAAGATGGCGTGGGCTCAGGTGTGGTTGTCCGGGGCGGTGTCCGGCACGCCGCACATCCTCGCGCACGCGATCGCCAAACAGTTGCCCGCCGCCATTCCGGCGGAGCGGCTGGACCCCTTGCGCGCCGGTCCGGCGCAGGCCGACCCGGACAAGCGGCCGAAGAACGTCGGAGAGGCGGCCGGTGCCGTGGTCGTCGACTCGACCCTCACGCCGATCCTTCGCCGGATGGGGCTGTCCGACGGTTTGCGGAAGCTCGTCGTGGACGGCGCCAAGTCGGCGGTCGCCTCGGGATTGATTCAGGTTGTCGACGTGGCGCTGGACCAGGCGCGCGTGACCCCCGCGGAGCGGGGCTCTATCCACAGTGTCGTGGAGGGCTTGATCAAGCACCAGCCGGGAAAGGCGATGGAGCGCCAGCAGGAGGGCGCGGGCAGTCCGTACGCACAGGTCGTGCCGCCGTCGATCGCACCGCCGGTTCCGTCCGCGCCCGGCGAGAAGATCTTCAAAGGCCCGTCGGCCACGTTCGACCTCTCTCCGCGCAAGGACCCGCCCAAACCGAACCTCCGGACGGCTGCCCCGAGCAAGACCGTCTCGGACGCGGGCGGGCAGTTCGACCCGCTGTTGCTGACGCCGCCGGAGGCTCGCGGCACCGAGCGGGAAGGGGACTACACCCCGGCGGGCGAGTTCGCCGCCACCGCCGCGGCGCGTCTCGACAGCGCACAGAAGAACAACCAATCCAGTGTGCGCCTGGATCTCCAGAGCAGTTACGGAGCGGTGCGGGACCGCACCACGGTTTTCCAGGCGATGAGGACGATCTTCTTCGCGATGCGCGACGCTCTGCCGCACCGCGCCAGCCGGGTAGTCCAGATTTACTTCTTCGTGGACGGGCACCAGGTGTACAGCTTCGAGCTGCACTAGCGCGCCGGAGTTCCGTTCAGCGGCACCTGTCCCGCGTGGATTCCCAGCACCAGGCCGCTGTCCCCGAACTTTCTCGAAGTGACCTCGTGACAACGACCGGTCACGGATGGTTCACTTCATTAGGAAGTTTTCCTAATGAAGGCTGGAGGTCGCCCGGTCATGTCATCCTCCCGTAGGCGTTTCGCTGTGGTCGGCGCCGCTCTGGCGCTCGCCGTCCCGCTCGCCGTCAACTCCGCTCACGCGGCCACCACGGACACCGCTGCCAAGTCGTACACGGCCGCGGAGGTGCTGGCCGGCGTCAAGAAGAACAGCACCGATGCGAACAAGGTCAACTCCAAACCGCACATCAACACCATGACGCGGGCCAAGAACGTCAACGTCTACCAGGTGGCGAAGGGCGTCTACGCCTACGGTTCCGGCCTGGCCGTCGACACCGACGGCAGCGACCCCGACCCTGATCCCGACCACCAGGGCACCACGACTTTCAAGGACAGCAACGGAAAGTCGCTCGGCGCGCACAAGGTTCCGTTCTACGTCCTCGGCGACGACTGCTACGACAAGAAGAGCCCCTGCCCGCACTTCTTCTACAAGGAGCACGGCATCAAGGGCAGGCAGTTCGCGCTGATGTTCTACAAGAGCAAGGTGATCGGCGCGATCTTCGGCGACACGCAGACCGCGAACGACCAGGACACTTCGGACAACGACTCCCGCGAGTTGGGCGAAGCGTCGGTGAAGGCGGCTTCGCTGCTCGGCATCAACAGCAGCGGCACTGACGGCGGCGTCGACAACGGCGTGACCGTGGTGATGTTCTCCGGCTCGGACTGGGTTGTGAACGGCACCAACGCCAACCTGAACGCTGCCGCTCAGGGCATGGTCACCAAGGCGCTGGACACTCTCGGCGCGAGCATGGGCATCTAGTCCTCAGCATCTGAATGCGGTCACTGCCAGATTCGGCAGTGACCGCATTCAGCGTGTTTGCCGTTCGACGTATGCCACCAGTTTGTCCAGGTATTGCAGCGTTTCTTTTTCCGGCAGGGGCGGCAGGGTGAAGGTCACGCGGTTCACTCCGGCCTCGGCGTAGGCAGTGACGTCAGAGTCCAAAGTGGCTCCGCAGAGCGTGGTGCGGACGTCGGCGCGGCCTTGATCGGCCAGCCACGACGCTACGCGGCGGAGTTCGTCGACTGGGGTTTTGGCGCGGGGCAGCCATTCGTCGCCGTAGCGGGCGAGCCGGTCGAGCGCGGCTGGGCTTTCGCCGCCGACGGCGATGGGCGGGTGCGGGCGTCGCGCGGGTTTCGGCCAGGAGAAAACCGGGTCGAAGTCGACGTGCTCGCCGTGGAATTCGGCCTCGTCGGCGGTCCAGATCGCTTTGAGCGCGGCGAGTTTCTCGTTCAGCAGCGGGCTGCGGCGGCGCGGCTCGACGCCGTGGTTGCGCATTTCCTCGCGGTTCCATCCGGCGCCGACTCCGAACAGGACCCGGCCGCCGGAGAGGACGTCAAGCGTCGCGACTTCTTTGGCGGTCTGGAAGACGTCGCGCTGGGCCAGCAGCGCGACGGCGGTGCCGAGGGTGAGCGTGGTCGTCGCCGCGGAGGCGATCGCGAGGGCGACGAACGGGTCGTAGGTGCGGTAGTACTCGCGCGGCAGCTCGCCGCCGCCGGACCAGGGTGTCTCTCGTTTGACCGGGATGTGCGAGTGTTCCGTGACGAGGAGCGTGTCCCAGCCGCGTTCTTCCAGCGCTCGGCCCAGCGCGTCCGGGCGGATGCTCTCGTCGGTCACGAAAGTGTTGACGCCGAACTTCATGCGTTCTCCTGCGGATAACTGAGCGGGGGCCGTAATTGCTCGATCAGCGTGCCGACTTCGAGGACCGTCGAGTCCGCGAATCGGGGGCCGACGACCTGAATGCCGACCGGCAGGCCCCCTGACGTCCGTCCTATCGGGACACTGAGCGCGGGCTGCCGGGACAGGTTGAACGGGTAAGTGAAGGGTGTCCACTGTGGCCAGTCGATCATCCCGCTGTCCGGCGGAACGTCGTGGCCTGCGGCGAAGGGTTCGATCGGCACGGTCGGCGTGAGCAGGACGTCGTATCGCGTGTGGAATTCGCCCATGGCGACGCCAAGCGCGGCGAGTTCGCTTTGCGCGTCGAGATAGTCGGCTGTCGAGTGCTGGGCGCCCCGTTCGATCAACCTCTGCAGGCCCGGGTCGAGCGGTGCGGTGCCGCCGTAGCGTCGGACTACGTGCGCAACGCCTGCGGACCACAGAACGTCGAATGCGCTTGCCGGGTCGGGGAAATCAGGGTCGGCCTCCTCGACGTGCAAGCCCGCTCCGGCGATCGCGGCGACAGTTTCCGTGACGAGGGCGGCGATCTCCGGGTGCACGTCCACGCGGCCCAGCGCCGGGGAGAACGCGATCCTGACGGGGTTTGCTGTTTCGCCGATCGTTGGCGTCCAGGAGGGATCGCGGTGGTCCGGTGCGGCGAGAAGGTCGGTCAGCGCGGCGAGGTCGGCTACCGAGCGGGCCATCGGTCCGGCGTGTGCGAGGGTGCCCAGGACGCTCGGCGGGTGCATCGGGATGCGCCCGTGTGTCGGCTTGAAGCCCACGACTCCGCAGAACGCGGCCGGGATCCGAACCGAGCCAGCCGCATCGGTGGCCACGGACACCGCGCCCATTCCGGCCCGGACCGCCACACCGCTGCCGCCGCTCGATCCGCCCGCGGTGAGCGTCGGGTCCCAGGGGTTGCGGGTGATGCCGTCGATCAGGTTGTCGGTGACGCCTTTCCAGCCGAGTTCGGACGTCGTGGTCTTGCCGAGCAGGACGAGGCCGTTCGCGCGGAGTGCTGCCGCGGCAGGGCTGTCGGTGTCCCAGGGCTGCGCCGGGTCGGTGCGACGCGAACCGCGCAGGGTTGGCATATCTCGGGTTTGGAAGAGGTCCTTGATCGACGCGGGAACGCCGTCGAGCGGCCCCAGCGCACGTCCGTCGACCCACCGTTGTTCCGCCGCGGCTGCTTGCTTGAGCGCGCCTTCGTGGTCGACGTAGGCGAAGGCGCGGAGGTCGTCGTGGGCGTCGATGGCTTGCAGTGCTGCCTTCGTCGCTTCTACCGGTGAAAGGTCGCCGGACGCGTAGGCGGCACCGAGTTGTTCAGCCGTCCATTGGGAGAGGTCCGAGGTCATTCGTGCTCCGGGCTGGGGCGGGAGAGGCGTTCGGTGACGCGGCCGTACAGTTCCGGCCTGCGGTCGCGGAAGATCGTGAGATATCTGCGCTGCGCTTTGAGATCTGAACTCCGCAAGACTGCACGGACAGCGTCCTCCCGGTCGTCGTCCGAGCGCGCCAGCACCTCTCCGCTCGGCCCCGCGACCGCGCTGCGCCCGTAGAAGCGCTGCTCGTCGTCGGTGCCAGTTCGGTTGCAGCCCAGGAAGAACACCGCGTTCTCCATCGCCCTCGTCGCGCACCGCGAGACGATGCTGTCCGACGGGACCTTGCCCGGCTGCACCGCCGACGCCCACAGCGAGACGACGATCTCGGCGCCCGCGAGGGTCTGCACGCGGGCCATTTCGGGGAACCGGACGTCGTAGCACACGTTGAGCGCGAGCGTGCCGAGTGCGGTGGGGAACACTGATATCTCATCGCCAGGGACGTAGTATTCCTTCTCGTCGCGGCACGGATGCACCTTGTGCTGGACACCGGCCACGTCGCCGGACGGGGCGATCAGCACGGCGCTGTTGTAGAGCACCTCTGGTATCTGCGGATGCCGTTGTGACATACCAACCACGACGTGTGCACCACCACGGCGGGCCGCATCGCCCAGCGCCTCGGTGGTCGGGCCAGGCACGAGTTCCGACGCCGCGTAAAGGCTCTCGGCATAGGCGTCGTCGCGTGCGGAGCGGATGTAGCCGGTGTTGCTCAGCTCAGGGAAGACGATCAGTTCGGCCCCGTGGTCCTGTGCTTCGCGCTCGACGAACTCCGCCATCCGTTTGGCGTTGCCCGGGCAGTCCAGCACCGCCGAACTGAACTGCACCAGCGAAACGCGCACCTCGTCCTTCATCGGTGGTTCTCCGGATGCACGTCGCGCGCGAACTGCGGATTGCCGGCCAGCAGGCCCCCGTCGACCGGCAGCAGGCTGCCGGTGATGAACGACGCCTCGTCCGAAGCCAGGAAGAGCGCCGCGGACGCGATGTCGTCGGGCACGCCGACCTGGCCGAGCGGATACCAGGTCGCGAGGCGGTCGAGGAGGTCCGGGTCGATCTTCTGGCGTTCCTTCCAGACGTCGGTGCGGAAGGTGCCGGGCACCAGGGCGTTCGCCCGGATTCCGAAGGGCGCGAACTCGACGGCCAGGTTGCGGGTCAGCGCTTCCACCCCGGCTTTCGCGGCGCTGTATCCGGCCGCGCCGACGTGGGTGTGCGCGTTCACCGACGAGACGCTGACGATCACCCCGCGCCGTTGGCCGATCATCGTCGGGAGTACCTGCTGGGAGCAGCGGAATGCGCCCGTCAGCACGACGTCGAGGTCGCGCTGCCAGTCCTCGACGCGAGTGTCCAGAATGGACGCCGGATTGGACGTGAAGGCGTTGTTGACGAGGACGTCGATGCGGCCGTAGGCAAATCTGGCGGCTTCGACCATCGCGCGTACGTCGTCATCGCTGCGGACGTCGGTCCGGACCGCCAACGCTCGTCCGCCCTGTTCTTCCACTTCGGCGGCGGCTTGGTCGGCAGCCCTCTCGTCGCGGTCGGCTACCACCACGGCCGCGCCCTCGGCGGCGAAGCGGCGGACCAGCGTCCGGCCCAGTCCGGAGCCACCGCCGCCGGTCACGATCACCACACGGTCTGCGAAACGCATTTCACCAACCCATCAAGGTCATTCGAGCAACGACATGCGGTCGGGGGAGTACCGCTCGCCGGCGATCCGGTCCGCGGGCACCGCCTGTTCGATCGCTGCCACGTCAGCGGCGGACAGTGAGATATCAACGGCCGCGATGTTTTCCTCCAGCCTGCTCCGCTTCTTCGTGCCGGGGATCGGCACCACGTCGTCGCCGTGGCTGTGCACCCACGCCAGCGCGAGCTGACCCGCCGTGACACCCCGCTGCCGGGCGAGGTCTTCGAGCGCTCGCACGAACTCCAGGTTGCGTTCGAGGTTCCCGGCCGCGAAGCGCGGCTGTGACGTCCGCCGGAAGTCGTCCTTCTCGAAGTCGTCCGTCGAACGGTAGCGCCCGGTGAGAATGCCCCGGCCCAGCGGCGAGTACGGCACGATCCCGATGCCCAGCTCGCGGCAGACTGGCACCACCTCCTCCTCGATCGTGCGCGACCACAGCGACCATTCGGTCTGCACCGACGTGATCGGGTGCACGGCGTGCGCCCGGCGGATCGTTTCCGCAGACGCTTCCGACAGTCCAATGTGGCGTACCTTCCCCGCCGCGACCAGCTCCGCCAGCGCTCCGACGGTCTCCTCGATGTCGACAGCGGGATCGACCCGGTGCTGTTGGTAGAGGTCGATATGGTCGACACCGAGCCGGCGCAAGGACGCGTCGCAAGCCTGCCGCACGTATTCCGCGTCTCCGCGCACCGAGCGCGCCATCGAGTCGTCCTCCGCGCGGACGACGCCGAACTTGGTGGCCAGGACGACGTTATCGCGGCGGCCCGCGATCGCCCGTCCGACCAGTTCCTCGTTGGCGCCGTAGCCGTACATGTCGGAGGTGTCCAGGAGCGTCACGCCGAGGTCGAGCGCGCGGTGCACGGTCGCGATCGACTCGGTTTCGTCGCCGCTGCCGTAGAAATCGCTCATTCCCATGCAGCCGAGCCCTTGGGCGCCGACGTCGAGTTTGCCGAGATGCCGGGTGGGCATCGCCATGCTGCTTCTCCTTTGGCTAGCGGGCTGGACCGCTCGCGGCGGCAGGTTCGGATGCCACCGCCGGCTCGTTGATATCTTTCAGGTGTGTTTCTGGCATGAGCAGTACCGCGGTGAAGGTGATCGCGCAGACCACGGCCATGTAGATCGCCACCGATACTGAAGACCCGGTCGCGGCGTACAGCGACGTGGCGATCAGCGGGGCGAACGCGCCGCCGATGACCGCACCTAGCTGCACGCCGAGCGAGACGCCGGAATACCGGAGCCCGGTGGAGAACGCCTCGGCGAAGAACGCACCCTGCGGTCCGTACATCGTGGTGTGCATCAGGCCGAGGCCGACGATGAACGCGACCAGGATCAGGAACGTCGACTTCGTGTTCAGCAGCGGCCAGAACGCGAACGAGAAAGCGCAGAGCATCCCCGAACCCGCCAGCAGCATCGCGCGCCGTCCGATGCGGTCTGAGATGGCACCGGACACCGGGAGCAATACCAGTTGCACACCAGCCGCGACGAGTACAGCGAGCAGGATGGTGTCCTTGGACAGCCCCAAAATCGCGGAGTTCGTGCTGTAGGAAACCGCGAATGTCATGAACAGGTAGTAGGTCACGTTGATGCCGATGTAGGCAGCCGCGACCAGTGCGATCTGCTTGTAGTGGACGCGAAACGCGCGCAGCACGGGGGAGCGTCCAGCGTCCGGCTTCTTGACTTCCTTGAGCCGACGGAACGCGTCGGTGTCTTCGAGACGCAGCTGCAGGTGGATGGCCAGCCAGACCAGCACGGCGCTGGCGAGGAACGGAACGCGCCAACCCCACGCCTCGAACGCCGCGGGCGAGGTGAACCGGATAGCCGCGATGAAGGCGAGGTTGCCGAGAATGATGCCGCCCGGACCGCCCGCCTGAGCGAAGCTGGTGAAGAAGCCGCGCTTCCGGGGCGGCGCGCTCTCCATCGCGAGCAGGACGACGCCGCCGAGCTGTCCGCCGACCGCGATGCCCTGGAGGAAACGCAGCAGTACCAGCAAAATCGGTGCGGCGACGCCGATCACCGAATGCGTCGGCATCAGGCCGATGAGGGTCGACGCGAGGCCCATCCCGGCCAGCGCGCCGATCAGCGCCGTCTTGCGGCCGTGCACGTCGCCGATGTGGCCGAAGAGCACGCCGCCGAGCGGGCGCGCGATGAAGCCGACCGCGAAGGTCGCGAAGCTGAGCAGCGCACTGGTCAGCGCGGTTTGCTCGGGGAAGAAGAGCTGGGGGAAGACCAGTGCCGCCGCCGTGCCGTAGATGAAGAAGTCGTAGTTCTCGATGCTCGAAGCCGAGAGTGCGGTCACCGCGACCTTGGCCAGTCTCGTTTCGGGTCGTGCCTGGGTCGGTTCCTGCGCCGGCGCCATTGCCCGCTCCTTCCGTCACCTTCGACGGCCGTCGGGACGAAACCTCACTGTTTCGTCCAATGAAACGTGCGAACCACTACGTGATATGGCTTGTCTACTCGCCCTGGTCACGCAGGTCAAGTGGGGTCTTGCCGAGGCCCGTCAGGGCAGGATCAGGGCCTCCCGATCGGCTGAGCGGGAGGTATGCGGCGGAAGACGTCAGGTCGCCTCGCGGAAGGCCGTCACGATCTCCGCCATCGACGCACCAGGCCCGAAATGCCGGTGCACGCCCGCCGCCATCATGCGGTCGATCTCGGCGGGCTCGTCGATGCCGCCGGCGAGGACCGGGACCTCGAGGCCCTCGCGGCGCAGGCCTTCGACGGTCAGCGAGGCGAAGTGGCCGAGCCCGCCGCTGAGGCAGCTGAGTCCGACGGCGTCGGCGTCCTCCTGGACCGCGACCTGCACGATCGTGGCGGTGGGGACGCGCTTGCCCAGGTAGACGACCTCGAACCCGGCGTCGGCGAGGTGTTTGCCGATGAGCCGGACGCCGACGTCGTGGCCGTCGAGCCCGAGTTTGGCCAGCACGATGCGTGTCATCTCTCGAACCCCTCCCGGGTGGCGCCGACGATCTCGGCAGAGGTGGCACCCGCCCGCAACGCCTCGATACTGGGCTGGACGAGATTCTCGGTCCCGGCGGCCGCGGTCTCGACCGCCTTGAGCGCCCGGTCGACCAGCGCGGCGTCCCGGCGGCGTTTGTGCTCGGTGATCCGTTCGACGGCGTCCTGCTCGACCTTCGCGAAGTCGATCTCGCCCGAACTCTTGCCCGCGAACCACTCAGCGCGGGCCTTGGCGTCGAAAATGCCGTGGCCGACCATCATTCGCTCGCCGGTTCTCAATTGTTCCTGACGGGCGCCGCGGTTTTCGTCGATCCGGCCGGCGATGTAGCCGTTCTCGATGGCTTCGAGCGGTCCGCCGGCTTCGGTGAGCCGGTCGAGTTCGATCCGGACTTTGCGCATCACCTGCTCGTCCACGTCGCGCAGTTTGGCGCTGCCCGCGAGCGGGTCGATGGTCGTCAGCGCGCCATGTTCGCAAGCGACGACCTGCATCGTGCGCACGGCGAGAGCGGCGGCGTCGGCGGACGGGATGCGCAAGGCCTCGTCGTAACCGGTGGCGCAGAGGTAATCGACGCCGCCGAGCATGGAACCGAGCACGCTGAGCGTCACGCGCGGGATGTTGACCAGCGGTTCCTCGGCGGATTCCAAGCCGTGCGCGTAACCCATGAGCTTCGCGACGGGTTGCTCGGCGACCGGAATACCGTACCGGTCGCGCAGAATCTCGCTCCACAAGATCCGCGCGGTGCGGAAAACCGAAGCCTCCACGAACAAATCGCTGCGCTCGTTGAGGAAGAACATCAGCTTCCCGGCGACGTCTGCGGGTTCGTAGCCGCGGGCAGCCAATTCGTCCACGTACGCGATGGCGTTGCCGAAAGCGAAAGCCACAGCCAGCAACGGACCCGCGCCCGCGACGTCGTAATGGTTGGAGCAGACGGTAAGCGCCGCTCCGGGCATGTCCTCGTCGATCGCGAACGCGACGCAATCGGCGGCGATCCGCAACGCCTGCGCGGGGGAGTGGATCTCGGTGCCGCGCGCGGTGAATTCCTTGAGCGGATCGTTCTGCATCACCAGCTTCACGTGCCGTGCGTCCCGATCGGACAGGACACTGTGGACCATCCCGAGCGCGACGTGCCCGAGCGAGTTCTGCAGCATCCCGATGCTGTCGGCGGTCGCGAGGTCGAGCCGGGAACAGATCGTGGCGAAGTCGTCGAGCGTCGCGCACGACACCCCGGCGCGGCCGACCTGGGCGTGCGAAAGCTCGTGGTCGGGGTCGAAACCGAGCTGGGAGGGGAGGTCCGCGGCCAGCAGGAACGACTCCGCGCCGACCTCCTGCAATACGGCGAGCCGTTCCGCGGTCGTCGTGGGCGGGCCGAGTCCGGAGTAGACCATGAAGCGCGGCCGGAACGGTCCGGGCTCGGCGATCCTGGTGTCGCTCCACGCTTTCAGCGCGGGCTCAGCGGCGGTCGGCTCGTACCGCGCGCGGATGGAAACCCGGCCGTCGTTCGCCGTGGTGATGTCGTCGGGCACTGGACCTCCGTCTCGTTCAGTCCACTTCGGATGCTCCGGACACCGTCGCCGAAATCCGGGCCGCGACTTCCCGCACGTGTCGTTCGATCTCGGCGATTTTCTCTTTGCCGAGACGTCCTTCCGGTCCGATGACGCTCAACGCCGCGAGCGCGAAGCCGTTCGCGTCCGTGATCGGCGCGGTGACCCCGACCGCGCCCACCGCCCGTTCGCCGTGGCTGTGCGCGATGCCCGCGGCCGCGATGCTCTTCAGCTGGGCGCGCAGGGTTTCGAGGTCGGTGATCGTGTTCGGCGTCGTGGGATCGAGCGGGAGGTCCTTGAGCAGGCGTTCGCGCTCCGCCTCCGGCATGAACGCGAGCAGTGTTTTGCCTGCGGAGCCGGTGTGAATGCCCTCGGAGACGCCGACGCCCGCGATGTAGCGGATGAGGTGCGGGCTCGGGAGTTCCTTGACGCAGATGCGGGAACGGCCGGCGCGGACGTGCACCGCGACGGTCTCCGCGGTGACGTCGCGCAGTTGCTCCAGCGCGTCGGTGGCCTCGAAGATGAAGCCCGCGTTGCCGTTCGAGATCGACGACATCAGGTGAAAACAGCCGGGGCCGAGCCCGTAGTGCCCGCTGGCCTGGTCCTGGACGACCATTCCCTTGGCGCGCAACGTGCTCAGCAGCCGGTAGGTCGTCGGCTTCGACAGCGAGACGACCTCCGCCACGTCGCCGAGCGTGAGCGGGTTGTGCCCGAGCGCGAACAGGATGTCGATCGCCCGGCTGACCGCGCGGACCGTGGAGCCGTCGGGGGTTTCAGTCACTGGCCACCTCTGCGTTTTGTCGTGTGAGGTCACCGTATCAACCAGCGAAACGCTCGGGTTCGAACCAATAGCGCGGCGTCTCGCCGATCCGCACGCGCACGGCCATCCCTGCCTCAGGCTCGGCTCCATCCGTCCTGACCTGGCCGAACACCATCGGCCCGCTGTCGTCGAGGGCGATTTGGCCGAGCGTGTACGGCGCGGGCAGCCCGGGGCGCGGGACGTGCACGGTGGTGTAGGTGAGCAGGACGCCGGTCGCCGCGAAAGTGTGTTCGGCGGGCGCGGCCCTCCCACACCGATGACAGACGGCGCGCGCCGGAAACGATGCCGCACCGCACTGTCCGCAACGGCTGCCCACGAGCGCGTACCCGTTGTCGCGCGGCCGTTCGGCGGTGGTCGGAACCTTCAACGCGGCGTTCAGTCCCATGGCTCGGTCCTCTCCAGCAGATGGACGCACGAGACGGCTGACTCACCCTCCAGCCAGCCGCCGTTGTTGTGGGCGAGGCCGATGCGCGGACGCTGGGTCTGCCGTCCAGTCGCCTCACCGCGCAACTGCCAGGTCAACTCGGCGATCTGGGCCAGCCCGGTCGCCCCCACCGCGTGCCCGCGCGACGACAGCCCGCCGCTGGGGTTGACCGGACGGGAGCCGTCGATCTGGGTCGTGCCGCTGTCGAGCAGCGCGCCCGCGTCGCCCGGACCGCAGAAACCGAGCTGCTCGTACGCGATGAGTTCGGCAGGAGCCATCGCGTCGTGCACCTCGGCGACATCGACGTCCTCGGGTCCGAATCCCGCCTCCGCGTACGCCGCCGCCGCGCACAATTCGGTCAACGACGGTTCGTTCCCGGTGGTCGTATACCCGGTTGCCGCCTGCGACGCTCTAATCCGGACAGTCGGCCTGGCTTTCGCCGCGACGGCTCCCCGCCGCGCCAGCACCACCGCGGCCGCACCGTCGCAGATGGAACTGCACATCAGCAACGTCAACGGATCGGCGATCGGCCGCGAACCCAGCACTTCCTCCGGGCTGACGACTTTCCGGTGCTGGGCATAGGGATTGCGCTCGCCGTTGGCGTGGCTCTTGACCGAAACCGCGACCAGATCGTCCACCGTCAGCCTGCCGGCCGCGATGAGCTTGCGCAGCCGCATCCCGTACACCGCGGTGAACTGCAACCCGATCCCGGACACCACGTCGAGATCGCCCGCGGACTCCAGCGCTGCGAGCGTCCGGGACCGGTCCTCCACGAACATCTTCTCCACGCCCGCGACCAGCACGACGTCCGCCGACCCCGCACGGATCGCGAGGATGGCCTGACGCAGCGCGGTCGACCCGCTGGCACACGCGTTCTCGACGTTCGTGACGGGGACGCGCTCGATCCCGATCTCCCGCATGACCGACTGACCGCGGATCATCTCCTGTCCCTGCAACAACCCCGCCATCGCGTTGGCCGCGTACACCGCGTCGAGGTCCCGCACCTCGAGCCCCGCGTCCACCAGCGCGGACACACACGCGACGCGATTGAGATCTTTCAGCGACGAGTTGGTGTATCTGCCGAAGGGATGCATCCCCACGCCTAAGATCTCAACGTCGTCGGTGTTCACTCGAACCCTCCGATCAGCTTGTCGCGCAGCTCGATCCGATCGACCTTCCCGTAAGGCGTGCGCGGAATGGCGTCCCAGATCTCCAGCCTTCTCGGCGTGCGCATCCCCAGCCGGGGCCGGACAAACTCGATCAATTCCTGGCTGGACGCGGCTTGGGCGTCCCGCAACCGCACCACCGCCGTGACCGCGTCGCCCCACCGCGGGTCGGGGAGGCCGAGTACCACCGCCTCGCTGACCGCGGCGTGCGCCGACAGCTCGTTCTCCACCTCGCGAGGCGCGATGTTGTACCCGCCGGAATTGATCATTTCGTCATTGCGCCCTTGGAGATGGACAAACCCGCGCTCGTCCGTCCGCGCGAGATCCTTGGTGCGCAACCACCCGTCCACCAGAACCGCGGCGGTGGCCTCGGGTTTGCGGTGATACCCGGACATCACATGCGACCCGCGCACGTAAACCTCCCCGATCTCCCCAGCCCGCGCCACCCGGCCGTCGTCGGTGCGCACCTCGACTGCTACCGACCGCCAAGGCCGTCCCGCGGACTGTCTCGCCTGCGGGTCGAGATGATCGGACTTGCTCAGGCAGGTAATCGTCATCGGCGCCTCGGACTGTCCGTAGTCCTGCACCAACGTGGGGCCGAACCGATCGAGCGCGCGTTCCAGCACCGGCAACGCCACGCTCGACGCCCCGTAGACGATCGTCTCGAACCCCCACTCGCCGCGCGCCGCGTCCAGCAATGGTTCGAGCATCGCCGGAACCGCTTTGAGCGTACGGAAATACGCCTCGCGGGACCGATGCCACACCTCGTCAGGATCAAACTTCGGCATGACGTGCACGCCCGCGCCACTGATCAAATACGGCAGCACAAAGTACCCCGACGCGTGCGAAACGGCCTGGGTAAGCAAAATCCGTTCCCCCACGCGGACCGGTGCCAGCTCCAGCAGCAGATTCAACGCCACCTCGCGCAGTGCGCGATGCGACAGGACGACACCTTTGGGGCGTCCAGTTGTCCCGGAGGTGTAGGAAATCCAGGCCGCGGCTTCAGGATCGCGGTTGCGCAACACCGGCTCGGGTTTCGCTTTCGCGATGAGACCCTCGTACGAGTGTTCAAAGCTGGCGTCTTCCTCGAACGGAATCACGACGATGCCGAACTCCTCGGCCAGCGCGTGCGCCTCAGTCGTGAAGCTCGGCGCGAAGAAGAGTCCTTGGAGTCCGGCATCCTCGGCTACGTAACGGAAATCCTCCAGATGCAGCCGCGCGTTGAGTGCTACCCGAACCCGTCTCCCGAGCGCCAGCGCACAGTCGGTTTCGACGAACTCGGTGCGGTTGTCGGACAGAATCCCGACACTCGCGCCCTCCGGAATGCCGAGCGCGTCCAGGGCATTGGCCAGACGCTCCGCGCGGTCGAGAAGCTCGCCGAAAGTACGCGCCGTACGCCCGTCGTCGACCGCCGTGAGGCCCCGGTAGGAAGCCCCCGCGCGACGAAGCAAGTAGGCGGTGTCGAGAACCATCCGAGCGGCCTCCCTTGCCGAGGGGTGTTTCATCTGGCGACAAGAACGTATTGTCTGATGAAACGCCGTGTCAAGGGGTGTGCTTGCCGGGCCGTTGCTTGCTCACGGACGGTGTCGAAGAATTGCGTCGCCTGCGGGCTTCTGGAGAAGATGCGTTATGGCAACCACGACTACCGTCATTGTCGACCAGGACGGCGGTGTTGACGACGCGCTTGCCCTCGTTCTCCTCGCGCGCACCCCTGGCGTCGAGATCGTCGGCGTGGGTTCGGTGCACGGCAACGTGTCCGCGGCTGCCGCGGCCGAGAACGGCCTGCGGGCACTCGAGATCGCCGATGATCGTGCGACGCCCGTCGCGATCGGGGCGTCGGAGCCGCTCGCCCGGCCGCTGCATCTCGCCCACCCGGAAGATCTCCTGGGCAAGGCGGCGGGCTCGCCGAGGCGGAAGCCCGTGCGGGAGGAAACCGCCGCCGAGCAAATGGTGCGGCTCGCTCGGAAGAGCCCCGGCTGTGTCGATCTCCTGACTCTGGGCCCGCTCACCAATGTCGCGTACGCCCTGGCCGCCGAACCCGAGCTGCCCCGGCTGATCCGGCGCGTGGTGGCGATGGCCGGTGCGTTCGAGGTGAAGGGCAACATCAGCGACTACGCCGAAAGCAACGTATGGCACGATCCCGAGGCCGCTGCTCAAGTCGTGGCGGCTGGGTTCGACCTGACGCTGGTCCCTCTCGACGTCACTCGCAAGGCCACTGTCAGCCGGCTCTGGCTTGAACGCCTCGCCGCTGATCAGGATCGGCTGTGGGGGCGAATGGCGGCGATGCTCCTTGCCCTGCCGGGGAAATTGCCGGCTTTCCCGCTTCATGATCCGTTGGCCGCCGCGATCCTGCTCGACCCGTCGATCGCCAGGCTTCACCGCACGTCGGTCACGGTCGACCTCGGGGAGCAACGGCGTGGGCAGACTCGAGCCGACAAGGCCGAGCATCCGGCGGGCACAGCTGTCGCCGTCGCCGCTGACACCAGTACGCTGCTTGAGCAGTTGACACATGCTTTGATGCCTGGCCGCGGCTCGTCCGGAAGCCGAACTCGGGCCAGCTGACGAGTGCCAATTCAAGGGAGGGCGTTGTGAAAATCTCCTTCTCGCCCAGTCCCGTCTACTCGCCTAATGGACGAGAACGTACCCACACGGAAGACTTGACTTCCGTTTCCGGGGAAGATCTGAGGTGGTATTACTTCCTCGGCCAGCTTTCGATCTCCCACGCCGACGTCGAGATCGGGCCTCCGTGGGGCTGGGTGCCGCTGTTCGACGCGATGTACAGCGTGCGGAATGTGATGGCGGCCGCTCGAGAAGGAAGCGGGATCTGGAAGGTCGATTTCACCGAGAACGCCGAACTCATCACCTTCGAGTTCGATCGCGGGTCCCTCCGGGCGACTCCGACCTATCTGGAGACGACGTTGCGTTGCTCCGTCAGCGAATTCGTGGACGCAGGGACGAGGTTCATCGCGGGAGAACTGCACCGGGTGATGCTGGAGTATCCGGCGCTGGCCAGCAACCAAGCCGCGCGTGCGTTGGCGGGGGACGTGGGTCTGGAGATCCCCGAGGGATAGTCCAGCGCATTGCTTCAACGTCTCGAATCCGAGACCGCCAATGGCGGTCCAGCCTAAACGCGGCGCAACGGCAGAAGTCGCAGACGGCGGTCCGAAGCGTGCCGCAGCGAGCGGGCACGTCCCCGTGCTGCAGGGTCAACGCCTCGCTGAGATGGCGCGTGAGGCGATCGTCCCGGTGTAGACGGCACCTCCGCGGGAATTGTACGCCCTGATCGCACGCAGTAAATGAGCCACGGCGAAGCCAGCCGATTGTGTCGCGGAACAATATTATTTGGCATCGCCCACAATCGACCGGCAATTGTGCTGGAAAAGCCTCCGGTGAAGATCATTTCGCCTTGACGGTGCTTTTCCTCTCCAGTACACCAGACCTCGAACCCGTCCTGTCCTGAGGCTTCCGGACAGGAAAGAAAACCCGGAAAGGAACGCGTCGTGGCGAAAGCGGTGGGCATCGACCTGGGGACGACCAACTCGGTCATCGCGGTGCTGGAGGGCGGCCAGCCCGAGGTGATCGCCAACGCGGACGGGGCTCGGACGACCCCGTCGGTGGTCGCGTACACCGATTCGGGCGAGCGGCTGGTGGGGCAGCTCGCGCGGCGGCAGGCGATCATGAACCCGAAGGGCACGATCTCGTCGGCGAAGCGGTTCATCGGCCGCCGCTACGACGAGGTGGCCAGCGAGATCGACGCGGTGTCCTACGACGTCGTGCCGGGACCGGACGACGCGGTGCGGTTTGACGTGCACGGCAAAAAGTACGCGCCGGAGGAGGTTTCGGCGCTGGTGTTGCGCAAACTGGCGGACGACGCGTCGAAGTTCCTCGGCGAGAAGGTGACCGAGGCGGTCATCACGGTTCCGGCGTACTTCAACGACGCGCAGCGCCAGGCCACCAAGGACGCGGGCCGGATCGCCGGGCTCGAGGTGCTGCGCATCATCAACGAGCCGACGGCGGCGGCGCTGGCTTACGGGCTCGACAAGAAGCAGCACGAAACCGTGCTGGTGTTCGACCTCGGCGGCGGCACGTTCGACGTCAGCGTCTTGGACATCGGCGACGGCGTGGTCGAGGTCCGCTCGACCGCGGGGGACACGCATCTGGGCGGCGACGACTTCGACCGCCGGGTCGTCGATCATCTCGCGGACCAGTTCGAGCGGGAGAACGGCATCGACCTGCGTGCGGATCCGCAGGCGTTGCAACGGTTGTTCGAGGCGGCGGCCAAGGCGAAGGAAGAGCTGTCCTCGGTCACCCAGACCACGATCAACCTGCCGTTCATCACCGCGGACGGCTCCGGCCCGAAGCACCTCAACACCACGTTGATGCGCTCCACGTTCGACCAGATCACCTCCGACCTCGTCGAGCGCTGCAAGGTGCCGGTGGAGCAGGCGCTCGCCGATGCGAAGCTCACCGCGCACGACATCGACGAGGTCATCCTGGTCGGCGGCTCGACTCGCATCCCGGCGGTGCAGGCGCTGGTGCGGCGGATGACCGGCGGCAAAGACCCGAACATGACGGTCAACCCGGACGAGGTCGTCGCACTCGGCGCGGCGATCCAGGCGGCCATCATCAAGGGCGAGGCCAAGGACGTTCTGCTGCTGGACGTGACCCCGCTGTCCCTTGGCATCGAGACGATGGGCGGCGTGATGACCAAGGTCATCGACCGCAACACCACGATTCCGGCCCGGCGCAAGGAAACCTTCTCCACCGCCGAGGACAATCAGTCCGCTGTGGACATCGTCGTCCTGCAGGGCGAGCGCGAGAAAGCGGCGGACAACCGGGTGCTCGGCCGGTTCCGGCTGGAGAACATCCCGGCCGCCCCGCGCGGCGTGCCGCAGATCGAGGTCACCTACGACATCGACGCCAACGGCATCCTCAACGTTTCGGCCAAGGACACCAACTCCGGCCGGGAGCAGGCCATCACCATCTCCGAAAGCTCCAATCTGGACTCCGCGGACGTCGACCGGATGGTCGCCGACGCCGAGGCGCACCGGGCCGAGGACGCCAAACTGCGCGAGGTCGTCGACGCCCGCAACACCCTGGACAGCGCCGTCTACCAGGTGGAGAAAAGCGTCGCCGAACTCGGGGACGCGGTGCCGGTCAACGAAAAGGCGCGCGCGGAGAACCTTGCCGTGGATGCCCGGGACCTCCTCAAACAGGACGAGCCGAACCTGGAGAAGCTGCGGTCGATGACCTCGGAACTCCAGCAGTTGTTCCACGGCCTGTCCGCGGTCGCGTCTGCCGCCGGCGACGCGACCGGCGCGGGAAGCCCCGACGACGGCGACGACGTGGTCGACGCCGAATTCACCACCTCCTGATCGCTATGGAGGACAAGCAGGAAGACGCAGCCGCGGAGCCGGAAGGCAACACCGACGTTTCCTGGCTCCAGCAGAGGGTGGCCGAGCTGGAGAACAACTGGCGCACGGCAATGGCCGACCTCGACAACCTCCGCAAACGTACCGCGCGGGACACAGTGCAGGTGCGGCAGCAGGAACGTAAGCGGGCCGCCAAAGAACTGCTGACAGTGCTGGACAACTTGGACCTGGCCATCGGGCACGCCGAGGCAGACCCCAAGTCCATCGTCTCCGGCGTCGAAGCGGTGCGCGCACAGGCCGACACGGCGATGGCCAACCTCGGCTTCCCGCGGAATGCGGATCAAAAGGGGACACCGTTCGATCCGCAGCTGCACGAGGCGGTGTCGGTCATTCCGGTCGACGGCGTCGATCCCGGCACGGTGGTCGAGGTCGTGCGCCCCGGTTACGGCGACGCGGAGAACCAGTTGCGGCCCGCGGCGGTCGTGGTCGCGAAGGCGGATTGATGAGCGACAGCGAGGACTTTTACCAGCGGCTTGGCGTTTCCCGGACGGCGGGCCAGGACGAAATCCAGAAGGCGTACCGCAAGCTCGCCCGCAAGTACCACCCGGACGTGAACAAAGATCCGGGGGCAGAGGAGAAGTTCAAAGCCGTCTCCGAGGCGTACGACGTGCTTTCCGAACCGGAGAAGCGCAAGCGCTACGACGCGTTCGGCAAGGACTTCCGGCAGGTTCCTCCGGACATGGACCCGGAAACCTACGCTCGCGCCAAGGCCGGAGACGGCTTCCAGAGCGCTGAAGGTGTCAACTTCGAGGACCTCTTCGGCGGCATGTTCGGCGGCGGCTTCCCCGGAGGGTACGGCCGTCAGCGCGGGCCGATTCCCGGAGCTGATCAGGAGGCCGGGGTCGAGATCAGCCTGAGCGAGGCCTATCAGGGCGGCCGGCGTTCGTTCGCCCTCGACGGACCGGAGGGCTCGCGCACCGTCGACGTCAACATCCCGGTCGGAGTGACCAACGGCAAGCGCATCCGGCTGGCCGGGCAGGGCGGTTACGGCAGCGGCGAAGGCGCGCCGCGCGGTGACCTGTACCTGGTGGTGCATCTGGTGCACGACAAGCGTTACCAGGTCGAAGGACGGGACGTGACCGTCGATCTTCCTTTGCTGCCCTCGGAAGCGGCGCTGGGCGCGACCGTCGCCATGGACCTCCCCGGCGGCGGCGAAGCGAAGCTGAAGATCGCGGCGGGAACCTCCAGCGGACGGAAGCTGCGGTTGCGCGGGCGCGGCATCCCGAATTCCCGGGGTAATCCCGGCGATCTGTACGCCGCGGTCAAGATCGTCGTCCCCCAGGACCTGACCGACGCCCAGCGCAAGCTCTACGAGGAACTGGCCGCGACCACCGACGAAAACCCGAGGAGGCCGCGATGACCTATGCACTCGTGCGCCGCCGCCCCGGAGCGGCGCATCTGGATCTTCCGACGTTCGCGCACGCGACCGGCCTGCACCCGGAGCTGGTCCGCCGGTTCACCGTGCTGGGCCTGCTGGAACCGGTCGAGGACGCGCGGGGCGAGTGGTGGTATCCGGTCGCCCAGGTGTCCGCGGCCGCCCGGATCCAGCGGCTGCGCGCCGGATTCTCGTTGAACTACGCCGCGGTCGGCCTGGTCGCCGACCTGCTCGACCGCATCGCAGACCTCGAAGCGGACCTCCGGTCCCGACGCAGCGGAGACTGACCATGGATCCCAACCGGCTCACTCAGAAATCTCAGGAAGCGCTGCACGACGCGCAGACCGCCGCGGTGAAGTACGGCCAGCCGGAGGTCGACGGCGAACATCTGCTGCTCGCGTTGCTCGACCAGTCCGACGGGCTCGCGTCGCGGCTTCTCGAAGAGGCAGGTGCGGACCCGGCCCGGCTCAAACAGGAGCTGGAAGCCGAACTCGGCCGCCGTCCGAAAGTGAGCGGCCCCGGCGTCGCTCCCGGCGAAACCCGCGTGACCGCTCGGCTCACTCGGGTGCTCGACGCGGCTGATCGCGAAGCGGGGCGGTTGAAGGACGATTACGTGTCCGTCGAACACCTCGTCGCGGCGTTGCTGGAGGAGGGCAGTTCGAGCGCGGCCGGACGGCTGTTGCGCGGGGCGGGGCTGACCCGGGACAAGTTCCTGGACGTGCTGCGGAAGGTGCGCGGCAACCAGCGCGTCACGTCGGCGACGCCGGAATCCGCTTACGAGGCCTTGGAAAAGTACGGCCGTGATCTCGTCGCGGACGCGGCGGCGGGCAAGCTGGACCCGGTCATCGGACGCGACGCGGAGATCCGCCGGGTGATCCAGATCCTCTCGCGCAAGACGAAGAACAACCCGGTGCTCACCGGCGATCCGGGCGTGGGCAAGACCGCGATCGTCGAGGGGCTCGCGCAGCGCATCGACCGCGGCGACGTGCCGGAAGGGCTCAAGGGCAAGACGGTGTTCTCGCTCGACCTCGGCGCGCTCGTCGCGGGCGCGAAGTACCGGGGCGAGTTCGAGGAGCGGCTGAAGGCCGTGCTCAACGAGGTGACCGCCGCCGAGGGCCGGATCCTGTTGTTCGTCGACGAGCTGCACACCGTCGTCGGCGCGGGCGCCACCGAGGGCGCGATAGACGCGGGCAACATGCTCAAGCCGATGCTCGCGCGCGGCGAATTGCACCTGATCGGCGCGACGACGGCGGACGAGTACCGCAAGTACATCGAGAAGGACGCCGCTTTGGAGCGGCGGTTCCAGCCGGTGCTGGTGGACGAGCCGTCGGTCGAGGACGCGATCTCGATCATGCGCGGGCTGCGCGAGCGGCTTGAAGTGTTCCACGGCGTGAAGATCCAGGACAGCGCGCTGGTCGCCGCGGTGGTGCTGAGCCATCGCTACATTTCGGACCGGTTCCTGCCGGACAAGGCGATCGACCTGGTGGACGAGGCGTGCGCGATGCTGCGCACGGAGATCGACTCGATGCCTGCCGAACTGGACGAGCTGAGCCGGCGGCTGACCCGCACCGAGATCGAGGAAGCCGCGCTGGCCAAGGAAACCGACGCGGCGAGCCATGCCCGGCTGGAAGAACTGCGGCGCGAACTGGTCGATCTGCGCGCCGAGGCGGGCGGGATGCGGACGCAGTGGGAGGCCGAACGTGCCGCGCTGCACAAGGTCCAGGCGCTGCGCGAGGAGATCGAGCAGGTCCGGCACGACGCGGAAGCCGCCGAACGCGCGTACGACCTGAATCTGGCCGCGCAGCTGCGACACGGCCGGCTGCCGGAACTGGAGCGTCGCCTGGCGGGCGAGGAAGAACTGCTCGCCACGCGGCAGGCAGGCACCCGGCTGCTTCGTGAGGTCGTGACCGAGGAGGAGATCGCGGCGGTCGTGTCGC
This sequence comes from Amycolatopsis sp. NPDC114503, assembly GCF_055633655.1. NCBI lineage: Bacteria > Bacillati > Actinomycetota > Actinomycetes > Pseudonocardiales > Pseudonocardiaceae > Amycolatopsis > Amycolatopsis sp. NPDC114503. The sequence goes on along the minus strand of NZ_JBVKDT010000010.1, from coordinate 226,646 downwards.
GGTGGACCGGCATTCCGGTCAGCCGGCTTCAGGAAGGCGAGCGGTCGAAGCTGCTGCGCCTGGACGAACTGCTGCACGAACGCGTGATCGGCCAGGACGAGGCGGTGCAGCTGGTCGCGGACGCGATCATCCGCGCCCGGTCCCGGATCAAGGACCCGCGCCGCCCGATCGGGTCGTTCCTGTTCCTGGGGCCGACCGGCGTCGGCAAGACCGAGCTGGCGAAGGCGCTCGCCGCGGATCTGTTCGACACCGAGGACAACATCGTCCGGATCGACATGAGCGAGTACCAGGAGCGGCACACGGTTTCGCGGCTGGTCGGCGCTCCGCCCGGGTATGTCGGCTACGACGAGGGCGGCCAGCTCACCGAAGCCGTGCGGCGCAAACCGTATTCGGTGGTGCTGTTCGACGAGATCGAGAAGGCGCACGCGGACGTCTTCAACACCCTGCTGCAGGTGCTCGACGACGGACGGCTGACCGATGCGCAAGGCCGCACCGTCGACTTCCGCAACACCGTCATCATCATGACCTCCAACATCGGCGCGCACTTCCTGATCGACGGAGTGAACGCGGAGGGCGAGATCACCGAGTCCGCGCGCGGCGAGGTGATGGCGGCGCTGCGCGGGCATTTCCGGCCGGAGTTCCTCAACCGCATCGACGACATCGTCCTGTTCAAACCGTTGACGCTGCCGGAGATCGAACGGGTCGTCGAGCTGATGCTGGGCGAGCTGCGCAAGCGGCTCGCCGAACAGAACATGACCCTGGAGGTGTCCGACAAAGCACTGCGCTTCATCGCCGAACAGGGCTTCGACCCGGTCTACGGCGCCCGGCCGCTGCGCCGGTTTCTCGCTCGCGAGGTCGAGACCCGGATCGGGCGCGCGCTGCTCGGCGGCGAAGCGCACGACAACACGACCGTCGACGTCAGCCTCGACGACGGAGTGCTCACCGTGACGTGCCGGGACAACGAGGCAGCGGCATGATTCAGCGGGCGAGCCGATGACCACAGGCGGACTCGTCGCCTGGGTTCAGCCGCGGCTGCCGCGGCTGATCGACGAGATCTGCGCGGCGGCGTGCGAACGGATCGGCCTCTACCGGGACGAGAAGATCGTGCCGCGCGCGGACCTGCACCGCTCGATCGCGGTCAACGTGCGGTTCCTGGTCGACTCGCTCGGCGGCATCGAGGCCCCGGACCAGGGCGCTCCGCAGGAGACCGGCAGCCGGCGCGCTCGCCAGGGCGCGCCGCTGCCGGAGGTGCTGCAGGTGTACCGGATCGGCTGCGCGATGCTGTGGGACCTGCTGGCCGCGCACGCCCGCGAGACCGGCGGCGTCGACGTGCTGATCGACGCCGCGAGCCTGCTCTGGCAGGTCACCGACGAACACGCCGTCCGCGTGACCGAGGCGTACCGGGCGGCGAGCGCGGAACTTCTCGTCGCCCAGCAACGCCGCCGTTCCGCGCTGGCCGAGGCCTTGTTCACCGGCCAGCGTCTCTCCGAAGCCGGGCCGTGGGAAGCCGGACGGCTGCTCGGCCTGCCGCTCGACGGGAAACTCGCCGTCGTCGCGGCCGAGACCCGAGGGCTGGCCGAGGAGAGCCTGGTCGGCATCGAACGGCGGCTCGGGCAGCTTGGCATCGTCTCGGCGTGGCAGCTCACTCCCGTGCTGCAGGCGGGGGTGGTGTCGGTGCGCGACGAGCAATACAGCGCGGTGCTGACCGTGCTCAACGAAGTCGCGTTGACCCGCACCGGGGTCAGCCCGCTGTACGCGTCGCTGGCCGACACCCCGCGCGCGCTGCACCTGGCGCGCACCGCGCTGGCCGGCACGCCGCCCGAACGCGTCGAGGTCCGCGCGTTCGACCCCAGCCCGCTGGCCGCGCTCGTCGCCTACGACCCCGACGAGGGCAGGCGGCTCGGAGACCAGGTCTTCGGCCCGGTTCTGGATTTGCCCGCCGACGAACGCGATCTGCTGCTGGAGACGCTCGAGGCGTACTTCTCCGGCGGCGGCTCTTCCGAACGCGCCGGACAGACTTTGCACTGCCACGCCAACACCGTCCGCTACCGGCTGCGGCGGATCCGGGAACTCACCGACCGGTCGCTGACCGACCCTCGTGACCTGGCCGAGCTTGTCACCGCGATGCAAGCGCTGCGCATCGACTCTCCAGCCCGGCAACTTTCGCACTCTCAAAGGGATTAACCATGAACCAGATCACCGCGAAAACCCTCGGCACCCCGAGCGGCGGACTCTTCGACAACCCGTGGCCGCCCGATTTCCCGACCGCCGGACAGCGCGTCGCGATCTTCGCCTACGAAGTGACCAGGGTCGACGGCACCGCCGAGGGCGACATCCGCACGTACCACGTCGGCCCTGCCGAAACCGCCGCGGAGGGCCCGATCGGATCGAGCCACGACGAACCGCAAGGCATCACGGTCGCTTGGCGCGGCTGCGGCACCGGCACGGTCGTGTCGATGTCGGCACCGCTGGACCGCGAACGCACCTGCGTGGTCACCCCGGACGAGGCAGGCCTGCTATGACCACTCCGCAACCTGTTCTCGCCCAGCTGAGCGAAAGCGCGACCTTCCTGACGCTGACGATCAATCCCGGGGGAGAGGCCGCCGTCCTCGGTCTGCTTCCCGACCTCGCCGGGCTCGTCCGCTCCGTGGCATTCCCGCTCCCGGAAGAACGCCTCACCTGCGTGACGGGCTTCGGCTCGCAAGCCTGGGACCGCCTTTTCACCGGCCCCCGCCCGACCGGTCTGCATCCCTTCCAGGAACTGACCGGTTCGCGTCACCACGCGCCTGCCACCCCCGGCGACGTCTTCCTGCACATCCGCGCGACCCGGCAGTACCCGTGCTTCGAACTGGCCCGCCGGGTGGTGAACCGGCTCGGCGACGCGGTCTCGGTTTACGACGCCACCCCCGGGTTCCGCTACTTCGACCGCCGCGACCTGCTCGGCTACGTCGACGGCACGGAAAACCCCACCGACGCGGCCGCCGCCCGCGCAGCGCTCATCGGAGAGGGTCCCTTCGCCGGCGGATCCTTCCTGATCGTGCAGAAATACCTCCACGACCTGGCGAAGTGGACGGCGATGCCGGTGGAGGAACGCGACCGGTCCGTCGGCAGGCACCTGGCCGACGACGTCGAAATCCCAGACGCGCAGAAGGCGCCGGATTCGCACGTCTCGCGCACCACGATCGAGGACCCGGACGGCACGGAACACAAGATCCTGCGCGACAACATGCCCTTCGGCTCCATCGCCCGCGGCGAGTACGGCACCTACTTCTGCGGCTACGCGGCCGATCCCGCGGTGACCGAGAAAATGCTGGAGCGGATGTTCGTCGCCGATCCGCCGGACCTCCTCCTCGACGTGTCCACCGCGGTCACCGGCAGCCTGTTCTTCGTGCCCCCGGCCGATTTCCTCGACGATCCGCCGGTCCGGCAGGGCTGAACCGATGACGGACTGGAACGCCGGAGCACTGGTGATTTTCGGGATCACCGGGGATCTCGCGGCGAAAATGACCCTCCCCGCGATCTACCGGCTCGAACAGCGCGGCGAACTGCGGTGTCCGGTCATCGGCACCGCCACCGCTTCGCTGTCCCGCGCCGAGTTCACCGAACTCGCCCGCCGCTCCGTCGAGAAGGCCGTCGACGACTTCGACGACGCGGTGTTCGCCCGGCTGGCCCGGAGGATGACCTATCTCAGCGGCGATGCCACCGATCCTGAGCTGTACCAAGCACTTGCCGCGCAACTGCCCGCTCGCCCGCTGTACTACTTGGCGCTGCCGCCTTCGCTGTTCGCGACCGTCGTCGACCACCTGGCTGCCGCAGGCCTGCTGGCCGATGCCCGCGTGGCGCTGGAGAAACCCTTCGGCACCGACCTCGCCTCGGCTCGAGCCCTGCGTCAGCGCCTGAGCGAGGTCCTCGACGAGAAGCAGGTGCTCCTGGTCGACCATTTCCTCGGAAAGGAACCGGTCACCGAGATCGAATACCTGCGGTTCGCGAACCACGCACTCGCCGAACTGTGGAACCGCGACAGCGTGGCAGCGATCCAGATCACCATGGCCGAGAAACTGGACGTGGCCGGGCGGGGACGGTTCTACGACCAGGTCGGGGCGCTGCGCGACGTGGTGCAAAACCATCTGTTGCAGCTGCTGGCGCTGGTGGCGATGGACGCGCCGATCGGGTCGAGCGTGGCGGATCTGCGGGCGAAGAAGCTTGAAGTCTTCCGTGCGATCCCGGCCGTGGAGCCGGGCGATTGCGTGCGCGGCCAGTACGAGGGCTACCAAGGTGTGCACGGGGTGGCGGCCGGGTCGAATACCGAAACCTATGTCGCGCTCAAACTTTCGATCGACGACTGGCGCTGGGCCGGGGTGCCGATCTTCCTGCGGGCGGGCAAATGCCTGCCGGAGAGCGTCACGGAGGTCCGGCTGATCTTCAAACACCCGCCACGGCTGCGATTCCTGCCCGACGCGGCGGAGGTCGAGGCAAACCAACTGGTGCTGCGGATCTCGCCGGACCCGGCGTTCCGATTGCGACTGTCCGGTTTGGACAGTGCGCAGCAGTGGCGTCCGGTGCGGCTGGACACGACCTTCGAGCGGGAGTTGGGCAGGCCGCGCTCGCCTTATGAACGCTTGCTGGCTGACGCACTCGAGGGCGACGACCGGCTGTTCGCGTGGCAGGACGCGGTGGAGGAGAGCTGGCGGATCTTGCGGCCAGCACTGGCGTACCCGCGTCCGGCGCGGCTGTACGCACCGGGGACGTGGGGGCCTTCCGCTGCGGACGACTTGGTGGACGGATACCCGGCTTGGCAGTTGCCGTGGCTGCCCGCCAGCTGACCTCCCTGACGGTGAACCTCACTCGACGTACCAGCCGGGCAGCGGAGAAGGCCGCAGGTCGGTCGGATCGCCCGGCCGGGCCAGAGTCACCACAGCCCGCTGGATCTCCGGACGCTCATTGAGCGCGTCCTGCACCTCGTTGACCCGTGCCGCGACAGCGGATTCGGGCGCGTCCCCGGACAGATCGACAGCCGCGACAAGAAAGATGTTGTCCGCGCCGACCCACTCCATGTGCAGAAAGCTGACCCGCTCGATCGCCTCGTGCTCGAGCAGAGCCCGCAGCGCCCGGTTGCGGGCCAGCGGCGTGACCTTCTCCCCGGTGAGAAAGTCCATGTTGCGCACGATCAGGAAGACCGCGACCGCGCCGAGCAGGAGCCCGACCAGGATCGAGCCGAGCGCGTCCCAGCGGGCGTCTCCGGTGAGCTGGTGTGCCAGAATGCTCGCCCCGGCGATCACGAGGCCGATCAGCGCCGAAAGATCCTCGGCGAACACCGCCCGCAGCACCGGATTGGAGGTGACGCGCACGTACCGCAGCGGCCGGAGCTTCCGGGTCGCCGCGCCGCGCCGGGTCTGGCGCAGCGCCTGGGCGAACGAGATCCCCTCAAGCACGAACGACACCCCCAGCACCGCGTACGCCCATCCGTACGAGGACGATTCCTCCGGTGCGCGCAGCGACTGCACCCCGTGCCAGACCGAGACCGCCGCTCCGACGGTGAACAGGCCGAACGCGGCGAACATCGACCACACGTACCCGCCCCGGCCGTAGCCGAGCGGGTGTGTCTGGTCCGGTCTCCTGCCCGCCTTGCGCTCGCCGACGAGCAGGAACACCTCATTGCCGGTGTCCGCCCAGGAATGCGCCGCCTCGGCCAGCATCGCCGCCGAGCCGGTAATCGCCGCCACCGCGGTTTTCGCCGCCGCGATCAGCACGTTGGAGCTCAACGCGACGAGGACGGTCGTGAGGCTCTCGCCGGACCGGGGTTCGGTCATGCTCGGGTCCTTCGCGCTCAGTGGGTGACGATTCCGGCGACAAGGTTGATCGTGGCCGCCAGGATCACCGTGCCGAACACGTAGGACAACAGGGTGTGCCGCAGCACGACCGCGCGGATCGTCGAGCTGGACACGCTGGTGTCGGACACCTGGTAAGTCATTCCGAGGTTGTAGCTGAAGTAGAAGAACTCCCGATACGCGGGCGGATCGTCGGAATTGAAGTCAATCCCGGCGGACGGCGCCGCGTAATACAGGTCGGCGTAGCGGGTGGCGTACATGAGGTGCAAAGCCGCCCACACGAAGAACACGCCGCCCAGCGCAACCGCCGCGGCCGCGGGCCCGGCCGACTGCCCGGACACCAGCAACACCACGATGCCAGTCAGACCGCACAATGCGGCAGCGACGACGATGAGTTCTTCAAGCGCCGGCCGCAAATCCTCGCGACGCGCGTACTGACGGGTCAGATCCGCCGCCATCGGCCACAACACGAGCCATCCCGTGCAGACGAACACCGCCGCCGCCACGGCGATTCCGGCCAAGACCCCCAGCGCGGCACCAGCGCCGACGCCCACCCCGGCTCCGACCGCGAGGCCTGTCGCCGCCGTGATCAAGAGCCGTCGCGCTACGGGGGCGAGAAAACCGAACCGCATTGCTTTAATCCGCTAACGACTGAGGCGATCGACGGCGGATATCGGAAGTTCGATGCATTCCAATGCTGGGTGCCATGGCGGGTACCGTACCGTTCGGGTTCGTCCATGGGCATAGAGCTGTGACTTGAATCAGCCGTTGTTCCAGGGGTTTTGTTTCGCGGAACAAAGAAGACTGTTCGGCATCCCGCCAAGCTCCGCTGAGAACGGCGGCCGCGCATCGGTTCGGCCACGTCAGTCGCGTAGGACATCGCCTCGGCGAACAATCCGTCCACTGTGGACTCACCGCGGAAGAGGCGAAGGTTCTCGGCCAGCACCGTCTCGCCAGGACGTCCTGCGAACGAGGCGACCAACGACTCGTCCAGTCGACAGCGCCACCCGAGAGCGCGACTGCGTAGCACCCGAGCGCCCGGCCGCGGATTCTGGACACCGCTCTCGATGTTGGCGACCGGGCCTGCTCGCCAGCGGCTGCCCGGCCACCACACTCCGCGTTGACCTGATCTCCGCGGTTCCCGGACGAGCCCGCGCCCGCCCGGGAATCCGCCCCGCATACGCGACAGACACCCGGCCGATACCGACGTCCACCCGATCCCGCCCAGACCGAGATGTCCCGACGGTCAGCGTGCAGGCCAGCGCACCGCGTGGATCTGATGGCCGTAGTTCTCGGACTTCCCGACGACGTCCCCACGCTCGTTGACCCCCAACGCCCGCGCCGAGGCCCCGCCCGGCAGGGACGGCAGAACGGTCATTGCCCCGTCCGCGCTCCACCGCAGCGCCCGGTCCGGAACGCCGGAGCTGAAGGAGGCCCACCCGACCACCTCTCCGGCATCGGTGATCCCGGTGGCCTCGCTATGGGTCGCCCCGGCGGGAACGGCGAGGACAGCGAGCTTGCCGTCAACGCTCCAGCGCGCCGGGCGGTCGCCGGAATAACCAGCCGCTTCGCCGCGGTCGTTGACCGCGAGCGCCGCGGTGTAGCTGGCCAGCGGAATGCCGGGCAACTGGGTGAGGGACCCGTTCGCCGCCCAGCGGAGCGCGTGCCGGGAGGTGTCGTCCCGGTGGCCGGAGTGCCCCACGACCACTCCCCGGTTGTTGATCGCCGTGGCACCGCCGGTGAAGTCGCCGTTGAGCTTGGGCAGATAGGTCGAAGTCCCGTCCGCGTTCCACCGGATCGGCCGGGCCCCTCGGGACCGCTGCGCCGTCCGGCCGACGATCACTCCGCTGTCGTTGATCCCCGAAGCACTCGACCAGGTGTTTCCGCCCGGCGTCGGGAGCCGGGTGACGGTCCGGTCCGGGTTCCAGCGGATCGCCCAGGAGCCGTCGGTGCCCGCGACGACGCCGGCGGCGTTGAGCGCGCTCGCCCACCGGGTGTCGCCGTCCGGGTCGAGGTCGGTCATGCGGCCGTCGCGGGACCAGAGCACCGGATGGAGCTTGCCGCCGGATTTCCAGGAACTTCCGACAGCCTGCCCTCCGGCGTTGATCGCGCTCGCCGAGGCCGACTCGAACCGGGGCAGCGAACGGCTCAGATCGACAGCGTGGCCCGAAGGCGACCAACGGACCGCCTGCCGCGCGTATCCGGTGGACGTCACCGAATAGCCGACGACAGCCCCGTGAGAATCGATTGCGGAACCGCTGCTCTCACGGCTTCCCGGCAGCGCACCGAGATCGGTGATGGCACCGCGAGAATCCCAACGCACGGCGTGGCTTACCCCGTCCGCGCCACCGGAAGCGCCAGCGATGACCCCAGCCTGGTTGATCGCGTTCGCGCCGCCGACCGGGTCCTGCGAACGGAGGCCAGGCAACGGCTGGACAGTGCCGTTCGCGTCCCAGCGCACCGGCCGCCCTCCGGAACTGCCCACGACGACGCCGGTATCGCTGATGCCGCTCGCCTTGCTGTCGCTGGTACCAGGAAGCAAGGCGAGCAAGGCGAACGTGCCGTCAGGATTCCACCGAACGGCCCGGTTCCGGACGGTCCCGGCAATCGCCCCGCGGTCGTTGATCGCCAAAGCCGCCGACTCGATGGCGTCCGACGGCATCGGAAGCATGGTCAGGTTCCCGTTGACGTCCCACCGCGCCGCCTGGCCGTGGGAATTGACCGGCATGGTCAAACCGACGGCGATGCCCGCGGAATTGACCGCCGCGGCCTCGCCGTACCCGAACGGACTCGCCGAACGCAGCTCGGAGAACGACCCGTCCCCCTGCCAGCGCACAGGTTTCTGCGTGCCGCTGCCGTTGTAGGCGGACCCGACGACGACTCCCCGCGCACTGATCGCCCGCGCCGCTGACCTGCTGTAAGGGCCCGGAACGGGCAGCCGGACCACAGACCCGTCCGGCTCCCAGCGCGCGGCGACGGAGGCCTCGGCCCCGGTGTCGTAAGTGCCAACCGCGACGCCGCTGTCGTTGATCCCGGTGACCTCGCTCGCGGTATCGCCGGGAAACGCGCCGAGATCAACGATCGCCGCCGTCTCGGCCGTCGCCGTGTGGTTTCCGCTCAAGAGGAGACCGCCGCCGAGTAAAAGGATGGAAAATAAAGTGCCCGGAAAGGAATGTCTTCGTGTCACTCGAGAACACCTCCCGATGCGCGCCGAATGCGCGAACGAGGGGAGTATGACCCGGCTCGCTCGGGGCGGAAACCCGCTGATCGGACGCGCGGGATCGGCTGCTTGTCTGCGGTCAAGGCAGCTTGATGTCCACTGTGGACACTCTGTTGACGGAACGTGTCAGCGGGGAATCTTCTTTCCCTGCCGTGCTGTCGCAACGATGTCGTGTCGGTCACGTCCGCGGCATGCGGAAACTGATGCGCCGCTGCCTCGGCGAATGCCGCGTCGTCACGAGATGAGCCTTGGATCAATGGTTGAGCAGAATTGATCAGCCCTGCTTATGGCTGATCCGGTGCGCGCCAGCGGGGACCTGCCGCTCACGTGGGGAAAGCCATGAATGCTCGCGATGGGCCTGCCCGGGGCGGCTGGAAGGAATCCGGTGCCGGGGCCAGGTTCGGCGGTGCCGTGCACTGCGCGAATACTGCCGTCAGCAGGCCGTTGCAGCCAATCGTTCCCCGACGCCTTCCGTGCTGTTATCCCCGCAGCCCGCGCAAAAGCACCCTTGTGCGTCGGGTGCTGCACGCCCTCGCCGCCCGCCCGCTTCGGCGCTACAGGGCAGGCGTTTGCCGCGCGCTGAAGAATCTCAGTGAGGCCGCCCGATCGGTGACATGTTCTGGAGCACTGCTGGCACCCGATCAAGCAGTCGGAACGTCCGCGCGGCCCAAACCTTCAAAGACTCCGCGAAATCTCACATGGCCACAATATGCCATTAGCAACCTTCTCTCGTCAGTAAATAACCGACCGATAAACCGGAACCATGCTGAATGCGTTGTTTGATTCTTTTCTCAGTTTTTCCCATTGTGCGGTCTTTGGACGCTTTGCCCAGCCCGGGAGCTCCGTGCTGGGACGCGGACCGGAAGGACTGATGACGCTCCTGGGCTCGCGTACTAATCTCTTGCCCACTCGGGTCCGATCAGGAGCCGCCTGGTCAGGACGGATTCGCCCATGAGCGCAGTCCCCGATGCCGACACGCCGCCGACGGCGGAGGGCGTCGTCGCCGTCGAGCCGGAGCAGGGTCAGCCGTCGAGCCAGGACCGATGGTTCGCGCCGAGTCTGCGCGGGAACCGAAATCTGCGACGCAAAAGCGCCGTGCTCCTGTTCGTTTGCTTGGCGGCGGGCATGGCGCTGATCGTGTTCGCCCGGTCGAAGACCTACGTCGCTCTTCCCGCCGTCGTGACTGCTTTCGCGGCTGCCGGGCTCTGGTCGCTCGCCCGGATCACCTTCCGTGCCCCGCACAAAGCGCGGGAGCGGTTGCTCGACATGCCGTTCCGTAAGGTGCTCGTGGACGACGACATGCTCCAGGCCACGAAGCGCACGCTGTACCTGAAGCTGGCGCACGGCCAGTGGTTCCGCATCGGCCCGCCAGTGGTCAACGGCTTGATCAACAGCAGGGGTTACATCTGGGTGGTGGGCCCCGAACCTTCGGGCCGTGCAGGGGTCGTGGTGCCAGGTACGGTGAGCACCGCCGTTCTGCGCGCCCGCGAACTGCCCGGCCCGGCGCGGCCGGTGTCCCCTTGCGAACCGCGTCCGACTCACAACGCGCAACTCCGCCTCATCATCCAGCTCTACCGGCCCCGGAAAATCGCGGCCGCCATCACGAGGCTCGCGCTGGCAGCCTGGCTGGGTGCCACCTACGCGCCCTTGCTGCTGCGCACCTACCGGCAATCCGACGAACTCCTCGGGCTTGCCACGTTCCTCGGGCTTTATCTGGCTGCTGCCCTCATCTGGACGTCAGCGGTATCCCTGCACCACTGGCTGATTCGCGCACCGCGGGCAGTTCGGGCAACCCAATGGACACCCCTGCGGATCGTCTCCGACTCGATGAGAAACGGCGGCAACCGCCGGAAACTCACCTGCCGGGCCACCTCGCCGGAAGGATCCCTCGTGGTGTCCATCACCGGAGGCCCCCTCGCCGCCGCAGTCCGCGCGACCGGGGTCCTGTGGGTAGCGGGCCAGCCGAAGAAAGGCTTTGTCCCGATCAGTTTGCCCGGCTACCCGGTCCTCGGCCACGCGAAACTCGGGCGCATCGAGCGCCGTTGACCCGCGCAGCACGGATTCCTCAGCGAATCGCTCTCGGATAACCCTGCCGTCAAAGGGATTCGCGGGTGACACCTGCTGGCGGCCAGCCGCGAGTTCCGCGAAGGCGATCTCCCGCGCGAGCGGTGGGATGGGCCTGCGGGTCGCGTTCAACCACCTCCTCGACCCCGCACAACGCGCCCGCAGGTCACCCTCATTGGCGAAGACATCCGGTCGGGGCCTCAGACACTTCCTGCCGGATCCGGCCGCGGTCGCCAGCGCGGGCGCGGTAGAGCCCCGGCCCGCCGAGATCGAACCGGACGAGCGACTCCTCCCGGATGGTGCGCCAGAGGCAGAGCCTGCCGCCCGTCGACGTGCTTCACGGAGAAGTCCCATGCCGGAATCGGCACGCTGTTGCCTTTGGGCAGTGGTCCCGGTCGTCGATTTCGTTACGAGGGAAGGAATACTCCGGCGAATAGCGAGATCGCCTCCGACGTATCGGCAGGTATCTGGCAAACGGAGAGGAGCGGCGCGGCGATGTCGTTAGATCTGGCGGCCGAGTTCGGGGAAGCGTGGTGTGTGGCCGTTGTCCGCGGGCGAGGGCCTGACGAAGTCCTGGCGAAGATGGGGCGCCGTCGGGGACCATTGGGCCGGCTGCGGTCGAAGATGGGCCGTTCGGGGTGATGGATCGGGAGCTGGTGCTCGCGCGGGCGTTGCCGGGCCGGGACTGGACGCTCGCGGTCGAGTTCGACGGGCCGACCGGTTTTCTCGGCTGGCGACAAGAAATCCTGGCCGCGCTGTCCGCGGACGGCGGGGCGGCGGGAGCGGCGGTGTTCTTGCCGAATGCGCAGGAAGTCAGTGCCGCCAGGGACGGGCGGGTGGCCGCGGTGATCGATCCGCTGCACAGCTACCGCCGCTCCGGCGCGGACCTGGACCGGTTCGTCGGCCCGATGCGCGACCTCGGGTTCCGTATCGACGACCAGGCCGATGTCGCCGGGGCTGCACGCGACTTGCCTCCCGGGGCGTTGATCACCCTCCTGCTGGAGGTCGTGACCGGCATCGAACTGGACGCCGCCGCGTTCGCGGGACCGTGGCGGGGCGGCACGGTGCGCTTCGACGAACGCGGGCGGGCGATCCGCTTCACCGAGCGTTGACACCAGCCCTCCATTCGGCGGGCGGGGGCGAACTCGACAAGCAGCAAGCCCCTGCCTTGCGGCTCGGGTCAGCTTCGGGAGTCCCGGGCCTGCACCAGCCGGCCCACCGTTACGGCAACCAAGCGTCCGGCGCGGCCCCTTTAAGCCTCGAGCTTTTCCCGGCAATGCGTCCAGCCCTCATCGAGGAGTCGGAATCCCGCATCGATGGTCGGCTCCGGGTCTGCCTGGCGGGCGGCGCTGAGCTGGATCTGCAGCGCGAACCGGACGTAGAAGCGGATCTCGTCGCTTGGCTCAGCGAGCCCGGACTCCTCGGTGATCGCGGTGACCAAGGCGTCTTCGTGGCGGAACCACATCTTCTCCGCGTAGTCGACCAGAGCGGGCGTCCCTTCCATCAGGGTGAGTATCCGGCGCTGGGGCTCGGACCTCAGAGCGGCGAGCTCGGAGAGGTAGTGCGCCTTCAGCGCGTCGGAGATCGTGGTCCCGGGCTCCCGGTTGCTGACCGCGGCCACCAAGCGTTCGTGCCGGTCGTCCTCGTCGCTGAAGACGAGCGCCTCCTTCTGAGGGAAGTGCGTGAAGACCGTTTTGGGTGATACATCCGCCTGGTCCGCGATCTCGCGAACGGTGACCGCGTCGAAGCCGCGCTCGAGGAAGAGCGCCGTTGCCGCATCCAGGATCGCCGCTCGCGTCGCCGCCTTCTTGCGCTCGCGTCGTCCCACGGCTGTTGCGTCCACCATGGCTCGATCCTACTGGCGCGAAGCCCTAGCCACATTGACTATAAAAGTAGTCTCGGTGTAGTAAGTAACCGAGTGAAGTAATGTGGGTCGAGCTCGCGTGAACCTCCCGCTAGCCCGCTCGCACCGACAACAACGCAGGGACCACGACATGACCGCGAACTCGCGCTCGAGCATCGAGCGAGCGAAACCCGACGACAATGCGCGGCCTGAGCCGCTCTCCTCCGATGTGAGTCGACCTTCCCAGTGCCGAGCCGCGGGAGCGTTGCTCCTCGCCGGGCCCGCGATCTTCCTCGTCGCCGAGTTCATCGCCGCCGCAGCCTGGACGGATCCGCCCTACAGCTACACCTATCACTTCATCAGCGACCTCGGAGTTCGCGGACCTTCGACACTGTTCGGGCAGTACATGCACTCGCCGCTCGCGTGGGTGATGAACACCGGCTTCTTCCTGTTCGGGATCACGATCCTCGCCGGTACCGCAATGCTGCGCGGTTTGCCGGGGCGACGCCGCTGGGCCGTGCTGGCGCCCGCGACACTGCTGGCCGTCGGCGGGATCCTGCTCGCGTTGTTTCCCGGCTCCGGCGAGGCGCTCAAGGACGGCACCGGCGAGTTCCACAGCTTGGGAGCCTTCGCAGGCTTCACCGGCGGCAACGTGTTGGCCATCGTGCTCGGAAGCATGCGCCGGCGCGTCGGATTCTCGCCGATACTCGGGAAAGCACTGATCGCGGTTGGCGTGATCGGCCTGCTTGCGATGCTGCTCTATCTCGTCGCCATCTTCACTGCGGGCGACACTGTCGTCGGCATCATCGGACTCATCGAACGCGGCGCTGTGCATCCGTTCCTGATCGGCATCCTCTGTGCGGGAGCATCGATCCTGAACCGTCTGCCCCGGAAACGAGCCCGCTCATGACGACACACCCCTGGCGGAAGCACGACGACTGGGCGTCGCGGTACCGCGCCTGGAAGCGGCGGAACCGAGCTTCGCCAGCGAGGGATGGGCTGAGGGGAAGCGGAACCGCGGGAAAGTCTCTTTTCGCTGACCAGCGCATTCACCGGCGTAATCCTCTTTTGCGCGTGTCCCAGCGGTTCCCCGGACAGGGACGATGGTGGTGCGGTTGGCCAGCGCCCGTACTGCGAAGTGCTTGAGCTGCAAGCCCAGCGTGACTTCCGAACCGGCGACTGGTCGGTCAGCATCGTCATCGTCCGGCGGAGATCTCCTCCAGATCAGTCCAGTAGCGGTCGGCGTTGACCGTGTCGACGAAGGTATCGATCATTCGGTGGCCGTGAACGGCGGTGTCGGGCGAACGCTTCATGGGTGCGAACACGCGGCCGCGGTGGGTCGCCAGCCCCTGCGATAGCGATGGCTTCCGCGACAGGCGTGGTGATCCACCAGTGTTTCCCTGGCCGGCCGGAATGTCCCCTTGCCAGGGGCGACGCGATCGCTGGTGCGTTGTAGTGCTCGACGACCGCGCTGCGGCAGATTTCGTGGATTTCGCTGTCGCGCATCATCGACAGCGCGGCGACCAGGCGGAAGCCGCGTCGCGCAGTTTTGGGAAGCAGCCGGTAGATCTCGGTCGGGTCCAAGCGCCAGGGACCGGTTGGGCCGTCCGGGCGGGTTGTGCAGGCGAGATCGTCGATGAGACCGGTGGTCGTGCGGTGCCCGGCGTGCGACGCGTCGAGGACGCGAGTTCGGTGCTGGGTTCCCAGGCTCGTCCGGGCGAGCACGTGGTTGGTCGCCCGGGAACAACCCGAGCACTTCCCAGTTGACCGCTGTCTCGTTCGCCTGTCCGCTTGGGGCGGCAGATTGCTTGGCGTGCAACGGAATAGGGTTCGCCGGATCGGCCAGGTAATCCTGGTGAAACCGACGCTGGCACCAGTGACGTTCGAAGGTTCGCGTCGGTGGGAGAGATGATCATCTTGCGCAGTCGGCGCGAAGTCTCGGGCTCGCCTCGAGCCCGCGAACGACCACAATGGACGGTCTGAGGCCCGGGAAAAACCTCCAGAAAACCAAAACCCCAGGTAAACGTAACCTGGGGAGCGAGGGGGCGCTATCAGGGACTCGAACCCCGAACCCGCTGGTTAGGAGTTGGGTGCCTGAGGTGCCGGATGGTGTCGAGCGATGTCATTCAAGACCTTTTCGTCTGGTCGCAGGGTGTTTGCGGTGTCGTGGTGTGTCGGCTGCTGTTGCCGTGTGGTGGAGGTCCCGGGCTCGCCTCGGGCCGCACATGTCGGATGGTGCCGCGTGGGCCGGCCTCGGTATTGCGACGCGTGCTGGGGCGGTTGTCGTGACGGGATCGGGCGCTCGGCGTGATCCGGTCGTCTTGGCGGCGAGCATCATGGTCGGCGTCGTGGTTTGGCCTGACATTTCTCCTCGGCTTCGGGAATGTGCTGGCGATTGCTCTTCGTCTGGGAGTGCCGGTCTGGATGGCACCGCTGGTTGCACCGGCGGTTGTTTTGACGGTGGTGGCGTTGCTCGTCGCGGTTCGGCGGCTGTTGGTGGGCGCGAGGGTGGCGACGTTGGCATTGAACGTGGCCGAGCCGCTGGCTGCTGGTGAAGTCGGCAAGGCGTTGTTCGATGCAGTGGGGTCGCTGTTGCTGATCAGCTGGTCTGACGTCGGGCCGGTCTCGTGCAAGATCTCACCGATGTTCAGGGAACGGTGGCCTATCGGCCTGATGCGTCAACCGATAACGTGTGTGAGAGGCCTCCGCAGCCCGATAGTAAAAAAGAAGTCGGGCTTGATCCCCGGTTGATGGGGGCGAAACTGATAGACGAGCAACATCGTGAGCGTCCGGTTTCGAGCAAGTCGTTGGGAGCCGGAGCGGAACGGCCCCGGGCGTTGACGCGAGTGGTACCCACGGATTGGCGTGAAAAGATGAACCCGACGCGTAACGCGGTGCCTGATTTCGGCTGCGGCAAGGCACCATTTCGTGTCGTCTTCGAAGTCCTCGTGCTAGAGCAGTTGGCAGCTGCAGGGTCGTCGAGAAGGTCTTCGAGCAGACCTTGTGCGGCCGCGGGGCGAGGGGGCGATGTTTAGTCTCAAAACAGCGGCCCGGCGGACCGCCCTGAGCTGCTCGGCGAGGTGGAGGCCGAGGTACGGCAGGTCGCCAAGTTCGACGAGATCCCCAGGTCTGAGGCAATCGGAAGGGACCGGCATCCATGCTGACCAGCCCACGTCGTCATGGCGGTGGGAGGACATCCGCGACGTCGGCGACCTGCTTGAGGAACGCGTCGGCCGGGCGGCCCTTGATCGGGTCCGTTTCGGCGATGACGACCAGCTTCCCGTCCAGCCGCGACCGGTAGTGCTTTCCCGTGAAACGAAAGCCGCCTGCTTCGAGAACCTCCGCCCCGAACGGGGTGACGTCACCGGATCCGTACGTGTCTTCCAGCCTGCGGAGCTGTGCGGCTGATTCGGCCGACGGCATCTTCACCCAGGTGACCGATCCGGCGATCGTGTTTCCGTTCTTGTCCTGAACGGCGAACAGCAGCTGGTCGAGCCTCTCGCACGGATGGCGCAGGAAGAACTGCTGAACCTGGCCGTACGACTGGACGGCGCAGCGCAGGT
The DNA here is from genome assembly GCF_055633655.1 of Amycolatopsis sp. NPDC114503. Classification (NCBI taxonomy): domain Bacteria; kingdom Bacillati; phylum Actinomycetota; class Actinomycetes; order Pseudonocardiales; family Pseudonocardiaceae; genus Amycolatopsis; species Amycolatopsis sp. NPDC114503. The sequence continues at coordinate 210,128 of NZ_JBVKDT010000010.1, read as the reverse complement.
CCTTCTCGATCTTCTTCCTGATCTCCTTGAGAGTCAGCCGTCGCCAAGCCTCGGCGCGGTCGCCGTTGCGCGCGGCCTTCTTGCTCTTGGCTGTGACCGCGTCGGACACGCTCTCGGTCGTCGCAGCGTCGAGTCCGGCACCGACCGAAGTGACTGCGTCTCCGCCGCTTGCCGCCGCCACAACTGTCGCCAAGGCGGCCGCGGCGAAAAAGCTGCCTGTCTTGATCCATTTGCCGTCGGGGCCTCTGGGCTGGTTCGGGTCGAAAGGCATGCGCTGCGCTCCTGAATCGAGTCGGGCGAAGGTTCGACTTTGCCGGAACAGGAGCAGGCCCAAAGCCGCGAATTCGAGAATCACCTGATCGTCTCAATGCCCGCGAGTCCCGACGCGGCGCGGTCGTATGCTTCCTGCGGGATCGACCTCGCTACAACCCGCACAAGGCCTTTCGCGCCACCGGCCCGGCCCTGTGTTTTCGGGTGCGTCTGCAGGCGGTGGAGGTCGAGGGCCAGGTGAAGGCGTTGGCCTGCCGCCGCGCGCGGGTGGGGAGCCGCCTTGAGGTAGAGGGTCAGCGCGTTCTCCAGTTCCGCAGCCCGGCTGGCCACGAGGAACAGCCAGTGCTGGTTGGCCGCCATAAAACGGCCGAAGGCGTGCCTGGCGCTCGTAGCTGCGTTGCTCGTGGGTGCCACGGTTGACCTGCTGTTCCTCAAAACCCGTTTCCTGCCCTCGGGTTTGTGCGTCTCCGGCCGATCGCGGACGGGGTGGCGGACTTCCAGTCGTCGACCGCAATCTTGGCTGCCGCGTTCTGTGCGTTCGGTGCCTGGTGCTCGGCTTGCTCGCCGACCGCCTGGGAAGACACAGACAGAAACCACTTTACTGTCATATCGACAGTAATCTACAGTGGTGGCCATGCCTGGTGATCATTGGACTCCGCCGCCGGTCCTGCTTGCTGTCGACTTGGTGATCTTCACTCTGCGCGAGTCGGCGCTGCAGGTACTGCTCGTGGAACGTGGCATTGAGCCGTTCCGTGGCGCATTCGCACTGCCAGGCGGGTTTCTCGCGGACGACAGCGAGGACGTCGTCGCTGCCGCGGCAAGGGAGCTGCGGGAGGAAGCCGCGCTCGATGCGGCCGAGTTGCATCTGGAACAGCTTGGTGCATACGGCGCGCCGGGCCGGGATCCGAGAGGGCGAGTCATTTCGGTGGCCTACCTCGCGATCGCGCCGCGCCTTCCCGAGCCGCGAGCGGGCACCGACGCCGCGCGTGCGGTCTGGGTGCCTATGCCGGAGATTCTCGACCAGCGCGTCCGGCTCGCGTTCGACCACGAGTTGATCCTGCGAGACGGCTTGGAACGCGCGCGGGCGAAGCTCGAGAGCACGGCGCTGGCTACCGCGTTCTGCACGAGTCCGTTCGCGATCAGCGACCTGCAGCAGGTGTACGAGGCGGTGTGGGGGGTCGAGCTGGATCCGCGGAACTTCTACCGGAAAGTGCAGGCAGTCGACGGCTTTCTGGTGCCGGTCGGGGAGGAACGGCGGGTCGGCCGGGGACGCCCCGCGCGGCTGTTCAAGGCCGGGGGACGAGTCACGCTCTGGCCGCCGCTCGTGCGTCCCGCAGTACCCGCGAAGGGGGAACAATGAACGACGATCTGATCGTAGTGCTGACCGCGTTCAATACGGAGTACAACGCGGTCCTGTCCAAGCTGGCCGACGTCGAGCCGCATTGGCACGACAAGGGAACGCTCTTCGAAATCGGCACGATCAAGGGCACGTCCTGCCGGATCGCGCTGAGCTTGACGGGGAAGGGCACCCATCCGGCCGCAGTGCTGGCCGAGCGGGCGATCGAGCATTTCTCTCCGGCCGCCCTCCTGTTCGTCGGCGTCGCGGGTGCGTTGTGGGACACGCCCCTCGGGGACGTCGTGGTGGCGACGCACGTGCAGGCGTATCACGGCGGCACTGCCGAAGACGACGGCCTCAAGGCTCGCCCGCGGGGATGGGAGATCGCGCACGACGTCAGCCAGGTCGCCCAGTACGTCGCGCGGGCCGGAAGTTGGGAGCCGGATGTCGCGCCTGGAACGCAGGTGCGGTTCGGAGTCATCGCTGCCGGCGAAGTGGTGCACAATTCGCGGCTGTCCGCGGAAGCGCGCTGGATCCGGCAGCACTACAACGACGCCGTGGCGATCGAAATGGAAGCCGCCGGAGTCGCGCAGGCAGGACACCTTGGCGGCTGCCCCGTCGCGATCGTCCGGGGCATCAGCGACCTCGCCGACGGCAACAAGAATTCGGCTGCCGACCGCAATTGGCAACCGATAGCGGCTTCGCACGCGGCGGCCTTCGCCGTGCGGTTGGCAGAACAACTGATCCGAAAAGGGGAGCATCGGACCATGAGCGGACGCAGAAACGGGCAGCACGGCTCTGTGCACAACTACGCCGCCGGTCAGGTCGGCATCCAGGCAGTGAACGTCATGGGCAGCACGGTCTACCAGAATTCCTCCGGACCGGTCGGCGGCCCTCGAGATCTGGCGGCTGAGCTGGCGACCGTCCGTGCTGACTTGGAGCAGGAGCGGGCCTGCGGACACGTGGACGACGCGACCTACGGCGCGGCGTGCGCGGAACTCGACCAGGCGGACGAAGCACTCGGTGCGGACGGGCCGGAGCGCAAGGACAAGGTGGTGCTGGCGCTCAAGCGGCTGGGCGGGCTGGTGTCCGATCTCGCTGCGCTGGCGGCGAAGGTCACCGCCCTGATCGCCGCGGCCAAGGGGCTGGCATGACCGGGATTCCGTCCGATGAGTCTTCCGGATCCGGCCGTCAAACCGGAATCCACGGCCACAACGTCGTCGATTCTGTCGTCTACCAGAATTCCGTTCACTATGACGTGTCGCCGGATTCGCCTCCGGAGAAGAAGTATTCGGTCGGAGTCGCCTACCTCCGGGAGGGGTGTCCGTCGCAAGCGAGGGAGCTCATCGCCGACGCCAGGGCGAACGGCTACGACGGCGGGCACGTCCGGTTCCACCTGATGCTCGCCCTGCTCAGCAAGAGGTCGTACCGCGACCTGACCGAGGAAGATCGGCAGCAGTTGGCTGCCTTGCCGCAAGACGCCGATAAACTGCCTGCCGACGAATGGACCCGAGCGCTGGTCGCGGTGTCGGCAGTGCTCGCCTGCTACGAAGATCCCACCCTCGACTCGGGTGCGGCACTGAGGAAGCTGCACGGGGTCGCCGCGGCACAGCGACAGGAGATCATCAAGCATCTCGACCTCGTGCTCACCGCAAGTCTTCGCGAAAGCCTGTGGGCCGAAACCCGGCAGACCGCCAAGAAAAACCGGCTCTCCGGCGGCCGGTTGGACCGGGCTTGGGCCTACTTCCATCCGATCCCGGCCCCTCCGAGGGCGCGGGTGGTGCCGCCGTCGACAGTCAGCATGCGGGACCGTGTCCGGGCGGTGCTCGGCGGTCTTGCCGCGGTTGGCGGGCTGGGCTATCTGGGATGGACCGTCCTGTCGAGCGGGCAAGCGCTTCCGATCATCGTGTTCGTGTTGCTCATCGCGGTCGGGGTCATCGCCGCGCGCACCGGGTTGGAATGGCGTCATCTCGCGGAGCGACTGGCAGCGAAGCACCGGGCTTTCTCCCGCTTTGGCGCACGGGCCTATTACGGCGAGCCAGGTTTCGCCCGCGACGTCGACCGCGAGGTGCGATATTACTTCGGGAAGTTCCTGCCGCGCGACATCGAGCGGGAAGCATGGCTGCGGGAGAGCGCGGGATTCCAGGCGGCGCTGCGCAATGAGCTCGTCGACGTCTACCGGGAATCCCGGACCGACGCCAGCCAGGTGCACTGGTTGATCCGCTTCCATGCGCGGGAAGCGCGGAAGCGATGGACGGACGGCACGTTGTTCGACTACCGCGAGCAGTACCGCGTCCCGCCGGGCACGCAGGTGTGGTGTGCGCTGTCGTGCTTCGCGCTGCTCGCCAGCAGCATCTACGTCGGGTCGGCCGCGGTCCGAATTGAGATCTTTCCCAATGCCGCTGCGGCGGTGCTGGGTTTCGCCGGAGCGTGGGCTGCTGTTTCGGGCTGGGGACACATCTTGTGCGAGCACCGCCGGATCAGCGAACAGGAGCGCGAGCGGAAACGGGTCCTGGCGGCCAGAGAACAGGAATACCGCCGGTGGAGCACAAAGCTCGACGATACCCGGCCTCGTGAACGGGAGATGGAGGACTGGCTGGGCTGCGACCGCATCATGGTCCTCGACAAGGCATTGAGGCACTACAAACTGGCCTGGCGGGACGTGCTCGCCTATGCCTTCCTCCAAACCCCCGGAGTCCCCTCGAAGCGAGCACGGGTGCGCAACGGGCCCTGGCGGTATTCTAAGTACGATATCCGGCTCTTTCTGATGACCGTCGACGGAGTGCGGGAATGCATGGCCGAACTCGACTTCGAAAAGGTCAGCTTCGGAGACGAAGCGCGCATCAACTATCGCTTCGACGCGGTGTCGTCGGTGCACGTCGCCGTCACCGACGAGTTGCGGCACGCACTGGAACTCACCTTGATGAACGGGCAGCCGCGCCAGATCCGGGTGATCGACGACCGGTCCGGCATCGGAGAGGAGGAGGACGCCAGGAAGGTGGCCGACTTGAACCTCGACAACGCGGGTTTCAAGCACACCTTGCACATCCTGGAAGGAATTGCCGCGGAAGGAAAAGGCTGGATCGACCGGGATCCGGAGATCAAGGCGCGCCGCCGCGCCGGCGTACTCGGCGGAGACTGAGGCGGTCGTGCCGCTCGAGTGCTGCGGGTGGAGGACGATGAGCCGATCGCTGAATCGCCGCGGCGCGGTCTGACTCGCAACGCAGCGACAGGCGGGGCAAGATATCCGGAGACGAGGTTCAGCGGGTTTCGCTGGATGGAGGGTTCCGACTGAATTGTCGTCGGAGCAGGGTTGGCCGACTGCCGCGTCGGCGGGCGGATTCCGTGGGATCTTGGTCGGATGGACACGAGACGCGCACAATCTGGGCCGGGGGGCTGCGCGGAGCCGGGTGAACGCGGTCGTGAAATGGTGGGTCGAGGGCCTTATAGCGGATTCAGCCGAAGGCGTCGCGTCAACGGGTCGCGCAATATGTAGTGGTGCTCTAAGGCCGCTGGAGATCGTGTTGGCCGGCTGTCTCTGGTCTACGGGAAAAGCGCTGCTGGCTACCTCCTTGCCAGTATGGCTGGGGCGCGTCCCTGAACTGCGGTTATCGAGAATCTGTTGGACGGGCAACGTAGTTGGCCGCTCTTGAGTGCGGTTCAATGCTGGTCGGAGTCGTTGGACGCATGGCCTTGCTCCAGTTCTGCTCCAGAAAGATTCGCGTGAATGCGTGCTTGGTCGACGTTCATCATTTTTCTCGCGCACGGGGGGGGGGGGGGGGGGGGAGAGACAAGGCCAAGTCGAACGCGGTGCCGGCCTTGGATCCCTCCTTTCCTCCCCTTCCCCCCTCCCCCTCCCCCCCTAAAACACACACCACCGAGTCGGACGCGGTGCCGGCCTTGGACCCCTCGCGCGAGGGGAAGATTCGATCGGAGTTTGCGCGGGTCGGTTCCTGGGGGCCACCCGTCCTTGCACGGGGAGAACCGGCGGCCAGTCGGGCGGCGTTGAGCACGGCGCAGGGACCACCTCCGCTCGCGCGGGGAAGACGGTCCACGCGGGCCTGTTCCCGAGGCTCGTTCGGATCGCCGACCGTCTGTTCACCGCACCCCTCACCGCCCGCCAGCCTCACGCCCGGTGGCTTCCCTCCGCGACCGAGTGGATGCAGCCCATCCCCGTCTTGACACCGGCATCCTCGGCGCAAACCGCCCCGCCGCGTCGGTTTCCAGATCCTCAGCTGCGAAGGTCAGGAGCGCAGCACGAACGCGGCGACGTCGAGGCCGAGCTGGCGGCCGGCGTCGTGGTCGAGCCGGGTGTGCACGCCCGCGGGGATGCGGCTCAACCCCGCTTCGTCGGCCACGTCCTGGAACGTGCTGAACCGCCGCACCACACCCGGCAGTGCCTCGGACGTGACCTCCAGCGCCCGTCGCGGCCCGTACTCCTCGCGCAGGACCAGCGCGCCCGCCTGAGAGATGACGCTGTGCGCGCCGGGGTACGCCGGATCCGCCGGGGTGGTGGCGAGGCTCGACCAGTCCGGGATCGCGTCCGTCGCCGGGTTTCCGTCGCCGTCGGCGAGGCGGACCGCGGTGATCGGCCGCCAGATCCGGTAGTGGTACTTCGCTTCGTAGAACGCGATCACGGCGTCGGCGAAGGTCAGGTTCAGCCGTGCGAACACCCGGGCCGCGTCGAGGAGGCTGCTGCGCGAACCGCCGACGACTGACTGCGCGATCTCGTTCCAGTAGTTCCAGATCGGCGCCGCCCAGAACCGCGCCTGCACGGTCTGGTCCGCGGTGCGGGTAGTGCTCTTGTCCCGGCCCGTCGCGGCGACCTCGTTCAGCGCTCTCGCGTACCGGGCGCTGTCCAGCGCGGGGTAGGGACATGGCCGGAACTGCCCGGCCCGGTCGAGCACGAACGGCGTCACGTCGGGCCAGTGGGTGAACACCGCGGGCGCGAACGCGGGCGGCGTCGGCCGGTACTGCCCGGGGGCCGTGCCCGGCGTCAGCACCGGCGGGATCGCCGCGGAGCCGTCGTCCGCGCGCAGGCCGAGCAGCAACCGGGCCACCAGCCGCCCGGCTCGCACGCCGCCGTCGCGCGCGTCCGGCGGTATGCCGGTCAGCTGCCCGGTCAGCAGGCTCGCGAGTTCGGCGGACCGGGCGGGGTAGAGCGCGGCCAGGACGTCGTGCGCGGCCTGCGCCGCCGCCGCTTTCGGTGACGCGGGGCCTCGGACGTCGAGCGTGAACAGGTACGGATGCCCGTCACCGGCCGTCGCGACGACGGCGTCGTGCATCGCCGCGTGCAGCAGCGCGAAGCTGCGCGTCGGGTGCACGGTCGCAGGCTGGAGGCCGGGCGTGCGCACGATCGCCAGCAGCTCGCGGTTCCAGGCGAGGACGACGTCCGCGCCGCCCGGCCGGAGCGGCGTCGCCGCGGCGGCGGGCCCCGGCAGGGCGGTGGTGGCGAGCACGGCGGCGGCCGCCCCGCCGGTGACGAGCAGTTGCCGGCGTGACATCGATGCGGTCATTTCGCTCCTCGGGTCGTCGGGAACTCCGCTCATGGATATGGTTTCTGGTTACGGCGTAACCCCGGTTCGTATCCCTCTGGTGATGGGAAGAACCCGGTGGGGAGAAGGCGGGCGGTGCCGGTGGCACAGCGGTTCCGGCGCAGACGCGCCGTACAGGACGAAGCGGGCGCGGCGCCCCGCGCGCGGCTGCACGCGGTCGGCGCGGACGTCTACCCGGACTGGGAGGCGGTCTACCGCGACAACGTCGACCGCGTGTTCCGGCTGATGTTCTCGAAGGTCGGCAACCGGCCCGACGCGGAGGACCTCACCACGGAGGTCTTCCTGACAGCGTTGCGGCCGCTGCGAGTCTCGGCGAGCGTGGGCGAGGTCCGGGCGTACCTGCTGGCCACCGCGCGGACGGTACTGGCCGGGCATTGGCGGCGCACACTCGGCCGGGAGATCACCGCGCTGGACGAGGAGCGCGACATCGCCGCGTTCGAGGCGGACACCGTGGACCCGGGCGTGCTCGTCCGCGCCGAGGCGATCCTCGCGCAATTGCCCGAGCGTTACGGCCGGATCCTGCGCCTGCGGTTCCTGCAGGCATGCTCGTTGAAGGAGGCGGCGGCCGAGCTGGGCACCACCGTCGGCAACGCGAAGGTGCTGCAGCACCGCGCGTTGCGCCAGGCGGCCCAGCTGGCGGAAGGGATGGAGACGTGAGCACTCGAGGCGTCCGCCGGTTCGTCAAGGACCTCCTGCGCCGGCGCCGGCCGCGCCCGTTCGAGGCAGGCCCCGGCGACGAGGCTGAGCTGCGGACCGCGGTGCTGCTGCGCGCCGCCCGGCCCGGTGGTGCGGCGGCGAGCGAGGAGTTCGTCGCCGCGCTGCACCGCCGGCTCGCCCAGGAGCTGCGCGAACCCGCGCCGGTGCCGGGCGGCAACCGGCGCCGGTTCATCCAGGTGTCCTCGGCCGCCGCGGTGGCGGCCGCGGCGGGCGCGGGCGTCGAGTACCTGGTGACGTCCGGGGCCGAACCGGCCGCCGCGCCCCCGGAAGAGAAGACCCTGCGGCCCGAGAACGGCCAGTGGCGAGCTGTTGTCGCGGCCCGCGACCTGCCCGAAGGCGGCGTGCTGCCGTTCGACTTCGGGGCCGTCGCCGGATTCGTGCAGCGCTCCGGGGGGCAGGTGCGCGCGGTTTCGGCGACGTGCACGCACCTCGGCTGCCGGCTGAACCTGGATGCGCCGGCCCGGCGGCTGAACTGCCCGTGCCACCGGACGTCGTTCGCCGTCGACGGCGCGGTCCTCACGCACCAGCTGCCGGTGACCCCGCCGCCGCTGCCGCACCTGGTGGTGCGCGAGTCCGGCGGCGTCGTCGAGGTCCTGGTGCCGGCGGAGGGAGCGTAACCCCCGCACGTATTACTGGTATGAGGAAATCCATTGGGGTGAAACACTTCCTGCTCATCACTGCGGCCGCGCTGGCGTTGACGGCCTGCGGCGCTTCGCCGCCCGCAGCGCCGCCGCCCGCCGCACCGATGACCGGGATGACCGGGATGCCTGGGATGCCTGGGATGCCTGGGATGACGCCGTCGTCCCCGCCGACCACGGCCGCCAGCTCGACGGCGAATGCCGTGGCCATCAAGGACTTCGCGTTCGCGCCCGCCGCGACGACGGTGAAGAAGGGCACCACCGTCACCTGGACCAACCAGGACCAGGACGCGCACACGGTCACCAGCACGGGATCCGGTGGCCCGCTGCGGTCGCCGACCCTCCAAACCGGACAGTCCTATCAGTACACCTTCAGCACGCCCGGCACCTTCGAGTACCTGTGCACCATCCATCCGTTCATGACGGCGACCGTGACGGTGAACCCGTGACCGAAGACGACCACAGCCCGGAGGGCATGACCCGCCGCCAGCTCCTGCGCCACACGGCGTGGTTCGGCGCCGCAGTGGTCCTGACCGTCACCGGCGGCGAAGTCATCAGCCGGATCGCCGCGCCGGGCGACGCGGCCGCCGACGGCGACCCGAACGCGCTGCGGTTCGTCCAGATCAGCGACAGCCACCTCGGCTTCACCGGGCCCGCGAACACCGCTGTCGAGTCGTCGTTTTCCGAGGCCATCACGCAGATCAACGCCTTCGGCTACCGCCCGGACTTCGTCATGCACACCGGCGACCTGACGCACCTTTCGACGCCCGCCCAGTTCGACCAGGTCAAGCAGATGATGGGCACCCTCAACACCGGGCACGTGTCCACGGTGCCCGGCGAGCACGACTCGATCGACGACGCCGGCCAGAAGTACCGCAAGGCGTTCGGCGCGGGCACGGCGGGCGACGGCTGGTACAGCTTCGACCTCAAGGGCGTCCACTTCATCGCGCTGGTCAACACGCTGAGCCTGGAAAAGCTCGGCCACTTGGGCCAAGAACAGCTGGAGTTCGTGCGCAAGGACGTCGCGAAGCTCGGTTCGGACACGCCGATCGTGGTGTTCAGCCACATCCCGCTGTTCGCGATGTACCCGAAGTGGGGCTGGGGGACCGACGACGCGACCCAGGCGCTCTCGTACCTGCGGCGGTTCTCGTCGGTGACCTGCCTCAACGGGCACGTGCACCAGCTTTTCACGAAGACGGAAGGCAACATCACCTTCCACAGCGCGACGACGACCGCGTACCCGTTGCCCCAGCCGGGATCGCGGCCGGCGCCGACGCCGGTGACGCTGCCCGCGGGCAAGCTCAAGGACGCGCTCGGCATCCGCGAGGTGTCCTACCGCCCGGGCGGGCCGGGCCTGGCGGTGAAGGACGTGAAGCTGGCATGAACACCGTCCTCCGCCTCGCGACGGCGGTATGCCTCGCGGCGAGCGGCTATCTCCACGCACAGCTGTACATCGGCGGCTATCGCGTGATCCCGGTGATCGGGCCGTCGTTCCTCGTTCAGGCTTCCGCGGCATTCGCGGTGGCCGCACTGGTGGCCCTGGGCGGTCCCCTCCTGCTGCGGCTGGCAGCGGCCGCACTGGCGGCGGGCGCCTTGGCTGGCTTTGTGCTTTCGCGGACGACCGGGTTGTTCGGCTTCTCCGAACAGGGTTTCCAGCCCGCGCCGGAGGCTTTGCTGAGCGTCCTGGCGGAAGCCGCAGTGCTCGTCCTAGTCGCGGTCACGCTTTACCGGGCGCGCCGATCCACGCGGACGGCCCGCGCCTGAACTCCGGCGGCGCACCGCGAGCGACAGGCCCGCGGTGCGCCGCCGGTTCACGGCCTCGCGAGGGCATCCGCTTTGCGGTAGCCGAACGGGCCGAGGACGGTCGCGTGGACCGGTGCCGATGCTGCAACGTCGCACGATTTTCTCGCGTGCCGCACCTGCGCTGCCGTCGCCGACCAATCCGCGCCTGCCACAGGCATTTTCGGCACATCGATGATCTGACTCCGAGGGCTTTTCGCGCGGGGGAGCGCTTCGTCGGTCACGCCGGACGCCGGTGTGTTCGCCGAGTTCGTCCGCGATTTCCTGCACTGCGGCGGGACGTGCCACGGCATGAACTATTTCCCGGCTGGCACCGGTCTTGGTTCGGTGGACCTGCGGCTGTGGCGGGGGCGTGTTCACGGAGGCGGACGCGCGGGTTTCGCAGTCTTTCGGGGTCTTGGCCGCCTGCCAGCCGGCGCGGGCCAGCACCGTGTGGATACGCCGGTGTCCGTGGCGGCCGCGGGCGGCCCGGAATGCCTCGGTGATCGCGGGTTTGAGCTCGGCGTGCGGGGCGAGCCGATCGAGGCGGGCCTGGTGGCAGAAGAACGTCGACCGGGCCAGGACCGCGGCCGCCAGCAGCGGATACTCGGCCTTGAGGGCGGCGACGGCCTGGGTTTTCACCCTCGCCCCTGGTCTCTCAAGACCCGCGATCTTTCCAGGTAGGCCACCGTCGCCGACAGGCGCGGGCTCTCGGCCCGCAACCGCTTCAGTTCGCCGGACCCGTCCGGGCCCGGCGAGACGGGGCGGCCCTTCCTCCTGGGCCGCAAGGCGTCCTCCCCGTCGCGCCGGTACGCCCGCGCCCACGACTCGACCAGCTTGGGCGAGGACAGGTCGTACTCGAGGGCCAGCTCGATCGTGGTTGCCTCGTCGCCGACATGGCGGCGCACGACCGCGAGCTGGAACTCGAACGTGAAAGACCGTCTGTCCGGCTTGTTCATCAGCGCTCCCGCGCTGCGCAGCACCCAACGATCGCGCGAACGTTGCACCGCCGTCACCGACACGCCCAACCGGGTCGCGACCGCACACCTGCTCAACCGGCGCCGAACAACGCCACAGCAGCCTCCCGCTGCTCCTCGGGCAACGAACTACACGGATACAACGAACCACTTCCCGGACAGTCGGAACCGGATTCCCAGTCCAACTTCCGGGGAACAGGTCATAATCGGACTCTCTCAGGGTTCCCCTCGCGGACACCCGGTCGTGCAGTGGGCGGGGCGGCACAGCCCGCACTGCCGAGAGAAATAAATGAGCTGGTTCACATTATTTCGAGATTGACAAGCATGGGCGGACAATGCCCCCGGAGAAAATTGACGAGGCTTCGAAAGTATGCCTCGAGTCAAAGTTGACAAGAATTCCGAAATATGTCCTCGCATCGCCAAGAACGGTTTCAGCGAATCGGATTGACGGGGTTGCGAAGAGTGCGTACGGTCCCATTACCGGACTGTTACCGATCGCATTCGAAGGTGTTCATGACCGCCTCTTCAGCATTGCCGAAGACTCGGCAGTGGTTGATCCTCGCTGTCCTCATGCTCTCCCAGCTGGTGATCTGGGTGGACAACACCATCCTCAGCGTCGCCTTGGAAACTCTGACCGATCCCGTCAACGGGCTGGGCGCCAGCCCGTCCGAGCTGCAATGGGCCACCGGCGCCTACACCCTGGTCTTCGCCACCTTGATGTTCACCGCGGGCGCGATGGGCGACAGTTTCGGCCACCGGACCGTGCTCGCCGCCGGAGTGGTGATCTTCGGCGCGGCCTCGGTATGGGCGGCGTACGCGGGCGACCCCGCTCAGCTGATCGCCGCCCGCGCGGTGATGGGAGTGGGCGCCGCGCTGATCATGCCGGCCAACTTCGCCATCCTGTTGTGGACTTTCAGCGGCCCCGCGCGGGTCACCGCGATCTCCATTTCCTCGACCGCCGCCGGCGTCGGCATGGCCGCGGGTCCGGTGCTGGCGGGGATCCTGCTCGGCCATTTCTGGTGGGGCTCGGTCTTCCTGGTCAACGTCCCCATCGTGGTGCTGGCCCTGCTCGGCATCGTCGCGCTGGTCCCCAACTTCCGCAGCCCCACCGTGCGGCCGCTGGACCCGGCCGGGATGCTGCTGTCGATCACCGGGCTCGCGGCGCTGGCGTACGGGCTGATCCGCGCCGGGCAGGTAGTCGACTGGGGGCATCCGGACGTCTGGGCTCCGATTGCCGTCGGACTGGCCTTGCTGGTCGCCTTCGTGCTCGTCGAACTGCGTATCAAGGCGCCCAGTTTCGATCCCCGGCTGCTCGCGAAACGGATGTTCGGCGGCGGCAACGCGGCCATGGCCATGGTCTTCTTCGCGGTGGCCGCGATCACGTTCTACAACGCGTTCTATCTGCAAGGCGCACTGGGCTTCTCGCCGATGAAGGCAGGCTTGGTCAACATCCCGACCGCGGTCGGCGCGGTGGTGGGTGCGCCGCTCGGGGCCCGTCTGGTTCGCTTGTGGCCGCTGCGCGCGGTTTCGGTCCCGACGCTCGTCGTGGTGGCGCTGTCCATGGGCGCGTTCGGGTTGCTCGGACTGCACACCCCGCTCGTCCTGATCGCACTCTTGTTGTTCGTGCAGGGCCTTTCGGTCGGCATGCTGATGCCGGTGACCGGGGAATTGATCAGCACCCTGCCGATGGACCGGGCCGGCGCCGGGTCGGCCGTCACGCACACCGCGCGGCAGACGGGCAGCGTGATCGGGATCGCGATCGGCGGCACAGTGCTGTCGGTCGCGTACCGGAACTCGATCGAACCGTCGCTGGGCGGGCTGCCCCAGGCCGCGCGGGACCAAGCGCGGGTTTCCGCGGAACAGGCCCGGCACGTCGCCGCCGAGATCGGCCAGCCCGCGCTTGCCCGGGCCGCCGACGACGCGTTCATCCACGCGATGCACGTCGGCGCGGTCTGGATCATGGTCGCCGCGTTCATCGGGGCAGCGGTGCTGGTGCCTGCCTTGCGCCCCACCGGAGAACGCTCGGCGATGTCGGTCGAGCCGGACGACGCTCGGGCGGGCCTCCGCGCCGGGGCCGCACTTGAGAGCGACGGAGCGGGCAGCAACTGACACCATGGGAACCGGGCGAAAGCTTCCCGGGCTGCGAGATCGCTGGTGGCGGCACCGGGATCGGCCCGCCTGCGTGCGGTGATGCCGGTGCGGCTGAGGATGTCCAGGTGCGCGGCGAGTTCGGCGTTGGTCACCACGTTCGGCGGAAGCCAGGAACCCAGCCCGGCGAGCACCGCGGTCCGGGTCGCAGTGGAAAGAGCACGATCTGGCCTTCACCCAGTCCGACGGTTCGCCGTTGCACCCGGCGTATGTCACGCACGTGTTCTACGAGCTGTCTTCCCAAGCCGGGTTGCCGCCGATCCGGCTGCCTGACCTGCGGCACGGTGCGGTGACGTTGGCGGCGGGGGCGGGGGCGGAGGCGGTGCAGCGGATGCTGCGGCACTCTTCGATCACGGTGACCTCCGATATCTACACCACCGTGCTGCCCCAGGTGACGTTCGCCGCGGCGGAAGCCACGGCTGCGATCATCCCGCGGCAGGCAGCGAAAAGTCTCGGGCTCGCCAACGACCACAATGGACAGTCCAGAATCGGAAAAAGCTTCCAGAAAACCAAAATCCCCAGGCCTATGAATCTCAAGACCTGGGGAGTGAGGGTGCGCCATCAGGGACTCGAACCCCGAACCCGCTGGTTAAGAGTTCACGGTTTGACCTGCCGGGTGGTGCCGAGTGATGTCAGACAAGACCTTTTCGTCTGGTCGAGGGGCGTCCGTGGTGTCGTGCTGTGTCGGCTGCTGTTGTCGTGTGCTGGAGGTCTCGGGCTCGCCTCGGGCTCGCAAATGTCGGGTCGTGTCGCGTGGTCCGGCCCGGTCTGGCACCGCGTTTTGGGGTGGTTGCCGTGACGGGGTCAGGGGTTCGGCGTGATCCGGTCGTTTCGGCGGTGAGCGTCATGGTCGGCGTTGTGGTTGGGCTCACATTCACGTTCGGCTTCGGGAACGTGCTGGCGCTTGCCCTTCGGCTAGGCGTTCCGGTCTGGGTGGCACCGTTGGTTGCGCCTGCGGTTGATCTGACGGTGGTGGCGTTGCTGGTCGCGGTTCGACGATTGTCGGCGTGCGGGGCTTCTCCAGCGACCATGCGGTCTGCGCGGCGGTTGCTGGTAGGTGCGAGTGTGGTGACGTTGGCGTTGAATGTTGCTGAGCCACTGGTGGCTGGCGAGGTCCGCAGAGCGTTGTTCGATGCGGTGGGGCCGTTGTTGCTGATTGGTTGGTCTGAGGTCGGCCCGGATCTTCTGCAAGCTCTTGTCGACGTGCACGGGGGAGTCGATCGGCGTCCCGGTGTGTCAGTGGCTGATCGCCATGAGTCCTTGTCGGAGGACGCTGGTGGGAGAGCTGGGCTCGATCCTGATCTGGTGGAGCGGGCACGACAGGTTGACGCGGAGCATCGTGCGCGGTATCAGCGTCCGGTCTCGGCGGAGGTGCTGCGGAAGGCGCTGGGGGTAGGGGCGAAACGCTCCCGGATGTTGACGCGAGTGGTCCGCGAGGAGTGGTGCGACGGGTCTGCGTCGGCTCCGGCGGTGGTCGCCTGAGCCTAGCGGGTGTCCGTTGTCGTGGCCGGTCATGTCGGGCGGTTCTGGCTGGCTGCGGCTTCTGTCCGCAGCGCGTTCGCGAATCGGACGGTAGTCGTTCGTTGAGTTCGCCCGCGACGCTCTGGAGACGGGGATCTGGGCGAGAAAACGATCCGGACAAGGACGTCGCCGACCTCGTCCACCATTCCAACCGCAGAGTTCAATATCGAGCCATCCGCTATACCGAGCGCTTAGCGCAAGCCGAAGTCGTCGCCCCTGTCGGCTCACGCAAGGATTCATGCGACAATGCGATGGCCGAGGCGTTCAACTCGCTATTCAAGGGTTAATTGATTCATCAATCCTATCGTCCGCGGCCGCGGCTGGCAATCCGTCCGCGATGTCGAGGTCGCCGTCGCCGAATACGTCGACTGGTACAACCATCGCCGCATCCACCGCGAGTCGGCCACCTCACCCCCAGCCCAGACCGAAGCCGACCACCGAGAGTCACGCTACGATCAACCCCGCGAGCCTGCCCGGGCTCGGTGTCAGACAACGAGACCTGCACCAAATCCGGGGCGAATCAAGACATCGGCAGCGGTTAGCTTGTGAGAAGCCGGGCAGTTTGGACAGCTCCCGGGCAGTCGAGGACGGCCGACTCGAACTGATCGCAGAGAAGCTCCTCGCTCAACCATCTGTCGAACTTCTCGGTCGCCTTGCTCTCGATCTTGCGGGCGAGTTCGTGCGCGTCGGGCGCAGGCCCTTTTGCCACCTTTGCCAACGCGGTCAGCGCCGCTTCGCAGGGCGTGCCGACCAGCCGAATGACGGCTCCGTCGACTGCGGCTTCCAACCTGGACGCGTTAAGCATCGCTGCGAGAGTGTGCAGCTGGCGGTCGCCGGTCCACGGGAACAGCAGCGTGTCGGAGCCGTCGGTGATTGCCGGACGACTGTCGAGTTCGAGGGTCGCGTAGTCCCTCCGGGCTTGCTCGAGCAGCGTTCGCGACTGCTGGTCGAGGTAGGCAGGAGCGTGGTCGCCTCCGAGGAGTGTTCGCATCTTCGCCCGGACTTCGCTGTGCACCAAACCGCCGGAGTCGCCGAGGTTCGGGGGCTTGCCGCCGGATGCCGGGGTGAGCTGGACGACTTTGTCTTCTTCATGGACCGAGACGACACGCCACCGTTGACCGGCGAAGACCAGTAATAGGCCCTCGTACAGGGGGAAGTCGATCGGCATGGTGCCGAGCTGCCGTCCACCGTGAACGAGGCGGTACTCCTCTGGCGTTTGGAAGGCGGCATAGAACGTGTAGTGATTGACGGTCGGCTCTCCGCGTCCACCGAGCAGCAGGGTGTCGTCGCCGGCTTGGGTGAGCACGTCTTTGGCGCCGAGTGTGCGGAGCAGGTCCGCGAACTGTGCTGTGGTGACGGCCGAGAACGGGCTTCCGCGTCCGCACAACACCCGATACGCCTCGGCCGGCTTGGCTCCGCCGTGCTGGGCGATCAAGGAGAGGAGCTGCTGGATCAGCGTGGACAGGTGAAGGCGGGACGGCTCGGGCGGCTCGCACCAGCGTTCGAGCAGCAGATCGATCGACGCGATCGTCTGTACCAGGGGAAGCTGGAGGCGGTCGAGGAGCGATGTCTCGGCGTCGATCGCCACGGTGGCGTAGTAGGCACGGAGGACCGCCGACTGGTCGCGACGGCCGGAGCGACCGAGCCGTTGCCGCAACGAGGCGACCGAAGGTGGCGGGCCGATCTGCGCGACCTGGGCGATGGCACCGATGTCGATGCCCATCTCCAGTGTCGTCGTGCAGACGGCGGTGGTCGGCTTGGTCGGGTCTTTGAGCATCGCTTCGACGTCTTCGCGGAGCTCCTTGCCGAGATTGCCGTGGTGCGCGTGAAACTCGTTGGGGATCCCTGCGGCCGAGCTGCGGTCGGCGAGTTCAGCCGCGTACAGCTCGACGCGAGACCGCGCGTTGGCGAACACCAGGTTGGTCCGGCCACGCAGGTTCGCGAACAGGTGGTCGGCGATGCGGCGAACGGCCATGCCCGCGTCCTCGTCGGTGTCCGGTCGTTTGTCGACGTAGCTGCGCAGTTGTAGCCGCAGTTCCTGACCGGTCGCAGCGGATTCGAGGATCGTGACTCGGTCACTGTGGTCCGGGCGGAGCTGATCGGCGGCCAGCGACATATCGCCCAATGTCGCGGACAGGCCGACCCTCGGTACGCGTCGCCTTATGGCAATTTCGAGGCGGTGCAGCTGCGACAGCAGCTGAGCACCGCGCTCGGTGCCCAGGAACGAGTGCAGCTCGTCGACGACCACGTACTGCAGTGCCCCGAACAGCCGTGGGATCTGCGTTCCGCGGAGGACGAACATGGCTTCCAGCGACTCCGGGGTGATCAGCAAGATTCCAGACGGATCGCGCAGCAAGGCCTGCTTGCGGGCGCCGGCGACGTCGCCGTGCCAGCGGTGGGTCCGGATTTCGAGGGCTTCGCACAGCTCCTCAGTTCTCCGGAACTGGTCGTTGATCAATGCCTTGAGCGGCCCGACGTACAGCGCCTGGATGCCCGGGCCGCGGTGGTCGGCGAGCTTCGAGCAGATCGGCAGGAACGCCGCCTCGGTCTTGCCCGCGGCAGTCGCGGCGCCGATCAAGACATCGGTGTCGCCGCCCAGGATGGCGGGAATGGCCGCGTCTTGGACGTCGCGCAGCTCGCTCCACCCTTGCTGCCACACCCACCTCTGCGCTTTCGGGTGTAGTAAGCCGAAGTTGACGGCCTCAGATGCGGAGGCTGGTGAGTTCATCGGTGCCGTTCGGGTCCGAGGTGTCGAGTTCGTCGGGCAGCGGCTCGAGATCGGGGTTGGTTTCGGTGTCGATCGAGACGTTGCCGAGCAGCTGCCGCCAGTCGGCACCGGGGTTCTGGTCGAGCACGGCCAGGAGGTTGACGAATTCCTTGATGGTGTTGCGAGGGGTGCGGAAGTACGCGTCGCCGATCCGGCTGGCGCAGTGCTGCATGAACGCGGCGAGCGCTTCGTCCGGGACGAGATAGGTAGCCGGGTCGCCTGCGGCGTAGACGTGGCGCAGGCGTTCGAGCAGTACGTGCATGTCTTCGGGGGTCAGGTTCGCCAGCCGCAGGACGGGGCCGGAGTAGTCGACCAGGCCGCCGACGGCGAAGTTGTTCTCGGCGAGACGGCTGCGGAGCGCTTCGTAGCTGTAGAGCCCGCGGCGGGTGTCCATCAGCATTTCCGGGGTGCCGCCGAAGCAGAAGCCCAGGCCTTCGACGTTCGCTTGGAGACAGTCGTTGACGATCCGCAGTACCTGCTCGTAGTTCGACTTGCGGGCGCCGGTGTGGGCGAGTTTGTAGAGGTTGACCATCTCGTCGAGGCAGACGAGCAGGCCGGAGAAGCCGGCGAGCCGGACGAAGCGGGCGATGAGTTTGAGGTGGTCGTAGAAGCTGGAGTCGTCGACGATGGTGCGCACGCCCAGCGCCGCACGGGCGTCGGTGCGGGTCGCGAACTCGCCGCGCAGCCAGCGGATCGCGTCGGACTTCAGCTGCTCGTTGCCAGTGTCGTGCCCCTTCCAATAGGCGGCGATGACCTGCGCGAAGTCATAGCCGCCGACGCTTTCCGACAGCAGTTCAAGGCGGCCTGCGATCACCGTGGCGGGCGAGGTCGCGGAGCTGGTGGACTCTTGGATCGCCGAGGTCACGAACCGCTCGACGATGCTGGGCAGGGCGTTCCCGTTCGGTGTGGAGCGAGTGGCGATGTTGCGCATCAGCTCGGCGTAGAGCGAGCGCGCCTGACCACCGCTGGCGTGCAGCCGACGGTCGGGGCTGAGGTCGGCGGCGGTCGTGACGAGCTTGCGCTCGGCGGCGATGGAACGGACCAGGTTCAGGAAGAAGGTCTTGCCGGCGCCGTATTCGCCGATGACGAAGCGGACCGCGGAGCCGCCGTCGGCGATCCGGGTGATCTCCCGGCTCATCGCCGAGACCTCGGCCGCACGTCCGACCTGGATGTACTGGAATCCGGCGCGGGGCACCACCCCGGATCGCAGGGAGGAGATGATCGTGTCCCGGTCGCGGGGGCGCAGGCGAGCGGGCTTCGGGGTCGGTGTGGTCATCCGAGCATGTCCTTCACGATGTCCTGGTTGATCTCGATGGGGTCGGAGCCTTCGCACAGCGGCTCGTCGGTGCGGTCGTAGGCTGCCTCGTTGAGGACTTCGAGGGCACCGTCGGGCAGCAGCCCCGCCTCGGCGGCCAGCACGTCGAATTCGGCACGGCTCCACGTGTCCTGTTCGACGAGCCGGTGGAACAGCAGTGCGTGCGGGGAATCCAGCCCGCCGACAACCGCGTCTACGGGAGCGGGCGGTGGAGGAGCGGGTTTGTCGTCGGCAAAGATTTCGGCGAGTTCGGCGGCGACCTGCACGGACTCGGCCCTCGTTCGTGCGAGCCGTTCCGGGTCGAGGGTGAGCGTCGAGGTTCCCGCCGGACTCGGCGACGGAGCCGGGATGGTGCGACCGGACCGCCGTGCACCGGGGATCCGAGTGCTGGTCAGCTCGTCCGCCGACGTGGCGGCGGCGTGGAGCGTTCCGTATACCTCGCCGGGATCGAGGCCGAGGGTGGTAAACAGCCGCTCGAGAGTGCGGATCTCGTCCGGGGTGACCTGGCCGTCGGCCGCTGCGATTGTGGTGAGCAATCGCCCGACCGCGGCCTTGCGCGAGGTCGGGAGGGATTCCAGACGCCGGCGCAGGACCGCGGGGGTGGGTGGTTTGGTCAGGACGAGTGCGGCGTGGGCGTCGAGCCGGAGTTGCTCGTCTTCGCTGAGATCGAGGTCGTCGATCGCCAGTTCCCGCAGTGCACGTCGCTCTGGTTCGCTTACTGTGCCGTCCGCGGCGGCGACGAGCATGCCGAGGTTGATGATCGCGAGCGCGGAGGCGTACTCGGCGCTGGGGGCAGTGACTGGGGGATCCGCTCGCCGGAACAACACCACCGATGACGTCGGGGTCGGCGTGTTCCCGCCGAACCGCACGTCGGGTTCGATGCCGAGGCCGCGGTGTTCGAGCAGTTGAGCCACGGCGACGGCGTCGGGCTTGGCCAGTTTGCCGGTCTTGGTCGGCCATCGCGAGATCAGCTCCTGGGCCGGGGTGACCCCGCGGCCGTCGCTGCCGATGCTCTGCGTGGCCCACGACCACAGTGCCTCGGTTTCGGGGGTCGGCTTATGGGTGACGCCCTCCGGCAGGAGCGCGATGGCCGCGGGTGAGCCGGCACCGTCGGGATTGCGGCCGAGGTAGCGGCTGTAGGCGTCGAGATCGCTGGTCACCCCCTCGACGATGTCGCGTAGCTTGGTGATCGGGCCGGTCAGCTTGCCGACGTCGGGCAGTTTCGTGTTCTCGAGCGTGACGTGGCCGTGGAAGCCACTACTGGCCGCGTAGTAGCCGACGGCCAGGCGAGGTTTGTTCGGCTTGACGACCATTCCCTCGCCGAACTTGGCGTGGTACCGCTTGGTGAACAGCTCCTGGAACTCGTGTGCGCAGCGCACCGCCGGCGTGCGGAGGTGGGCGTCGGGATGGTGGCCGTACCAGGACAACGCCCAGTCCGCCGGGACCGGATGTTCGTCGACGGCCAATTGCGCTAACCCGATTTTGAGCTCGACGGGCAGCTCGTGGCTCCATTCGGGGACAGCCGGCGCCGCGCGGTCGTACCGCACCGTCGGGTCGAGAAGAGCGACCGCGTCGAGCAGTCCTTCGGCGTAGCCGCGGAAGGAGCGATTGCCGTGGTAAATCCGGAGCAACCGGCGGACTTCGATCACCAACGTTGCGAACTCCGCGTCGGCGTCGTCGATGTTGGGGAGCTCGGTGAGCAGGCGACGTTCGAGACCGTAGAAGTACAGGAACACATAGCCGATGTAGGCGTTCGCGTTCGCGCGACCACCGGCCAGCCAAGAGAGGTAGGCGCCACGAGCTCGTGGGGATATGTCGGCGTAGCTAGGCCAGTAGTCCATCGACTCGCCCGCCCAGTCCGGGTTGCGCAGGTCCACTGGCAGGCCCGGGTCGATCAAGGCGGGTTCTGTTCCGATCCTGGCGGCGTCGGGCATGCCGGTGCCCACGTAGAGCAGACCGCCCCGCAGCGTCGTTCCCGCGACGACAACATCCTGGCCTTGGGGAAGCCACCGGTGAGCGGGACGGGTACGGGCCGATCGGCTCGGCGCCGAAGCCGCGTTGGCGGCACGCTGTGAGGGGCGCCGGTCAGGTTGGCGAGGAGGTGTGGCCCGGTGAGCAGGTGCGAGCGCTGGAGGCCGGAGAACTTGCGCCGTACTCGGGCGGCGATGCTCCTGATCGGGCCCCTGCGGTGCCGATTGCCAGTGCGGAGGCACAGCTGGCGGAGGCGCCTGCCGGAACTGCGGAGGTTCTGCCGGTCTCTGTGATGCTCTGGAATCGGACGCTCGCCAGGCTTTCCTGACCAGCAGGATCACGATGGCCACCGCGATCAGGAGGACGACCAGCGCTGCCAAAGAAACCCCCTCGATCGCACGCCTTGAGGCGACATACTGCTTCGTTCCTGGTGAAGGATCGTTGTTTGCCGAAGGGGAGTTACCGACTTGATCGAATCGTCACTCGAGGGGTTCGGCGCGAGTTGGAAATTCACCTGTCAGAGACTCTGCTTTCGGCTCCGGCTCAGGTGCGCCGGGGCCACGGGTGTCGAGCCTGCGGTCCCGGCCGTGAAGATCGGCGATGTCCAGCAGTTCGGTGAGGTCTTCACCGTGGCTGACAGCCACCATGGTGTGATCCTGCCAAAGAGTCCATCGGTCGTTTTCTTGCTGCGCCTCCGCATGCGGAGTCACCCCAGGACGCGATGCCGTTCGAACGTGGCCATCATGACTTGGTTCGCCTCCCAGCCGTCCGGGAACTTCGCGGGCACCGACAGGTGAACGGCGTCCGTCGACGGGTGGCTGTCCAGCAGGTCGCTGATCCCTTCGCGGGCGACGACGATGCAGGCCTGCCGGTGGCGAGAGGTGAGGACGCACAACCGGCCGGTCTCCAGGTGGAACGCAGTGGCGTCCCGACGCCCCGACAGCGGGTGCACGATGATCACGATCTCGAACTCGCGGCCCTGCAGGCGGTTGGCTGTGTCGACTGCGACACCGGACGCGCCCGGCCGGCCGGTGCGGGCGAGCGCCAGCCGGACCAGGTCGGCCTGGTCGCGGTGGGCGACGCCGATGGCGATGTCGCCGGGTTCGAGAACCCGTCCGTCGCGGTGGCGTTCACAGGTCACGACCGCGCCGCGGTCGAGGAGGCGGGCAGCGAGGTCCGCCGCGGTCTGGATCGTCTCGGCGTCGGTGCGGGGGACGTGCCGCCGTGGCAGTTGGTGCAGTGCCCAGCCTGTGGTGAAGGCCATCGCCAGGGTCTCGTCGAGCGTGGAGCCGCCGAAGGCTCGCGTGCGGAATTCCAGAGATCGCGCCTCTCGGCCCGTCCCCGCGGTGAAGCCGGTGAACGGGTAGAACGCCGCCGAAACGGTGGCGGCTGCGGTCGCCGGCAGCCGCCAGGAGACCGGCAGGCGGTGCACCGGGGTGTCCGGGTTGTGCTCCAGCATCACGGTGACGCCGTTCTGCGTCGGGTCGTGAGGCAGCCCGACCCACCGTTCGGTGCCCACGATGGTGAACGGGTCCAGCTGACCGGGGTCGCCGACGAACAGGCCGCGGTCGAAGCGCTCGACGATCTGCAGCAGCATGTCCGAGCGCATTTGGTACGACTCGTCGAGGATCGCCCACCCGAACGTGGCGTCGCGGACCGTGGCCCACTTGGCGGAGGTGCCGACGACGATCCGGCAGCCGGCAAGGTCGGCCACGCGGGCCGCGACGGTCGTGTTCGCGAGGGCGGCGACGGCGGGCGGCGCGGTGTAGGTGGACGCGCTGAGCCGGCCGATCATGAGGTCCGGGTGGGCGGTGGCCAGCCGGATGACCAGGTCGTCGACCTGGTTGTTGGTCTGGGCGACGATGATCGGCCGCTCACCGCCGCCGACGAGGTCGCCGGCGGCCCGGACCACCAGCGTGCTCTTGCCGGCGCCGGGTGGCGAGTCGACGACCACCGCCCGGTGGCCGCTCTCCTCGAGGTCGGCGAGGATCGCGGTGGTGGCCGCGTCGGCGGCCGAGGCCGGGTCGAAGCCCGGGTCGCACTCAGGTGTCATCGCCCCACTCCTCGGCAGCGGCTGCATCGTCCGCGGCAGGATTCGCGGCTTCGGAATCCGCCGCATCGCCGGCGTGCGTCCAGGGGATCCGGCCCGGCTCCGGGAACACCGGGGCCGGGCGCCAGCCGGGGTCGGGCAGGTAGGCGACGCGCTGCCCGGCCGCGGGAACGGTTCCCGGCTTGGGTACGCAGGCGCGGCCCATTCCGCCCGTGATCTCCACCGTGACCAGGCTCGCCTCGCCGTCGCGGACGGTGGAGACGATCACGGCCTTGTGGCCGGGTGGCATCGTGGGGCTGATCAGCTTGGTGTCGTCGGCCAGCCGGACGGGATCCAGGGTGCGCACGGTGACCCGTGGCCTCGGCACCCGCCGGTTCGACTCGGTGGTCACGACCCGGTCCGGCTCGGCCATGACGATTGCTCCGGCGAAAGCTTCACCGAGACTGCGCCGGTCGGCGAGGACGTAGGGGTCGTCGAACGCCATTTCGGCCTCGAAGTCGGCGAGTGCGCGCTCGAGCCGGCTCAGCCGCCGCGCGGCGCCGATGGCACCGTCCCGCTTGGGCTGTGGCCGGGCGTCAGGAGATTCCTGGTAGTCGGAGTAGTCGGTGAAGAGGCCGCGGTCGCGGTCGAAGCGGCTGGCCGCACGAGGCGCCTCCGGAACGTTGCGCAGCAGCGAGACGGCGCTCCACATGAGCCGCCAGGTCGGTTTGAGCTGCTCGCCGATCAGGTCTCGAAGGTCAGCCTGGGCGTCGGCCAGCGCCTGCTGGTCGCCGACCGCCCGCGCGGAGTCGAAGCGCCGGATCGCGGGAGCGAGGTAGGTGTTGTCGAACTCAGGTGACGTCGCGGGCCCCGCGGGCGGGCACACCATGGGGTTCTCCGCGTCGGCCATGGCCTGCTCGACGGTCAGGCCGTCAGGGGGCGAGATCCAGGCCATGATCGAGGCCAGGTTCTGGTCCTCGAGCGTGCTCTGGCCGGTGGCCCAGTGCTCGCCGAGCAGGCCGGTCACCGGCAGCAGCATCGAGGTGCCCGCCTGCTCGGCCGTTTCGACCAGGAATGTCAGCCACTTCCCGAGTTCGGGGACAGCCCCGGGCACCGGGTACGGACCGGTCGTGCGGCGGAACCGGCACATGCGGCCCAGGTCTGCCAGCGCCTTGATGCCGCCGCGGTTGGGGACCAGGATCTGGGGAGCCGCGGTGTACCGGGAAGGTCGTTCCTCGCCGCGGGACGGGAGGTCGCGGCGGTCCTGGCGGCAGGAGTCGATGTAGTCCATGACGATCCGGCCGAATTCGGCCGCGAACGCGAACCGCTGGTCGCGGTTGCGCGGCTGGCCGACGACCAGCAGGACCGGCGACCTCCGGGCGGCGCCGACCATGACCGCCAGCGGAGTGCCCGCCTCGCCCGCCATGGTCAGCGGCACCACCACCAGCGGCCGGTCCGACAGGTGCCGGTGCCGGAACCGGGTCAGGGGCACCGCCTGCATCTCCTCCATCGCCTCGAGGTGCGCCAGCGCGGACACCCTGCTCATCGGGCGTCCCCGGACTCGAGCAGCTCGGTCCGCAGCCGTGCGGCGTGCCGCAGCGCGGTGGCCATCTCGACCTGGTCGTCGTCCGGTGTCAGCGTCCCGCGGGCAAGGCCCAGGGCCATGGTCGCGGTGTCGATGCCGCCGAGGTGCTCGCGTACTTCGGTCCCGAGCACGTCCAGCGACGATTCGGCCCGCGCGCGAGAACGGCAGTAGAATGCCATTTCGCAGTGGTTGAGACAGTCCGGTCGGTAGGTGGCGGGTACCTGGTCCAGTGCCTCGGCCAGCTCCTGGGCCGGCCGACGCGGGCGACCGGTGTCGTCGGCGGCGAGGTCGAAGGTCAAGCCCTCGGGCAGGAGGTCGACCAGGTCGGCGATGCGCTCGATCCGGGCCAGCTGCCGGGTCAGCGTAGCGACCTGCTTCCGGGCGTCGACGAACGCGCCGGTCGGCCGGTTGGTGAAGTCCTTGGGGGCGACCAGGACGATCGTGTCGGAAACGGCTTCGGGGCCGACACCGGCCTCGGCGAGCATGGCCCGCAGCGCGATGATGTAGGCGCACGCCTGGGTCGTCGCCGCCCGGACCTGCGCCGGGTCGGCCTGCCCGTCGACGATCGGGAAGCTTTTGATCTCCACGATGTGGAAGCGGTCGCCGATGCGGAACGCCACGAGGTCCGGCTCGAGGAACACCGGGTGCCCGCCGACGGTGAGCCGCAGCATCGGGTGGTCGTAGAGGGTGTCGCTGCCGCGTCCCTGGGTGGCGCCGGTCAGCAGGTGTGCGGTCCGGGCGCGGCGGGTCTCGGGGCGGCCGTCACCGCCGACGTCGTTCAGATCCTGGTACCCGACCTCCGGCAGGGTGAGCTGGAGGGTCTCGCGCAGGACGCGCAGCAGCTCGGCGCAGCCATTGGCCTTCACCATGGCCTCGAAGGTGTTGCCGCGGACGATGGCGAACGAGGACTGGCCGAAGGGGCTCGGGTACCCGGCGTGGGCCGCGATCGCGGCCTTGTCGGAGCCGGAGGCGTCCAGCACGGCCCGCAGCATGCAACGGGGGTTGTTCTCCAGCGCGGCCAGGGTGCGGGCGTTGTGGTGCACACGAGGTGCGGAGCCGCGCAGCACGTCCAGGCGCTGGTCGGGAGCAGCCTTCACAGTGGTTCGTTCCTTGCGGTGGTGCGGGTGGGGCGGGGTCAAGCTTCGGCCTGACGAGCTTTGACATCCTGCAGCGACGCGCCGAACAGCCGCTGGGTGTCGCCGAGCTGCTTGCGCGCACGCTGGGCGGCCGCGGCCCGGGTGGCGTGGTCGGTGTCGGCGTGCACGGCCAGTTCGGCGTGGGCCGCGGCGATCACCCGGTCCGGGTCCGGTGTGCCGGCTCCGGCGGCCGGTTCCGCGCTCGTCGCGCCCGGGATGTTCACGGCGAAGCGCCAGAGCAGGCGCTGCGCCGCCGGACGCGGCTCGGTGTCCGGCGAAGCGGCGATGGCACGGATCGCCTCGGCGATGCGGATGGCGCCGCCGAGGAAGTCGGCGCGCGGGGACAGCGGGCCGATGATCCGCTGTTCCAGCGGCCAGGTGCTGATCGTGACGAGCGCTCGCGCGGGCGAGAGCAGGTCGTGGGTCAGGGCGGGGCAAAGGTAGTACGGCCGGGCACCGGGTGCGGCCCGGTAGGAACGCTCCTCGTCGCGGCGCAGGCTGGAGAGTTTGGCCGCGGACAGCTCCCCGGGGAAGAAGGCCTCGTGGACGCCGACGATGAGCTTGGGTGCGGCGGGGGTCTGCAGCAGCATCAGTGCCCGGTGGGCATGTTCGCGCGCCGGCAGCATCGCGCCCCGGGTCGCGGGCGGCCCCGGCGGCACGTCGTCCGGCCCGGCGGCCGCCGGTGCGGCCGCGTCCTCGTCGGTGTCGAGGAGGGCGTCCCAGGCGCGTTCGGCGCGGCGAAGCCGTGTGCGCAGCTCTGCCGCCCGCTCGGAGGCGCCGGCGGTCGCCGCGTCGCGGATCGCGCGGCGCAGTTCGGCGATGTTCTTCTCGAGCACGTCCAGGGGATCGCTCATGATCGAAGAGTACCAGACTTCCAGAATTATTCCAGACATTTCCTGAGATGTCGTGTACGGTGTGCGGTGTCACACCCACAGACGCGGCCTCGGCCGACGCCGTTACTCCCCGGGGAGGCATCCCGTGACGGGACGCGTGTTCCACACCTCCGACTGGCACCTCGGGCGCCAGATCGGCCGCCACCGGCGCGACGCCGAATTCGACGCGGTTCTCGCCGAGATCGTCGACATCGCCACGGACTTCGCCCCGGACCTGATCGTGCACAGCGGCGACCTCTTCGACGGCCCACGCCCGAGCCTGGACGACATCCGCCGGGCCGCCCACGCACTGCGCCGGCTCGGGGACATCGCTCCGGTGGTCGTCGTCGCGGGCAACCACGACACCCGGTACGTCCTGGGACACCTGGAGTACTTCCTCAACGACATGGGCCACCGGCCGGATGACCAGGTCCGGGTGCGCTTCGCCACCGACGCCCGCCCTGGCGGGCTGCTGCTGACCGAATTCCCCGCATCCGGTGGAGAGCTGACCCTGCGCGTCGGCGCCCTGCCGTACCTGCACCCCAACCGGTTCACCTACGACTTCGCCGATCCCGCTGCGGCGACCGCCACCTACGCCGAGCGGATTCGTGCCGTCCAGGCTGACGTTCACCGACGCCTGGCCGCTGGTCGCGGCCCGCGCGACCTCCTGATCTTCGCCGCCCACCTCTTCGTCGAGGGGGCCACGCCGTCCTACTCCGAGCGGCCGGTCTCGATCGGCTCCGACTACGCCGTCGCCGCCGAAGACCTGCCCGGCGTCGACTACGGTGCCCTCGGCCACATCCACCAGCCCCAGCGCGTCGGACGAGCCGGCTTCCCCGCCCGCTACGCCGGCAGCCCGCTGCAGCTGGACTTCGGCGAGACCCGTGACACCAAAAGCGTCGTCCTGGCCGAGCTCGCCCCGGGCAAGGAGCCTCGGATCACCCTCGAGCCGCTCACGGGCGGACGCCGTCTGGTCCACCTGACCGGCTCGCTGGAAGAGATCGCCCAGCGCGCCGACCGGGTCGGCGATGCCTGGGTGAAGGCCGTGGTGAACGTCGAAGGACCGACCGTGTTCCTCCCCGAGGCCTTGGCCAAGCTGCTGCCGCGGGCGACGATCGTCGACATCGAGGAACGCCGTCCCGGTGCCGCCGTTCAGGTCCTGGATCGGGCGACCTCCGTCGCCGACCTCCCCGGCGTCGACGAGCTGATGCGCGAGTACCTGCCCGGCCGCGGCACGGCCGGGGTCGCGTTGGACCACGTCATGGCCACCTTCGCGGACCTGCAGGCCGAACCGGATCCCGCTGAGCCGGTTCCCTGCTGCGAGGAGACGTTGCTGACCGCCGCCATCGCCGGCGAGGCCTTCGACGGCGTCGACCGGGCCGGTCTGCTGATCGGCGCCGAGACCGCGGGAGCGGAGGAGCGGCGATGAAACCCATCGAACTGTCCTTGACCGGCTTCCGCAGCTACCCGAGTCCGGCCACGGTCGACTTCACCGGCCGGAACCTGGCAGCCGCGGTCGGCGATACGGGCGCCGGGAAGAGCAGCTTGCTCGACGCGATCACCTATGCGCTGTTCCGCAAGAGCTCCTGGGACGCCAAGGAACCCCGGCAACTCATCGCCGACCGCGCCCAGGCCATGAGCGTCAGCCTCATCTTCCTGCACAACGGGCACCGCTGGCGGGTGGACCGCACGATGCACGCCACCAACGCGAACGCCGGGCGGCACCACCTCACCAACCTCGACACCGGCGAGGAGGTCGACAGCGCCGGCGCGGTCGACGCTCGGATCAAGGCCGTGCTGCAGATGGGCTACGACACCTTCCTGCGGGTCGGGCTGCTGCCCCAGGGCAAGTTCGACCAGCTCCTCACGGCCGCCGCGAAGGAACGCACCGCGCGGCTGCGGGAACTCTTCGGAGCCGACGCCCTCGAGACCATCCGTGAGGGCGCTGTCCTCCGGCATTCGAGCCTGAGCGGATTGCTGGCGGAGGCGAAGGGCAAACGCTCCGGCATGCCCGAAGATCCCGCAGCTGCCGCCGAGGTGGCCGGAGCAGCGGCCAAAGCCGCCGAGGAACGCGTCGAACGCCTGGACTCCGCCATCGAGACCGTCTCTGCGCTGCAGAAGCTCGTGTCCGAAGCCACAGCGGCCGCGGCTGCAGCTGACAACGCTGCGCGGTTCCTGGCCGAAAAGGCGGTGCCCGACGCCGAGTCCGTTCTGGACGCGCTCGAGCCGGTTGCCGCCGGCATCTCCGCACGCCGCGGGTCACTGAACTCGCGAGCCACCGCGGCCGCTGCGCGGGACGGCGTCCTGACGTCGCAAATCGAAGAGATCGAGGACCGTGGCGAAGGACATGACGAACTCGTCACGGCCGCCGCCGTCGTGGCGAAGCTCCCGGGGCAAGCCGGGGAACATCGTGCCGAGCGCGATCGGCTCGTCGCCGAGAAAGCCGAACTCGCGGCCGAAACCAAAGCCATCACTGCAGTCGCGGCTGCCGTGACGCAGCGTACCGAGCTGGCCAAGCCGCTGACCAAAGCGTCCGAAGCCGCCGTCGACGTGAGCAAGCGACTGCAGGCCAAGGGCGTTGGCGTTCGCACTCACTTGGCCGAAGCGACGGCGGCCGCGCAGCAGGTCGCCCGTACTGCGCTCGCACACCGCACCGCCGTCAGGGACGTCGACCTCGCGCAGCAGGCCGTCGCGCCGCTAGACGAAGAGGTCCGCGGCGCCGAAGCCGAGGTCGAAGCCGCGGAGCAGCACCTCGACGCTCTCAAGCTGCGCGACCGGGCCGCTTCGGTTGCCGCCGAACTCCACGCCGGTGACGATTGTCCCGTGTGCCGGCGCGCACTCCCCGCCGGTTTCGAGCTGGCCGCCGGGGCGGGTGAGGCCGACCTCGGCGCGGCGAAGGAGCTGGTGCGCAAGGCAAGGGCGAATGCGAAGAGCGCCGACCGTGCGCTCGCCGACGCCCGCGGCGCGGTCACCACGGCCGAGACGGCCGCGTCCGGCCACGCGAAAGACCACCGGAAAGCCGAAGAGAACCTGCAACGCGCCACCGAGAAAGCGCTGAAGGTTCACGTGGAGTTCGCTTCTCTTGCCGTCGAAGCCGAAGAATCCTTCGACGCCCAGGCCGCGTCGGCGACGTTGACCGAGGCCACCACGGCACTGGCCACCCACTCGGACGACAGCACGCTCGACCCGTCGAAGCTCGTCGAACCCGTCTCCGCTGCGCTCGCCAGGTGTGAGCACGCCGCCGCGACACGTGCGGACCGGCTGCGTACCGAAGCGATCGAGGCAACCGCCGCGCTCGACGTCGAACGCAAGGCGCTGAGCGGCCGGAAGGAGATCCACGCAAAGGCGGTCAAGACCGCCAAGGCAGCGTCGGTGCGGCACTCGCGCGCAGTCGACCGGATGACCGAGGACATCGACGCTCTGCCGGCCCGGATCCGGCAGGTTCTGCCTGACAAGGCGATTGACGTCGGTGCCGAGGTCGCCGCCGAGGTGGCCGGAACCATTGCCGCGGGGCTGGCGGAGATCAAGGACCTGCTTGCCGAGCAGAAGTCGGTGCGCACGGAGCAGAACACGGTCCTCAAGCTCCAGCGTGCACTCGACCAGGAGGCCGGCAAAGCGGTGGACGAGCCGCTCACCCGCCTTCGCCACCGCCTGGACGGGTGGGCGGACGCGGCGGTGCAGGCCGCGGCCCAGCTGCCGGATGCCGATGGGAACCGGCTGCCCGAAGCTCCGGCGGAGCCGGGAATCACGGAAATCCGGACGTTCGCCACGGCGCTGTCCGCGGTCACTGGCGCCCTGCGGAGCGAACTGACCAAGGTCGGCGCCGCTCATTCGGTTCGGGCGGCTGAAGCGGCTGCCGGACTCAGGGCACAGGCCGCGGTGCTGACCGACGTCGAGGGAGTCGATCCCGCCTGCTGCCTGACGGACTCGTCGCACCTGCACCCGCTCGTCGCGGCTCGCGCCAAAGCCGAAACCGAAGCCGCGAACCAGCGCAAGCTCCAAGGCAGAGCCCAGGACCTGGTCAAGCCCGCCGCCGATCTGGACTTCGCCATCCGGGCAGGACAGGCACGGCTGGCGGCGCTGGACGTGCTGCGCCGCGAGCTCGTCGAAGCCAAGTTCCTCGGCCACCTGACGGGACTGAACACCCGGGCGCTGCTCGGCATCGCCAGTGACCTGCTCGGGCAGCTGACCGACCTGAGGTTCGGTTTCGCCGGCAGCTTCGAGATCGTCAGCCGCAACTCCGGCGTCGTCCACGCCGCGAACCGGCTATCCGGCGGCGAAAAGTTCCTGGCGTCCCTCGCCCTGGCGCTGGCCTTGGCCGAGCTGCACTCGCGCAGCGGTCCCCGGCTCGGCTCGCTGTTCCTCGACGAGGGCTTCGCGGCCCTCGATACGGCGGCCCTGCAGTCGGCACTGGAAGTGCTGCGGGCTCAGGCCGGCGGTGACCGCCTCGTCATGGTGATCAGTCACCTGCACGCGGTCGCCGAAGCCGTCGACGACGTCCTGTGGGTTGAGCGCAGTGCTGCCGGTTCGACGGCTCGCTGGCTGACGGCGGCGGAACGCGACGAACTCGTGCAAGCCGACCTGGCCAGCGGCCTGCAGCGGCTGGCGTAGGGCCCGTGGGCAGGCAGTTCGTGTCTCATCACCCGATCGGTCGTCGTTCGGGCGGATCACCTGCGATTACGGTCAGTGTCCGGGAGGTGGGGAATGACCTCGTGGTTCGGCGGCGGGGACCCGAGCGGAGAACGCGGGTGACGGCCGGTTTCTCGTTGTCCGGGAGCGCCGCTCGCCGACGGCGCACGCTCGCGCACCTGTCACCGATTTTCGAGGTGCACCTCAACCGGGCCAGGAACCCGTCGGACGTCGACTGGGCCGCCTACGACTTCGTCGCGCTGGTCCAGCTGAGCGTGGACACGATCGCGCTTTCTTCGGGCCTGGACGGCACTCTGGGTGCTCCGCGCGAGACGGTCCTGGACGAGATGACGCGGGGCGCGGCCATGATGGCCCCGCACCGGCCCGTCGCCGAGCACGAGCGGGTCGCCCGGTTCGTGCTGGATCATCTGCTGAGGCACGACGAGCCGTCGCCGTACTTCACCGTCGAGCACGCCGACGCTGATGCCGGCTGGGCACCCGTGACCCACCAGGTCCGTGTCCTGTATGAAACCCTGGCGGAGGACGGGTCGTCGCTGCAGGTCAACGCCGACCACACCGCGGTGGCCTTGTTGCTGCTCGCGACCAACCGCTCCCTCGAAGACGAACACGAAGCGGTCATCGCCGTCATGCAGGCGCAGGCTGACAGCGGACGGCTCGGTGCGGCGATCGAATCGGCCGAAGACGCCTTGATGTTGTCTCGGACCTATTCGGCGAATGTCCGCCGCATGATCATCGAAGCTGAGCGCGATGTCAGCCGGGTGGACTACGTGACCACGCTGCGGCCGGAACTGACCGCCGCGTCGAGGCACCTGGAACGGCGGATCCAGGTCGACGGGACCTTCCTGCGCCACTTGGAGAGCTTGCGTTCCGATGCGTCCGAAGAACAGGATCCCGAAGCCGTCCAGCAGCTCACGATGGCGATCTCCCGGCTCGGCGAGGCCGTCGAGACGCTCGCCGAACTCCACACCGACGTCATCGGTGCGACACCGCGCTGGCGCGACGCTCAGGCGGCGCAGGCGTTCACGGCGGTTCCGGCGACTGAGGTCGACCCCACCGCGGACGTCCTGTCCGCGCTGCTGGCCGGACAGCCGCTGCCGGCCGGTGCCGACGCCTCGCCTCCGGCACCGGCACGGCTGCTGAACTTCTTGGCGTTGACGGATCGGCTCGTCGCGCCGCCGCGTCACGTTCTCGACGTCCCCGGACGGGAAGTGGCGACCGGCGCGCTGGAGGACAACGACGGTGTCTACCAGCAGTTCCCCGAGCAGTTCCACAATGTCGCCGAAGCCCTGCGCGGCCGGCGGATCGCACCCGGGATGAAGGCGCGGCTGTCTGATCTGCTGGCCGACGCCGATGCGCTCTTCTCCCAGCCCGACCTCCGCACCGTCGTCGAGCTGGCCACCCTTGCCGGCGGACGGCACACCGCACGGCTGCGCCTCCGGCTGCTGCTCGCCTTGGACGCCCTGATGCTGTGGCGCCCGGACGGCGTGCCTGACCCGAGCGACGACTGGTGGGCCGTCGACGACGCCTGCCGCGAATCCGCGCCCGATCTCGATTTCCCGGATCTGCTGCTGCACCGGAGGGGGCCGGATGACCGACCGTGACCTCGCCAGGGACGTCGGCCTGCTGCTGCGGTTCGCTCTCGACCACACGGTGACGCCCGCTCGCCACGACACCTACAACCGGCTCCTCGACCGCTACACCACGGATCCCGAGCTGCGGACGGCGTTCGAAGAGACCGCGGCCGGCCTCGGGGTCCGCACACTGGCCGCGGATCGGACGACCGGCCTGGTGCTCTCCGCGGAGGTCGACTCACCGCTTGCCGTCGCCGACACGACCCCGTGGCTGCGGATCAGCAGCGCCGGGGACCGGATGGTCTACGGGGTGGCGCTCGGAGGGGCCGCCGCCTGGTGCTACCCGACCGCGCGGTCGGTGCGGGAGCCGGGCACCCGGCGCGTCTCCGCGATCGACGTCGACCGGCTGATCCGGGAACACGCCGCCGCGGTCGAAGCCGGGGAAGCCGAGTTGCCTGCCGGTCTGGGGCCGGCGTGGGAGCAGTACAGCGTCCACCGCAAGCAAATCGCCGTCACGAAGAACACCGGCCAGCTCAAGCGTGGTTGCACGGTGAAGATGTGCGAAGAAGCGCTCGGCATGCTGGCCGCCTTCGGCCTCCTGGTGGTGGATCGGACGGTGCCGCCGCCGCGTCCGGACCTGCGGGTGTGGCGCTCGACCGACCGGTTCCGCGCCCACGTCGCCACCGGTGGTGGTCCGCTGGCGTGGCAGACCATCGTCAACTCGGGGATTTCCGCGCTCGACGAGGAGGATGCGTGAGACATCTCGGCTGGCGGCTGGAACGCACCTTCCTGGCGGGAGCCGGCCTGGCCGAGTCCCGGCTGGAAGGTTTGGATCTCAGGTGGTCGGGGCCCCTCGACCGCACGGCGCACGCGGCTCTGTGGGCGGACAACGGCACCGGCAAGACGATGGTCACGGCGTTGCGCTACGCCCTCTACCTGCCGTCCGCCCGGGATTTCATCCGCGGCGAATCGGACCGGTCGCTGGCCCAGCTGGTCCGCTCCCGCGATGTCTGCCACGTTGTCGAGCAGGCCAGCCGGGTCGTCGACGGGGAGCTGCAGCGTGTCGTGGTCGGCATGGTCGCCGACTGGGCGAGCGGAGGCACCCAGGACCTCGAGAACCCGTCACGTCTCCACCGCGTCTTCTACGGCTGGTTTTCGGGTGAGCACGGGCCGACCATCGACGACCTTCCGTTCCGGACCGATGCCGGGAGGTGGGCCACCCGCAACCAGTTCACGGACGGCGTGCGTGCCGTGCTGCCGTACGGGGGTGCGGTTCCACCGCATCCGCCGTCCGACCACCAGGGAAACTGGCGCAGGTGGCTCGACGCCGTCGGCGTCGATCTCGACCAGGTTCGCTTCCAGGCCGTCATGAACGCCGCCGAGGGCGGCGTCGACCGGGTCATGCGGTTCACCGACTCCGACCAGTTCGTCCAGTGGCTCGTCGGTGCCACCATGCCGACTTCGACCGTGGAGCAGATCACGAAGAGCGTGGACGTCCTCCGGGCCAACGCCGCCGCCCGGCCGCGCTGGGAGGAGGAGCTGAACCTCTGGCAGAAACTCATCGAGCCGCTCTTCGACCTCGCCGTCGCACACGACGAGGCCGGCAAGCAGCGCCGCGCGGCCACGGCGGCCAGGACACGTGCTGTCTCGGCCGTTGCCGACGCGGAGGCAACGACTGCGGCGTTGCACCTCAAGGAGGAAACGGCGCAGCAGCTCTACGATCACCACGACGGCGCTCGCCGGGAGGCCGGCTCGGCGGCGCGGCGAGCGCAGGCACACCGCCTTCGGATGGAACTGCGTGCCGCCGAGCTGCGTGTGCGGGAAGCCGAGGGCATCGCCGACCGGCGGCGCGACGAACGAGAGGACGCCGAGCGGGAACTCGCCGCCTGGCGGATCGTCGGAGACGTCATCCTGGCCGGAGAGCTCACCGGCCGTCTCGCCGGTCTCGAAGAGCGCCGGCGGGTCGTCGAAATGAAGACGGAACAACTGCAGCGCGAGGAAAGCACGCTCAGGCACAGTATCGCTCGCTTGTTGACTGCACGCCGAGACGAAGCGGAGAGCGCCCGCCGAGCAGCCGAGACGAGGCTGAAGAAGGCACGCGACGACCTGGATGACGCAACTCACGAGGAGAAGCAGGCGCTCGGCGAGCGAGGCGCCGTCACCCAGCGGGCGGAGCAGCACGAAAAGAACCGGACCGCGGCAGAGGGCACGCTGGCCGAGGCTGTCGAGGCGAGCTTGCTGCCGGACGGCGAGGAACCGGCACAGCAGGACCTCGAGCTCGCCGAAGCGATCACCGCCGCGCAGGGCCGGCGAAACGCCGCCAGGGTCGAGCTGGAACGGATCGAAACCGCTCTCGGGTCGGCACAGGACCGGCTTGTGGCGGCTGAGCGGCGGGTCCGCGAAGCGCGTGACAACGTCGAGCGGTTCCGCGGACAGCTGAACACGGTCGATCGGCGAGTGGTCGCACTCGAAGAGAACGAACTCGTGGTGGACGCCTTCGGCGGTACGGTCGCCGATCTCTGGGCCAGCCGCGCGCTGCTCACGGACGTGCTGACCGGGCGCGCCACCCGAGCGGACGGTGGCGCGGAAGAAGCGCGCCGGGCGGCCGAGGCGGCGCAGCGCACGATCGACTCGATCGGCACCGACGGGCTCCTGCCGCCGGCCGAGATCGTCGAGGACGCGGTGCGGCGGTGCGAGCAGGAAGAACTCACGGTGTGGTCCGGGTGGCGGTGGATCGCGGACACGATGTCCGCCGAGCCTGCGGAGTCGTTCGCCCGGTCGCGGCCGGACATCGCTTCCGGACTCGTCGTCGCGGAGCCTCGCCTCGTGCCTGCGGTAGCGGCTGTGCTCGACGGTCTCGACCTCGGTGTTGCCCTCTGGGTCGGCGCGGTCACCAATCCCGATGCCGCGGCGTCAGGTGGCGGCGGCAGCGGGACCGAAGCGCGGATTCTGCTGCCGCCCGCGGGAGTCTTCGACCGGGACGCCGCGGCGGGACTCGTCGCCGCGGCCGCCGACGACCGCGCACGCGCGGAAGACGATCGCGCCAAGGCCACCGCACGCGCCCAGCTACTTCGTGGCGTCCTCGCGACCTGCGAGCAGCTGTGGCTGGAATTTCCGGTGGATCCTCGTCCCGCGCTCAACCGCAGTATCGAGGCCGCCGAGCAACGAGGGGAGGAGGCAAGCCGGCACGAACAGACTGCGCAAGAGGAAATCGCCGCGCTGAAAAAAGAGCAGGTCGTGCAGCGGGGCGTGGTGGAGGAGGCCCAGCTGACGATCGACACGGCAGCCGAGCACCGCCGGTTGCTCGTCCCCGCGATCGCCGCGGCCGAGACGATCGCCGCGGCGCGCCGCGCGTTGCCGGGACTCCGTGATGCGATCGCCTCGCTCGGCGCGCGCATCGAGGAGCTGTCGGACGTCAAGGCCGATCTGGCGGAACGCATCGACGAGGCTAAGGGGCTGAAGGTCGAACACGCGAACGCTCGCGATGACGCGGCCAACGCGTTGCGCCAAGCGGGGTTGGCGCCGACGACGGAGGGGCCGATCCCGGACGAAGGAGAGACGGTTATCCAGGCACGACTGGCCGGTGTGCAGGAGACACTGGCGAGCGCCACGATCGATCCCGCGTTGTTCGACGAGATCGAGCGGCTCCGCGGCGAACTCGCCAATGCCGAGGCGATGATCGGCACGGACCGGGAGCGGCGCGAGCTCGCCCAGCAGTACGCAGCGAGCAGAGGTGCCCGCCATCCGGTCGCTTTGGCCGAGTCGATGAGGATCGCCGAGGGGCGAAGTTCCGATGCAGGGGTCGAGTTCGCGAAGGCGGAGGCGACAGCGGAGGCCGCCCGGCGCGTCTACCAGCAGCGGGTCGACGACCGCGAGGACCGCACCTCTCCGGACGCCGACGGGTTCCCGAGCGCGGTGCGGGTCATTTCGCCGCTGGAAGCCGATCAGTACGCACGTCAGCTCAACGATGTGGCCGTGGAATTTCTCGAGAAACGCAACGTCGAGGACCGCCTGATGAAGGAGGCCGAAGAGACCGGTGCCAAGGCTGCGGAAGCGCGTCGGCTGATCGAGGCTTCGGTGCGGCCGCTGCGCCACCTCGCGGCCGAGCTTCCTGCCGGACGCGTTTTCGACGACGTGGGCAAGCTGACCGAGGCCCTCGCCAACAGCACTGAAGAGCTGCGGGCCGCGACCGACAACGTCTCGCGAGCCCAAGACGCGCTGAACGAACTGACCGCCGGCGTGCAGGCACACGCCAACGGCAAGGACGCCAGAGCTGTCGAAGACCGGGCCGATCCCCACCTGGCCGACTTGATCACGCGGCTCAGGACGGACCAGAGCCTCGCCCTCGACGCCGAACGCATCGCGGAGCAGCTCGAGCAGCGGGCGGCCACCCTGCGGGACGACCTCGGGCAACACGACGAACGCGTGCGGACCTGTGCCCGGATGCTGCACATCCAGGCGTCCACGGCGATCGAGAAGCTGCGCCACTACCAGAACCAGTCACGTCTGCCAGAAGGGCTGGGCGAGTGGTCGGGACAGCGCTTCGCCGTCATCGACCACGAACCCGTGCCGGCCGACGAATCCGTTTCGGTCGACCGTGTGGCGCGAGTTGTCCACGCTCTCCTCTCGCCCAGTGCGGGCAGCTCGGATGCCCAGGCGATGTTGTTCGCCGCCGCCCGGGCTCTCGTCGACGCGCCGTTCCGCGTCCGGCTCCTGAAGCCCCACACCGACCTCGCCCTCGACCGGGTCGACGTCGCCGAGCTGAAGAACTTCTCCGGCGGACAGCGGGTGACTGCGGGAGTGCTGCTGTACGCCACGATGGCCCGGGTGAAGGCGGCCGGCAACGACACCTCGATCGGCTGGCTCTGGCTGGACAACCCATTCGGCCAGGCGTCCGCCGACCAGTTCGTCCGGACCATGCGGCTCGCGGCCGACAAGCTCGGGCTGCAGCTCGTCTTCACCGCCGCCCCCAAGGACAAGGGGGCGCTGTCGATGTTCGACCGGATCATCACCCTGGCTCGTCGTTCACGCCCGTCGTCCGGCGAGAAGGTCGTGCTCGTCGACGACGGCAACCGCGAGCTGGCGGATCTCGAGCTGATCCAGCACGACGTCCTGCAGGTGCTCGGCGAATGACCATGGTCGACCTCGGCGCACTGGTCCTCGCGCTCGATCCGGAAGGCCGGGGCGGCCGCCGCGACATCGACGCGTTCGCCACCGAGCTGAGGAAGCTCGTTCCCGGAGCCGGGCCCGGCGACGTCCCTGAGCTCGTCCGAGCCACCCTCGAGCGCGGCCGAGAGGCTGGTCTCTGGTCCGTCGCCAAGACCACGGTCCGACGCGGACGCAGCGTGCTGCCTAAGTCTGTCCAGCTCATCCGGGCGGTCCAAGCCGGTGACCAACGGCGTCCGGTCGGCGTACCCCTGCGTCCCGAACTCGCGGACTGGGCGACGTCGCTCGACCTGCTCAGCGGTCAGCGAACCGTGCTGCTGGCCGTCAACGACTGGTTGCGCCGCACGAACGGCGGACAGGTGGCGGTCATCCCGGCCGCCGAGCGTGCGTACGAACTTCTCGGCAACGAAAAGGCGTTCGACTCGACGCCTCCGGTGGGCGGGGAGACGCTGTGGCGGCCTGACCGGCTCAATTTCGGCCTGCTGCGATGCGTACGCGTTCCGACGCCGCTGACGTGGGAGCCGGCCGTACCGGTCGTCGGCCCGCCTGGTGCACTGGTCTGCGTGGAGAACCACGCCACCTTCCGAAGCCTGCTCCGGGTGCTCCGGGGACGGACTACACCGAGGTGGGTGGCGGTGGCCTGGATCCAGGGACGGAACACGGCACCGCTGGAGTCGGTTCTCGATCTGCCGTTCCGGGTGACGCGGCTCGACTACCTTGGTGACCTCGACGCCCCGGGCCTCGAGATCGCTGCGACCGCATGCGCGATCGTCAGCCGGTCAGGAATCCTGGCCGGACCGGCGGAGACGCTTTGGCGGCTGCTGGCGGACCGGCCTTCGCGACCCGGCCCCGGAGTCGAGCCTGGGCGAGCCCGTGATCTGGCCAAGTGGCTACCGGAAAGCGTGAGGGACCGCAGCATCGCGCTCCTGACCGGCGGTCGGGCCATACCGCAGGAAGCCCTTCGCTACGACCTGCTGGACCAGGCTCTGTGAAGCCGTTGTGGACCCGGCAGGTCGTCTCGGCCGGCTTGTGTGGTTGTTTCGCCGTTCTCTTCGCTTCCAGGCAGTACCAACGGACCCAGCGTGATGGCGAGCATTAGAGGTGGGCAAACTCCAGGGCCGCGAAGAACTCGGCGATGTCCTGTGGAATCTGACCGCGTTCGCCGACGGCCTCGGCTTGGATCGGGCTTCCCGACTGGGGAACGGCTGCCCTTGTCGATCGCATACGAGTTCCGGACTTACCGCGAGCCGGACGGCGTCCTCGCGACAGAGGTCTCCTGCGGAAGCGTGCAGGTCGACGCGACCCTCACTGACGCTTCGCGCAACACCGACAGCTACCGCTTACACGACGTATTCCACCTGAGCTACGCGTGCCTGCTCGGCTGGTCTCCGGTCACCCGCCCGTTGCTCGGGTGCAAGCGCCGAAGCGATCCGGCGATCGACGAAAACGACGACGGAGGACGTGCGATCGCCATCGAAGAAGGGCTGGCGGCGTCGACCTTCGCCTACGCGGCCACGCGTGACTACCTCAGAGGCACAGCCCGCGTCGACGGCGACGTCCTCGCCTCGATCGCGACCTCCACCGCCCAGTTCGAGGTCGGTGCTCGCACGGCAGCCGACTGGGAGCGCGCCATCATCGAGGGTTTCCGGATGTGGAAGCAACTCGACGATCACGGTGGAAACGGCATCGTCCGAGCAGACCTGATTGCCCGTACGATGAAATTCGAACCCACTGCTGTGGAGGCTGGGTTGGACTGATGTGGCGAAGCTCTGCCCTTCACGGAGCTCGTCTCTGTATTGTGGTCTCCCTGAGCAAGCGCCGATCGAGCCAGTCCGCATAACCCAAATGGCTCAATTCTGCACCGAATTCCCAAATGAACCTGTTGGGTTAGGGTTTTACCTTCGCGGTGATGCCGCTTGGCGACTCTGGCGTGCTGGTCAAGTTTCGTGATTTTCTCGGCCTGCCGTCGTTGCCAGGTGCGTATCCGCTGGTCGAAGTCGTGTAACTGCTGGAGCAGCAGTTCGTCGCGCTTACGGTTCGTTCGGTCTCGGCCTCGAGTGCCTGGCGTTGGTTGGCTAGCTGGCGGCGTTGCAGCACCATTTGATCAGCGCGGCTACCGCGGTTCTGCTGCCGCCGAGCGGCGATCCAGGTCGGCAGGTCACCCAGATGAATGCTCATCGCAGCATCGTAGAACCGCCCGGGCCCTCCAGGTGTGAACACACCGGGGCGGCGACGGCGTGTGGCACGGCGGAGCGGAGGCGGCGTCGTGTTATCACCGGGTTGGCGAATGCTCAGGTTGTCGTACCCAGCTGGCAGGATGCAGCCCGTTCACTCCGCGACCGGCAATTACTGAAAGAGGCCAGCTCACACATGGACCGACCTATACGGACCCGTCGCCGGCACCCTGCCCTGCTGGCAGCGTTGGAGGGTCGCTCGGTGCGGCCACTGCACAACCTGTCCCGCCCCGGCTTGGGCACCGGAGTGACCGCAGGGTCGAACGACCGATTCCGCTGGAAATGCCTGACATGCGACTACGAGTGGGAAGCCAACGCAAACAGGGT
The DNA here is from genome assembly GCF_055633655.1 of Amycolatopsis sp. NPDC114503. Taxonomy (NCBI): domain Bacteria; kingdom Bacillati; phylum Actinomycetota; class Actinomycetes; order Pseudonocardiales; family Pseudonocardiaceae; genus Amycolatopsis; species Amycolatopsis sp. NPDC114503. The sequence continues at coordinate 169,564 of NZ_JBVKDT010000010.1, read as the reverse complement.
GGCGGTAGTGGGAAGCGGATGCCCGCGCTGCGCCGGACGCGTCCATAAGTCACTGGCAGCGGTTATTGGCTCGACAACGTTAGAACTCGTCGAGAACGTTACGCATCCAGGACGATCTCTGGAGCGGATGAGCTGTCGTTCTACGGATATTTGCCGGTGGCGCTGCCGCGTGTGTGGGCACCAGTGGAAAACGCGCGCGTCGCGAGCCATGGACGATGGATGCGCTAGCTGTGTGCGACTCGCGACTTTGCCAGCGGAGCCGGCTGCGCTGGCGAGCCCGGATGTGGTTGCTGAGTTTCTAGAAAATCTAACGACAGGACGCGACCTTCATCACCTTACGCGAGGGTCGAGTGACCGATGTCGATGGAAGTGCTCGAGTTGCGGGCACGTCTGGATTGCGACGGTGGCGACACGGGTGACGGTCGGCACGGGATGTAAGCGGTGCGCCTACAGGGCCAAGGGGGATAAGCTTATGACACCGCTGAGTGTTGCGAATCCTGCGTTGGCGGCCGAATTTCGTCGCAATCTCTCTCGTCCTGACCGAACTGCGAATACCACGCCTGTTTCGGGAAGTGATCGAGTCGAATGGCAATGCGATTTTGGTCACCTGTGGAATACTACTGTTGCGCAGCGCGGTAAGCAGAAGACGCATTGTCCGGTTTGTAATGCAATGACGAGACGGAGTCGCTTTGAGTTGGAGGTTGGAATTTTGCTCGCGGCGGCAACTGGTCTGAGTGTGGTGTATGACCATCCGGCTCGAAGTCAATCCGGCAAAGGAGCGCGGACCTATCGTGTCGACCTGTATCTTCCGGAGGTTGACATTCTGATCGACCTTGATCCGTTCTCGTGGCATAGTTCGGCTGCTGATGTTCAGCGGGATCAGCGCAAAGCGGACGGTCTGGCTGATCGGCACTTCGTCCGCGTGAGGCCGCGGACTCTTCCTCCACTGCGCGCGTCGACGGTGATAGTGGATGATCAAACTGGTGATCCGGTCGTGTGGATGCAGGCACTATGCCGTTATATCGCTAAGCGTGATATTTCGGTGCGAAATCTAAGCAACAGTCGTGTCAAGGAATGTCTGGCGGCGGCCGTGCATGCGTGGATCGAACTCGTGGGGAACCCTCCAGTGCGGTCCTTGGCTTCGGCTCATCCCGATATTGTCAGCGAGTTCGTCGAGAACTGCGATCGTCCTGGATTGACGCCAGATTTGATGCATCGAAGCAGCAATGACCGATGCAGGTGGAAATGTTCCGCGTGTGGCCATCAGTGGGTCACACCGGCCAGTAAACGGAGTAGTAGTGAATCCACTGGGTGTCGCGAGTGTTCCCGTGCTATCGGAGGAAGGCGAAGGGCGCGCGCGGGTACAGGCCAGTCGCTGGCGGAATTGCGACCGGATGTTGCACGGCAGTTTATCGAGAACCTGAGTAATCCCGATGCTGGGCCAGACCGTCTCTACGCCAATAGCGGGGATCGATGTGTCTGGTTGTGTCCGGGATGTCCAAACACTCGTGTGTGCCGTGTCGCGGATGCGGTGCAGCGGAGGGGCTGTGCCGAGTGCGGGTATAAAAAGCGCGGTGTCGCACGTGTTCGGCTCTCCGCGGGGCAAGGTCGTGTTCTCTCGGTGAGTCATCCTGAACTTGCGGCGCAAGTCGATGTCGGGAAAACTGGGCGCAGTCCAGAGCGGATACCAACCGCCGGGCGGGCGACCATCTGGTGGAAGTGCCAAGCTGGCGATGATCATCGCTGGAGTGCTCCGCCGTACAGTCGAACCAATCCATCTAAACCTGCTGGATGCCCGTTCTGCTCCGGTCGCCGTCCATCGTCAACAACGCGCCTCGATGTCACTCACCCAGAACTCGCTGCTCAACTAGATTTGACGAGATCCTCAATCGATGTGTCAGAATTGACCGCTGGGAGCCAAAAAAGTGTTCCTTGGGTGTGCCCGGTGGCGCTCGACCATCGATGGACGGGGCCACCCGCATCGCGAATACGAAAGGGACGAATAGCAGGATGACCTTTTTGTGCAGGAAAGAGGCTGTCGGTAACAAACAGATTGGATACCCGAGTGCCGGAAGTTGCTGCCTACCTAAATGCTGACCAGTCAGGAAGAAGTGCCGATGAGCTTTATTTCAGATCTAATTTCAGGGCGGTCTGGACGTGTGTAGCAAACCCAGAACACTCTTACTCCCTGCCAGTCCGTGACCGTCTCCTTACTACGGGACGGTGCCCAAAATGCCGGGGTCTCCACTGGAATTAGAATCAGGCTAACGAGGGTTCGCGGATGGAGATTCGGGTCAACGGATTCGAGCCGTCTCATCTGGCACAGGCTCGTGAGAGGTGGTGCTGGGGGGTGGCCAGAGTTCCCATTTGTTGGCGTTGCCGCGGCGGACGATCGCGTTGGGGTGTTTCGCTTGGAATTCGGCGAGTTTGGTCACGATTTGGTTAAGGGGCAGACCGGAGGGGATGACGGCGAGTGGTTTCGGTTTGGGGAGCTCGGGCGTGCGGGGTTTGTTGGTGAGTTCGAGGAACCATTTGCGGGCTTCGCGCATGCGTTCGGCGCGGCGGGGCCAGGCGAAGCAGGGGCCTTTGGGGAGGATCATGGTGTAGGAGCTTTCGTGCCAGTTTGATGGCGTGTCGCATTCGGAACACATGTCCGCCGCGTCGAGTTGCGGGATGGCTTCCCACGCGACGCGCGTGTGGTCTTCACGGGCGATCTGGTTACGAAGTTCGCTGCGTTCGCTCCGGTCGGTGCTCGCTTTGAGCTTGGCACGGAGGTCGGCAATGAGGGCGCGGAGCCGCCGTACTTCGTGCTGGCGATGGCAGGAGAAGCCGACCAGGTTGAGTTCGCGCCGGCGGGCGGGGAGACGCCCGTTCTGGTCGATGACGGTCTCGGGGTCGCCGACCCTGTGACGGAGCTGCTCGACCCGGCTTTGCTGCGCAGCGACGCTCGCTTCGGTGTCGGTGATCTCCACCGCGCGTTTCTCCGGGGCCATGAGAGGTGCGTAGGTTCCGTCCCTCAGCTCGCCGAGGTGCCTGATCGAGGCCCGAAGGCCTGCTTCGTCTTCCAGGAGCTCGAGGCGGGCTCGGGCTCGGTCGGGGTCATAGAGTGGAATGCGGGCTTGCCGCTCTCGTTCCTCGCGTTCGCGTTTCTGCCTCCAGCGAGCGTCTTCGGCTGTGAGCCATGCTTGGGTCTCTGCGCTGCTCCACATGTGGTGGTCGGGTTCGCCGCGATGCCACTGCTCGAAAATCGCCGCGGCTGTACGCAACTCGGGTTCGCGTTCCTCACGGATCCAGGGGTTCCAATGCTGGGTGCCGAGGATCTCGACCACGGTGTTGCGGGCGGCCACGAACTCGTCGAACGTGACGGTGGTGCCTTCGCCGGGTTTCCACAGCATACCGTCGTGCTCGTACACCGACGTGCTTGAGCCGGCCGAGTCTGGCGGCGGGCTGGTCAAGGCGGGCTGGCCGAGTTGGTCCAGCAGGGACAGCTGCCGTGGGCTGGCGTCGGTGTGGTGTTTCACACAGCAAGGGTGGCATTGACCAGCATGTTTGATGGCGGGGCCGCGCACGGGATTCCCTCGTGCGAGTGACAGCTGATCCAGCCGAGCCGCGGCGTCGGACGGCTCGAATCTTGTAGGGGTCGGTAAGTCATCGCGGCAGGTGGCAGCTGGGTACCCGGCCCTTCGTTGGTAGCTGTTGATCGTCTCGCTGCCGTACTGAGCAACTTGCGCGTTGCTTTTCGCGTCGGCGGTACACAAGACTCCGTGCAACTGGATCAAGATCGCTGAACAGGTCGAGGAGGTCGTCCGGCGTGGCTTCGGTTGCACCGAAGGAAAAATGAGAGCGGTGCGCCGGTGAGGTGGCGGGAGTTGGCGCTGGAGATTCTTCACAAAGCAGTCGAGCCTATTTCGCCAAGGACGCGAGATTATGAAGTGTTTCAGCGAGGCTGAACTCGGTCAGCAATTCTGCGAAGCATTGATGTACTGGGTGAACGCCGAGACGCTCCGAGTCGAACCGTGATGCCGATGCCCATCGACTCAGCACCCTGGGTGATCCAGATTGGCTGATTCCGAGTGCCAGGAGGAGTCGGGTGCTTGGAGATTGTCGGCTGCTGTGCGGAACGGTCGCGGCGTCGTACTCGCGAGGCTCAACGACGGAAGGGCCGTCGTGGGTTATTCGTCAGTTATCCACAGCAGGCTGGTCGTCGTCTAGGACGAGAAGGCGCACGCTGGGGTGTTCGATATGGAGGTCGTGATGAGGCGAGTGGCGGTGTACAAGCGGTGCGGTTGCAGGACGCGAAATGAAGCGGGTGGCGGGCGTTGTCCTCGGTTGGGGGAGCGGGGTCATGGGAGTTGGTATTTCTCGCTGGAGTTGCCGTGTGGTCGGGACGGCCGTCGGCATCGGGTGCGCCGCGGTGGTTTCCGGTCCCGTGCTGCTGCCGAGCAGGCGCGGGCGTATCTGCTGGGCGCGGATGTGGTTCCGGGGCGGGGCGCGGTGACGGTGGGGCAGTGGCTGGACATTTGGCTGGAGATGCGGCAGAGCTTGGGTTTCAATACGCGTCGGCTGTACACGCAGCAGGTGAACGACTATTTGAAGCCGTGTCTGGGGAGCGTGCCGTTGCGGTCGTTGACGGTGGCGCGGGTTCAGGCGATGTTCGTCGGGCTCGTCCGGGCGAACGCGACGCGACGGCGGCCTTTGTCGCCGGCGACGTTCGTGCGGATCCGCGGCACGCTGCATGCGGCGTTGAACGGCGCGATCCGGGTCGGGCTGATCGAACAGAATCCGGCGCATCTGGTGGAGTTGCCCTCGGGGCGGCGGCCGCGCGCGGTGGTGTGGACGGATGCGCGGGTGGCGCATTGGCGAGCTACCGGGGAGCGTCCGCAGGTGGCGGTGTGGACGGCGAAACAGACGGCCGAATTCCTGGAGCATGCTCGCGGTCACCCGTTGTACGTGCTGTATCTGGCGGTGGCGTTGCTCGGGTTGCGGCGTGGCGAGGCGACGGGGTTGCGGTGGTGCGATCTCGACCTCGACGCCGGAGTGGCGCAGGTGTCGCACCAGGTCCAGGACCGCGGTGGCCGCACGGTGGTGTGTCCGCCGAAGACCGAGGCGAGCGTGCGCACGGTGGCGTTGGATCATGGCCTGGTGGCGGCGTTGCGGGTGATTCGGTCGCAGCGGCGGCAAGGTGACGGTGGTGAGCCGGTCGGGTTCCTGTTCGCCAACCGGGACGGCGGGCCGTTGAGCCCAGGGTATGTGACGCACACCTTCACGAGATTGTTGGTGGAGGCGGGTTTGCCGCCGGTCCGGTTGCACGATCTGCGGCATGGCGCGGCGAGCTTGTCGTTGGCTGCGGGCAACGATCTGAAGGTCGTGCAGGCGATGCTCGGGCACTCCAGCATTGTGCTCACAGCGGACACTTACACGAGCGTGCTGCCTTGTCTGGCCCATCGCGCTGCCGAGGCAACCGCGGCGCTGGTGTTGGAGGCCGCCCGCGACACTGCGATCGCGTTGCGAGAACGAGGAAGGAGAAGGCAGCGCCGACGCGGGAAGGGACGCCGCAGCCGGAGGAGGGTGGCTAAGAAGCAACATCGGCCGGTGCGGCCGCATTCGGCCCCACTCATGATCAAAGCCCACCGGCAAGATCCCCGTGATTGAGGAACCCCGCAGATGGGCTTCGATTCAGAACTGTGCGCCATCAGGGACTCGAACCCCGAACCCGCTGGTTAAGAGCCAGCTGCTCTGCCAATTGAGCTAATGGCGCTTGGTGCTTCCCGCCGCTGTGGTTTCCCTCGGCGACGTGGAAAAGATTAGCAGGGCGTTCAGCCCCCGTTCCAGGGGGGTCCCCTTTTCGGCTCGCCGGGGCAACCGCCCTGGTCAGGGGCGGTGACCCGCCGTGAAACCGGCGATCGGCGGCCAGTGCGGCGGCAGCTGGCCAGCGGAGACGCCGCAGTGACCTGAGCGACACCCGTACTGCCACCGTACCCCGGAAATGACAAAACCCCGGCTTCTCCGAAAAAGATCTCGGTGAAGCCGGGGTGCAAGGGTGGCTAACGGGGCTCGAACCCGCGACCTCCTGGACCACAACCAGGTGCTCTACCAGCTGAGCTATAGCCACCATCTGGCAAAAAGATCTCGCGATCGCCTTGCTGGAAGCAATCCTAGCGGGTGCCCGCGAGCGCTTTTCAGGGGGTCACCCTCGGTGGCGTTCCAGCACTTCGGCGGCGGCGGCTTTGGCCTCGTCGCTCGTCGGGCCGGGCTGCGGGACGAAGGCGATCGCGCGGTAGTACTCGAGTTCGCCGACGGACTCCTTGATGTCCGCGAGCGCGCGGTGGGCCAGGCCTTTTTCCGGCTTGGCGTAGTAGATCCGCGGGTACCAGCGGCGCACGAGCTCCTTGACCGACGACACGTCGACCATCCGGTAGTGCAGGTGGCTGTCGAGCGCAGGCATGTCGCGGGCGATGAAGCCGCGGTCGGTGGCGATCGAGTTGCCCGCGAGCGGTGCGCTGGCCGGGTCCGGAACCCATTCGCGGATGTACTCCAGCACGCGCTGCTCGGCCTCGGCCAGCGTGGTCGTCGAGGCGCGGACTTCTTCGGTGAGGCCGGACTTGGCGTGCATGTCGTGGACGACCTGCGGCATGCCGTCGAGCTCGGCGTCGTCGGCGTGGATGACGATGTCGACGCCCTCGCCCAGCACGTTCAGGTCGGCGTCGGTCACCAGCGCGGCTATTTCGATCAACGCGTCCTTGCCGAGGTCGAGCCCCGTCATCTCGCAGTCGATCCAGACAAGATGGTCGTTCACCCGCACCACCCTAACCCGACACGGGGATATCAGCGGCGTCACCTGGGCTTCCGGCGCGTTACGCTCGGTCAGCCAGTGCAACGAGGTGTGATTTCGGACTCGGAACGGGGTGCGGCCAGTGGCCGAGCAAGGGTCGGGACCAGCGGCGGAGATCGCGCAGGGATACGTCAGCGACGGGGCGGCGGTCGAGCTGGGCGCGGTGGTGATCGACGGGAAGACGGAAGCGTCGGCCGCCGTTCGGCTGCCGCTGGCGACGTTGAACCGGCACGGCCTGGTCGCCGGCGCGACCGGCACCGGCAAGACCAAAACGCTCCAGCTGATCTCCGAGCAGCTGTCCGCGGCCGGGGTTCCGGTGGTGCTGGCCGACGTCAAGGGCGACCTTTCCGGCCTGTCCGCGCCCGGCGAGGCGAGCGACCGCACGGCGAAACGGTCCGCGGAACTGGGCGACGACTGGGCGCCGGCGGCGGGTCCGGTGCAGTTCCTGTCGCTCGGCACCAGCGGTACCGGGATCCCGGTGCGCGCGACGATCACGAGCTTCGGGCCGGTGCTGTTGTCGAAGGTGCTGGGGCTGAACGAGACGCAGGAATCGACCCTCGGCCTGATTTTCCACTGGGCTGACCAGCGCGGTCTCGCCTTGCTGGACACCAAGGACCTGCGGTCGGTCATCACGCATCTGACCAGCGACGAGGGCAAGGAAGACCTCAAGGGCATCGGCGGGGTGTCCGCGGCGACGGCCGGCGTGATCCTGCGCGCACTGTCCAATCTGGAGGCTCAGGGCGGCGAGGAGTTCTTCGGCGAGCCCGAGCTGGACGTCCACGACCTGATGCGCCAGCAGGACGGCAAGGGCGTCATCACCTTGCTGGAGCTGGACAATCTGCAGTCCAAGCCGGCGCTGTTCTCGACGTTCCTGATGTGGCTGCTGGCCGAGTTGTTCGAGGAGCTGCCCGAAGAGGGTGACCTCGACCAGCCGAAGCTGGTGTTCTTCTTCGACGAGGCGCACCTGCTGTTCTCTGGGGCGTCGAAGGCGTTCCTGGAGCGGATCGAGCAGACGGTGAAGCTCATCCGGTCGAAGGGCGTCGGCGTGTTCTTCTGCACGCAGCTGCCGACCGACATCCCCAACAACGTGCTGTCCCAGCTCGGCGCGCGGGTGCAGCACGCGTTGCGCGCGTTCACGCCAGACGACCAGAAGGCGTTGGCGCGCACGGTGAAGACGTATCCGAAGTCGCCGCACTACGACCTCGAGACGGCGTTGACGTCGCTGGGCATCGGCGAGGCGATCGTCACCGTGCTGTCCGAACGCGGTGCGCCGACGCCGGTCGCGTGGACGCGATTGCGCGCGCCACGGTCGAAGATGGGATCGATCGGGGCGGACGCGATCCGAGCGGCGGTCACATCGTCGGAGCTGAACGCCAAGTATGGGGAGACGATCGACCGCGAGTCGGCGTACGAGAAGTTGACGGCGAAGGCCACCCCGGCCGAGCCCTCCGCGCCTGCCGCCGAACCTGAGGCTCCAGCTGCGCCCAGGCCGGAGAAGGAGGAGCCGGGGATGATCTCGCAGGTGCTGAGCAACCCGGCGGTGAAGTCGTTCATGCGCTCGGCGGCGAGTTCGCTCGGACGGGAGTTCTCGCGCGGGCTGTTCGGCAACCGGCGCCGCTGAGATACCTGACAGGAGATGGCAGGTATCCGCGGTTGACTGTTCCTGATCGAGTTTCCGGCAGAGGAGCAGCAGCATGACCAGTACCGCCGTCGCCGCGTTCGAACTGGACAAATGGGAGCCGCAGGCGCAGGACGAGTCTGGGGGCACGGCGTTCGCGCAGGTGCTGATCGAGAAGACGTTCACCGGGGCGGTCGAGGGGACCAGCCGGGTCGAGATGCTGACGGCGTCGAACGACATCTCGCGCGCGTATGTCGCTTTCGAGCGCTTTACCGGCTCCGTCGACGGGCGGAAGGGAAGCTTCGTCCTCCGGCACACGGCCGGGGACGAGGGACTGTCGCTGGTCCTGCTTCCCGGCTCGGGAACGGACGAGCTGGCAGGCATTTCCGGGTCGGCCGACATCGCCGTGGACGACGCGGGCAAGCATACGTTCACGCTGGTCTACGAGCTGCCGGACGCGTGAGGAAGCCGCTCTCTCCAGGCCCCGAATTCCCGGAGAGAGCGGCCAGGTTTCCTCACCGTCCCGAGTGAGGAGCGAAGGCGGGCCGCCCCGACCGCGGTCCGCCTCCTGGGTTTCGGTCAGCCGTTCACGATCTGGTCGACGATCTTCTTGGCGTCGTTGATCGGGATGGCGAACCCGATCCCGACGCTGCCGGCTGACGAGTTCGGGCTGTAGAGCGCGGAGTTGATGCCGATCACCCGGCCCTGGCTGTCGACGAGCGCACCGCCCGAGTTGCCCTGGTTGATCGAGGCGTCGGTCTGGATCGCGGTGTAGCTGGGGCCGGACGTGACGTTCGAGGTCTGCCTGCCGAAGGGCGAATTCTGCTGATCGCCGCCGTCACCGCCTCCGACATCGGAAAGCGGCCGATTGAGCGCGCTGACGATGCCGGTGGTGACGGTGTTCTGCAGTCCGCCCGGCGACCCGATCGCGATGACCTGCTGCCCGACGGCGAGCTTGCCCGAATCGCCGAGTGTCGCCGCGGCGAGCCCGCTCGCGCCCTGTGCCTGCAGCACCGCGATGTCGCTCTTGGTGTCCGAGCCGACGACCTTGGCCTGGTACTTCTTGCCGTCCGACGTGGTGACTGTGACGGTCTGCGCCCCCTGCACGACGTGAGCGTTGGTGAGGATCCGGCCGTCAGCGGTGAGGATGACGCCCGACCCGATCGCCGTGCCGCGGCCAGTCGTGACGTTCACCTGAACGACACTGGGCACGACCTTCGCCGCGACGGTGCTGACGTCCCCGGAACCCGTGGTGTTGCTGATGGTCTGCCCGGTAGCGGAAGACGACGCGGTGGTCGAGGACTCGCTGGAACCGCCGCTCAGCCCGACAATCGCCGCTCCCGCACCGCCGCCGAGGAGGGCTGCGGCCAGCGCAGTGGCTCCGACGAGGACGGCCATGCGGGCGGGTCGTTTCCTCGGGCCGGCCAGGGCTGCGGGTGGTTGCGCGGGCTGTGGCATCGGGCCGTAGTGCGGGGTGCCGGGTTGCTGTGCGGTGTGCTGGTTTGGCAGGGGAGCGGTATTCAGGTCGGACTGTGGGGCAGCGTTCGGCTGCGATTGGCGTGCGGCGTGCTGGTTTGGCAGGAGAGCGATGTTCGGCTCGGGCTGCTGGGCAGCGTTCGATGGGGATTGGCGTGCAGCGTCTGGCTGGGATCGCTGGGCAGTGCTTGGCCCGGCTGGCTGGGATGGTTGTGCAGTGCTCGGCCCGGCGGACTGGGATGGTTGGCCAGTGTCCGGCCAGAACGGCTGGGATCGTCGGGTAGCGCCCAGTTCGGCCCCTTGGGGCTGTCGGGCGGTGCTCGGCCCGACCGGTTCGGCGGCACTCGGCCAACTCGCCGGGACACTGCGGCCCGCCTGCGCGTTGCCCGGTGCTGGTTGCTGCGCGGGTCCCGCCGCCGCTGGCTGCGCACCATCGATCGCCGACGGCCTTTGCTGCGCGTTTGGCTGCGGCACCGCCGGAACGCGCTGAGCTCCGCGCGGCATCTCCGCGTTGGCATCGAACGGACTCGACCCGGCCCGGTACTGGCCGTACTGCTCACTGCTCTGGTGCGGCTGGCGCCCACCGGGGGCAGCGGGGCCGGGCCGGCTCTCGTTCTCGGTCATGAACCCAGACTCGCGCCTGCGCTTATGAGCAACCTGTGGAAAACCCTCAGGCTTTCCTGAGAAGAATCAGCTGAGAATTCTCAGCCGCTCTCAGCCGGGAAGTGCGTCCGTGTCGTGCCGACACGAGCCCATCAGTGCTCGCCACCCGCGACCGTCACAGAGCCAGCCCAGCCCACACAGAGCCAGCCCCGCCCGCGAAAAGCTCCAGCCCAACTCGTCAAACCGGCCGCTGCACCTCCTCTCTAGCCTCGCGGCCCATCGCCATTCCCGCATCCTCCGTCTCTCCCACCACGCGTCAGTCAAAGAAACTCGGCACGTCCAACGCCCCTCCCGATGCCTCGAACTCGTCGTGCACGGCTTTGCGCAGGCCCGCGTCGGCGAGATAATCGGCGGCCGTCAGAGCCAGGCCCAGCGCACCGTCGACGACCGCTTGATCACCCGTCGGCGACCCGGCCGCCTCGGCGAATTCCTTGGTGTGCAACGCGACCGTCGGCCCGGACACCGCGATCATCGGATGCAGCGCGGGCATGCGGAACGACAAGTTTCCGAGGTCGGTGCTCCCGGTCAGGAACTCCGGCACGATGCCCGGCGGCAGCGGTTTCCGCCCGGTGCCCTGTTGATTGACCGACCACCGGCCGGCCAGTGTGGTGTTGAACCGGATCGGCAGGTATGCCGGCTGCGCGTCCCAGCGCAGTTCCACCCCGCAGCCCGTCATTTCGGCTGCGCCGTGGGCGATCGCGGTCATCCGGTTGGCCAGGTCGCGCAGCGTCTCCGGATTCGCCGACCGGAGATAGAACAAAAGAGCCGCCCGGGCAGGAATGACATTCGGCCGTGCGCCGCCGTCCGTGAAGATACCGTGCACTCGGTCGCTCGACGGCAACTGTTGCCGCAGCGCGGACACTCCTTGATAGGCCGCCACCGCGGCGTCGAGCGCATTGCGGCCCATGAACGGCTGAGCCGAAGCATGCGCGCCGACGCCATGGAAAACCATCTCCAGTTGTCGCCTGCCGAGGAACGGGTGCAGTGCGATGTCGTGGCTGAACGGATGCAGCATGATCACCGCGTCGACATCGTCAAAGATCCCGGCGCGAGCGAGCGTTTCCTTGCCGCCACCGCCTTCCTCCGCGGGAGTGCCCACCAGCGACACCCGACCGCCGAGCCGTTCGGCCACGGCCGCCGCGCCGAGGAATCCGCCGGCTCCGGCCGTGCAAATAACGTTGTGCCCGCAGCCATGCCCCAATCCGGGCAGGGCGTCGTACTCGGACAGGACTGCGATGTGCGGCCCGTCGTTGCCCGGAGTTCCGGTGCGCAGCGCGGTGTCCAGCCCGCCGAGCCCGACGGTTACCTCGTGTCCGTGCGCGCGCAGCAATTCGGCGAGCGCGCCGACTGACCGGTGTTCGGCGAACCCTTCTTCCGGGTGCGCGTGCAGATCCTGGCTGAGCGCGACGAGTTCGCCGGCTCGGGCGCGCACTTCTTCTTCAACCGCAGCACGGGTTTCCGCGTCGGCTCCGGCGTGGTCGGAGCCAAGCGGTTCGGCGGCGGCCACGGCATCGGCGGTGGCTTCGATGAGGGAACGGAGGTGGCTGTCGTCGGGCGGGACAGGCGCGGCGTGGGTCATGCGGGGAATGCTATCTCCGAACCCCGACAAAAATGGATCACTGCACGTCGGACAGCCGACCGGAGACGAGTTGGGCGACCCCGAAGTACTGCTCGCGCACTTCGTCGAAGCCCCGCGCGCGCAGGTTGGCCGCGATCTCCCCGCGGTCGAACATGCGTTGTCCGCTGACGATTCCTCCTGCGGTGTCGGCGATCCGGGTCACCTGGCAGTCGCGGCGAGCGCTCGTGAGCAGGACGATCCGGCCGCCGGGACGCAGAATCCGGGTGAACGAATCAAGCGCGCGTTCCGGCTCCGCGAACATGTGCAGTGCGGCGAAACAGCAGACAGCGTCCACAGTGGACGAAAGCAGTGGCGGCTCGACCGCGTCGGCGCGAAGGTAAGTCACGGCCGGCGAATCAGTTTCTTCGACCGCGCGCGAAAGCATGCTGCGTGCGCCGTCCAAGCCGACCGCAAGCCCGTCCGGTCCCACTGCGTCCCCGAATGCGCGCGTGAACCGGCCAGTCCCGCACGCGACGTCGAGCACGACCTGGCCGGACTGCAGCGCGAGCCGTTCGGCGGCCAGGGCGACCTCGTCGGCCATGCTCGGGCCGCCGGGACCTTTGAGGACGCGGCCGAGCACTGGCCGCCAATAGCGTTCGTAGACCTGCGGCAGCAGTGTGGTGCGCATGAGCCGTTGGGTGAGTCCGGTGGGCGGGCCTGCCTGGGCGGCGTCGCCGAGCGTGTCGAGGAAGCCGTCGACCGTCGTGGCCGGCTCGCTGAGCAGGTCGGCGAGCCGTTGCCGGGTGCTGTGATGGGGCACTGGGGTCCTCTCGATGGGGATACCGGTCGATGGGGATACCGGCAGTATGCGGCATCAGTGGCTAACTCGTTCGAGTGAAGATCGGTCCGATCAAGCGTTCGAGGCCCGGCATTGTCGGTGCCTGTTCCTAACGTCGTCCGCACGGTCTCCGACCCGCGGAGACCAGCGAGGAGGACTGTCTGATGACCGCACCGATCTTTCGTCCGATCGACCTGCCCACCGGTGAAATCGCCGTGCGCGGGGACTTCGACCTGAGCGCCGCGTCGCAGTGGCTCGCCGGGGCGGGCCCGGCGGGATCCTTCGCCGCCGAACCGGGCGTGCTGCGGCTGGCGTTCCCGGTGGAGGGGACCTGGACCCATGCCGGGGCCGCGATCCGGCAGAGATCCCCGGGGACGGTCGAAGTCGGCGTGGCGGCGCCGGTGGAGATTGCCTCGCGGGTGGTCGCGCAGGTGAGCCGGATGCTCTCGCTCGACGTCGACGAATCCGGTTTCGCCGAGGTCGCGAGCCGTGACTCCGTGGTCCGGCGGCTGCAGGCTCGCCACAGCGGAGCGCGCCCGGTGCTGTATTCGTCGCCGTACGAAGCAGCCTGCTGGGCCGTGCTCACCCAAGGCATGCGGGCCCGGCAGGCGATGCGGTTGCGGGAACAGCTTTCAGCGCGGCACGGCCGCCAGGTGGGCGACGACGGGCCGGTTTCCTTTCCCGCGCCGCAGATTCTGGCCGAATTGGGTGACGAACCGTCAGTGGGGCCGTTCCGGCTCGCACGCCTTCGAGCTGTCGCCCGGGCCGCAACCGACGGCCGCCTGGAAACCGAAGAGCTGCTGGCTCTGTCGATCCCCGACGCGATGACGCGGCTGTGCACGATTCCGGGCATCGGAGCGTTCTCCGCCGAGCAGATTCTGCTGCACGGCGCGGGACATCCCGATTTCTTCCCGCGGCTGGACACCCAGCTTCACCAGATCCTGTGCGCGGAATACTCGTTGCCTCCCGACACTCCACCGGACGAGCTCGAACCGCTGGCTGAGGACTGGCGTCCGTATCGGTCGTGGGTCGCGCATCTCTTCCGGCTCGATCGGTTGAGGACGGCGGAGTCCGGGGAGGTGGCGGACTGAGCGGTTTCTGAAGTCGCGGATCCACGGGAGGGAGACGCTATGGAGTGAGGCCGCCGCCATACCGAATCGCGGCCGACGGTTGTTGCCTGGGCACTCACAGGGGCCAAATAGGGCCTGTGGTGAGGTGTCCGCGTGACTACGCCTGTACTCGCCGTCTCGACTGTGCTCAGTGCTCGACCGGGTACCGGAGAAATCTCTGGTGCGGCCATGGCAGCGGGCACTGGGACAGTCGGTGCGGCGCTGGAGCAGGCGAATACGCCGAGCGTCATCACGTTGGTCACCGGCGGTATCGCCTTGCTGGTGGTCCTCGCAGGCGGGACGCCGTGGCGGTTCGCCCGCAACGTCATCACGATCGTGCACGAGGCCGGCCACGCGCTGGCGGCGGTGACGGTCGGGCGGCGGCTGCGGTCGATCCGGCTGCACTCGGACACTTCCGGGGTCACCGTGTCGCGTGGCAAGCCCGAGGGGCCGGGGATGGCGTTCACGGCCTTGGCCGGATACGTCGCGCCGTCGGTACTGGGGCTGCTGTTCGCGAGCCTGGTCGGAGCCGACCTGATCACCGCGGTGCTCGTGCTGGTCGCGTTGCTGCTGCTGGGTGTGCTGATCATGGTGCGCAATGCCTACGGCGTGTTCACGGTGGTGGCGAGTGCCGTCGTGCTCGGGCTCGTGGCTCTGGTCGCGCCGAAGGTGGTGCAGGCGCCGTTCGTGTATCTGCTGACCTGGTTCCTGCTGTTCGGCGGGGTTCGGCCGGTGGTGGAGCTTCAGCTCAAACGGCGACGCGGCCAAGCGCGGGACTCCGATGCCGATCAGCTGAGCCGGTTGACCGCCGTGCCTGCGGTGTTGTGGGTGCTGGTGTTCGGCGTGCTCACGGTGAGCTGCGTCATCGCGGGCGGGCTGTGGTTGCTGCAGCCGTTGGGGCTGTGATGCTGCCGTAGCGGTTCTGGCGTGCGGCGCGCTGACGCGGACGGTCGCGGGGTCGCGTGGGGTGACTGCGTGGGGCCGCTGGGATGCGGCGGAGCGGGTCGGTGGTTCGGCGGCGACGTCCGTGGGCATCGAGGTCTGGTCGCGCTTGGTGCATGTGGACCGCGTGGTTGGCGCTCTGGGCGTTGAGGTGGCGTGAGGCATGGAGGGCTGCGCGGGCGTGCTGTGGCGGTTGAGGCCGTGGGCTGGTCTGGTGCGGAGCGGCTAGCTGCTGGGCCGGACCGCCGGGTGAGTTCGTGGCGGTCCGGGCCCGCTGGGCGGAAAGCAGGGCGGCGGACGGCGTGAGCGCGTGACCGCGTGACGACGCGATCGCGGACCGGAGCACCGGCCGCACCCCAGCAGCACCAGCGGCTCGCGTGGGTGCGTCCCCGGTTACGGCGGCAGGCCGCGGACAGCGACGCAGCGGTCGTGAGCGGCGGCGTTGTCGACCATGTAGTCCACCAGGAGACTGGTGCCGTGAGTGTCCCGAGGGCTGAGCCCGTCGTCTCCCCATGTGGGCGGTACGGCAGACTGGACGTCTGCTGAGCCGCCGGAGGGAGACAGGCGATGGACGAGGTCGCGAAGGCCGTCGAGGAGTGTGCGCGGGCGGCGAAGGCGGCTGCGCCGTCGTTGGCTGCCGCCGGGGACGATGCGGTGGATGCGGCGCTCGTCGGGATGGCGGAGCGGCTCGTCGAGCACCGGGACGAGGTGCTTGAGGCCAACCGTGCCGACGTCGCCAAGGCTACTGCTGACGGGATGAGCGCCGGTCTGCTCGATCGGCTCACCATCACGCCCGAGCGGCTGGACGGGATGGCTGCGCAGCTGCGGCTGCTAGCCGGAGCTCCGCACCAGGAGCGGTCCGTCCCCGTGTCCACGTTGGACGGTGGGCTGCGGCTGGTCGAGCGGCGGCGTCCGGTGGGTGTCATCGGTGCGAACTACGAGGCGCGGCCGAACGTGACCGTCGATGTGGCGTCGCAGTTGGTCAAGTCGCGTAATGGCGGCGTGCTGCGGACGGGGTCGGCGGCGCTGGGGTCGGCGCAGCGGTTGCGGGACGTCGTGATCGCGCCCGCGCTCGAGGCCGCCGGGATCAACCCGGACGTCGTGCAGTTGGTGCCGCGCGTTGAGCGGGAGGCGGCGTCGGCGCTGGTTCGGTTGCCGGGGCTCGTGCCGCTCGTCATCCTGCGCGGCAGCGGCGACAGCACGCGCGCGCTGGCGACTGAGGCCGCGGTGCACGGGGTGCGCACGTTGGCGCATGCCGACGGCGGCGGGGTGCTGTACGTCGACGCCGCGGCGGATGCGGACAAGGTCCGTGACCTCGTGTTCTCGAGCCTCGACCGGCTTGGCGTCTGCAACCGGCTGAACCTGCTGCTGATCCACGAGGACGTGCACGACACGGTGTGGCCGCAGATCGAGTCGGCGCTCGCCGAGCGCGGCGTCACGCCCTCGCTCGCGCCGCACGAGCATCCGATCGGCTACGAGTGGGCGCTGGACTCCGAGCGGGAGGCGACCGTCACCGTGGAGAAGGTCGGCGGGCTCGTCGACGCGGTCGAGATCGCGAACGAGCGCACGTCCGGGCTGGCCGCGGGGATCGCGACCGAGGACCCGGCGGCCGCGGAGCAGTTCTTCGACGGCTACACCGGCACCGGCGTGTTCTGGAACGCGCCGACCCGGCTGCTGGACGGCTTCAAGCTGCTCGCGGTGCCCGAAACCGGCATCAACCTCGACCGGGTGCCGGGTCCGCGCGGACCGGTGACCTACACCGACCTGTACGTCCGCCAGTACGCCGTGGTGCCTGCCTGACCTGGCCGGAGCACGATGAGCGGATGGGCACGATGACCGGGCGGCCGCACGTCCTGCTGTCCGCGGCGCAATCGCTGGACGGCTATCTCGACGACGCCGGCAGCACCCGTCTGCTCCTGTCCAACGAGGACGACTTCGCGGAGGTCGACCGGCTCCGTGCCGAGGCTGACGCGATCCTCGTCGGCGCGGGCACGGTGCGGGCCGACAATCCGCGGCTCCTCGTGCGCTCCGCCGAACTGCGCCGTGAGCGCGTCGCGGCGGGGCGGGCGGAGCAACCGGTCAAAGTGACGGTCACCAGCAGCGGCAAGCTGGATCCGGCGTCGCGGTTCTTCACTGTCGGCGACGCCGAGAAGCTCGTCTACGCGCCGAGGGGCAGTGCGGAGAGCCTGAGCGCGGTCGCGACTGTCGTGGATGTCGGCAGTCCGCCGCAGCTCGGGCGCGTCCTGGACGACCTCGGCGCGCGGGGGATCCGGACGTTGCTCGTCGAGGGCGGCGGGGCGGTGCACACGCAGTTCCTCGACGCCGGGCTCGCCGACGAACTCCGGCTCGCGGTCGCGCCGGTCATGGTCGGCGACCCGCGCGCGCCGCGGTTTCTCGGGCCGGGTGCGTTTCCGCGACCGCTGGAATTGACGGAAGTGCGGCGGCTCGGGGAAGTTGCGGTGCTTCGGTATCGCGCGGCGGCTGAACCGTCGTCGCTCGATCTGCTGCGGTTGCGTCAGGCCATCGAGCTTGCCGACGAGTGTCCGCCGAGTTCGACGTTTCGGGTCGGCGCGGTCGTCGGGTTGCCCGACGGGACGGTGCTCGCCACCGGGCATTCGGGCGAGGGCGATCCGCATAATCACGCGGAAGAGTCCGCGCTGGCGAAGCTCGATCCGCACGACCCGCGGCTCGCCGACGCGACCATGTACAGCTCGCTCGAACCGTGCAGCGATCGCGCGTCCCATCCCAAAAGCTGCACGCAGCTGATCCTCGAGACGGCTATTCCGCGGGTGGTGATGGCCTGGCGGGAACCGTCGTTGTTCGTCGAGGCGGAGGGGGTCGAGCGGCTGGTCGCGGCCGGTCGTCGGGTGATCGAGGTGCCGGCGTTGGCTTCGGAAGTGCGCCGGGCGAATACGCATCTGCCCGGCGTTCGGCCTTGATTCCTCAAAGCAGCTGACAGATCGGGCGCTGCGGCATGGAATCCGCAGCGCCCGATCGGAAAACCTAGCCGGTCAGCAGCCTCCGTTGTCGGTCCAGACGCCCCACTGGCCGGTCGTGCCGGGTTCCTCGCCCTGGGTCCACCATTTGGCGGTCCATTTGTGGCTGTTGTGCGCAACCACGGCGCCGCCGTTGTAGACCTGCGTTTTCTGCCATTCCGGTGCCGAGCAAGTCCCCGGGGGATTGCTGGTCGGACTGGTCGGGCTCGTCGGCGGAGTGGTCTGCGGCGGGGTCGCTCCAGCGAACCGGGTGGTGAACTTCGTGAAGTCCCAGTCGTTTTGCTGGACGTTCGAGCACACGCTGTTGTCGGTGGTCGTCGTGCACTGTCGGTCGCGGTTCACCGCCCAGAAGGTGAACCGGCCGAGGTGGTGGCTCGTCGCGTAGTCGTACACGGTCTGGAAATCGGAAACGTTGAAGATTTCCGCCGAATCGGATTTCCCGTTCATTCCCGAGAAACCCTCGTGCGAATACGCGGTGTCGCTGTCCCAGCCGAGGTGGCTTTGGAGCAGGCCGTGGAACGCCTCGAGCGCGGACACCTGCGACGCGCCGCCGCCGGTGAAGCCGCCGTCGAACGGCATGATCGAGAAGTCGTTGGGGGAGAAGTCGATCGACTTCGCCTGGTCCAGCAACTGGGTGCCGAACCAGCCGGTGCCCGCGGCGGTGCCCGGCATGGTCACCGAGACGAACAGCCCGGGGTTGTCCGCCTGCAGTTTCTTCGCGGCGCCGAGTTCGTTCGCGATGGCGGCGGTGTCTTCGTATTCGGGTTCTTCGAGGTCGAAGTCGATGGCTTTCAGGTTGTATTTCGCGACGACCTGCTGATAGGCCGCGGCGGTCGCGTCGACGGTCCCGCAGGTCTGGCCCAGCTTCGTCCCGCCGTAGCCGCCGACTGAAACCGACACGTCGCCGCCGTTGCCGCGGATGCGGTTGATCGCGTCGCCGACGGTCGTGTCCGAGGAAACCGGCGTCGTGCCGTCCCAGGTGGGACTGCATCCGCCGCTCTTGGGCGCGAGGATGAAGGCGAGCTGGAACGCTTTCTGCCCGGTCGCGTTCATGACGGTCACCGGGTCGGGCGGGTTGTTGCTCTGCGGCATGAGGTACGGCGCGGCGGCGTACCAGTTGTTGTCGAGGGCGGTCGACGTCCCGGTCTGTGCGTGGGCGGTCGCGGCCACGACGGCAGCTGCCCCGGCCACGGTAGCGGCGGCGACGAGTGTGGCGGCCAGTCTGCTTCGCTGCATCTGTCCTCCGGCGAACATGCGGAAAATTGATGCGGTAAGCATTGGACTAGACCATTATGAAGTCAAGGTGCGGTCGGCTGCTCTTGTCCGGCGGACGGCGGGTTCGGGGGGTATGCCGGAATTCGGTTCGGCGGGTTCACCCTTGCGGCGCAACGGTTCCGCGCAAAGGGACGCGGACCGCGGGGGCGAGTGGTCCGCTGCGGGGAAGGGGGACGGCGGTGCGGTGGGACTGGCGCCGCCAGAGGGGTGAGGCGAGGACTGCGGTGGTGAGGGAAGAGGGGGAGACGGTGACGGTGCGGTTGGACTGGACCGGGGCGGCCAGGAGGCGCGGGGCGAGGGCTGCGGTGGCTGATCGGCGGGGGAGGTTCGGAAGGCTCGGTGAGTGGTGGCGGGGGCAGTGGTGGTGGCGTGGCTGGAGTGGGCGGGCTTGGCGGTGAGGCCCGGGGTGGCCTGTGCTGGTCGTGAGTGCTGACGGGGTGGACGCGCGGCGGGTTTGACGGTGGGCCCCGGGGGCTGCCTGGCGGGGGACGCGGGCGTTGGCGGGTGGTGGCGCGGTGGGTTTGGCGGTGAAGCTCCGGGGGCTGCCTGGCCGGGGCGCGGGCGCTGGCGGGGTGGTGGCTTGGTGGGCTGGTGGTGAGCCCCGGGGGTCGTGTGGCGCGGGTCGCGGGCGCTGGTGGCGTGGCTGGGACGGGCGGGCTTGGCGGTGAGCCGGGGGCAGTTCGCGGACGCTGGTGGGTAGCGACGCGGTGGGCTTGGCGGGGATGACTGACGTTTCGGTGGCTGGGCACAGATGCTGGAGGTGGGTGGAGCGGACTCGGCGGCGCGGTTGGTTTCGGCGAGTCCGAGGCGAGGGCACGGGGCGGGGTAGTGGCCGGGAGGCGCGGCTTGGTGCGGCTGGGCTCCAGGCGGTGCGGCGGGCTGGAGTGGCGCAGCGGCTGGGGCGGTGCGGCGGGCTGAAGCGGCGCGGCGGGCTGAAGCGGTGCGGCGGGCATGGCGGTGATGCACGGCGCAGTGGGGCGACGGCGGCTGGTCGGAGGGGAGAACGGCCGGGAAGCGGCCGGGTAGCGAAGGTCGGCGACGCGGTTGGCCTGGTGAGTTGCGGGCAGAGGCGGTGTGCCGCGGGCAGGGTCCGGCAGCTTGGCAGATCGCGACCGTCGGTTGCAGCGGAAGTGCCGGTTCCCGGATAAGCGGGGCCCAGACGAAACTGCCGAGCGGGTGAAAGAGCCGAGCCGGTTCGCCGACAGCCAGTTGACCGGGTTGCCTCAGCTGGTCAAACCCAATCCAGCCAAGGCAACCCGGAACAGCAGGATCAGTCGTTCTCCAGATCGCCTTCCAGCGTCAGATACACCTCGCGCATCTGCGCCAGCAACTCCGGATCCGGCTCCTCCCACAGGCCTCGATCCGCAGCTTCCGTCAGGCGTTCGATGATTCCCCGCAAAGCCCACGGGTTCGCATCTCGCAAGAACTGCTGGTTTTCCTCGTCCAGCACATACGACTGCGACAACTTCTCGTACATCCAGTCGCCCACGACGCCGGCAGTCGCGTCGAAGCCGAAGAGGTAATCCACGGTTGCCGCGAGTTCGAAAGCGCCCTTGTAGCCGTGGCGGCGCATTGCGGACAGCCAGCGCGGGTTGACCACTCGGGCGCGGAAGACTCGGGCTGTTTCTTCGCCCAAAGTGCGGGTACGGACGGCATCGGGTGTGGTGGAGTCGCCGACGTAGGAAGCGGGGGCGGAGCCGGTCAGGGCGCGGACGGTGGCGATCATTCCGCCGTGATACTGGAAATAATCGTCTGAATCCGCGATGTCGTGTTCGCGGGTATCAGTGTTCTTCGCGGCCACCACAATGCGTTTGTACGACGATTCCATGTCCTCGCGCGCGGGACGGCCGTCCAGGTCCCTGCCGTAGGCGAAGCCGCCCCAGACTGCGTAGACCTCGGCCAGGTCTTTGTCGTCGCGCCAGTTTCCGGAGTCCATCAAGGGGAGCAGGCCGGCTCCGTAGGCGCCTGGTTTCGAGCCGAAGATGCGGGTAGTGGCTCGGCGTTCGTCACCGTGATCGGCCAGGTCCGCGGCGACGTGGGCGCGGACGTAGTTGGAGGATTCCGGTTCGTCCAGGGAGGCGGCCAACCGGACGGCGTCGTCCAGCATGGTGATGACGTGCGGGAAGGCGTCGCGGAAGAAGCCGCTGATGCGGACTGTCACGTCGATCCTCGGGCGGCCCAGTTCGGACAGCGGGATGGGCTCGATGCCGGTCACGCGGCGGGAGGCTTCGTCCCAGATCGGCTGGATTCCCAGCAGGGCAAGGACTTCCGCGGCGTCGTCGCCGGAGGTGCGCATGGCGGAGGTGCCCCAGACCGAGAGGCCGACGGACCGTGGCCAGTCGCCGGTGTCTTCGCGGTAGCGGCGGAGCAGGGAATCCGCCAGGGCCTGGCCGGTTTCCCACGCCAGGCGGCTGGGGATGGCTTTCGGGTCCACCGTGTAGAAGTTTCGGCCGGTGGGCAGGACGTTCACCAAGCCGCGCAAGGGGGAACCGCTGGGGCCTGCGGGGATGTAGCCGCCGTCCAGGGCGTGGAGGACCGCGTCTGCTTCGGACGAAGTGCCGGCCAGGCGGGGGACGATTTCGGTGGCGGCGAAGGTCAGGACGCGGGCGACTTCGGCATCAAAAGTGCCCAGCACCTCGGTGACCGCTGAAGAAACCGAATCGGGGGACCACGAGCGGGTCTCCATAAGAGAAACCAGTGTGTGGGCGGTCTTTTCGATGGCGTCCACTTCGGACAGCGGGGCGTCCGAGTTTTCCTTCAGGCCGAGAGCGGAGCGCAGCCCGGGAACGGCGCCTTGCTTGCCGCCCCACATTTGCTGGGCTCGGAGCATCGCGAGGACCAGGTTGACACGGGCTTCGCCGACCGGGGCCTCGCCCAGGATGTGCAGGCCGTCGCGGATCTGGGCGTCCTTCACC
Organism: Amycolatopsis sp. NPDC114503; assembly: GCF_055633655.1. Classification (NCBI taxonomy): domain Bacteria; kingdom Bacillati; phylum Actinomycetota; class Actinomycetes; order Pseudonocardiales; family Pseudonocardiaceae; genus Amycolatopsis; species Amycolatopsis sp. NPDC114503. Next base: position 147,342 of record NZ_JBVKDT010000010.1, on the reverse strand, counting down.
TCGCACAGCCAGCCGTCGATGTGCAGCAGGAAGTCGTCGAACTCCGCGTCGTGCGGACGTTCCTCGACGCCGAGGTCGTGGTCGAGTTTCGCGGCCTGGATGAGGGTCCAGATCTGGGCGCGGATCGCCGGGAGTTTCGCCGGGTCCATCGCGGCGATGTTGGCGTGTTCGTCCAGCAACTGCTCCAGGCGGGCCAGGTCGCCGTAGGACTCGGCGCGGGCCATGGGCGGGACCAGGTGGTCCACGATGGTCGCGTGCGCGCGGCGTTTCGCTTGCGCGCCTTCGCCGGGGTCGTTGATCAGGAACGGGTACACCAAAGGCAGATTGCCCAGTACGGCGTCGGGGGCACAGGCGGCGGAGAGGCCGGCGGTCTTGCCGGGCAGCCATTCCAGCGAACCGTGTTTGCCGAGGTGGACGACGGCGTGCGCGCCGAATTCTTCTTCCAGCCAACGGTAAGCGGCGAGGTAGTGGTGGCTCGGCGGCAGGTCCGGGTTGTGGTAGATCGCGACCGGGTTTTCGCCGAACCCGCGCGGCGGCTGGATCATCAGGATGACGTTGCCGGACTGCAGCGACGCCAGGACGATGTCCCCCTCGGGATTTGCCGACGTGTCGACATACAGCGAACCCGGTGCGGGGCCCCAGTGTTCTTCCATCGCTTCTTGCAACTCGACCGGCAAAGAAGCGAACCACGAGCGGTAGCGGGCGGCGGGGACGCGGATCGGGTTGCCGGACAGCTGTTCCTCGGTGAGCCATTCGGGATCCTGGCCGCCCGCGGCAATCAGGGCGTGGATCAAGGCGTCGCCGTCCGGCTGGTCGGTGCCGGTCGGGTCGACGCCGGGGAACGCCTCCGCGCCGAGGTCGTAGCCGCGTTCGCGCATGAGGCGCAGGAGCTTGATCGCGGAAGCGGGGGTGTCCAGGCCGACCGCGTTGCCGACGCGCGAGTGTTTCGTCGGGTACGCGGACAGCATCAAGGCGATCCGGCGAGAAGCAGGCGGGGTGTGCCGGAGCCGGGCGTGCGCGAGGGCGATGCGGGCGACGCGGGAGGCGCGTTCGGTATCGGCGACGTAGCGGGGGAGGCCGTCGTCGTCGAATTCCTTGAAGGAGAACGGGACGGTGATGATCCGCCCGTCGAATTCCGGTACCGCCATCTGGTTGCCGGCGTCGAGCGGGGACAGGCCGTCGTCGCTGGCGGACCAGGTTTCGCGGTCGCTGGTCAGGCACAACGCCTGCAGTACCGGCACGTCGAGCGCGGCCATTTCCGCGACGTCCCACGATTCATCGTCCCCGCCCGCCCCGGCTTCCGACGGACGGGTGCCGCCCGCGGCGAGGACGGTGACCAGCAGGGCGTCGACCTTGCCCAGCTCGGCCATCATCTCCGGCGCGCGCGTGCGCAGGGACGCGGTGTGGATCGGCAACGCCCGGCCGCCCGCGGACTCGACCGCGTCGGCCAAGGCGTGCACGAAACCGGTGTTCCCGGACAGGTGGTGCGCGCGGTAGTAGAGGATCCCGATGACCGGTCCGTCGTTCGAGGACGCCGGTCGCGAAAGCACGCCCCACGACGGCAGTTCGGCGGGCGGCTCGAAGCTTTCGCCGGTCAGGAGCAGGGTGTCGGACAGGAACCGGTGCAGCTGCGTGAGGTTCTCCGGACCGCCCTGCGCGAGGTACAGATGCGCTTGCGCGGCGATCCCGGCCGGAGTCGTGGAGAGCTTCATCAGCTCCGCGTCCGGCGTCTGCTCGCCGCCCAGCACGACCACGTGCGCACCGGACGCGCGCAGCGTGTCGAGGCCTTCTTGCCAGGTCCGCGGCGTGCCGAGAATGCGGACGACGACGATCGACACGTCTTCCAGCAGCCCGGGCAGATCGCCGAGCGGAAGCCGGGACGGGTTGCCGAGCCGGTAGTCCGCGCCGCTGGCCCGGGCGCTGAGCAGGTCGGTGTCCGAAGTGGACAGCAGCAGGATCACGGCGTTCCTCACTCGGGGTGTCCGCGCCCCGGGTCGTCGGGCACGCCGGCGGGAGTTCCTGGCTGCCGGCGGCCGCGGGGCCGCCGGTCACAGTGGCGGGACCGCCCCGGATTTCCACCGGGTTCCTCCGCATGCCGACGCGTGTGCGCTCTTACTCTCGCCGGGCGCACCGGCGCCGTCAAGGTGAGCAGACCCTCACGCGGGCTTGCTTTCGTCCCCGATGCGGGGGAAGGGCGCGGTGGAGAAGAGCACCTCCACCGCGACCTCGAAGAACTCCGCGATCCGCAACGCCAGGTAAAGGCTCGGGCTGTACTCGCCGCGCTCCAGGTACCCGATGGTCTGGTAGTGCACGCCGAGCGCGTCCGCGAGCTGCCGCCGCGAGATGCCGCGTTCGGCGCGCAGCACCGCGATGCGGTTGTAGACGTTCTCGCTCACCGCGCCTCACACACGCTGAAGTGCCCTTTCCCGTCGTGCCGCGACCGACGACCCCGATTCGCGCCGGGCCATCCGCTTCAGCAGGATCGGGGCCAGCACCAATCCGATCACGGCCCACGCGAGCAGCACCCCCAGGGTCGCCCACGGCCGCCACGACTGCCCGATTTCGACGACGACCGCCTCGTCCGGCAGCAGCGCCGAGCGCATGCCGAGGCCGAGCCAGTACATCGGGAACACCTGTCCGACGCCCTGCAGCCAGCCCGGCAGCGCGGTGATCGGGTAGAAGATCCCGGAGATCGCGCCGAGCCCGAGCACCGGCAGCATGACCAGGGCCATCATCCGCGAGTCCTGGATCAGCGAGCCGATCGCCGCGCCGATCGGCATGGTCGCGACCAGGCCCGCCGCCACCACCCAGGCCAGGTTCAGGATCGAGAAGAACCCGTCCGGGGCCAGTCCGGAGAACAGGAAGAGCGACGGCACCAGCAGCACGAGCACGCCCGCCGTCTGCGCCAACGAGAAGGTCGTGATCTTGCCGACGAGGTAGCCGAGCATCCCGTTCGGCGTCGCCTTGGCGCGCAGCAGCGTGCCGTCCTCGCGATCGACGATCAGCGAGCCCGCGACGGCGGACAGGCCGTTGAACACCAGGCCCGCGCCGATTACGCTCGGCACTGTCGCCGCGCCCAGCGAGAGCGAGGTGCCCGGCAGCTGTGCGCCGCTCATGAAGAACAGCGTGGTGCCGAGCATCGCGAGGAACACGAGCTGGCCGATCAGGTCTTCCCGATTCGTCCACTGCTGGCGGAATTCGATGAACCCGCGGCGGAGTCCCACCCGCGCCGCGGTCCGCTGCGCCGACGCCGTCATCGCGCACCCGCCGAGGTCAGCCCGGACTCCGCGCGCTGCACGAGCGTCAGGTACGTGTCCTCCAGCGACGCGCGCCGGACCTCCAGGTCGGCGACCGCTTCGCCGTGCTGCTTGAACAACTCGTACACGTACTTCGTCGCCTCCGTCGTCGAGTGCACGAACCGCTGGCCGTCGACCGTCCAGCGCACCTCGGCCTCGCCCGCGATCTTCCTGCTCAGCTGGTCCGGCGACCCGTCGGCGACGATGTGGCCGCCGCTCAGGATCAGGATCCGGTCGGCGAGCTTCTCGGCCTCGTCGAGGTCGTGCGTGGTGAGCAGGATCGTGGTGTCGTCGTCGGCCAGCCGGTGCACGAGCTCGTGGAAATCGCGCCGGGCCCGCGGATCGAACCCGGCCGTCGGCTCGTCGAGGAACAGCAGTTCGGGACGGCCGACGATGCCGATCGCCACGTCCAGCCTGCGCCGCTGCCCGCCTGAGAGCATCCGGATCTTCTTGCCCGCGTGTTCGGAAAGCCCGACCGCCTCGATCAGCTCGTCGGTGTCCCACGGGCGGCGGATCCGGTCGGTGGAATACGGCGAGTAGTACGACCCGAGCAGGTCGAGCAGCTCGCGCACGCGCCATTTGCCGTGGTCGCGCCAGGACTGCAGGACGACCCCCAGCCGCGCCCTCCAGTCCTCGCCGCCGCGCGCCGGGTCGGCGCCCAGCACGGACACCTCGCCCGCGGACCGCATCCGGAATCCTTCGAGGATTTCGATCGTCGTGGTCTTGCCCGCCCCGTTCGGGCCGAGCAGGCACAGCACCTCGCCGCGGTGCGCGGTGAACGACGTGCCGTGCAGCACGTCGTTCGCGCCGTAGCGCATGCGTAAGCCTTCGACGCGGAGCACGGTGTCCGCTTGATCTCTCATTGGATGACCCCCATCCTGCCTGTACGATGAAATGTAGCAGATGTACTACAAATGATTGCAAGCCTGATAAAAAAGCCGCGGGTTACAGTGAGCGCCATGTCCAGCCCTGCCCGTGTGCGCGCCGACGCCTGCCCCGGAGTCTTCGCGACGCACGACGCGGCGGACGGGCCGCTCGCCAGGGTGCGGCTTCCCGGCGGCGTGGTGACCGCGGATCGGTTGCGCGCGTTGGCTTCCTGCGCGGAAGACCTGGGCGACGGCGACGTGCACCTGACCTCGCGGGCGAACGTCCAGCTGCGCGGAGTGCGTCGGCCGGGGCTGGCGGGACGGCTGGCCGAAGCCGGGTTGCTGCCCTCGCCCAGTCACGAGCGCGTGCGGAACGTGCTGGCCTCGCCGTTGGGCGGGGTGCGTGGCGGGCTGGCGGACGTCCGGGGGCTTTCCGCGACGCTGGATCGTGAGCTGTGTGCGCGGCCGGAACTCGCGGAGCTGCCGGGGCGGTTCCTCTTCGGCTTCGACGATGGGCGCGGCGACGTCGTGGGCACGGACGTTTGCTGGCGCGCGGTCGGTCCGACGACCGGTGCGGTGCTGTTGGCGGGCGCTGATTCCGGCTGGCTGGTGTCGCGCGACGAGGCGGTGTCTGCGCTGCTCACAGTGGCGGAAACGTTTGCGCGCACGCGGGGTTCGGCGTGGCGGATCGGGGAACTGGACGATCCTTCGACGCTGGTGCCGGACGGTCCGCGGGAAGCGCCGCGGTTGCTGCCGACCCGGATTGACCCGACGGTCGGCCGGATCCGGCGCGATGACGGGGGCGAGGCAGTCGGGGTCGCGCCGCGGTTCGGCCAGTTGACTGCCGCGCAGTTGCGCACGATCGCGGACTTCGGCGACGCAGTGGTCACGCCGTGGCGTTCGGTGCTGCTGCCCGGCGGCGCGGACATCGAGCGTCTGCACGCGGCGGGGCTGTCGACGGATCCGGCGACGGCGGAGCTTAGCGCCTGCATCGGCGCGCCGGGGTGTGCGAAGTCTCTCGCCGACGTCCGCGCGGACGCGGCGACACTGGTCGCGGGCGGAGAGCTGGTGCACGTTTCGGGCTGTGCACGGCGGTGCGGACGACCGTCCGGCACCCACCACGACGTTGTCGCCGAACCCGGCGGCTACCGTGTCGACGGACGCTGGACTCCGGCGTCCGAGTTGGCGGATGCGTTGGCGAGAAAGGGACCTTCGTGATCGACTACCTGCGGGACGGGGCCGAAATCTACCGGCACTCGTTCGCCACGATCCGCGAAGAGGCGGACCTGGCGATCCTGCCCGACGACGTCGCGGGCGTCGCGGTCCGGATGATCCACTCCTGCGGCATGGTCGACCTGGTCGACGACCTGCGCTACTCGCTCGACGTGGTCGAGGCGGGCCGCGCCGCGCTCGAGGCGGGCGCGCCGATCCTGTGCGACGCGAAGATGATCGCCAGCGGCATCACGCGCAAACGGCTGCCCGCGGCGAACGACGTCGTGTGCACTTTGGACGACCCGAGCGTGCCCGGGCTGGCCGAACGGCTGGGCACCACGCGCTCGGCCGCCGCGCTGGAACTGTGGCGCGACCGGCTGCCCGGTTCGGTGGTGGCCATCGGCAACGCGCCGACGGCGTTGTTCCGGTTGCTGGAGCTGCTCGACGAGGGCGTCGGCGCGCCGGCCGCGATCATCGGTGTGCCGGTCGGTTTCGTCGGCGCGGCGGAGTCCAAAGTGGAATTGGCGAAGCGGGCGCCAGCGCCGTATCTGGTCGTGCACGGTCGTCGCGGCGGCAGTGCGATGGCCGTCGGCGCCGTGAACGCGATTGCGAGCGCGGTCGAATGACGGGGCGGCTGTACGGCGTCGGGCTGGGTCCCGGCGATCCGGAATTGATGACGGTGAAGGCGGCGCGGCTGATCGGCGAGGCGGACGTCATCGCCTACCACAGCGCGCGGCACGGGCGCAGCATCGCGCGGTCGGTGGCTGAGCCGTATCTGCGCGAGGGGCAGCTGGAAGAGCGGCTGGTCTACCCGGTCACCACCGAGACCACCGACCATCCCGGCGGGTACGAAGGCGCGATCGCCGATTTCTACGAGCTGAGCGCGAAAAAACTCGCCGAGCACCTCGACGCGGGGCGCGACGTCGTGCTGTTGTGCGAGGGTGATCCGTTCTTCTACGGCTCCTACATGTACATGCACGAGCGGCTCGCCGGTCGGTTCGAGGCCGAGGTGGTGCCGGGCGTGACGTCGGTGAGCGCGGCGTCGTCGGTGCTCGGCCGTCCGCTGGTGCAGCGTGACGAAGTGCTCACCGTGCTGCCGGGAACGTTGCCAGCGCCCGAATTGGCGCGGCGGTTGGCGGACACCGAAGCGGCGGCGGTGCTGAAATTGGGCCGTACCTTCGGTTCTGTCCGGGAAGCGCTCGCGGAGGCGGGCAAGCTCGACGACGCCTGGTACGTCGAGCGGGCGACCTGGGGACAGCAGCGGGTGGAGCCGTTCGCGGACGTCGATCCGGAGTCGGTGCCGTACTTCTCCTTGGCATTGCTGCCAAGTCCGGCTTACAAGTCGCGTGTGGACGGTGAGCCCGCCGTTCCGGTCGCCTCGGCGCCGGCGGAAGGCGGCGAGGTCGTGGTCGTCGGGCTCGGTCCGGCCGGTCCGGAGTGGCTGACGCCGGAGGCTTCGGCGGAATTGGCGGCAGCGGACCATATTGTCGGCTACGGACCGTATGTCGCGCGTGTTCCGCAGCGGGCGGGGCAGCAACGGCACGCGTCGGGGAACCGGGTCGAGGCGGACCGGGCGGTCGAGGCGTTGCAGCTGGCCGCGACGGGTGCGCGGGTGGCCGTGGTGTCGTCCGGGGATCCAGGTGTGTTCGCGATGGCTTCGGCGGTGCTGGAACAGGTTTCGGCCGGGAACGGCGCCGGTGCGCGGGTGCGGATCGTGCCCGGGGTGACGGCGGCGCAGGCGGCCGCGTCTCGGGTGGGTGCGCCGTTGGGGCACGACTACTGCGTGCTGTCCCTTTCGGACCGGTTGAAGCCGTGGGAGATCATCGAACGGCGGCTGGACGCTGCCGGGGCGGCGGATTTGGTGCTGGCGCTGTACAACCCGGCTTCGCGGACTCGGGTGACTCAGCTGGAGAACGCGCGGGAAGTCCTGCTGCGGCACCGGGATCCGGGGACGCCGGTGGTGGTGGCCCGCGATGTCGGCGGACCGGAGGAAGACGTCCGGGTTACCACGCTCGGCGAGCTTGATCCGTCCACGGTGGACATGCGGTGCCTGCTCATCGTGGGTTCTTCGCGCACGGTGGTGGAAGAAGCTCCGGACGGGCGGTCGATCGTCTGGACGCCGCGGAGCTATTCCTGACCTTTTCGCAGCAGCCGTTCCGCCTCCGCGAGGTGGTGGGTGAGTTCTTTCCGTTGCGCGGCACTGAGTTTCGGTGCGTGCGCGGCGAGGGCTGAGGCGATCGAACCGTCCGCGCGGGTGCGGAACATCGCGCGTGCGGACGGTTCGATCTCCAGCCGTGACTTGCGTCGGTCCTTCTCGTCGGGCCGCACGAGCATGATGCCCGCGTCCGCCATCTGGTGCGTGATCCGGGAGACGAGGCTCTGCGCCAGCCCGGTCCGGCGGGTCACGTCGCTGATCGTCGAGCCCGGATTGCGCGAGACGTCCTCGACCACGGCCAGTTCTCCCGCGTTGACCTGCTCCGCGCCAGTGTTTCCGGTGCTGGTCAGGGCGATCTCGCGCAGGGAGCGGGCGAGGCGGTGCAGGTCGGCGGCGCGCATGGCCTTATTCAATCACTGGTGATACATTCAGGGAAGTATCACTAGTGATGGAGTTGGCGATGGTCGACGACGTGCTGATCGCGGTGGCGGTCGGGATCCTGATCGTGCGGCAGTTCCAGTGGCGCTCCGCCGAACCGCGGCGGATGCTGCTGATGCCGCTTCTCCTGATCGCGATCGGACTGGTCTATCTCAGCTTCGAGCTGGGCGGCGGGCTCCAGCCGGCGGACTGGCTGCTGGTCGGCGAACTCGTCCTGGTCGCGGGCACCGGCACCGCGATGGGTTACGTGACGCGGTTCCGGCGAGCCGACGGCGTGCAGTACCGGCTCACCGGCGCGGGAATCGTGCTGTGGGCGGTCTTTCTCGCGATCCGCATCGGCTCGTTCGCGCTGGCCGGCGTTCTCGGCGCGCATCTGCTCGACGCGACCGGCCTGATCCTCGTCTCGTTCGGCGTCAACCGGCTCGCGGCGAGTCTCGTCGTGCGGCGCCGGATTGTCCATTGTGGAGATAAAATCCCGGCGTATGGCCAAGGGAACGCCGGAACACGTCGATAAACGCGCTGGTGGTCGCGAACCCGCACAGCTGCGCCACGGACGTCACTGAACGACCCTCCACCAGCAACCGGAGCGCGTGATAGAGCCGGAGCTGCGTACGCCACTGCGGAAACGTCATCCCGGTGTCCGCGCGGAACAGCCGGGTCAGCGTCCGGCCGCTCGCCCCGACGGTGCGGCCCAACGCTTCCAGGCTGCGCGAGTCGGACGGATCTTCCTCCAGCAACCGGCACACCGCGACCAGACGGGGATCGCGCGCGGCGGGGACCTGCACCGGACGTTCCGGCGCGAGGGTGAGCTGATCGAATAACACGGCCCGCATCCGTTGCCCCGCAGGTGTCGCACGGTCCTCGCCGAGTTCGGTGTACGCGATCAGCAGTTCCCGCAGCAACGGGGTGACCGCGAGCGCAGTCGGCTCGGTCACCGGCAACGGGCTCAGCTCCGGCGAAAAACCGAACAGATGCAACCGCGTGACGCCGTAAGCGCGGTGGGAGTGCACGGTGCCCGCCGGAATCCACAGCGCTCGGTGTGCGGGCGTGATCCAGCGCGACCGGTCCGTGTGCACCGCCAGGACGCCGCTGCTGGCGTAGACGACCTGGTGCTCGTCGTGCCAGTGCTCGGCGATGCTCGCGGTCGCGGCCAGGTCCCGGATGTTCGTGGGCGCGGTCGGCAGGTGGCTGGAAATCGACACAACTCGGCACAATAACGGAATCGCGAAGACCCGCCCTGGTCTGACGATGATCGGGTGACGACAACACTCCCCGCGCCGGCCCGCACCGCGCGCTGGCCGATGCCGCTGATGGTGCTCGGCCACGCGGTCGACGACCTCTACCAAGGCGCGGTCCCCGCGCTCGTGCCGTTTCTCGTCGCCGAGCGGCATTACGGCTACCTCGCCGCGGCCGGGATCACGGTGGCCGCGACGCTGCTGTCTTCGGTGGTCCAGCCGTTGTTCGGCGTGCTGACCGACCGGCGGCCGATGCCGTGGCTCGTGCCGGTCGGGATGACGGTGGCCGGTGCCGGGATCGGACTCTCCGGGCTCGCCGATTCCTACGCGCTGACCTGGCTCGCGATCGCGTTGTCCGGCCTCGGCGTCGCTGCCTACCACCCGGAATCCGCGCGGATCGCCCGCCGGATCGCCGGGCGCGGGCACGTCGGGATGAGCTGGTTTTCCTTGGGCGGCAACGTCGGTTTCGCCCTCGGGCCGATCCTCGTCACCCCGGTGCTGCAGGCGGGCGGACTCGGCGCGACGCCGTATCTGGTGCTGCCCGCGCTCGTCGCCGGGGTGGTCGTCGCCGCGTTGTTCCGGCGGATGAGCGATCTGCATTCCGCCGTGCGGCAGAGGGACCACGCCGGGCGGGACGATTGGCGTCAGTTCGGGTGGCTGACCGTCGTGGTCGTCGGACGCTCCATCGCGGCCTTCTCGCTCAACACCTTCCTCGCCATCTGGGTCACGCAGCGGACCGGCAGCGTGCTCGCCGGGGAAGTGGCTTTGGCGGTGCTGTTCGGGGTCGGCGCGCTGGGCACGTTGCTGGGCGGCGTGCTGGCCGGACGGTGGGGGAGGATCCGGACGGTTTACCTCGCGTACGTCGTGTCAGTGCCCGCGGTCGCCGGGATCGCGCTGGTGCCGGGGTACGGCGTGTTCGTGCTGGTCGCGTTAGCGGCGTTGGCGTTGTATGTCCCGTTTTCCCTGCACGTCACGCTCGGCCAGGACTATCTGCCGAATCGCCTCGGCACCGCCAGCGGGGTGACGCTGGGGCTGGCGGTGAGCGTCGGCGGGGTGGCCGCGCCTGCCGTGGGGGCGCTCGCCAACGCGGCCGGGTTGCAGTGGGCGTTGCTGGCGCTGGCGGTGCTGCCCGCGGTGTCGGTGGTTGCGGCGCGGAGGTTGCGGGAGCCCTCGTGAGTGGCAACGCCGGTGAGAACCGGCTTCGCCACTCACGAGGCCCTAGCGCGTCGGGTCCTTGCCGTTCGGCTGAGAAGGCCCAGGCCCAGGCGACCACCAGCCCCAGACCGTCTTCTCCCCCTGCCGCACCGTCGGCGCCACCCCGGTCGTATACGGCTCGATCTGCAGCAACTGTCCCCAAGACTGGTACGGCTGCCCGTTCAGATAGCTCGGCACCTCCGGCTCGTCCGCGATCTCCTCGAGCCAGCCGTTCGGGCCGCCGTTGGTGCTGGACGCCCATTTCGCCTCGTCGGCGAGCTGGCCGGGAGTGATCCGGTAGTCCGGCATCGCGGAGATGCCGTCGTGCGAGGTGACCGGGTTCGCGCACGGGTACACGAACGACGCGGGCCAGTCGATGTACACCGATTTGCCCGCCAGTTTGTCGGTGAGCGTGGTGAACGTCGGCACGCGGGGCGCGGACGCGGCGATCCAGCCGTCCTCGGTGAGGTCGTTGTCCACCATCACGATCCGCACCGACGTGGTTTCCGGCGGAAGGTCGCGCAGGTTGATCCGGGTGTCGTTCCAGCCGCCGGTGCCCGCGCCGGGCGGGAGCGCGAACTGGCCGCGCAGCACGCGCACGCCCTCGGGAGTGTTGACGCCGTACTCCAGGCTCACCGACGTGGGCCGCCGCGACTGGCTCGCGGTGGCGACCACGATCTGGCCGTTCTCGGTCCGGTCGGTGAGGGCGTACCAGTCGCTGCGCAGCCGTCCGGCGCGGGTCTGGGTGTCGAGGTAGCTGCTCCACATCGGCACCTGGTCCTGCTTGAACCCGTGCGGCGGCTCGGCCAGCGGGTCCTTGTCGTCGACCGGGCTGGTGTGGAAGCCGGTCCGGACGCGGCCGTTGTCCTGGTCCGGGTTCGGCAGCGGGTTCGGCGGGTTCTGCGCGACCGGCTTCTCCGGCACGGTCCGCTGTTCGGGCTGCGGGTGCAGGATGCTCTTCGCCGCGTCGCGCTCGACCATCACGTGATCGGACAGGTTGCAGCTCTTGCCGAACAGATGCCCGACGTTGGCCGCGCCGAGGCTGTAGCTGTCGCGCTGGAAGTAGATCGCCGCGCCCATCGTGTAGATCTCGCCCGCGGCGACCAGACCGCACACCACGACCAGCGACAGCGAACCGAGCCGCAGCGACCGGCTCCGGCCTTCCTGCGGCGCCGGTCCCGGCCGGTGCGCCCGGATGTTCTCCACGAACGCGTAGATCCCGGCGACGGCGGCGGCCCCGAGCAGGATCGTCGACAGCGGGATGCCGCCGACCGAGGGCGCGCCGTTCGTCCACGGCACCCCGATCTTCGAGACGAACCAGTACGCGTTCGGCCCGGTCGCGGCGAGCGCGGCGACCACCAGCAGCACCGCCAGGAACGCCGCTCGGTTCCGGTTGGAGCGCAGCACCGTGGAACTGGTCGCCAGCGCGGTGAGCGCCGCCATCGACGCGCCGACCGCGGCGAACGCGCCGAAGTGGTGCGTCCATTTCGTCGGGGTCAGCGCGAGCAGCAGGAAGAACAGCGCTGTGGTGCCGATCAGCCGCCGGCTCGGCCCGAGCGCCGCGCCGGGGATCCGGCCGCGGCGCAGCAGCACCACCAGGCAGGTGACCGTGCAGAGCAGCACGAGCAGCACCGGGAACCGGCGCGGCGCGGAGCCGTCCGGCAGGTTCTCGAACAGCAATTGGTACCGCGCGAGTTCCTGGAACCACGACAGGTTCGGGCCGACCGCGGTGCGGATGCGGGTGGCCTCCTGGACCGTCGCGAACGTCTGGTCGGCGAACATCACCACGAGCACCAGGAAGCCGGACGCCAGGATCGGCGCGAGCATCGGCAGCCAGCCGCTCGACGAACGCTGCCGGACCAGCTTGAACAGCGGCTTCCCGGCGACCAGGAACGGGGCCACCGCGATGAGCCCGGTCGGCGTCGCGGCGAGGGTGAACGCGGCCGCGGTCAGGCCGAGGCACAGCGGCAGCAGACGGCGGGTGACCAGCGCGCGTTCGACCGCGCAGATGGCCAGCAGCGACCCGAGCGCGGCGACCGGTTCCGGCCGGACGCCGTTGTTGTAGGGCATCCACCAGACCAGGAACACCGCCGCGGCGGCCCAGCCGGCGGCGCGGCTGCGGCGGACCTGCGTGCCCAGCCGCGGCATCACCTCGCGGCTGATCAGCAGCCAGCTGATCACGCCGAGCAGGTACGAGGGCAGCCGGATCCACGGCGGCACCGTGCTGACGTGCGTCATCAGCTCGTACAGGTGGTAGAACCAGCCGAACGGGGCCTCCGCGACGCCGAACCAGCGGTGGTAGTTCGTGAGGTAGCCGGTGGCCTCGGTGACCCGGGCCATGGTGAGGATGTAGCCGTCGTCCGACGTCACCGGCCCGATGAAGACCCACGCGCCGAGCACGCCGAACACCGTCGCGTCGCGGCCGGTGAGCCGCCACCAGCCGACCGGGGCCCAGCGCGGCGCGCGGCGGGCGAACCCGGAGTCCATCCGCCACACCGCGATCAGGCAGCCGAGGAACGACAGCGCGGCGAGGATGCCGACGACGATCTTCAGCGTGGTCGGCGAGGTCTGGTAGCGGGTGTCCGGGACGACCGACACGTGCAGCCCGGCGATCGGGTCGCGCGCGGAGGTGATCGAGGAGTAGATGCCGAGCACGCGCGGCCGGACGTCGCCGGTGGTGTGGAAGATCGGGGTCTTGCCGACCGAGAGCGTCATCTGGGTCGCGTCCGAATCGAGCGTGACCGAGCAGCCGGTCTCCGGGAGCGGCTGCTGCGAGATCTGCTGGCCCTGGCTGGACGCGAGCAGCACGCCGTTGTCGACGCGCAGCTGAAGGCCGACGCCGTTGGCCGCGTGCTTGCCGGTGCGCCCGTCCGGGACGGTCGAGAACAGCAGCGCGGGGCCGTTCGTGCGCGCGTCGAGCGAGCGGATCGTGTCGCAGGGCAGTTCGGCCTTCAGGTCCTGTGCCCAGTACCCGGTCAAGGGCGCGTTGACGGAACGCGTGTCGGAGGCGGTGGGCCAGACGACTTCCGCGGTGTCCTGCACGACCGGCAGGAAGGGATAGGCCAGGGCGCACAGCGCCGAAAGCAACCCCAGCACTACGGCAATCGGACGCATTAGAGGAAATCTATTGGGTCATGGTTGACGCTGTCGCGCGGGCCCCTCGTCGCGCGGGGTGAAGCGCTCGTGGTGTAACGCGCTGGCCAGCGGCGCGCGGCTGCGCCAGCCGTGCCGTTCCAGGTCCGGGACCTCGGCGAGATTCGTGACCGGTCCTACGCAAAGCCAGGCGACCGGGCGGATCCCGGCGGGGATGCCGAGCAGCTTCGCGAGCGCGGGTTCGCGGTAAAAACTCACCCACCCGACGCCGAGCCCTTCCGCGGTCGCGGCCAGCCACAGGTTCTGGATCGCGAGGCACACCGAGTACAGCCCGGCGTCGGCGATCGCGTGCCGCCCGAGCACGGCCGGGGCGCCGCGCTGCTCGTCGTAGGTGACGACGATGCCGAGGCTCGATTCGCGGATGCCCTCGACCTTGATCTTGGCGAACGTCTCCGCGCGCTCGCCGTCCAGGGACGCGGCGAAGACGTCGCGTTCCTCGTGCACGTGGCGGGCGAATTCCTCGCGGGTGCCGGGGTCGCGGACCAGCACGAAGTCCCACGGCTGGCTCATCCCGACGCTCGGCGCGGCGTGCGCGGCCTCGAGCACCCGGGTGAGGACGGCGTCGTCGACCGGTTCGCCGGTGAACTCGGCGCGGACGTCGCGGCGGCGGTGCAGGACTTCGTAAAACAGTTCGTTCATTGCTTCAGTACCCATTCGACAGCGGCGGTGACGTCCGCGGTTTCCGTTGTGGACGGTCGGGGCGGACGGCGCACGACGACCACCGGCAGGCCGAGTTCCCGCGCGGCGTCCAGCTTCGCGGCGGTCATCGCGCCGCCGCTGTCCTTGGTGACCAGGACGTCGATGTCGTGTTCGGTCATCAGCGCGCGTTCGCCGTCGAGGCGGTACGGGCCGCGGTCGAGGACCACCTCGTGCTGTCGCGGCAGCGGCTGGCCGGGCGGGTCGACGCAGCGGATCAGGAACCACAGCGGGTCGAGGTCGGCGAACGCGGCCAAACCCTGGCGGCCGCTGGTGAGGAACACGCGGGTGCCGAGGCCGGGCAGGAGTGCCGCGGCGTCTTCGAGGTCGGCGGCCCAATGCCAGCGGTCGTCGCCGGTCGGCTGCCAGCCGGGGCGCGCGAGCCGCAGGAGGGGAATGCCAGCAGCTTGAGTGGCGTGGAAAGCGTTGGCGCCGATGCGTTCCGCGAACGGATGCGTGGCGTCGATCACTGCCTGCACGCCGTTTTCGCGCAGCCAGGTCGTGAGACCTTCGACGCCGCCGAATCCGCCGACCCGCACTTCGCCGACCGGCAGCCGCGGTCGCGTGACACGCCCGGCCAGCGAGGAGACCACCGGGACGGCGCGTTCGTGCAGCTGGGCGGCAAGGTCGCGGGCTTCCGCGGTGCCGCCCAAGATCAGGACGGTCATCGCCCGTACCCGACGGCCGTGCGCCACCGGTCGAGGGTGCGCATGTTGGCGAGCGTCTCCGCCCAGGTCAGCTCCGGGCCTTGCCGGTCAGCGACGTGCGCGGCGACGTAATCCGCTTCGCGGGCGTAAACCCCTTGTGTGGCTTCGATTTCGATGACTTCCGGCTCGCCGCCCGACGGAGTCAGCACGATCGTCGAGACGCCCGGCGTGCGCAGTTCGTGGATCCACGCGGGTTTCGGCACATACAGCTGGCCGGTGGTGCCGTAGATCCGGATGTGGTCGTCCTGGGTGAGCAGATAGCCGCAGGACAGCTGGGCGATGATGTCGCCGGGCAGCCGTAG
Source organism: Amycolatopsis sp. NPDC114503 (assembly GCF_055633655.1). Classification (NCBI taxonomy): domain Bacteria; kingdom Bacillati; phylum Actinomycetota; class Actinomycetes; order Pseudonocardiales; family Pseudonocardiaceae; genus Amycolatopsis; species Amycolatopsis sp. NPDC114503. The sequence continues at coordinate 132,088 of NZ_JBVKDT010000010.1, read as the reverse complement.
CAAACCCATCGCGAACTCGTCGACGCCGCTTTCGGTGAGCCGCGCCATGCCGGTGACGCGCGTCGGCTCCACTGCCGGAATTCCGGTCGCGGCCTGGGAAACCAGCCGGGCCAGCGAGGTGCAGTAGCAGCCGACGTCGAGGATTCCGCCGCCGCCGAGCGCGGGGTCGCCGAGGCGAGCCGCGTCGTTTTCGTCGGAATCGAAGCTGAACGTGACGTCCACCGCGCGGACTTCGCCGATCGCGCCGCATTCGATCAGCTCGACCAGCCGTCGCGTCTGCGGGTGCAGCCGGTACATGAACGCTTCCATGAGGAAAACGTCGTTGCGCCGTGCGGCGTCGATGACTTTTTCCGCGTCGGCCGCGGTGAGCGTGAGCGGTTTCTCGCACAGCACGTGCTTTCCCGCTTCGACGGCCCGGATCGCCCATTCCTCGTGCTGCGCGTGCGGAGTCGCCACGTAAACGGCGTCGACGTCCGGGTCGGCGAGAAGTTCTTCGTAGCTTCCGTACGCCTTCGGGATTTCGTACCTGGTCGCGAAATCCCGTGCCCGCTCGGCCGTGCGCGAGGCCACTGCGGCGAGCACGCCGTGGCGGCTTTGCTCGACGCCCGCGGCGAATTCGGCGGCGATGGTCCCGGTGGCCAGCAGGCCCCAGCGCAGTTCGGTCACAACGACTCCGGTTGGCTCGCCCGATCGCGGGTGCTCGAATACAGGAAACTGTCCGGGAATCCGCCTGCGGCGAGGACCCGTCCGACGAAAATCGTGGCCGCGCGGGTCATTCCGGCTTCTCGCGCCTGGCCTGCGATGTCCTTGAGCGTGCCGCGCACCACCGTTTCCCCGGGCTGGCTGGCCAAGGCGACGACGGCGGCGGGACAGTCCTCGCCGTAGTGGCCGGCGAGTTCTTCGGTGACGCGCTCGATGTGGTTGATCGCCAGGTGCAGCGCGAGAGTCGTGCCGGTGCGCGCGAAATTCTCGAGCGTTTCGGCGTCCGGCATCGCGGTGGACCTCGCCTGCGCGCGCGTGATCACGAGGCTCTGTCCGATTCCCGGCACGGTCAGTTCCCGCCCGAGCACGGCGGCGGACGCGGCGAAGGCCGGAACCCCGGGCACCATCTCGTACGGCACGCCTTCCGGTTCCAGCCGCCGCACCTGCTCGGCAACCGCGCTGTACAGCGACGGATCTCCAGAGCACAGCCGCGCGACGTCGTGCCCGGCTCGATGCGCGTCGATGAGCTTCGCGGTGATGTGGTCGAGGCTGAGGTTCGCGGTGTCGACGCGTTCGGCGTCCGGCGCGCAGTAGGCGAGCAGGTCGGTCGGCGTCATGCTGCCCGGGTACAGGCACACCTGGCAGCGCGCGAGCAGGTCGCGGCCGCGCACGGTGATCAGGTCGGCCGCGCCCGGTCCGGCGCCGATGAAGTAAACGGTCATTTCCAGCTCCACTGCGTGACTGCTCGGGACGGCGTCCATCCGGTGAACCCGCCGAGCGGTTTCGCGTGCTCCACGGAGATCCGTTGCAGTTCCCCGCCGTGCCGGGCGTACGCGGCCGCGAGGATCTGCTCGGCTTCGAGGGTGACACCGTGCGCGACGATCCGGGCGTCGGTTTCGACACACTGGTCGAGGACGCCGGGGACGGTCAGGCCGCCGCCGATGAAGATCGCGTCCGGGCGGGGGAGTCCGGCCAGTGCCTCGGGTGCCGGGCCGGTGACCACCTGTAATTCCGGCACGCCAAGGGCATTGGCGTTGCGCTGGATGCGCTCGGCGCGCGCCGGATCGCGTTCGATCGCTACGGCGCGGTTCAGCGGATGCGCGCGGGACCATTCGATGCCGACGCTGCCCGCGCCCGCTCCGACGTCCCAGAGGAGTTCCCCCGGGGCTGGCGCGAGGCGGGCGAGGGCGGACGCGCGGAGGTCGCGTTTGGTGAGCTGGCCGTCGTGTTCGAAGGCGTCGTCGGGGAGTCCGATGAGCGGGAGGCCGGGGCCGTCGCAGAGCACGGCGAACACGGTGAGCGGGCCGGGGTCGTGGGTCCAGCCGTCGGCGATCCGTTCGTCGTCCGCGCCGAGGTTTTCCAGTGCGGTAAGGGCGGAATCGCCGTAGCCGCGGGCTTTGAGCAGCTCGCGCAGTTCTGTTGCGGAGCCGCCCAGGACCAGCAGTTTCCGGTTGGGCGCCAGCGCTCGCGCGACGCGGTGGACGGCGCGGCCGACGACCGTCACGACCTCGGTTTCCTCGAACGACCAGCCGAGCCGCGCGCGGGCCAGCGTCACCGAGGAGACCGCTGGGTGGACATCGAGTGCGTAGCCGCGGTCACGGAGGGTGGTGGCGATGCCGGACAGGTACGGGTCGCCGCTCGCCAGGACGCAGACGCGGCCGTTCTGCTCGGTGAGGATCTCGTCGAGCGCGGGCAGCAGCGGGCTCGGCCACGGCTGAGTGCAGAGGTCTTCGGGCAAGGACTTCAGCTGCCGTTCCGCGCCGAGCACGACGTCCGCCCGCCGCACGGCGTCGCGGGCCGCCGGGGTGAGCCCGGCCCACCCGTCGGCCCCGATCCCGACCACCGTCAGGCGTGATTCTTCGCGCACGATTTCCCACCCTAAGCGAGAGCTTCGCTGTGCGATGATCGGCCGGACGCCGACCCACGAGGGAGTGCTCTTGAAGCCCTATCCGTTCACCGCTGTCGTCGGGATGCCGGACCTGCGTCTGGCGCTCGTCCTGTCCTCGATCTCGCCCGCGGTCGGCGGGGTCCTGGTGCGGGGCGAGAAGGGCACCGCGAAGTCGACCATGGTGCGCGCGCTCGCCGGGCTGCTGCCGGGCGTCGACGTGGTGGACAGCTGCCGGTTCTCCTGCGACCCGGTCAGCCCCGACCCGGGGTGCCCGGACGGCCCGCACGCGGCGGGCGTTCCCGCGCACCGGCGGCCGGCGCGGCTGGTGGAATTGCCGGTCGGCGCGGCCGAGGACCGGGTCGTCGGCTCGCTGAACCTGGAGAAGGCGCTGGCCGAGGGCGTCACCGACTACCAGCCCGGCCTGCTGGCCGCCGCGCATCGCGGGCTGCTGTACGTCGACGAGGTCAACCTGCTGCACGACCACCTGGTGGACACGCTGCTCGACGCGGCGGCGATGGGCCGGGCGACGGTCGAGCGCGAGGGCGTTTCCGTTTCGCACGCGGCGCGGTTCGTGCTGATCGGGACGATGAACCCGGAGGAAGGCGAACTGCGGCCGCAGTTGCTCGACCGGTTCGGGCTGACCGTGGAGGTCGCGTCGAGCCGGGATCCGGAGCAGCGCGTCGAGGTGGTCCGGCGACGGCTCGCCTACGAAGCGGATCCGGACGGTTTCGCGGACGAGTACGCCTCGGCGGACGCGGCGCTGGCGGCGGAGATCGAGGCGGCGCAACGGCTTTTGCCCTCGGTGAAACTGCCGGACGAGGCGCTGCGGCAGATCGCCGAGGTGTGCGCGTCGTTCGAGGTCGACGGCATGCGCGCGGACATCGTGACGGCGCGGACGGCGGTCGCGCACGCGGCTTGGGCCGGGCGTGACGAGGTCACCACGGAGGACATCCGGGTCGCGGCGCGGCTCGCGTTGCCGCATCGGCGGCGGCGGAATCCGTTTGACGCGCCGGGGATTTCCGAGGAGCAGCTGGAACAGGCGCTGGAGGACGCGCAACCGCCAGAGGGGCCGGACGACGACGGTCCTGGCGAGGGCGGCCCCGGTCCGGACGACGGCGGCCCGGTTCCGGACGGCGGCCCTTCTGATGGCGCTCCGCCCGCTGACAGCGGCGAAACCCCGGCCCCGTCGGGCAATGGGTCCTCGCCGCAGAAGACGGTCGGCGCCGGGGATACGTTTCGCGCGCGGGTGTTCCGGGTGAAGGGCACCGGCGAGGGCGAACGAGGCCGTCGGTCGCGCGCGATCACCGACACCGGCCGGACGATCGGCGTGCAGCCGCCCAGTGTGCGGGACGGGCGTCCGCACCTGGTCGCGACGATCCGTGCCGCCGCACCGCATCAGCAGGCGCGGGGCCGATCCGGGCCGGGGCTGGAGGTTCGGTCGCCGGACCTTCGGTTCGCGTTGCGCGAAGGCCGCGAAGGCAATCTGGTGCTGTTCTGTGTGGACGCGTCGGGCTCGATGGGCGCACGGGCCCGGATGCGGGAAGTGAAGACCGCGGTGCTTTCCCTGCTGCTGGACGCTTACCAACGGCGGGACAAGGTCGGCCTGGTCACGTTCCGCGGCGCGGACGCCGAACTGGCGCTCCCGCCGACTATCAGCGTCGAAGCCGCTGCCGCCCGGCTGGACGGTTTGCCCACCGGCGGACGCACGCCGCTCGCCGAGGGATTGCTGGAGGCCGCGCGGGTGCTGCGGGTCGAGGCGATCCGCGACCCGCGGCGTCGGCCGTTGCTGGTGCTCGTCACCGACGGCCGCGCCACGAGCGGCGCCGACGCGGTGGCCCGCGCCAAGGCCGCGGCGGGTTTGCTCACCGGCGTGACGACGATCGTGATGGACTGCGAGACCGGCCGGATGCGTCTTGGCCTGGCCGCGGAATTGGCCGGGCACTTGGATGCCGAGCACGTGCCGCTGTCCGCTGTGGCCGCTGAATCGCTGGCCTCGGCAGTGCGCGAACGGACGGGAAGGGCTGCCTGATGCCGCAGGGAAAACCGGCTGTCGTGCCGAAGGACGGGCTCACCACGCGCCAGCGCCGGAACCGTCCGCTGCTCGCCGTGCACACCGGCGAGATGAAAGGGAAATCCACCGCGGCGTTCGGAATGGCGTTGCGCGCGTGGAACCAGGGCTGGTCGATCGGCGTGTTCCAGTTCGTGAAGTCGGCGAAATGGCGCGTCGGCGAGGAAGCCGCGTTCAAGGCGCTCGGGAAGCTGCACGACGACACCGGGCAGGGCGGTCCGGTCGAGTGGCACAAAATGGGCGAGGGCTGGAGCTGGTCGCGCAAGCAGGGGTCCGAAGAGGACCACGCCGCCAACGCGCAAGAAGGCTGGGCGGAAATCAAGCGCAGGCTCGCCGCCGAGACGCACGATTTCTATGTCCTTGACGAATTCAGCTACCTGCTCAAATGGGGCTGGCTGGAGGTGGACGACGTCGTGTCCACATTGGCGTCCCGGCCCGGGCATCAGCACGTCGTGATCACCGGCCGGTACGCGCCGCCGGAACTGATCGAGGCCGCCGATCTGGTCACCGAAATGACGAAGGTGAAGCACCCGATGGACGCCGGGCAGAAGGGCCAGCGGGGGATCGAGTGGTAGCACGGGTCGTCATCGCCGCGCCCGGTTCCGGGCACGGCAAAACCACCATCGCGGCCGGGCTCATGGCCGCGTTGCGCTCCGCCGGGCACGCGGTGTCCGGGCACAAAGTCGGCCCCGACTTCATCGACCCCAGCTACCACTCGCTGGCCACCGGCCGTCCCGCGCGGAACCTCGACCCGTTCCTGCAGGGCGAGGAGGCTCTGGTTCCGTTGCTGCGACACGGTTCCGCCGGCGCGGACATCGCTGTCATCGAAGGCGTGATGGGTCTCTTCGACGGCGCTTTGGGCACCGAGGGCTACGCGTCGACCGCCCATGTCGCGCGACTGCTCGACGCGCCGGTCGTGCTGGTGGTCGATGCTTCGGCGGCCTCGCGCAGCGTCGCGGCGACCGTGCTGGGGTTTGCGCAGTACGACACTCGCGTCCGGCTCGCCGGGGTGATCCTGAACAAACTGGGCTCGCAACGGCACGAGGACGAGATCGTCACCGCGCTGGAAGCGACCGGCGTTCCCTTGCTGGGTGCGTTGCGGCGCAACGAAAACGTGCACGCGCCGAGCCGTCACCTCGGGCTGGTTCCGGCTGCCGAACGAGCTGCTGAGTCGCAACGGCTGCTGCCGGAGCTGGCGGACTGGGTCGCTGCCGGGGTCGATCTCGAGGCTATTGTGCGGGTGGCCCGGAGCGCTCCCGCGCTGACTGGTCCTTTGTGGAATCCGGGCCCCGCTTTCGAGGGTCCACGTGCGACGCTCGCCGCTGCGGGCGGCCCGGCGTTCACCTTCCGCTACGCCGAGAACCTCGAACTGCTGGCCGCTCGCGGGATCGATGTCGTGGACATCAACCCGTTGCAGGACAAGGCCTTACCGCCTGGCTGTGCTGGTTTGTACTTCGGCGGAGGCTTCCCGGAAGTGCATGCCGCCGAACTTTCGTCCAATGTGGAACTCCTTGCGGCCGTCGGTGAGGCCATCGATGCGGGCATGCCGGTCAGCGCGGAATGCGCGGGCTTGCTGTACCTGTGCCGTTCTCTGGACGGTTTGCCGATGGTCGGCGCCGTCGCCGCGGACGCGACCATGACCGCGCGCGGGAAGCTCGGCTACCGCCGGGCCGTAGCGGTAGCGGACAATGTTCTGGCAGCAGCCGGGCAGCGCGTCACCGGCCATGAATTCCACCGCACCGAAATCACGCCCGCGCACGGTGAAACCGCTGCGTGGGGCTGGGATCGCGGACCGGACGGATTCGCTTCGGATTCGCTGCACGCGTCTTACTTGCACGTCCATTGGGCCGGGCATCCCGAACTGGCGGACCGTTTCGCGTCCCGGGTGCGCGCGCATTCCCTGGCAGCAGTTCATGGCTGATTACGACCTCCACCACCACGGCGACCGCGAAGTCGGCGAGGGCCTTGTCGACCTAGCCGTGAACGTCCGGCTCCCGATTCCGCCTGCCTGGCTTCGCGCGGAACTCGCGGCCGCCCTGGACGATCTGGCTGCCTACCCAGACCCCACTCGCGCCGCGGAAGCCGTCGCCGCCCGACACAGCCGGGATTTCGACGACGTTCTGGTGACCGCCGGTGCCGCGGAAGCGTTCACGCTGCTGGCTTCGGCAGTTCCGGCTAAGCACCCGGTGGTGATCCACCCGCAATTCACCGAACCGGAAGCCGCTCTGCGCGCTGCTGGACACGCGGTCGACCGGATCATCCTGTCCGAAGCAGACGGTTACCGGCTAGATCCAGCATTGGTCCCCGCTTCCGCCGATCTGGTCTTCCTCGGCAACCCGACCAACCCGACCTCAGTCCTGCACCCAGCCGATTCCGTGCGGACCCTGGCTCGCCCCGGCCGTACGCTCGTAGTGGACGAAGCCTTCCTCGACGCCGTCCCCGGAGAAGTCGAAAGCCTGGCCGGAGAACGGATCCCGGGCGTCGTGGTATTGCGAAGCCTTACCAAGACGTGGGGTTTGGCGGGTTTGCGAGCCGGATACGTCCTCGGTGAACCAGCACTGATCGCGCGGCTGCGCTCGGTGCAGCCACCCTGGTCAGTGTCCACTTTGGCCGCTGTCGCGACGGTTGCTTGCTGTCGTCCGGCCGCCCTGGAAGAAGCCGAAAAACTGGCCGCCGCCGCGGAAGCCGACCGCGACTACCTGGAATCCGGCTTGGCAGCACGGGGAATTCCCGTACTCGGCATCCCGCGCGGCCCGTTCGTGCTGATCCGAGTCCCCGGCGGCGCAGACGTCCGATTGCGGCTGCGCGAAGCAGGCTACGCCGTCCGCCGCGGCGACACTTTCCCCGGCCTGGGCCCGGATCACCTGCGCATCGCAGTCCGCGACCGCGCTACGACAGACGCTTTCCTTGCCGCGCTGGGCTAGCTGTTCTGGAGCTTCGTGAATTCCTCAAGCCAGGCGTAATTCGGCGCGATCGTCCCGTCGGGATTCTTCTGGACAGTCGCGCGGGCGAACACGCTGTTCAGCAACCACGGCGGGGTGTCCGGACCGAAGTCCGCGCCCTTGAGCGCGGAAATGCCCTGGTCGATCCCGTACGTGGCGACAGCGAGCTTGCCCGTCGCGCGGAACTTCGCCATCTGGTCGGTCAGGAAGTTCTTGTTGTTCTCGAACCACGGACTGGTGCGAAGGAAATCATCCCAGCGCGCCTTGGGAAACGGCTGATGCAGCGCATTGCGGATGACCTGCCAGACCTTGGTTTCCTCCGGCACGCGGTACTTGCCCCCATACTCGGCTGACACCTTGTCGCCGAGATGCTTCTTCCACAGCTGGACGAGCGAGAACTCGGTGACGAGAAACTTCTTGCCACCGAGCCTGGGCAGGACGTAATCCAGAAACGCCTGAACATGATCCGGCGCACCGACGTGCGGATGGATGTCGGTGCCTTCGATCTCCGGCGTCTCGCGGACGTACTTCATCCAGCGTTCAGTACCCGCGCCAGTCCACTTCGGATCGTCAAGATTGTTGAGCGCACCCATGTAGAGGACGGTCTTTCCCTTGCGCTGCTTGATTACGTGGGCAGCAACGGTCTCGTAAAACTCGTTGAGAGCACCGTTGTTCCAGTCGGACCGCGGGCATTCGATGAACGGCTCATTGCCGATCACGAGGATGTCGACCTTGCCCATGACCGCGGGCAGCACCTTGTCGAGCCGCGCGAGATCCGCCTGCATCTCCGGCGTTCCGGGGCGGGGAATCTGCTTGTGGGACTCGGGAAAATACGGAAACTTGAGGGAGAGGACGGTCCCGTGCTTGCGCTCGACCGCTTGCAGGAGAGTCTTGATCGTCGGGTTCTCGGTGGCGTCGTGCTTGTCCAGATCGGGCATCGCGGTGAACCCGCGCACCCACTTCGCGCCGGACCGCTGAAGCTCGTCCCAGCCCATGGTGTCCGGGTCGGCGTTGAAATTCGCCCCGAGCGCTCCGTCCGGTTTGGGTGCCGCTGCGTCCGGGGCCGGGCTGTCCGGGGCCGAACTGCAGGCAGCCGTGCCGAGAACCGAAAGACCGGCGGCGAGGTGAAACAGCCGACGCCGGGTGAGGTGCGCGGATACGGGCGAGCTGGGTGCCACGAGTTCCCCTCGGTTGATCGTCGCAGGCATCCCTTGGTAACACGGGTCTGACTCCCGCCGCAGCCTGGGACGGTTCGGTCTGCCCGACTGGCCGGACGTACCCGGCAAATCGGTTGCTGCGCGGGCATTGCCGGTGCGATGGTATTGGGGGGCAGAGGGGAGAAGTGCTGGTGAAGTTCGCGTACTCCTGCTCTGACACTTCGGATCTGCATTACCGGAGCGAGGGCGACGTCTTCGTCAACGTGGAAGCGGACCTGGAAGTCGTGGACGACGGAATCGTCCTCTGCGCCTGGAAGTCGTTTCCGGTGGCGGAACTTGCCGTGGCCCTGCGGAGATGGAAGGCGTGCTCGGAGCCGGCCCGGCCTGACTTCGAGTTCCTGTCCCTTTCGCTGGAAGGACGATGGTCGCTGCGGATCTGCCGCGCTCCCGGCGGCTGGCAGGCGATCGACGACGCGGCGCAAGCGGTGGCCGGCGCCGTGCGTCCAGTCGCCGAGATCGACGCGGCGATCGACGACTTCGCGCGGAAGGTGCGTGCGGAATCTGTGCGCACGGAGGGTTCGTGGATCGAGGAGTACTTCGCATGACGCGGCCGCTGAACGCGCGGTACTGCGTCGAGTCCTGATCGGACATCCGGTGCTGCTCGCGCAAGTGGACCGGGCGGAGGTGGTCGCGCACTGGTCGCCGGGTTCGGTGAGCGTCGATCTCGGGGTTCCCGACGCGATCCCGTACGGCGATCTGAACGGGGTGTTTCCCCGGCGGGCCTTGGTGGAGGGGTCCGGCGAGATCCTCGTGTGGGTCACCCAGGGCGTACTGTCCGGTTTGGAATACGCTTGCTGCCTCGACGAACTCCCGACCTCTCTGCCGGACGCGGCGACGATTTCCTTTGAGGGTTGAGCCGGGTCAGGCGGTCGCCAGCAACGCCGCGGCCACCGCCACCTCGACGCACCCGCCGAGGACGTCGCCGGTCACTCCGCCGATGCGCTGCACGCACCGGGCCAGCAACACCGCCGCAGCCGCGTAACCGAGCGCTACCGCGAGAACCCCTCGCCACCACGGCAACCCCGGCGTCAACGCGGCACACCCCGCCGCGAGCACGAACACCACCGCGGCCACGAGGATCGGCACCGATCCGGCGACCGTCGCGCCCAACCCCTCCGGACGGGCCGAGGGGACCCCTCGCGCGCAGCACAGCGAGAGCACACACCGTCCACACAGGACCGACAAGACCGCGGCAGCGATCCCGTGCCCGTGCGCGATCGCGCCGGTCAGCGCGCCGATTTGGACGAGCAGGACGAAGAGCAGCGTCGCGACCCCGGTAGGCCCGGAGTCGCCGCGGCGCATGACGTCGAGGGCTTTCGCGCGGTCGTAGGAGGCACCGAGTCCGTCGGCGGTGTCGGCTAGGCCGTCGAGATGCAGTCCGCGGCTACCGAGGGCGACCGCCCCGAGCGCCAGTGCGGCGACGGCCAGCGCGGGGAGCCCGAGCGCGACTCCGCCGGCCACGATGAGCCCTGCCACCACCGCGAGCGGGAGGGCGGCCAGCGGGCCGAGCGCCATCGCGACCCCGGCCACGCGCCGATCAATCGTGCGCGGGGCGGGGACCGGGACCGTGGTCAGGGTGCCGACGGCCAGGCGGATTCCGTCGCTCAGCGGGATCACGGCGTGCGCCCCGATGCCGCGTTGTGCGGGTGGGATGCACGGAATGTGGCGTTGAGTGAGTGGGGTGCACGGAATGCCGCGTTGGGTGGATGGGGCGCGCCGAACGCTGCTTGGGGTGCGTGAGATGCGCCCAAAGCCACATTAGGGCGGTCCCCGGCGAAGCGAACTTCGAGCCGATCCGCCCACCGAGCCCCGAACCAGCCCCCGCGCCGAATCTCGGCCCAGTGCCTGGGCTGAACCCCGAGCCGACCTTCGTGTCGAACTGTGGCCCAACGCCCGCGCCGAACCCCGAGCCGACCTTCGTGTCGAACTGCCGTCCAACGCCAGCGCTGAACCCCGAGCCGACCTTCGTGTCGAACTGCGGCCCACCACCCGCGCTGAACCCCGAGCCAACCTCCGCACCGAACCCCGGCCCGCACCCCGGCCAAACCCGTCGCCCCGGCCAACCCCCGCCCCCCGAGCAACCCCGTCACCCGAGATCCGCCAACAGACCCATCTCCGCGATCACCGCGCGCGCCGCCCGGAGCGTCGGCACCGCCTGCACCGCCCCGCTGCCCTCCCCGAGCCGCAAGCCCAGATCCAGGATCGGCGTCAACCCCAGCGCCTTCAAAGCAAACGCTTGCGCGGGCTCGGTCGACCGATGCCCCGCCAGCCACCACTGCTCCGCACCAGGCGCGATATCCCGGGCCACCAACGCCGCCGTCGCGGAGAAGATTCCGTCCAGCACCACCGGGATTCCCCGGACCGCAGCTTCCACGAGGAACCCGGCCGTCGCGGCCAGGCAGGCGCTGCCCAGGGCCGTCAGGCGATCGAACGGATCGGTCACCGCGCGGCGCGAAAGAGCAGCGGCGACGACAGATGTCTTGCGCTCCAAAGCTTCCCCGGAGACCCCAGTCCCGGTTCCGACCACTTCGGCAGCGGGCAGGCCCAAAGCCGAAGCCACCACCGCAGCACAGACAGTCGTGTTGCCGATGCCCATGTCGCCAGGAATGAGAACGTCCGCAGTGGACTCCGAAGCAGCGATGGCCCGACCCGCCTCAAAAGCGGCAAGAGCCTCACCAGGAGCCAAAGCATCCTCGACGTCGATGGCGCCCGACCCGCGGCGGATCTTGTGGGCGGTGACCTCCGCAGGAACGTCAGGCGCGTCCCAGTCCACGGCGATGTCGGCTACCCGCACCTTTGCCCCGACCTGCGCCGCGAGCACCGTCACCCCGCTGCGCCCGGCCAGGAACACGCGCACCATCGCCGCCGTCACCTCGCGCGGGTACGCCGACTGCGCCGACACCCCGTGGTCGCCGGCGAAGACGACCACGCGGACGTCGTCCAGCGGGCGCGGCGGGACCACGCCGTGCGCGGCGCTCAGCCAGGCCGCGAGTTCCTCCAGCCTTCCGAGCGAGCCGACCGGTTTGACCAGGCCGTCCAGTCGCTCCAGTGCGGTGGCGCGGGCGGCGGCGTCCGGGACGGGAATGGCGAAACGCGGCACGGCTAGCTCCTCACGGAAGGTCGAGCGCCCGCCCGGCGACGATGAGCGACACCCGGTCGCTGTCGGCGGACACCCGGTTGTTGAGTGCGCCCAGCACATCACGGAACAGCCGCCCGGACACCGTTGCGGGCACCACACCGCTGCCGACCTCGTTGCTCACCGCGACGATCGGCACCCGCGCCTGGCTCCACGCGGCGAGGAAATCCTCGAGCCGGTCGTCCAGTCTGCGCTCCCAGCCCGATTTGCCCGTCCACGCGCCGACCTCGTCGAGCACCCGCGACAGCCAGGTGCCGAGGCAGTCGATCAACAGCGGGCTGGTCGCGTTGCGCAGCACAGTCGCCAGATCGGTGGTCTCGATCGTCGTCCAGTGGCGCGGGCGGCGGGCCCGGTGCGCCTCGACGCGGGCGGCCCATTCCGGGTCCTCGGCCGACGGGGGCAGCCCGGGAGCGACGTACACGAGGTGAGGGTGGTGCGCGACGAGCCGCTCCGCGTGCCTCGACTTGCCCGAGCGAACCCCGCCGAGAACGAGCACCTTGCCGTCGTCGCGTCCGTACCGGCGGAGGGCCTGCGCCAGGGTTTCGAGAGACCCGGCGAGCCGGTGCGTCAGCTTGGTCATACCCGGCATTCTCTCCCTAGCGCTACGGTTCGCCACGTGCCACTCCGACAATCCGTCACCGCGGCCGGGATCGTTGCCGGATACGCCGCCGACGCGTGGTTCGGCGACCCGCGCCGGGGCCATCCGGTCGCGGCGTTCGGCACCGCCGCTGGCCAGCTGGAACGCTGGTGGTGGGCCGATTCCAAGCCGCGCGGGGCGGTCTACGCGGCGGTCTGCGCCGGGTCGGCCGCCGGGCTGGGATTTCTTGCCGAGAAAGCCGCGCGGGACCGGCCGGGCGCCCGATTTGTCCTGACTGCCGCGGCGACGTGGGCCGTCCTCGGCGGCCGCGGGCTCGCCGCGGAGGGGCACGAAATGGCGCGATTACTCGAATCGGGTGAATTGCCCGCCGCCCGGCAGCGGCTCAGCCACCTCTGCGCGCGCGACGCGACCGGCCTCGACGCGGCCGAGCTGACCCGCGCGGCCACCGAATCGATCGCCGAGAACACGTCCGACGCGGTCGTCGCGCCGCTGCTGTGGGGTGCGGTCGCGGGCGTGCCGGGACTGCTCGGGTACCGCGCGGTGAACACGCTCGACGCGATGGTCGGCTACCGCTCGCCGCGGCACCGCAACTTCGGCTGGTTCGCCGCGCGCGTCGACGACTGGGCCAACCTGGTGCCGGCGCGCGTCGGCGCGGTGCTGACGGCGGTGACCGCGCCGTTGGCCGGCGGGCACGCGCGGTCGGCTTGGCGTGCGTGGCGACGGGATGGGAGCGCGCATCCGAGCCCGAACGCCGGGCAGGTCGAGGCGGCGTTCGCCGGGGCGCTGGACATCCGGCTCGGCGGCACGAATACGTATCACGGCGAGGTCGAGCGCCGGAGCACGCTGGGTGACGGACGGCCGCCCAGGGCGAGCGATTTGCGCCGGGCGGTGCGCTTGTCGCGGCTGGTGGGGGCGGCGGCGTTGGCGGTCGCGGCGGGGATCGCGGTGGCTCGGTGAGCGGGTTCGCGGGGCGGCGGTCGCGGGCTGAGCCTGGACGATCGGCGCCGGGCAGTGCGGGTGGCTGGGTTGGCGATCGCGGCGGCTTGCGGAGCGCGGGGCGGCTCCCCGGACCGGCCGCCTCAAGCATTACGGTGGCGAGATGAGCGGGCTGCTGATCGCCGGGACCACCTCCGACGCCGGGAAAAGCCTGGTCACCGCCGGACTCTGCCGATGGTTCGCGCGGCGCGGGGTGCGGGTCGCGCCGTTCAAGGCGCAGAACATGTCGAACAACTCCATGGTCTGCGCGGACGGCGCGGAAATCGGTCGCGCGCAGTGGCTGCAGGCGCGGGCCGCGCGGGTGGAGCCGGAAGCGGCGATGAATCCCGTGCTGCTCAAGCCCGGCAGCGACCGGCGCAGTCACGTCATCGCGCTCGGCAAGCCGTACGGCACCCTCGAAGCCGGGGAGTACGCGACCGGACGGGCCGGGCTCGCGGAGATCGCCTTCGACGCGTTTGACCGGTTGCGGCAACGGTTCGACCTCGTCGTCTGCGAGGGCGCGGGCAGTCCGGCGGAGATCAACCTGCGTTCCGGCGACTACGTCAACATGGGCCTCGCGCGGCGGTTTTCCCTGCCGGTCCTGGTGGTCGGCGACATCGACCGCGGCGGGGTGCTGGCCGCGATGTACGGGACGCTCGCGTTGCTGTCGGCCGAGGACCAAGCCTTGGTGGCGGGGTGGCTGGTCAACAAATTCCGCGGCGACGTCGGGTTGCTGCAGCCTGGTCTGAACAGCCTGGAGAAGGTCACCGGACGGCCGGTGCTGGGCGTGCTGCCGTGGCTGGACCGCGTGTGGATCGACTCCGAGGACGCCCTCGCCGCGGCCGGATGGCGGCATGAGGCCGCGCAACGCGGGTTGCGGGTGGCGGTGGTCCGGTTCCCGAGGGCGTCCAACGCTACCGACGTGGACGCGCTCGCCGCCGAGCCGGGCGTGACGGTGAGTTTGACCGCTGATCCGGACACGGTGGCCGCGGCGGATCTGGTCGTGTTGCCGGGCTCTCGGGCCACTGTGGACGATCTGAAGTGGTTGCGTGCGCGAGGTTTGGCGGACGCGGTGACCGCGCGGGCCAAGGCGGGGCGTCCGGTGCTGGGGATTTGCGGCGGGTACCAGATGCTCGCGGAGTCCATTGAGGACAATGTCGAATCGGGCGCCGGTCTCGTCGAAGGGCTGGGGCTGTTGCCGACGCGCGTGACGTTCGCGGGGGAGAAGGTGCTCGGCCGTCCGACCGGCGAATGGCGCGGACATCAGGTGGACGCGTACGAGATCCACCACGGGAGTGCCGGCCCGGCGGACGCGGAGTCGTTTTTGGACGGTTACTGCGTCGGTTCGGTGTGGGGCACGACGTGGCACGGCGCGCTGGAGAACGACGGGTTCCGTCGCGCGTGGCTTGCCGAAGCGGCGTCGCAGGCGGGTGTCGAATGGCGGGCCGCCGAGGGCGCGCCGGGGTTCGCGGACCTGCGCGAGGACATGCTGGACCGGCTGGCCGACGCGATCCAGTCCGAAGTGGACACCGGAATGCTGATGGCGCTGGCGGAAGCGGGCGCTCCGGGAGGACTGCCGTTCGTGCCGCCGGGAGCGCCCTGACCGGTCAGTGCACGACCCGGCCGGTGGTGGGGAAGTCGGTCTCGAGCGTGCACACCGCGTGTTGGTCCGGTGAGTCTGAGGTGGACGGCTGCCGCGCGCCCAGATGAACGTAGTCCGGCGGGACGCTGCTGGCGAAGTACTCCTTGGCTTCGGCCGCGCAGGCGTCGAGGAGTGAATTGCCGCCGGGCGCCAGGCGGAACACCTCGATGTCGTGCGCGTCCTCGCAGGAGACGGGGCTGGCCTTGGCGCCCGAGCGGAAGCAGTCGCCGGGGCTGGCGTGGAAAAGCGGGTCCGCTGAAGGACTCGCCACCGCGAGTCCGATCAGGAGCGCCGCCAGCCATGCGCCGCTGATCGACAGCCCGGCAATCGCGAGCCCGCGGCCCGGGCTGCCGAACACGCGGATCTGGCGGAGCGCGATGATCCCGAACGCGATGCTCAGCGGCAGGCTGAACGCCGGAACGGCGAGGACCAGCGACGCGATCGCGAAGCCATTGGTGCCGCGCGGTTGCGTCGGCGGCGGTGGCGCGTCCTCGTAGCTCGGCCCGGTCGGTTTCGGCGGCAGCATGGGGTCCCCTCGGAAACGGCCCCCCGACCCGGCGTCGAGCATAGAACCTGGCAACCCGTTGCGGGGTAACGATTCAGGCGAGCCCGGCGTCGTGCACCAGAATCGCGACCTGGGTGCGGTTCGCCGCCTCGGTCTTGGCCATGATCCGTCCCAAGTGGACCTTCACGGTCGCCTCGCTGAGCCCGAGCCCGCGGGCGATCTCGGCGTTGCTCGACCCCTGCGCGACGGCCACCGCGACCTCGCGCTCGCGCGGCGTCAGCGGTTCGAGCCGGGCGAGGGCGGGCGTCGGGGTGGCGGCGGTGGCGAAGTGCGTCAGCAGCCGCCGGGTGATCGACGGCGACAGCATCGCCTCGCCGCTGCCCACCACGTGCATCGCCTTGACCAGCTCGCGCGGCGGCGTGTCCTTGAGGAGAAAACCCGTGGCACCGTGGCGAAGCGCCTCGTGCACGTACTCGTCCAGGTCGAACGTCGTCAGCACGACCACCGCGGGCGCGTCCGGTTCGGCGGTCACCAGGCGGGTCACCTCCAGGCCGTCGACCTCGGGCATCTGGACGTCGGTGAGCACGAGGTCCGGCCGGTGCTCGCGGACCAGCGCCAGCACTCCGCGCCCGTCGCCGGCTTCCGCGACCACCTCGATCCCCGGATCGGACTCCAGGATCATCCGGATGCCGCTGCGCACGAGCACCTCGTCGTCGATCAGCAGGACTTTCAGCACGGTTCCTCCGCTCGCAGCGGGAACGCGGCCCGCACCCGGTAGCTGCCCGCGCCGTCCGGACCGGCGCGGAGCGTCCCGCCGGTCAGCGTGGCGCGCTCGCGCATGCCGATCACCCCGTAGCCCGCGCCGGGCAGCCCGGCCGAATCGGCGAGCGGGTTGGCCACTTCGACCACCAGGTCGTCGTCGGAAGCGGACAGTCGCACGTCGATTGTCGTTCCAGGCGCGTGTTTCGCGGCGTTCGTCAGCGCTTCCTGCACGATCCGGTACGCCGCGCGCCCGATCGGATCGGGCACGTCCGGCATCGGATCCGGCAGGCTGGCGCGGACCTGCGCACCGGCGGCGGCGAGGTCGCCGGCGAGCTGGCGGACCCCGCTCAGCGTCTGGTCCGGCAGCGAACGCGGTTCCGGACCGTCGTCGCGGAGCACCTGCAGGATGTCGCGCAATTCGTTGAGCGCGGCGGAACTCGATTCGCGGATCACCTCGGCGAGCTGCGCGGTCTCTTCGTCCTTGGCCCGCACGGAAAGCGCGCCCGCTTGCAGCGCGACAATGCTGACCCGGTGCGCGACGACATCGTGCATTTCGCGGGCGATCCGCCGCCGCTCGGCCGTCACGGCGCGCTCGCCGAGCAGGTCACGCTCGCGTTCGGCCTGCTCCGCGCGGTCGCGCAAGGCGGCGAGCAACGCCGCGCGCTGGTGCATCCACAGCCCGGCCAGCGCCGGGACCCCGGCCATCAGCACGACCGCGAGCCCGAACGACTTCCAGTCCGGCGGGGGCCGGGAGAACGACGCGGTCAGCCCGACTTCCGCCAGCACGGCGACCGCGGTCGGCCAGCGCAGCCCGCGCAGCGAAGCGACTGTGTAGAGGGTGACCGTGGTGCCCCACATGGGTGGGGTGACGAGCGCGACCCCGACCGACACCAGCAGCGCGCTCAAGGGGAACCGCCGCCGCAGCAGCACCGCCACGAACGTCACCGCGACCGCGATCGGCCAGAACCACGGATGGTCCGCGTCCGGCAGGTCGCCGGCCAGCGTCAGGCCGAGCACGGCGAGCGCCACGGCCAGGTCGATCAGGTGGTTGCGCACCAAGCCACCGTAGGGCTTGCCCGAAATTCCCCCGCTTGGCGGCTGTGGGGGAAGAACCGCCGGTTCAGCGGTCGGCGAATTCGGCGATCGAGGCGAGCAAGCCGTCCAGATGGGACTCGAAGCCGGGCCGGGGCGGTTCCGGGCAGCCGGGCAGGTCCGCGCGGCCGGGCAGGAGCCGCCGGAGGGAATCGACGGTGCGGCGCTGGTGGAACGCGTTTTCCGGGACGGAGGGGAGCACGCCGACCGGCATCGCGAGCGTGGCCAGTTCGTCGTCGGCGACCCCGCGCAGGGTCTGTCCGCCCAGCAAGGCGTCGACGGTCTCCGGCTCGGCGCCGAGGGCGGCCAGCTCGGCGCCGGAGTCCACCGGGGTGGCGGGCCAGGCCAGCAGCAGCCGCTCGATCCGCTGGGGAAAGGCCAGCGCGAGACGGACCGCCGCGGAGCACCCGTTCGAACCGGCGACGACGGCGACCGGCCGGTCGGGCAGGAAGGTCGCGAGGTGCACGGCTTCGGCCTGCCAATCCGGCGCCCGGCGAAGGCGGTCGGGGGCCAGCACCGGGCGCCCGGCCCGGCGGAGACCGCCGGCGATGCCCGGCCGCGTCCAGAACCGGCTGGCGTCCATGTCGTCCCATAACCCGCCGTGGACCAGGAAAAGCGTGCTCTTCATCGGGTGCTCCCGGGAGGCGTTGCGGTTGCCGCGCTGTCGTGCCGGGGTATTCTCCGGGACGTCGCGACCTAACCCAGCCCGGGGAGTGCGGATCATGTCCTACGCCGTCGATTTCACCACCGTGTCGACAGTCGGCCTGGAGTCTTCTCCGGTCGCGGACGCGCTCGCCGGGCTGCGGGCCAACGAGGCCCGCTACTTCAAGAACAAGTACGACCACGTCTTCACCGTCGAGCCCGCGGCCGAGGTCCCGGAGATCATCGACCGGGTGCACCGGATTCTCAAGGAAGAACGCGATCTCGTCATTTCCTCGCGGCCGCTCGAGGCGACCGAATTCGAGGTCGACGGCATCCGGATGTCTTACGTCTTCTACGAGAGCGGCCTGTCGATCAACGTCATGTACACCCTCGAGGAAGGCGGCAAGCGCGCCGTCGGCTTCAAGCTTTCCGACGGGATGGACGTGCCCGAGGAACTCGCCGACAAGTTCAAGTTCGCGCGCCAGAAGTCGAAGCTGGCCGGGACGATCCGCGGGTCCTACTTCGTCATCAAGAACGAGCACTGATCCGCAGCGCGGCGCTGCGGAGGCACAACAGCAGCGGGAGCGAGCTGTCCTCGCGCAGTCGCGGCGGCAGTGCGCTCGCTTCGATCAGCGGTACGCCGTCGATCAGCTCTTGGCCTAACGCGGCCAGGTCGATTTCCAGCACGGTGACTCCGGCGCTGTAAAGCCGTTCCGCGCCCTTCGCTCGGCGGCTGGTGAGTTCGGTGCTGTCGACGGACAGCTGCGTGACGCCGAAGAATTCCGGTTTCGCGCCGCGTTCGAGCCAGCGGGCGAACCCGGTCAGCCGCGTCGAGGAGATTTCGCCGGGCCGGACGGCGGCTTCCTCGCACAGTTCGCGTTCCATTCCCGCGCACACCGCGGTGTGCAGGGTCCGACGGGTTCCTCCTTGCGCGGTAAGGAGATCCCTCGGTTCGAGGCTGCCGCTTCCGGACGGCGCGAGCAGCAGCCCGCTGGCCGAGTTCCGGGCCGACTGGCGGACGACGACGAGCAGGCCGTCCGACGTGAACGCGATGGTGGACACGCCGACGAGGTCGGCGAGCGTGCTCGCGGCGAGAGTGCGCAGGGCGCCGGACGAGTCGGTCAGTTCCTCGTTGCGCAGGTCGTACTCGCGGCCGTCCGCGGAGTTCGTGATGCGCAGCGAGGCCAGTTCATTGGTGCAGACCGCGTCGAAGAACCGCGCACGATGCAGGACGATCGGTGCCGGCCTGGCTCCGGTGACCGGCAGTGGTTCGCCGCGCATGCCGACGATCGGGCCGTTGAACAGCAACCGCCCGCGCGCCCGCAACGGCAGCACGTGCGGTGCGGTGGCCTTCAGCTTCGCGGGCAGCCGGTACGGATCCTCGGAGACGGTGATGCTGAAGGTGGTTTCGGCGAGCGCCGCGTCGATGGCGTCGCTGACCAATGCCGTGCCACGGGAGGGAATCGCCAGGTACTGCGCGTCGGGATAGGCGCGCGGCGGGGGCGTGTCCGCGATCGGGAACGGCGCGGCGATCGCGGTGAATTCGTAACCGGCCCACCGTTTCCGCAGCAAGCGGATGTCTCGCACCAGCGTCAGCAGGCCGAGCAGGAGCGCGACGATCGACACCGCGACGCCGAACGCGCTCGGCAGGATCGTGACCGCTCCGAGCACGACCCCGAGCCCGGAGACGGCGACCGGCCATTCCCCGGCGCCGACGAAGAAGAGATAGTCGGCCGTGGCCCGGGCCCGGCGGGTCAGTTTTCCCATCGCCGCACTGTTTTAGCACGGGATCGGCCGCCGGGTCACCGGATCGGGCGAAAAGGTGGTTACAGCGAGATGGTGCAGTAGAGGTGGTGGCCGTCCGCGCTGGCGCCTGCGGCCAGGGCGGCGAGTTCCTTGAGGAACGTGACGATGTGCTCAGCCTCGACGTCTTCCTCGTGCTGCTCGGCGAAGGCGGCGGCAGCGCCTTGGCGAGCGGCGTCGTCGGCGGTGGCGAGTGCGTCCCGAAAGGAATCGGCCAGCGACAGCACCACGGCCTCGCCTTCGTCGAGGAGCGCGATCTCCCGGCCGCGGTCGGGCTCGGCCTCGACCTCCGCGGTGGTCCTGCGGGTGAGGGACGCCTCGACGGGCAGCAGATCCGTGATCGGATCGGCGCCCTTCACAACGAGTTCGGCGTAGCCCGCGCAACGGGCACCATCCGGATCCTCGAACGCAAGCGCGGCCATGGTGTCGTCCGTCGCGACGAAGTAGTCGTAGAGCACCAGCAGAGAATAGCCAGGAGAACCTGTTGCGCCGCAACGAAAACTTCTCACCGAGTGTCTTCATTCGCCCAACGCGCCACAAAAGGGGACAGCGAGCAGGCCGAACGGCGCAATAAGAAGGGCGGGTGCGACGCCGTTGTCACACCCGCCCGGCAGCCGGGACCAGCGCGGCGGCAGTGACGCGCCCGTCCCGAAACTGAACGGAGCGAAGCGCGGCGGCAGTGACGCGCTTGGCCCCGAGACTGAACGGAGCAGGCGCGGCGACGTTGACGCGCCTGCTCCGAGTCCTCAGGAGATCGGCCGGTCCGTCGGCGCGATCGGGGCCGGGAGCACGCCCCGGCCGGTCAGGAAGGCGTCCACGCCGGCCGCGCACGAGCGGCCTTCCGCGATCGCCCACACGATCAACGACTGCCCGCGGCCCATGTCGCCCGCCACGAACACATTGTCCACAGTGGTCTTGAAGTCCTTGTCCCGCACGACGTTGCCGCGCTGGTCCAGCTCCACGCCCAGCTCGGTCAGCAGGCCCTCGCGCTGCGGGCCGAGGAAGCCCATCGCCAGCAGCACCAGCTGCGCGGGCAGCTCGTTCTCGGTGCCCTCGACCGGCACGAACTTGCCGCCCTCGTTGCGCACCTCCACCAGCTTCAGCGCGCGCACCCGACCGTCCTCATCGGACAGGAACTCCTGGGTGTTGACCGAGTACAGCCGCTCGCCGCCCTCCTCGTGCGCGGAGGTGACCCGGTAGATCATCGGGTACGTCGGCCACGGGTGGGCGTCCGAACGCGACTCCGGCGGCTTCGGCATGATCTCCAGCTGCGTCACCGACTTCGCGCCCTGCCGGTGCGACGTGCCGACGCAGTCCGCGCCGGTGTCGCCGCCGCCGATGACCACGACGTCGAGGCCCTTGGCCGAATACGGCGACTCCGCCAGCTCGCCCGACGCGACCCGGTTGGCCGGCGGCAGGAACTCCATCGCCTGGTAGATGCCCTCGGCCGAACGGCCTTCGATCGGCAGGTCGCGCCACGCCGTCGCGCCGCCCGCGAGGACCACCGCGTCGTGCTCGGACTGGAGCTGCTCGACGGTGACGTCCACGCCGACGTTCGCCGACGTCCGGAATTCCGTGCCCTCGGCGCGCATCTGGTCGAGGCGGCGGTCGAGGCGGAACTTCTCCATCTTGAACTCGGGAATGCCGTACCGCAGCAGCCCGCCGATCTTGTCCGCCCGCTCGTAGACCACGACGGTGTGGCCCGCGCGGGTCAGCTGCTGCGCCGCGGCCAGCCCGGACGGACCGGACCCGACCACCGCGACCTTCTTGCCGGTTTTCGCGACCGGAACCTGCGGCGTGACCCAGCCTTCCTCGAAGGCCCGGTCGATGATCGAGATCTCGACCCGCTTGATCGACACCGGATCGTCGTTGATGCCGAGCACGCACGCGGTTTCGCACGGGGCCGGGCACAGCGTGCCGGTGAACTCCGGGAAGTTGTTCGTGGCGTGCAGCCGTTCCGCCGCCTGCTGCCAGTCCTCCCGCCACACCAGCGTGTTCCACTCCGGGATCAGGTTCCCGAGCGGACAACCCTGGTGACAGAACGGGATCCCGCAGTCCATACAGCGCCCGGCCTGCTTTTCCAGCTTGGTCGACGCGAAGTCCTCGTAGACCTCTCGCCAGTCCATCAGCCGCAGGTCCACCGGACGCCGCTTCGGTTCCTCGCGCGTGGTGGTCAGAAAGCCCTTGGGGTCAGCCATGTGCGGCCTCCATGATCGCCTCGTTCACGTCCCGGCCATCGCGTTCCGCGGCCACCTGAGCGGCGAGGACGCGCTTGTAGTCCTTCGGCATGACCTTGCCGAACCGGTCGACCGCACTGTCCCAGTCCGCCAGCAAGGCCCGCGCGACGGCGGATTCGGTTTCGTTGTAATGCTTTTCGATGGTTTCGCGGAGGAAGTCGACGTCCGCGGTGTCCAGCGGGTCGATGTCGACCATCTCCGGGTTGACCCGGTGCGCCGGCAGGTCCAGCACGTACGCGACGCCGCCGGACATGCCTGCCGCGAAGTTGCGGCCGACGCGGCCCAGCACGACCATCCGGCCGCCGGTCATGTACTCGCCGCCGTGGTCGCCCACGCCTTCGACGACCGCCAGCGCGCCGGAGTTGCGCACGCAGAACCGTTCGCCGACCTGGCCGCGGATGAAGATCTCGCCGCTCGTGGCCCCGTACGCGATCACGTTGCCCGCGATGATGTGGTCTTCCGCGACGATCGGCGATTCCTTCGGCGGCCGCACGATGATCCGTCCGCCGGACAGGCCCTTGCCGACGTAGTCGTTGCCGTCGCCGTAGAGCCGCAGCGTGATGCCCTTCGGAATGAACGCGCCGAACGACTGGCCCGCGGTGCCGGTGAAGGTGACGTCGATGGTGTCGTCGGGAAGCCCTTCGCCGCCCCACTTCTTCGTCAGCTCCGAGCCGAGCATGGTGCCGACGGTCCGGTTCACGTTGCGCACCGGCAGTTCCAGCCGCACCTTGTCGCCCGCCGCCAGCGCGCCCTCGGCGAGCTGGATCAGCGTGTTGTCGAGCGCCTTGTCCAGCCCGTGGTCCTGTTTGACGGTCTGGTGCCGCACCGCGCGCGGCGGCAGCTCGGGCACGTGGAAGATCGGCGACAGGTCGAGCCCGGCGGCCTTCCAGTGGTCGACCGCCTTGCGCTTGTCGAGCAGCTCAGCGTGGCCCACGGCCTCCTCGACCGACCGGAATCCCAGCTCCGCCAGGTATTCCCGGACCTCCTGGGCGATGAACTCGAAGAAGTTCACCACGTACTCCGCCTTGCCGCTGAACTTCTCGCGCAGCTTCGGGTTCTGCGTCGCGACGCCGACCGGACAGGTGTCGAGGTGACACACGCGCATCATGATGCAGCCCGACACCACCAGCGGCGCGGTCGCGAAACCGAACTCCTCGGCGCCCAGCAGCATCGCGATCATGACGTCGCGGCCGGTCTTGAGCTGGCCGTCGGTCTGCACCACGATCCGGTCGCGCAGCCGGTTGGCCAGCAGCGTCTGCTGCGTTTCGGCCAGGCCCAGCTCCCACGGTCCGCCCGCGTGCTTGATCGAGGACAGCGGCGAGGCGCCGGTTCCGCCGTCGTGGCCGGAGATCAGCACGACGTCCGCGTGCGCCTTGGACACACCGGCGGCGACCGTGCCGACGCCGACCTCGGACACGAGCTTC
Source organism: Amycolatopsis sp. NPDC114503 (assembly GCF_055633655.1). Lineage (NCBI taxonomy): Bacteria > Bacillati > Actinomycetota > Actinomycetes > Pseudonocardiales > Pseudonocardiaceae > Amycolatopsis > Amycolatopsis sp. NPDC114503. Next base: position 108,455 of record NZ_JBVKDT010000010.1, on the reverse strand, counting down.
ACGTGGATGCGCGCGTCCGGGTTGGCGTTCTTGAGGTCGTGGATCAGCTGCGCCAGGTCCTCGATGGAGTAGATGTCGTGGTGCGGCGGCGGGGAAATCAGCCCGACGCCCGGCGTGGAGTGCCGCGTCTTCGCGATCCACGGGTACACCTTGCCGCCGGGCAGCTGCCCGCCCTCGCCGGGCTTCGCGCCCTGCGCCATCTTGATCTGGATGTCGTCGGAGTTCACCAGGTACTCGCTGGTGACGCCGAACCGGCCGCTGGCGACCTGCTTGACCGCGCTGCGCCGCTCCGGGTCGTACAGCCGCTCCGGGTCCTCGCCGCCCTCGCCGGTGTTCGACTTGCCGCCGAGGCGGTTCATCGCGATCGCCAGCGTCTGGTGCATTTCCATCGAGATCGAGCCGTACGAGATGGCCCCGGTGGCGAACCGCTTCACGATCTCCGAAACTGGCTCGACCTCTTCGATCGGCACCGGCTTCCGGTCGCCGTACTTGAAGTCGAACAGCCCGCGCAGCGTCAGCAGCTTCTCGGCCTGGTCGTTGACCGCCTTCGTGTACTCCTTGAAGACGTCGTACTTCCCGGCGCGCGTGGAGTGCTGCAGCTTGAACACCGTCTGCGGGTTGAACAGGTGCGGCTCGCCTTCGCGCCGCCACTGGTAGTCCGCGCCGGTTTCCAGCTCGCGGTGGCTCGCCCGGACGCCGTCGACCGGGAAAGCGCGCACGTGCCGCTGCGAAACCTCGTCGGCGAGGGTGTCGAAACCGACGCCGCCGAGGCGCGAAGTGGTTCCGGTGAAACAGGTGTCGATCACTTCGGCGCCGAGGCCGACCGCCTCGAAGATCTGCGCGCCGGTGTAGGAGGCCACCGTCGAGACGCCCATCTTCGACATCGTCTTGCGGACACCCTTGCCGAGCGCCTTGATCAGGTTCGCGGTGGCCTGCTTGGGAGTCACGCCCGGGATGAGGCCCCGGTGCGCCATCTCCTCGACGGTCGCCATCGCCAGATACGGGTTCACCGCGGCCACGCCGTAGCCGACCAGCAGCGCGATGTGGTGCACCTCGCGCGCGTCGCCCGCCTCGACGATGAGGCCGACCTGCGTGCGCGTCTTCTCCCGCACCAGGTGGTGGTGCACCGCGCCGGTGAGCAGCAGGGACGGAATCGGCGCGTGGTCGGCGTCGACCCCGCGGTCGGACAGCACGATCAGCCGCGCGCCGTCCTCGATCGCCTCGGACACCTCGGCGCGGATCTCGTCGAGCCGCTGCAGCAGCGCGTCGCCGCCGCCGTTGACCTTGTACCGGCCCATGACGGTGACCGCCTGGAACTCCGGCAGGTCGCCGTCGTCGTTGACGTGCACCAGTTTCGCGAGCTGGTCGTTGTCCAGCACCGGGAACGGCAGCACGATCCGGCGGCACGACGTCGAGTCCGCGGCCAGCAGGTTCGGCTCCGCGCCGATCTGCGTGCCGAGCGCGGTCACCAGCTCCTCGCGGATCGCGTCCAGCGGCGGGTTGGTCACCTGGGCGAACAGCTGGATGAAGTAGTCGAACAACGGGCGCGAACCCGACGAAAGGGACGCGAGCGGCGAATCGTTGCCCATCGACCCGATCGGCTCCGCGCCGGTGCGGGCCATCGGCTCGAGGATGGTTTCCAGCTCTTCCTCGGTGTAGCCGAACGCCTGCTGACGGCGCACGAGCGCGGCGTGCAGCGGGACCTCGCGGTCGCGCTCGGGCAGCTCCTCCAGGCGGAGCAGCCCGGCGTCGACCCATTCGTCGTACGGGTGCTCGGATGCGAGCTGGCCCTTGACCTCCTCGTCCTCGACGATCCGCCCGGCGACGGTGTCCACGAGGAACATCCGGCCCGGCTCCAGCCGTCCCTTGCGGACGATCTTCGCCTGGTCCAGCTCCAGCACGCCGACCTCGCTGGCGAGCACCACGAGCCCGTCGTCGGTCACCCAGTAGCGGCCGGGGCGCAGGCCGTTGCGGTCCAGCACCGCGCCGATCTGCGCGCCGTCGGTGAACGCCACCAGCGCCGGCCCGTCCCACGGCTCCATGAGCGTGGAGTGGAATTCGTAGAAGGCGCGGCGCGCGGGGTCCATCTCCTGATGGTTCTCCCAGGCCTCCGGGATCATCATCAGCACCGAATGCGGCAGCGACCGGCCGCCGAGGTGCAGCAGCTCCAGCACCTCGTCGAAGGACGCCGAGTCGCTCGCTCCGCGCGTGATGACCGGGTAGATCCGCTTGAGGTCGCCCGGGATCAGGTCGGTCTCCAGCAGCGCCTCGCGGGCGTCCATCCAGTTGCGGTTGCCCTTGAGCGTGTTGATCTCGCCGTTGTGCGCCACGTAGCGGTACGGGTGCGCGAGCGGCCACGAGGGGAAAGTGTTGGTGGAGAAGCGGGAGTGCACCAGGCCGATCGCGCTCGTCACGCGCTCGTCGGCGAGGTCGAGGAAGAACTTCTCGACCTGCGGCTCGGTCAGCATTCCCTTGTAGACGATCGTGCGCGAGGACAGCGACGGGAAGTACACGTCGTCCTCGACCAGCTCGTGCTCGGCGCGCTTTCGCACGCAGAATGCGGCGCGCTCGAGCGCCAGGCCGTCGAGATTGTTCTTGCGCCCGGCCAGGAACAGCTGGGTGAAGTGCGGCATGGTCTGCGCCGCGGTCGGACCGCAGTGCGCGGTGTCGACCGGCAGCTCGCGCCAGCCCACCACGCGCATGTCCTCCTCGGCGGCGATCCGCTCGATGGTGGTCATGGCGCGGCCTCGGCGCTTTTCGTCCTGCGGAAGGAACGCGGTGCCGACGGCGTAGCTGCCTTCCGGGGGCAGCTCGAACCCGGCGACCTCGCGGTAGAACGCGTCGGGAACCTGGATGAGCAGGCCCGCGCCGTCCCCGGTGTCCGGTTCCGCCCCGCGTGCCCCGCGATGTTCCAGGTTCTTCAGCGCGACAAGGGCTTTCGCCACGATCTGATGGTCTCGGCGACCGGTCAGGTCCGCGACGAACGCCACCCCGCAGGCATCGTGCTCGTAAGCGGGGTCGTAAAGGCCGTCAGTGGCCGGGGTGCTCGAACGGTGGGTCACGGCTGGCCGCCTCCCAAGGCGTTGGCGCGGTTTCTTTCACTCCGAAGGGGGGTTCATCACTGAACCGGTTAACGAAGTGGTCCGAAACCGCGATGGTCAGTCGAGAAGGGAAACCATCCGGTGCCTTCGCTCTCGCGAGGCGCGGCACTGCGTCGCGATGCGTGGCTGACCGCGGCCGGTCGCAGACCGGGCCGGGTGCCGGATGGTTTGTCACCGCACGGCGATGGGCGGCGGAAAAAGTTCTGCACGTCGCTGTACAGGCGCACGCGCCGGGGTCGGTCAGCCTGTGTGGTGGGGGCCAGCCGGGGCGCGTGGTGGTGACTCCCGGGTTCGCCGGGTCTTATGACGATAGTGTGAATTCGCTGTGATCGACATACGTCATCGCGCTCTCGTGGGATAAGCCACGCATACGTTGACGCCCTCCGGGGTACTCCCATATGTCGGGCCGTCTCTCCCGGCACGCGGTCAGCCAGGGCGCTGACCTGCGCAAACCTGTCTGCCCGCCCGGTGTCAACCCGGCGTCTGATGCTGGTTGACTGGTGGTCATGAGGGGGAGCGCCGATGACTGATCGTTATCTGTCCGTGGCGGCGGCCGGGCTGCACGAGATTGAAATACGGCGTTCACGGTTCCTGTGCGCGCTCGCTCCCGTCGGTGCCGAGGCGGCCGCAAGAGAGATCATTTCGGCCCGCCGGCGCGCCGAACCCGCGGCCCGGCACCACTGTCACGCGTTCGTCCTCGGCCCGGACGGCCGGACCCAGCGCTCGAGCGACGACGGCGAGCCCGCCGGGACGGCCGGAGTGCCGATGCTGGAGGTGTTGCGCCGCCGCGAAGTCACCGACACGGTCGCGGTGGTGTCGCGGCATTTCGGCGGCGTGCTGCTGGGCGCGGGCGGGTTGATCCGCGCGTACGGACAGGCGGTGTCGGAGGCGCTCGACGCGGTAGGCCTGGTGGAGTACCGGCGGTTGCGGCTGTTCGACGTAACGATGGACTACACCCGGGCAGGCCGCTTCGAAAACGATCTCCGCGCTTCGCCCTACGTGCTGCGCGAGACGCGTTTCGAGGCGGCGGCGCATTTCGAGGTCGGGTTGTCGCCCGGCGAGGAGGAACGATTCAGCGGCTGGCTGGCCGACCTCACCGGCGGCGAGGCGGTCGCGGCCGAACTGGGGGAGGAGTGGGTGCGCGGGTAGCCGCGCACCGGCTCACCTCCGGAAGATCAAGCTGCGACGGGCTTTCCGTCCAACGCCCGCGCCCCGGCTTCGGTGAGCACCGCGCGTACTCGCGCGCCGCACGCTCCGTCCTCGGCGGGCGCGATCAGCCCTTTGCGGACGAGGTCGCGGACCGTGCCCTGGTCGCAGCAGCTCAGCCCGTCGACGAACAAGTCCGGTTCGCAGCTGCAGCTGATCTCCGCGTTTCCTCCGGCCACGGCACGCAGGGTTGCCCGCTCCCGATGGTTCAGCTCGGCAGTCACGGCGGTTCCTCCTTCTGTCCCGGCCCCTGGTGTACCCCGGGAACAGTTCCAGTGTCCGTCGCGAATGCCACGTTGTCGCGTATTTCACTCCTTTTTACGGGGGTATGTCGCGGGGTAGTTTGGGGGTACCCCTCACGTGCCCCACCATGCCTTCGCGAGGGATACGAAAGTAGGTTCTTCCGGAGCCGGGAGCACGTCGAGGTACCAGCGGAAGTCGCTGTAGACGTGCAGAAGCGTGTACGCGAGGCACCGGCGCGAGAAGTCCGGGCCGAGTTCGGCCGGACGGTAACCGTAAGCGAGCAGAAGACTGCGCAGAAATGCCGGGTCGCCGCTCGAAACGAACAAGCCGACGGCGGCGAACTCGTATTCCGCCGCGCCGCGCATGGCCGGTTCGAAATCGAACAGGCCGGACAGCCGCCAGCCATCCCCTTCGCGGGTGACCATCAGATGGTCGCGCATGACCTCGGTGTGCAACGGCACGGTTTCCGGCGTTCCCAGGTCGACCGCGTCGACGAACTCCGGCAGCTGGGCGAGCCAGTGTTCGTCCAATGTGGTCTTGCGATGGTGCTCGACCAGCTTTTCGCGTTGCCCGGCGAGGAACGCGGCCCAGTCCCGCGGAGCGAGCACGGACAATGCCGGGTCGCGCACGGAGTGCAATGTGGACAGCGCCTCGCCGATCTTCGGGGCGAGCGCGAGTCTGTCCGCTGTGGACAGTTCCGGCCAGACCTGTTTGAGCGTGCGCCCGGGCAGCCGTTCCATCACGACGTAACCCCAGCCGTCGCGCGTTCCGGCGTGCACGACGCCCGGCGTGGGGACGGGGAGCTTGCCGTGGAGGACTTCCAGCATGGTGCGCTCGGTGGTCAGCTCGTCGAGATCGACCGGCGGATAGAGCTTCAGGACGAGCTGGTCGCCGACCGCGTACACCGGCAGCGAACCGTCGTCGAACGGCACGGGTACTCCGGGTTCGCCGAGCGAACGGAGAAGGGCTCGTACTGCGGGCAGCAGGCCTTCGCGGGTCAACTGGTCGGACTCGGCCGCGGTGGCGGCGGGCGGGAACATGCGCCGACGGTATCGGCGCGTGTTCCTCCGCCGCAGCGAATTATTTGCTGCGTTCGAGCAGGGTGCGCACAGCCGGGCCGATGAGCCGTTCGATCTCGTCGGCGGGCGCGGTGGCGAGCGGTTCCTTGCGGGTGATCGAGCGGACCAGCCCGATGCCGAGCAGCCAGGCCATCGCGAGGTCGGCGCGGAGTTCGGCGTCCGGCTCGTCGGTGAGCCCGGACAGCGCGCGGGTGTACTCGGCGTCGAGTTGCGCGCGGAGAGCCTCGTCGGCGCGATCGGTGCCGGACGACCGCAAGTAGGTCTCGATCGAGCGGGACGCCGAGTCGTCGCGTTCGAGGAGGCTTCGCAGCGCCGCGGAGAACAGCCGCTCCGGCGGGGTCGTCTCGACCTGGGCAAGGCCGCCGCGCGCCATCACGTGCTCGAACAACGCGTCCTTGCTGCCGAAGTACCGGAACAGCAGCGCCTGGTTGACGCCCGCGCGGTTCGCGATGTCGCGCACCGTGGTGCGGTCGAAGCCGCGGTCGGCGAACAGTTCGGCCGCGGCGTCCAGCAGCGCGGCTTTCGTCGCCGTCGCGTCGCGTTTGCGCGAAGGCTGGTCCGCGGCCATTCGGTTTCCCCCTGGTGTGCGCCGGTGGTGCGCGACGAGGTTAACCCGGACGGTCCCGGATCGGCCGGACGAACTACGCGGACCAGGCGACCGGCAGCTCCTCGGGGCCGTAGACGAGCGCGTTGTGCTTGTACGCCAATGATTCCTTCGGCACCGCCAGCCGCAGGCGCGGCACGCGGCGGAACAACGCGGTCAGCGCCTCCTGCATTTCGACCCGCGCGAGCTGCTGGCCGATGCACTGGTGCGCGCCGAACCCGAAGGCGACGTGCGTACGCGGCGATTCGCGGGTGAAGTCCAGCTGGTCGGCGTGCGGATACCGGTCCTCGTCGCGGTTGGCGGAGTTCAGTGCGGCGATCAGCCAATCACCCGCGGCGATCGTCTGGCCGCCGACCTTGACCTCTTCGGTGGCGTAGCGCAGCACGCCGAACTGTACGACCGACAGATACCGCAGCAGCTCTTCGACCGCACGCGGCGGATCGGCGAGGGCCTGCGCGCGCTGCTCCGGGTGTTCCAGCAGCAAAAGGGCACTGAGCGCGATCATGTTGGCGGTGGTTTCGTGCCCGGCGACCAGCAGGCTCAGCCCGAGCATGATCAGCTCGTCCAGGTCGAGCGGTTCCCCGGAGTCCTCGGCGCGGACGATGAGCCTGCTGAACAGGTCGTCGTGAGGGTCCTGCTGCTTGCCGGCGAACAGTTTGCCCAGGTAGCCGGCCAGTTCGTGATATGCCTGCTCCGTGGTTTCGGCGTCCTGGTCGGTGCTGACCAGGAGGCTGCTCTGGCGCTGGAACAGCTCGCGGTCGGCGTACGGGACGCCGAGCAGTTCGCAGATCGCCAGCGACGGGATCGGCAGCGCGAAATCCTGCACCAGGTCGGCGCGGCCGGGCTTGGCGAGCATGGCGTCGAGATGCTGGTCTACCTGCTCACGGACGTATTCGCGCAGCCGCTCCACCCGCCGGACGGTGAACTCGGCGACGACCATCTTGCGCAGCCGGGAATGCTCCGCGCCGTCGAGCTGGATGATCGAACCGGGGTCGACCTCGGCGTACGGGTCTAGATCGGCCTTGACGTGTACCGACGAGGCGCCGCGCGAGCTGAGCGCCGGGTCGGCGAGCACGGCGCGGACGTCGTCGTAGCGGGTGACGAGCCAGGTGTCGAACCCGGCCGGGCAGCGGATCCGCGACACCGGCGCGCTCTCCCGCAACGCGGCGTACTCGGCGGGCGGGTCGAACGGGCACTCTGCCGGGCGGGTGGTCGGGAGATCCGCGGTGCGGGTGGTCGGAAGTGCCGGGGTCTCGGGCGGGGTGGGCATGCGGATGGCGCCTTTCCTCCGACGGTGCGGGCATCTTCCACTCTGGAGAAGCCCGCACCGTCGCGGGGCGATCGATCGGGATAGGCGACGGAAGGACCACACCTCTGCCCGATTCACCCCGCCGCGATTAGACCGGTTCGGTGATCGGCTCGTCGGCGAAACGGCGGGCCACCCGTTCCGCCCCGGCGCGGGCCCAGGCGGTGGTGGCGAGCAGGATGATGAGCGTGGTGCCGCTCGCGACGGCCTACCGGGCGGCGACGCCCCCGGCTCGGGAGCGCGGCGTGCCGCTCGCCGCAGAGTGGCGGCGAGCGGGTTCAACATGTCGAATCCCACCCGAACACGCTGCATGCGATGGCGAGGTGGCGAGCGCCGAAGCTAGACCGGTTCGGTGATCGGCTCGTCGGCGAAACGGCGGGCCACCCGTTCCGCTCCGGCGCGGGCCCAGGCGGTGGTGGCGAGGACGGCGAGCAGGATGATGAGCGCGGTGCCGCCCGCGACGGCCCACCAGGCGGTGGCGTAGCCGGTGAGCGGGGTGGCCGCGGCGGCCAGGATGGTGCCCGCGACGGCGACACCGAGGGTCTGCCCGACCTGCCGCGACGTGGACGCGACCGCAGCGGCGACTCCGGCTTGAGACCGCGGCATGCCGCTCACCGCCGCGTTGGTGATGGGCGGGTTCAGCAGGCCGAAGCCCATTCCGAACACGCCGTACGTGATCGCGAGCACCCACAGCGGCGTGGCGGCCGACGCGGTGGTGAGCAAGATGGCAACGACGGTCATTGAGATACCAGCGGTCAGCAGTGGAATCCGCGCGCCGCGAGTGGCGACGAGGCGGCCGGACAGCGGCGCGGCGATCGTCACGGCCGCGGCGGTCGGCAGCAGCATCAAGCCGGATTGCAGCGCCGACAATCCGCGCACGTCCTGCAGGTACAGCGGCGACAGGAACAGGAACGTGCCGAAGGCGGCGAGCCCGCACACCGCGCTGATCGTGGCCGACGAGAACGGCGCGCTCCGGAAGAACCGCAGCTCGACCAGGGGTTCCCGGCGGCGGATTTCCCAGCGGATCAACGCGATCAAGGCGAGGACGCCGAGCCCGGACAGACCGAGGATCAGCGGCGAGCCCCAGCCGAGCCGTTGGCCTTCGATCGCCGCGGTCACCACTGAACCGAGCAGCACCACGACCAGCGCTTGTCCCACCGGATCCGGCCGGCGCGGCCGCGGAGCCCGCGATTCCGGGACGTAGCGCACGGTCAGCACGAGCGCGGCGAGAACCACCGGGACGTTGACCCAGAAGATCGCCCGCCAGCCGATGCTCTCGGTGAGCACACCGCCGAGCACCGGGCCGACGCCCAGCGAGATCCCGACGATCGACCCCCACACCCCGATCGCCCGCGCCCGCTCGCCCGGGTCGGCGAAGACGTTCGTGATGATCGACATCGCGACCGGGTTCAGCATCGCGCCGCCGAGCGCCTGCACGATCCGGGCGGCGACCAGCCAGCCGATCGACGGGGCGAGGCTGCACAGCAGCGAGCCGAGTCCGAAAAGGACCAACCCGGCCAGGAAGATTCGCTTGCGCCCCAACCGGTCTCCGGTGGCGCCGCCGAGCATCAGGAAGCAAGCGATCACGAGCGTGTAGGAGTCGATTGTCCATTGCAGACCGTTGATCGACGCGTCGAGATCGGTGCGGATGACCGGGAGCGCGACGTTGACGATCGTGTTGTCCATCGCGACGACGAGGATGCTGGAGCACAGGATCGCGAGAATGCCGAAGCGCCCGCGTGCGGTGTCGACGCCCATTCAGCGCTCCGTCCAGTCGTTGGTGATCTTTTCGTCCGGAGCCCACACTTCGGCGGCGTAGCCGTCGGGGCGGACGAGCACGGCGGCCAAGTCGTGCCAATCCCGGGTTGAGTGCACGACGTTCTCGCGCTCCGGGACAGTGCTGCCGAAAGCCACGAGAGTGAACCGGTCTGGCCGCAACGCGCGGTGGAGGGTGCGGCCGTCGGCGAGCGGAAGGTTGGGCACGCGACGGCCGACCAGGCTGCCGTCTTCGGCGTAGGAAACGTCCAGACCGGACAGCCAGCCGCGCAGTTCGTCCGCGGTGTCGCCGTCGCGGCCGATGAGGTCGGACATCAAGTCCCGCAACGCTTTCCCGCCAGGAGTGAAGGTGACCATGAGTGCGGCCTGGGCGAGCGTGTTGGCCGCGAGCCGGGCCGCGATGGGACGGCGTTCGGCGTCGTAGGACTGCGGACCGTCGATGATCCGCCGGGGCGCGCGGCCTTGCACCTCCGCGGCGAGCTTCCACGCGAGGTTCGCCGCGTCCTGCACGCCGACGTTCAGGCCCTGGCCGCCCGCCGGAAGGTGGACGTGCGCGGCGTCGCCGGCGAGGAACACCCGGCCGGCGCGGTACTGCTCGACGTGTCGGGTGGTGTCGCCGGTCCGCGAGGACCAGATCACTTCGGTGATCCCGAAATCGTCGTCGGCGAGCCGTTTGAGCGTCGCGCGCAGTTCGGTCTCGTCGGGAATCAGTGCTTGGCGGCGCGCGGCTTCCTCGGGCGTGAGGCCGGTGTCGCCGGGTTCGTGGCCGAAGATGCGGTGGATGCCACCGGGCAGGGGAAGCACGCTGTACGAGCCGCGCTTGTAGTCCCAGTTGTGCGGGTGTGCTGGCGGGCGCTCCAGTCGGACGTCGGCGAGGAAACCCATGGTGGACGCGGGATTTCCGGGAAAGGCGAGCCCGAGCGCGTGCCGCGTCGCGCTGTGTGCGCCGTCCGCGCCCACGACGTAACCGGCGCGCTGGGTGTCGCCGGTTTCGGAGACGATGGCGACGCCCTGCTCGTCCTGCGTGAGGTCGGCCAGTTTCCATCCGTACTCGATCACGACGCCCTGTCCGGCGAGATGCTCGGCCAGCAGCCGCTCGGTTTCCGGCTGCGGGAGCATGAGGACGAACGGGAACGAGGTGTCGAGTCCGGTGTAGCTCAACCGGTTCGGCAGGGCCGCGAAATGTGCGGCAGGCACCGGATTTCCCGCCGCGACCATGCGCGCGGCCAGCGAACCCCGCGCGTCCGGCAGCGAATCGAGAACTTCGAGGGTGCGCGGGTGGATCGTCGTCGCCCTCGATTGCCCGGCGCGTTCCGGATCCGCCTCGAATATCCGGACCGCGACCCCCGCGCGATGCAGGAACGCGGCCGCCGCCATCCCGACGGGTCCGGCTCCGATCACCGCGACTTCGATCTCCATGATTCCCCCTTGGCCGATGCTCGACTGGCAAACTCTCTTGACGTCAAGGTATTCTCTCACTGTCTTGATGTCGAGAGAAAGGTCCGGCCGGTGAACGCAGCGCCGCGGGACGCGGTCGACGATCTGGTGGACGCCGTCCGCCGAGGAGGCGGCGACGAGCGCGTGCTGGGCGCGAAATCGCTGTCCTACCGGCTCCGGCGGGTCGCCCACCAGCTGGAACTGGCGATGCGCCGGGAACTGTCCGCGCACGGGATCGAGCTGTGGGAGCTGGAAATGCTCGCCGCGCTCAAGCGCGCGCCCGAACACCGGCTGACGCCCGGGCAGGTGATGGCCGCGGTCGAGCTGACCTCGGGTTCGGTCACGCACCGGATCACCCGGCTCGAAGCCCGCGGCTGGGTCCGCCGGGACAAGGACCCCGGCGACCGGCGCTCGGTGCTCGTGTCTCTCACCGAGGAGGGCAAACGGCAGGCGCTCGCGTCGTTCGAGCTCAAGACCGAGATCGAACGCGAAATCGCGAAGGCTCTCGACCCGGAAACCATCGAGCTGGTGAACGACGCGCTGCGGCGGGTTTCGCACCACCTCAAGGGAAAGGACGAGCAATGAAGCGGGAAACCCTTGGCGCGGCAGCTGTTGTCGCTGGCCTGGCCGCTGCCGTGCCGTCGGTATGGCAGACGGTCACGCACATCACCGATCCGAGCTACCGCGCACCGGAAGTCCGGCACGGCGAAGGCCATGTGCAGTACCACATGGCGCGCGAAGCGCTGATCACCGCGGGCGCTTTCGGTGCGGTGGGCACAGGTTTGGCGGCCGGACGGGATCGCTCGTCGGCGTTGTGGCGGGCAATGGCTTGTGCCGCAGGCGGTTTCGTCGCGGCGATGTGGTCCGGCGGTCCGACGACCGGAGTGTGGGCGCCGAACCGGAAGGCACTGGCGATCCATGTCGCGTCGACGAGCGCGTTGACCTTGGGCGTCGCGCTGCTGCGGCCCAGGCGTCGTTAGAGGAAGATCCGGGCGTTCTCCAGCCATGCTTTCGCGTCGTCGCCGATCGCGGCCAGACCGGTTTCGTCCAACGCGCGCCGCTGAGTGATGCGAAGGCAGAAGTCCCGTGCGCTGCCCCGGATCCGTTGTGCGGCGTCGTCCGGACCCCAACCCCAGACGGCGCCGTCGGGGCCGGTCAGCTCGACCCGGATCGGTTCGGCCGGCAGCGGCAGCTGGGCGGCGTAGAACGAAAGCCCGCGCCCTGCCACGCCCAGAGCGGCGATGTGCTTGAGGCCGTCCGTCGGGCGGTGTTCGACGCCCACGGTGTCGAAGATGTCCTGTCCGTGCGCCCAGGTTTCCATCAGCCGAAGCATCACCGCGAGCGTCGCGGTGGATTCCGAGCCGTACCAGGGAAAAGGCTGGTCCAACGGGATCTCGCCGAGTGCTGCCGCCACTTCGGCCCGACCGGCGCGCCAGGAGTCCAGCAGTTCCGAACGCGGTCGCGCGGCTCCCTCGGCCGCGACCGCGTCGGCGTCTTCCTCCAGCACGGCGGCGAACTTCTCCGGGGTGCGGATGGCCAGGAGGACGTTCGCGTCGGCTGCCGCGAGATGCGCGATCTGGTGGCCGATCGTCCACCCCTCGGCCGGAGTCGGTCTCGACCAGTCCGGCTCCGCGGACACCACCGCGTCGAGGTCGTCGCCTTCCGCGAGCAAATCCGGCAACACGACTTCACGGGTCGTTTCGGACAAATCCAAGCCGTAGTCCAGCATGCGACCACGCTATCCAAAGCCGGGCCTCGGCCGGGGCGTTCGGGAACCGGTCATTGCCCTAACGGGCAGCCGGTTTCTGCCGCGACGATCAGGAAGTTCGGCATGCGCACGCAAGCCTCGATCCCGTTCGCCGCCCCCGCCTCCGGGTCGAGCCCCGGCTCGACGACCTCGCGCACCCGGGCGCGGCGAGCATCCGGCTGAAGTAACCGTTGCCGCAGCCCGCGTCCAGCACTCTCCGGCCTCGCACGTCGCCGAGAAGCCGGAGGAGAACGGGGTTGACCAGATGCTGCTTGGAGAAGTCGCCGCTCTCGGCGGTCGCTTCCATCGATTCCCGGGTGCTGCCGGTGTTCCACTGCCGGACCGCGGCCGCACTTTCGGATGCGGATGGTGTACCTACTGCCACCGCGAAGTCGGATAGAAGCGTGACTGCCTCGGGCGCGCCTGAACGACAAGCTGACGTCGTGCCCGAGGGGCGGGCACCGGAGGGGGTCAGGTGTCATGGCGAGCGTTGTCCGGCGGATCCTTCCGAAGGCCGATTCGCCGCTGCCCGTGCTGCTTCGCCGGACGGCCACGGTCCTCACTGTGCTCGGGCTCGCGATGATTCCCTGGCTGATCGTCCTGCACGCCGGGCTGCCGGCCACCGCTCAGGTCTCGCACTGGGCCTGGACGTGGACGGGCCTGGACAGCCTCGAGGCGCTCGGCCTGCTCTCCACCGGACTTCTCCTCAGACGCGGCGACCGCCGGGCCTGCCTGACCTCCGCCGCGACCGCGGCCCTGCTGCTGGTCGACGCCTGGTTCGACACCATGACAGCTGCCCCGGGTTCGGACTTCAGGCTGGCGGTCCTGATGGCGGTCTTCGCCGAGCTGCCACTGGCGGTGGCCTGCGCGGTTCTCGCGACCCGGGTCTTCCCTCGGCCGGGCCCGCTGAGCGCGTGACGTGCTCGGCGGCCCGGTCCAGCGCCCGAATCGCCTGGGAAGCAACGGCTGGCCGACACTGCCCAGTACCTCCAGCACGGGGAAGGTCAGGCCCGGGACGCTCCGAGGAACCGCAGCACGGCCAGGACGCGGCGATGGTCCGCGTCGACGACGGGCAGGTCAAGCTTGGCGAAGATGTTGTTGATGTGCTTCGCCACGGCGCTCTCGCTGACCACCAGCGCCTGCGCGATGCCAGCGTTGGAGCGTCCCTCGGCCATCAGGCCGAGCACCTCCCGTTCGCGGGGAGTCAGCCGCGCGAGCGGGTCGCTGTCGCGCCGCAGGAGCAACTGGGCGACGACCTGCGGGTCCAGGGCTGTGCCCCCGTCGGCCACTCGCCGGACCGCCGCGACGAAGTCGGCGACATCGGCGACCCGCTGCTTGAGCAGGTAGCCGACACCGCTGGTGTTCGCAGACAGCAAGTCGGCCGCGTACCGCTCCTCCACGTACTGCGAAAGCAGCACCACCGGCGTCCCCGGCCAGCGCCGGCGGATCTCCATCGCCGCCCGCACTCCCTCGTCGGTGAAGCCGGGCGGCATCCGGACGTCGATCAAGGCAAGTTCGGGCCGGTGCTCCGCCACGGCCGCCAACAGCCCCTCCGCGTCGCCGGCTTCCGCGGCGACCTCGAACCCGGCCGTCTCCAGCACCTTGATCAGGCCGACCCGCAACAACACCGAATCCTCGGCGATCACCGCGCGCACGGCAGCTCCGCGGTGACGGTGGTGGGCCCGCCGACGGGGCTGCTGACGCGGAAGGTCCCGTCGAGGGAGCCGACTCGCTTGGCCAGTCCGGTCAGGCCGGTGCCAGCGGCGGCGTCGGCACCGCCCAGCCCGTCGTCGGTAACGCGCACTCGCAGCACCTCGCCGACCTGACGGACGGTCACCTCCGCGCGCATCGCGTTGGCGTGCTTCGTCGCATTGGTCAGCGCCTCGGAGATCACGAAGTACGCGACTGACTCCACGTTGGGCGCCACCCGTTCCTCCAGATCGACCCGCAGCCGCACCGGCAGGGGCGTGCGGACAGCCAGCCCGGACAACGCCGCGTCCAGACCTCGGTCTTCGAGCACGGCCGGGTGCAGCCCCCGCACCAGGTCATCGAGTTCGGCGATCGCGTCCTTCGCCTCCAGGTGCGCTTTCGCGATCACCTCGCGGGCATCGCTCGGCAGGTCCGGGCGGGTGGCGATGGCCAGACCCAGGTTGACCGCGAGGGACACCAACCGCTGCTGGGTGCCGTCGTGCAGGTCGCGCTCGATCCGGCGGCGCTCCGCGTCGACGGCCTCGATCAAGTCGGTCCGGCTCACGGCCAGCTGATCGACCCGCTCCTGGAGCCGCTGCGCCTGGCTGGGCCCGAGCAGGCTCAACGCCAGCCGCGCCTCGGCCCGGGCTAATGCCAGCGCGGTCCAGGGCAGGGCGCACAAGAGGAGGAGTCCAGCCGCGGTGTACGCCGGCAGCTGGGTCGCGTAGCCGAACCACTCTTGGCGAATTCCGGTTGGCAGCGCCCATGACCAGGCGTAGGCGGTGCCGCCCGCCAAGCCCGCCGCTGCCACCGCGAGCACCAGCAATTCCAGCAGTGCGAGCAGCGGGCCCAGCAGGAGGTGGTAGCCGATCTTGCGCCAAGGCCGCGTCACCGCGAGCCATCGGGCGGTCGAGGACCACGTCCATTTTTCCTGCGCGGCGGGGGTGAGCCGGGGGACGTCCACGCCGATGAGCGCCCGGTAGCGAGCGCGCTGAACGGCCGTCAGCACCGGGGCGCCGAGCAGGACCAGGACGGCCGACACGGAAACCGTGAGGAGCCAGTTCTCCGTCCTGGCGGCGGTCACCGCCGCCCAGGCCCACACGGGCATCAGCGCCAGGTGCGACAGCACGCCAGCGGCGAGAAAGCCGGTGTCCCGCCGCGCCCGGAGGACCGTGCGGCTCAGCCCGGCTGGAATCGTCATGGCACGACGCTAGGACACCGCAGGAGGACGGTGCCATGAAACCTGCACCCGATCTCATGGTGAACCTAGTACCAGCCGGGAAGCACCTGTCCGGGTCGATGAGCGATCCGCCGCGGAAGAACGGGGGGTGTCCCGCGGCTTTCTGGAATCTCCTGGCGGATTGACGCGCGGCCGATCTCGGGTGTAGGCATGTAAGCACCTGCTTACAAAGGGATCCGGGGAGTCGTTGGCATGACCACCACGCACACCGAACCGCTCGCCTACCCGTTCAACGAGGAGGCGGGCCTCGCGCTCAACGAGGCCTACACCGCCGCTCGCGAGAACGCCGGGATGATTCGCGTCCAGATGCCGCACGGCGAGGCCGCCTGGCTCGCCACCCGCTACGCCGACGCCCGCCTCGTGCTGGGGGACCGGCGGTTTTCCCGTGCGCTGGCACAGGAAAGCGACGAGCCGCGGATGTCGGAGTACCGGCGTCCGGGAGGCATCCTGTCGATGGACCCGCCGGATCACACCCGGCTGCGCACGCTCGTCGCGAAGGCGTTTACCGCGCGGCGGGTCGAGGAATTGCGCCCGAGGGTCGCGCGGCTGGCCGACGAGCTGATCAAAGAGCTGCGGGAGCACGGGCAGCCGGCTGACCTGGTCGATCTGTACGCGCTCCCGATTCCGGTCGCGGTGATCTGCGAGCTGCTCGGGGTGCCGGTGGGCGACCGCCCGCAGTTCCGCGAGTGGAGCGACGCGGCGTTGTCGACCACGCGGCTTACGCCGGAGGAGTCGGAGCGCAGCCGCGAGGAGCTGCGGGCGTACATGGCCGGCCTGATCGCCGAACATCGTGCGCAGCCGCAGGACGACCTGATGACCGCGCTCATCGAGGCGCGGGATGTCCGGGATCGGCTCACGGAGCTGGAGCTGGTGGACCTGTGCGTCGGGATTCTGGTCGCCGGCCACGAGACGACCGCCAGTCAGATTCCCAACTTCGTGTACGCGCTGCTGGACCAGCACGAGCACTGGGAACGGCTGTGTGCCGACCCCGGGCTGATCCCGACCGCGGTGGAGGAGCTGCTTCGCTTCGTGCCGCTCGGCGCCGGGGCCGGGTTCGCCCGCTACGCGACGGAGGACGTCGAGATCGGCGATGTGCTGGTGCGCCAAGGAGAACCGGTGCTGGTGGCGGTCGGTGCGGCGAACCGCGACCGGCTGCAGTTCAGCGCGGCGGACCAGCTCGTCTTGGACCGCGGCGACAACCACCACCTCGGTTTCGGGCACGGTGTGCACCACTGCCTCGGTGCCCAGCTCGCCCGGCTGGAACTGCAAGAGGCGTTGCGCGCGCTGACCCGGGAGTTGCCGGGGTTGCGGTTGGCCGGGGATATCGAGTGGAAGACGCAGATGCTGGTCCGCGGACCGCGTTCGATGCCGGTCGGGTGGTGACGATGAGCTGGGCGGTCGAGGTCGACGGGGGAACGTGCATCGGCAGCGGGATGTGCGCGTCGCTGATGCCGGAGACGTTCGCGCTGGACGGTGCCACGGCCCGTGCGATCGCGGAGACCGTCGAACCGGACGAGACAGTGCTGGACGCGGCGGATTCCTGTCCCGCCATGGCGATCACTGTGCGGGACGGTGCGGAGGTCGTCGGGCCGCGGCCTTAGCGGAACACGCCGTCCTCCGTGACCACCGCCGTGATCAACGCGGTGGGCGTGACATCGAAGGCCGGATTGAAGACCGCCGCTCCGTCCGGCGCGATTTGAGTCCCGCCGAACTCTGTCAGTTCGACGGGAGCACGTTCCTCGATGTCGATGTCCGCACCGGTGGCGACGGTTTTGTCCACAGTGGACGTTGGGGCGACGACGACGAACGGAACCCGGTGGTGCGCGGCGGCGATGGCCAACCCGTAAGTGCCGATTTTGTTGGCCACGTCGCCGTTCGCCGCGATCCGGTCCGCGCCGACGAGGACGCAGTCCACGAGCCCGCGTGCCATCGCCGCGGCTGCCGCGCCGTCCGGCTGTACGCGGTAAGGCACCCCGGCCTGCTCGAGTTCCCAAGCGGTGAGGCGGGATCCCTGCAGCAACGGCCGCGTCTCGTCGACCAGCACTGACTCCACCAGGCCCCGCTCGTGCAGGTGCCAGACGACGCCGAGCGCCGTGCCCCACGAGACAGTCGCCAGGTGCCCGGTGTTGCAGTGGCTGAGCAGTCGCAACGGCCTGCGCGGACACGCGTCGAGCACGACTTCCGCCGCGTGCGCCGACGCGGTGCGGTTGCGTTGCTCGTCCTCGTCGAGCATCGTCCGCGCCTCGGCCAGCACCGCGCCGGCTCCCTGCGGCAGCCGGGCCAGCGCCCGGGAAACGCCCCAAGCCAGGTTGACCGCCGTCGGCCGGGCATGGGCGATCCGGTCCGCCTCGGCTCGCGCATCCCCGCCCTGCTGAGCCGCCAGCGCGACCCCCAGCGCGCCCGCCGCCCCCAACGCCGGCGCCCCGCGAACCGCCAGCCGCTGGATCGCGTCGACCAGTTCGGTCACGGTGCGCAGCGTGAGGGTGCGGTACTCGCCCGGAAGCGCGACCTGGTCCACGATCACGATCGCCCCGTCGGCCCAGTCGACTGTCCTGCGCATACGCCCTCCCGGTCCGGAAATCCCGTGGCGGGCCGCCGCGTGCGTGCGCGACGATCCGCCTCGTGACCATTCAACGGCAGAACCCGCCCGCCTTGCATCCGACTCCCGGCTACCACCACGTGACCACCGTCGACGCGCGCCGCACCGTGCACCTCGCCGGCCAGTGCCCGCTGTCGCTCGACGGCCAGGTCGTTCCCGGCGACGTCCTCGCGCAGGTGGACCAGATCGTCGCCAACACCGAGGCCGCGCTGACCCATGCTGGCGCGACCCCCGAGGACGTGGTGCGCACGGTGATCTACGTGGCGACCTCCGATCAGCCGGTCCTCGCCGCGGTGTGGGACCGGTTCGTGAATTCTCCGATCGCGGCGGCGTTCACCACGGCGAGCACGCTGGTCGGGGTGACGTGCTTGGGCTTCCGGGGGCAGCTTGTCGAGCTGGACGTGACCGCGGCGCTCGTGTGAGTCACCGTCCAGCGGCGGCCAGGCTGCAGCGCGACACCGTGTCCGTCAGCTCCGTGCGGTCGAGATTTCGCCCGATGAGCACGAGCTTGCTGACCGGCGGCTCTTCACCCCACTCGCCCGCATCGGTCAATTCATAAATCCGGTGCACGCCTTGCAGTACCGTGCGGCGGTCGAAAGCCAGGATTCCCTTGAACCGGTACAGGTCGTCGCCGCGTTCGGCCAGCAATGCAGTGAGCCACTGTTCGAACGCGGCGCGGTCCAGGGGGTAGTCGAGTTCGATCGAGACGGATTCCAGCGTCGGGTCGTGGTGGTGGGACTCGTCTTCGAGCCAGTCCGGGTCGGCGGCGACGGTGCGGTTCAGGTCGAAGGCGTTGATGCCGAGGATGTCGTCCAGGTCGACGCTCCCGTAGCTGGACGTGAGGATGTCCGCGGTCGCGTTGACCGAGCGGAGCTGCGTGCGCAGTTCCTCGATTTCCGGCTCGGTGACCAGGTCGATCTTGTTGAGCACGATCCGGTCGGCGAAAGCGATCTGGTTGCTCACCTGCCCGCCGACGCCGTCGTGCTCGCCCTCCTCGAGATGGCTGCCGACGTGCCGCGCGTCGACCAGCGTGACAATGGCGTCCAGCGCGAAGGCCGACGACACCTCGTCGTCCACGAAGAACGTCTGCGCGACCGGGTTCGGGTCGGCCATTCCGCTGGTCTCGATGAGGATCCGGTCGAACCGTTCGCGCCGGCGCAGCAGCGACTGCAGGATTTCGATCAGGTCGGTGCGCGCGGTGCAGCACAGGCAGCACCCGTTGCTCATTTCGATGATCTTCTCGTCGCCGCCGAGCACGAGGGCGTTGTCGATCGGGATTTCGCCGAACTCGTTCTCGATCACCGCGATCCGGTGCCCGTGGTTCGCGGTGAGGATGTGGTTGACGAGCGTGGTCTTGCCGGAGCCGAGAAAGCCGGTCAGTACGGTCACCGGGATTTTGGCCATGATGATTCCCTCCTTAAACGTTCCCGCCGAGAATCCGGCGAGCGTGCTGACGTGCTTCTTCCGAGACGACGATGCGATTGCCGTCGAAGTGCGGGCCGCGGGTGGCGTCCAGGCCCATCCGGGACGTCGTGCCGTCGGAGCCCGACGACGGGTCGAGCGGCGAGCCGGGCAGACCGTCCACAGTGAACAAGTCTTGGTGCGGCTGGAAATGCGTCGCGAGCGCCCAGAGGACGTCGCTGTCGTTGGTGACGTCGACGTCTTCGTCCACCGCGATCACCGTCTTCACGTACGGGTCCCAGCCGAGCAGGCCGAGCATCACCTGCCGGGCTTGGCCGGGCCGTCGCTGACGTAGCGCGACATAGCAGTGGAAGTGCGTGCCGGAGGTCGGGTAATGGACCGCGGTGACGTCGGGGAAGCGAGCCTTGAGTTTCTCCGCCATTTCCGATTCCCGCGGTACGCGTGCGAGATTCAGGTGCTCGTCGGTATTGCCGCCGACGACGTCGATGAGCATGGCGTCGGAGCGGCGCATGATCGTGTGCACCCGGAGGACGTTGTTGGTCGAGCGGTTCGAGGAATAGCCGGAGAATTCGCCGAACGGGCCTTCGTCCGCGTGCTCGGAGGCGTCGATCGTGCCCTCCAAGACGAAGTCCGACCAGGCCGGAACACCGATGCCGTGCCGCGGAGTGCGGACGACTTCCAGCGGTTCGCCTAATAGTCCGCCAGCCACCGCGCGTTCGTCCACGTCGTAGCCGACTCGCGCGGACGCCGCCAGCATGAACAGCGGATGC
Organism: Amycolatopsis sp. NPDC114503; assembly: GCF_055633655.1. Classification (NCBI taxonomy): domain Bacteria; kingdom Bacillati; phylum Actinomycetota; class Actinomycetes; order Pseudonocardiales; family Pseudonocardiaceae; genus Amycolatopsis; species Amycolatopsis sp. NPDC114503. Next base: position 88,236 of record NZ_JBVKDT010000010.1, on the reverse strand, counting down.
CCGCCGAGCACCATCGCGACCGGCATCGGCTCTCCGCGTTCGGCGTACTTCTGCAGCATTCGCCACAGGTCGCCCCGAGAATGGAGGCTGGTCGCCAATTCGGTGCGGGAATGCGGCATCGCCCGGTGATAGCTGAGATTGCCGACGCCGGTGTCCGGATCCTCGGCGACGATGATTCCGCTGGTGACGTAAGGGGACCGGTCGGTGGCGAAATGCCGCAGCATCGGGACGGTCGCCAAGTCGACATCGGTCGTCACGTCGTCCAGCACGGGCCCGTTGTCGACCACCCTCGGCGGCACCGCGCGAAGGGCTCGCTGCTGGTAGGCACTGTGCAAACCGGACGGTCCGGTTTCGAGCATGCGGGCGATGCGCTGCCGCGAAGCGAACAGGTTGCTGACCACCGGCACGTCGAGCCCGGTCACCTTCCGGAACAGCACCATCTCGTGCCGTCCGGCCGCGGCGAGTTCGTAAATCACCCCGGTGACGCCCTCGTCGGCCGGAACGGGATCGTCGAGGACGAGGACGTCGCCGGGAAAATCGCGCCGGTACTGGTCAACGAAAGCATGGGGATCTTGCCGGTGGTTCACCGCGAAACTCCTTGCGAGGCGGGCGGCCCCTGCCAGCGCGCGAACAGTTCGTTCTCGATGCCGAACTGGTCGAGCACCTTGCCGGTCAGGTGGGCGAGGATGTCCTCAATGGACTCGGGCTGGTGGTAGAAGGCGGGAACGGGCGGTAGCACGGTCGCGCCCGCCTCGGTCACCGCCACGAGATTGCGCAGGTGCACGAGGCTCAACGGGGTCTCCCTGGCGACGAGCACGAGCGGACGGCGTTCCTTCAGCGTCACGTCGGCGGCGCGGACGAGCAGGTCGTCGCTGTAGCCGTGCGCGATCCCGGCGACGGTTTTCATCGAGCACGGCACGACGACCATGCCCATGGTGCGAAAGGAACCGGACGCGATGGACGCGGCGATGTCCCCGCGCGCATGGCGGACGTCGGCCAGTTCGGCGACCTCGGCGGGCGGCCTTCCGGTTTCCAGTTCGATGGTGCGGTGCGCGGCCCGGGACATCACCAGATGCGTTTCCACCGTGCCGAGCTTGCGCAGCGCGGTCAGCAGGTGGACAGCCAGGTGCGGGCCGCTGGCCCCGGTGATGCCGACGATCAGCCGGGGCCGCTGCGGTTCGGTGCCCATGACGTCCTTTCAGGACTGGGAAAGCTCAGCGGCGGGTTCTCGGTGCACGAGCGGCTCTTCCGGCCGCCGTTTCCGGGCAGCGAAGAAAAGCAGGTTCAGCAGCACCGCCAGCACCGTGCCGGTGGCCACGCCGCTCTTGAGGAAAACCTGCGCGGCGAACGGGAACTGCTTGTAGAAGTCCGGCGCGCCGGCCGGGATCAGGCCGATGCCCAGAGACAGCATGACGATCACGAGGTTGCCGGTCTTGTTGAAGTCCGCTCGGGACAGCAGCTGAATGCCGGACACCGTCAGCGCGGCGAACGTCGCGACGGCGGCCGCGCCGATCACCGGTTGCGGGATCGCCGCGATCACCCGGCCGATCGGTTGCACCACCCCGAAAATCACCAGGATCATGCCGCCGACCGCGACCGGATAACGGCTGCGCACCTTCGTCAGCGCGACGAGCCCGATGTTCTGGCCGAACGTGGTGTAGGCGAAGCCGTTGAACACGCCGCTGAGCGCGGTGAGCAGTCCGTCCACCCGGAGCAGATTGGCGATGTCGCGCGGCCCGACCTTCTTGCCGACCACCTGGCCGACCGCGAGGCCCTGTCCGGACGCCTCGACCATCAGCACGAAAACGATCACCAGGAACAGCAGAATCGACGGGATGTCGAAATGCAACGCTCCGTAATGCATCGGTCGCAGGAGCCCGAAGACGGGGCCATGGGCCACTCCGGCGAGGCTGCCCAGTCCGGTCAGCCAGCCGACGATCGCGCCGACGGTCAGCGCGATCAGCATCGCGAGCTGGCCGAGCAGACCGCGGAACACCCGGTAGAACACCGCGATCAATGCGAGCGTGAACCCGGCGAGCGCGAGATTCGCCGGCGCACCGTAATTGTGCGCGGACGGATTGGAACCGGCGATGAGTTTCAGTCCCACCGGAATCAGCGTCAGCCCGATCAACGTGATGACGGTGCCGGTGACGACCTCCGGGAACAGCTTGAGCAGCTTGCTGAACAACGGCGCGATCAGCACCCAGAGCACGCCGACCACGAGCAGCGAGCCGTACACTGTGGACAGGCCCTGCGTACTGCCGATCAGCACCATCGGGAAGATTCCGTTGGACGCGGCGCCGACCACGAGCGGCATCCGGATGCCGAACTTCCAGACGCCGAAGGCCTGCAGCATGGTGCCGATCCCGGCGAGCACCAGGTCGACGCTGACCAGGTCGGCGATCTGCGACTGAGGCAGCCCCAGCCCGGCGCCCACGACGATCGGCACCACGACGACACCGGCGTACATCACGAGCACGTGCTGCAAACCCAGCAGCACCAGCGGACCGAATCGGGGACGTTCGTCCACAGGGGACGGGGGAGACGGGTGATTCGCCATGATTCCCTCACCTCGTTGGGCCGGCGGGACCGGGAAGCGGCCGGGCCGGGCGGATCGTGGGTCGTCGCCGGAGCCGGACGGGCAGCCGGCGTCGATGACCCCCGGCCGCGCGCGAATCCTGCCGCCGCACCTACGGGGTTATGGGATGTCCGAAGATTTTTCCTTCCCTGCAAGGAGTTTCGACTATGGTGCATCGGAAGCCGCCGAGGGTCAATACCCGGGCGCGGCTTCCGGCCCGGTGCGCGGGGCCCGCTCGCGGCGGTTGAGCACGAGGTTCAGCAGGAACGCCGCGATGCCGCCGGCCGCGATGCCGCTCGTCAGCACGGTCTGCACCACAACCGGCAGATGTTGGTAAAACTCCGGCGCGCCGACCGGCAGAAGGCCGAAGCCGAACGAGATGGCGACGATCAGGATATTGCGGCCGTTGCTGAGATCCGCCTGGCTCATGATGCGCAGCCCGACCGCCCCGACGGTGCCGAACATGACCACTCCGACGCCGCCGAGCACCGGACCGGGCAGCGACGCGACGGCCGCGCCGAGTTTCGGCACCAGGCTCATGAGCACCAGCACCGCGCCCGCGGTGGCGACCACGAACCGGCTCATCACGCGGGTGATGCTGACCAGGCCGACGTTCTCGCCGAAGGTGACGACGGTGAACGAGCCGAACACGCCCGCGAACGCGGTGCCGATGCCGTCCGCGCGCAGTGCCCGGGAAATCTCGGGCGGTCCGACATCGCGGCCGACGATCTGCCCGATGGCGAGGGTGTCGCCGGTCGATTCCACCATGTTCACCAGCTGCACGATGATCATCGGCAGCAACGCGGACAAGGCAAACGTCGGCATGCCGAACTCGAACGGTTTCACCACGCCGACCCAATCCGCCTGTCCGACCGAGCTGAAGTCGGCCATGCCGAGCGGGATCGCCACGAGCGTGCCGGCGGCCAGCGCGATCAGGATCGCGAAGCGGCGCACCGCGGGCGGAGCGAACCGTTCCAAACAGACAGTCAGCACGATGGTGCCCAGCCCGAGGATCAGCCGTCCGGCCGAACCGTGGTCGGCGGCGCCCGGATTGGACCCGGCGATCAGCGTCGCGGTGGAGGGCAGCAGCGAGAACCCGATGATCGCGATGATCGTCCCGGTGACGATCGGCGGGAAGAACCGGATCAGCTTGCTGAACCACGGCGCGACAAGCCAGGTCAGCAGCCCAGCGACGATCGTCGCGCCGAAGACGGCGGGCAGCCCGGCCTCCTTGCCGACGATGATCGCCGGGGTGATGCCGGTGAAGGTCGAGCCCATCACGATCGGCAGCCGGACGCCGACGTTGCCGATCCCGAGCGTCTGCAACAGCGTCGCGACGCCGCTGACCAGCACGTTCGCCGTGACGAGCGTGGCGATCTGCGCGGTGGACAGGCCGACGCCGAGGCCGATCAGCAGCGGGACCGTGACCATTCCGGAGTAGGCGACCAGCAGGTGCTGGATGCCGAGCGGGAGCAGTTGCCGGAACCGCGGGACGGTGTCGACCGCGTCTCGGGTCGTGGTTTCGGCTCGGGTGGTGCGCGGACGGAATCGCATGGTTTCCTCCACAGCGGGGAAAAGGGGAGCGCGGATCACCGCGCCCAGGGAGTGAGCAGTCCGCCCATGCCGCTGCGCTCCAGCAGCCGGGCCGCGTGCCGTTCCGCCTCGTCGGCGGCGGCTTCTTCGTCGACGCGGACGCACTGTCCGGCGCGGTAGACGATCTCGCCGCCCACGATCGTCAGCTCCACATCGGACCCGCGGGCGGAGTAGACGAGGGCGGCGACAGCCCGGTGCACCGGGCGCACGTGCGGACGGTCGAGCGCGGTCACGATGACGTCGGCGAGTTTGCCCTCGCTCAGCACTCCCGCGTCGATTCCGGCGTAACGGGCTCCCTCGCGGGTAGCCATTTCCAGCGCGTCCTCGGCCCGCAGGGCCGTCGGGTCCAAAGTGGCCGTTCGCTGGCCGAAGACGCTGAGTTTCATTGCCTCGAAAAGATCTTGCCGGTGGCCGCAGCTGGGACCGTCGGTGCCCAGCGCGACCGGGATGTTCCGCTTTCGCATGTTCGCGACGTGCGCGGTGCCCGAAGCGAGGTAGCCATTGGAGGCCGGGTTGTGGGAGATCCCCGCGCCAGCCGCCGCGACCTGGTCGATTTCGGCCTCGTCGAGCCAAATCGCGTGCGCGAGGGTGGCCCGCTCGTCGAGGAGGCCCTCCGTCGCGAGCCATTCCACCGGCCGGACCCCGTGGGTTTCGAGGTAGCTGACCGGATCGGTTTTGCTTTCGCAGCAATGGGTGTGCCAGCGAGTGCCGAATTCCCGGGCGAGTTCGACCGTCCGGCGGACGAGTTTCTGCTCCACGTAACAGAGGTTGAGCGCGGCGGGCCACACCGCGACCTTGGACGTCGGCGGCCGGTGTTCCATCGCCTCGCGGGTGATCGCGAATTCGTCCTCGCTCGAATAGCGGAACAGTTCGATCGGCTGACCGCGGCGGTCGGCGATTTCGGTGCGTTCGCCCAGCATGCCGCGGGCGACCGCACCGCGAAGCCCGGCCTCCTCGATGACGTCGGCGACGGCGAGCGTCGTTTCGAGATCGCTTGGCGCGTAATGGTTGTCGATCACCGTCGTGATGCCGGCGCGCAACGCCTCGACCGCGCCGAGCCGTGCCCCGGCCACCGCTTCGGGCCCGGTGATCGCGATCGAATACGGCCACATGAACTCGCACAGCCACGGCACGATCGACATGCCTTCGCCGAGCCCGCGGGCGAGCGCTTGGTAGAGATGGTTGTGCCCGTCGACCAGGCCGGGCAGCACGGCTTTGCCGCGACAGTCGATGATCTCGGCGGCGCGCCAGCGTTCGGTGCCAGGCCCTTCGCCGACTCCGGCGATCCGGTCGCCGACGATCGCGACGTGGCCGGTCTGATGGACAGTGCGCTGGTCGTCGACGGTCACCACGGTGCCGCCGGTCAGCAGGAGATCGCAGGGTTCCGGTTCCGCAGCCGACATCGGGCCGCCCTTCCCCGGGCGGGGTCGGACCCGGCCCGGCGGTCGTCTCCAGCGCGCGGCTGGAGGCAGCTGGCCGAACGGTTGGCCCGAAACGGGAGGTCACCGGCGCCCGGCAGCGCCGCCGGGTCGTTCAATGCAAAGCCCTCGCGGCGCCGGTGTCAAGAGCCTCTTCTGGAAAAGTCTTGCCGCGCAACGCATTTGACGATCATGTGTTGACAGCGGGCGGCGAAGGTGCTGCACTCGGTTGCGCCGGAGCGCGGATCGCGCTTCCGGGTCCCGTAGGTGCGGTGAAGCGCGGCCGGGGAGTCCTTTACTCAAGTCTTGCGTAAGGAGACATCCGGTGATTATCGATACCCATGTCCATCCGACGAATCTCGTCGACGAAGCCTGGCGGCACACCGGAACCCCGTTCACCGGCGAGCGCACGCTGGAAATGATGGACGGTCCATTCTGGATCAACGGCAAGCCGCGGCGCGTGGACGTCAGCTGCATCATGCCGCCGCCGGGCAACACGACCTGGCGCGAGGGCAACAAAACCGGGCGCGAAGGCATCCGCGAGTACCAGGCGTACGTGACCTCGCTCGTGCAGCAGTACCCGGACCGGTTCGTCGGGAACTTCATGTACAACCCGCGGTTCGGCCCGGAAAACGGCGCGGCGGAGCTGGCCTTCCACGTGAAGGAATACGGCTACAAGATGCTGAAGCTGCACGCCAACATGCATTCCTACCGCCCGGACCGGGCGCTGGACTGGCTGCGGCCGGTGATGCGGGTGTGCGACGAGCTCGGCGTGATCGTGCTGATCCACACCGGGGACGGGCCGTACTCGATCCCGACCCAGTTCTACCCGATCATCCGCGAGTTCCCGAACGTCACGTTCATTCTCGGCCATTTCGGCATCCAGACCGGCGGCGTCTACTGTTTCGAAGCGTTCTGGATGATCCAGGACTCGCCGAACGTGATCGGCGAATCGGGCTGGCTGCTGCAGTCGCGGATCGTCGAATTCGCCAAGGAGATGAAGAAGAGCGACCTGGTCTTCGGCACCGACTCGCCGCCGAACGAGCCCGGCATGTGGGCACGGGAGCTGGAAGTGCTGTGCCACCAGCCGCCGCAGGGCCTGAACCTGTCCGAGGACGACCTGGAGGGCTACCTCGGCAACAACATGGCCAAGCTGCTCGGCCTCGCGCCGACACCGCCGCCGAAGGACAAGGCGGAAGCCGAGGCGTATTTGCGCGGGGACATTCCGCAGGCCTCGGCGGCGAATACGCACGCGTCGCATTATCTCGGCTACACGCCTTCGGCGTGGGCGGAGGCCGCTAACTCCTGATTCGCTCGCGCCGGCTGCGGGTTCAGTCGCACCCGCAGCTGGCGCGCGCGGTCAGGTGCACGTCGAGAATCCGGTCCTCCGGCTGAGCGTCTTCCCGGAGCTTGTCCAGAGTGGACACCGCCGCGTCGGCGAAATCGTCGAAGGAATGCCCGGCGGTGGACAGCGCGGGCCAGCTGTGCGCGGCGGCGTCGGTACCGCCGAAGCCGATCACCGCAAGGTCTTTCGGCACGCTCAAACCGAGTTCCGCCGCGACGGTGAGCGTGTCGAGCGCCAGCCCGTCCGCCGTCGCCATGATCGCGCGCGGCCGCTCCGGCGACTGCAGCCACCGCCGGATGTCCGCCCGCGCGGCATGCCGATCCAGACCGGTCCGGACGACATTGCCCGCACTCCTTTTCGCCGCCCGCATCGCCTCCGTCCAGCCGCGAGCCCGATCGGCCACCGGCCCGGACCGCGCGGTCCCGGTGAGACACCCGATCTCCCGGTAGCCGTGCCCGAGCAGATGTTCGGTGGTCAACCGCCCGCCGGCCTTGTTGTCCAGGACGACGGACGGCGCGGTGCTGCCGGACGGCGCGTGGTGGTGCAGGTAGACGACCGGAACGTCCAAAGTGGAGTGCGTCGCGGCCGCTCCGGCGATCTCGGCGCGGACCAGCAGCAGGCCGTCCACGCGCATGTTCGCCAGCGATTCGGCGTACCGCAGCTCCTGTTCCCGGGAGAAGGCCGAATTCCCCAGCAGCACCAGGGATCCGCGCGCGAACGCGGCCCGCTCGACCGCGTGGGTGAGCTGGGTGAAGTAGCCTTCGCTGCTGTCCGGCACGACCAGGCCGAGCACATTGCTGCGCGTGGACCGCAACGCCCGCGCGACGAGATTCGGCCGGTAACCGAGCTCGGCGATCGCTTGTTCCACCCGCGCTCGCGTAGCGGGAGCGACCGGACGCGGACCGTTGTTGAGCACGTAACTGACCACGGCCGGCGAGGTGCCCGCCAGCCGTGCGACATCGTCCCGGGTGACCCGCTGCATGCGCCAGACGATACCCGAAGAGCCGTTGACAGTCCCGATCTACACGTGTTGAATCCCGTGGAGTCGGCAAAGCAGGAAAGCTGGTGGTCACTGTGGACTCGCTGGTACGCGCCGCGGAAACCGGGAAAGCCGCCGGGGTGGGCGAAAGCGCTCTCCGTCCGGACGGCAACGCCAAGGTGACCGGCAGGTTCGCCTATTCGTCGGATTTGTGGATCGAGGGCATGGTCTGGGCGACCACGCTGCGCAGCCCGTACGCGGCCGCTCGGATCCGGTCGATCGACACGAGCAAAGCTCTCGCTCAACCAGGCGTGCACGCCGTCCTCACCCACGAGGACGTGCCCGGCGCGAAAACGTACGGCATGAAATCCGCCGATCAGCCGGTCCTCGCTGTCGACGAGGTCCGCTACCACGGCGAGCCGGTCGCGCTAGTCGCCGCCGACGACCCCGAAACCGCCCGCCAGGCAGCGAAACTGATCATCGTCGACTACGAACCGCTCACCCCGGTCACCGACCCGATGACGGTCCTGGACGAGGGCGTCCGCCCCGTCCATCCCGACGGAAACCTCGTACGGCACGTAAAAATCCGCCACGGCGACCTTTCCCGCGCCCGCGCGGAGGCGGATGTCGTGGTCACTGGCGAGTACGAAGTCGGCATGCAGGACCAGGCTTTCCTTGGCCCGGAATCCGGCCTGGCAATTCCTTCCGAGGATGGCGGCGTCGAGCTTTACGTTTCCTCGCAATGGCTGCACAAAGACCTGGAACAACTGGCTCCCTGTCTAGGCCTGCCACCAGAAAAAGTACGCCTGACTATGGCAGGCGTCGGCGGAGCCTTCGGCGGCCGAGAAGACCTGTCCGTCCACGTGCACGCCTGCATGCTGGCCCTGCGCCTCGGCCGTCCGGTGAAAATGTCCTACAACCGCTACGAATCCTTCTTCGGCCACGTGCACCGCCATCCGGCGAAGATGCGCTACGAACACGGAGCCACCAAAGACGGCCGCTTGGTCTACGTCAAAGCACGACTGGTTCTCGACGGCGGTGCCTACACCTCAACCTCCCCGGTAGTCATCGCCAACGCCTGCTATTTCGTCACCGGCGCCTACGACGTCCCGAACGCCGAAATCGACGGTCTCGCAGTCTTCACGAACAACCCGCCGTGCGGCGCGATGCGCGGTTTCGGTGCCGTCCAATCGGCCTATGGTTGTGAGTCCAATATGGACAAACTGGCCCGCGAACTGGGCATGGACCCGATGGAATTGCGCCTCCGCAACGCAATGACCACAGGCACCGTCCTGCCCACCGGCCAAGCCGTCGACGGCCCAGCCCCCGTCGCGGAACTCTTGCAAGCCCTCCGAGACCGTCCACTCCCTCCCGCTGGTGCAACGGATCTTCTTTCCCTGCCAGGCGGAGCCGCCAACACGACGCACGGCGAGGGGGTGCGTCGCGGAGTCGGCTACGCGGTCGGGGTGAAAGCGATCGGCTACTCAGGAGGTGTCGACGACATCTCGACGGCCCGAGTCGCTCTGTCCGTCGTGAACGGTGCCCCGGTGGTTTCAGTGCACACTGCCGCCGCCGAATGCGGACAAGGCGTCACGACCGTCCAGTCGCAAGTCGCGAGCACGGAACTGGGCGTGTCGCGAGTAGTAGTCCTCCCCGCCGACACCCAAATCGGCGACGCCGGTTCCGCGTCCGCTTCCCGCATGACCTGGATGTCCACCGGGGCTGTGCAAGGCGCCTGCCGCCACATCGCTCGCGAACTGCTGCGTCGCGCTTCTGCCGCTTCTGGCCTCCCCGCGCTCTCCTTGGGAAACGACCAAGTCCTGGACAGCGCTGGCCACTCGGTCTGCTCCATCGCCGACCTGGTGGGTTCGGACACCCTTTCGCACACCTTCGAGTACCACCACCGCCCCACCCAAGGCATAGACCCAGAAACCGGCCAAGGCGACGCACACATCGCTTTCGCCTTCGCCGCCCACCGAGCGGTGGTGGACGTGGACGTCGAGCTGGGTTTGGTGAAGGTGGTGGAATTGGCGACCGCCCAGGATGTCGGCAAGGCGATGAACCCGCTGGCCGTGGAAGGCCAAATCGAAGGCGGGAGCGTGCAGGGCCTGGGTTTGGCTCTGATGGAGGAGATCCTGGTCGACCGCGAGGGCCGGGTGCGGAACCCGTCCTTCACGGACTACCTGATCCCGACGGTGCTCGACGTGCCGCCGATGCCGATCAGCCTGTTCGAGTTTCCGCACCCGGATTCGCCGTACGGCCTGAACGGCGTGGGGGAGCCGCCGACCCTGTCGTCGACCCCGGCGATCCTGAACGCCCTCCGCTCGGCGACCGGCCTGCCTTTGCCGAACGCCCCCATCCGCCCGGACGACATCGCACTGGCGGGGGAGACGGGGGCGGGTTTGCGGGTCGCTTCGTGACCGGCTTGTCTTTGGCGGATTCCCTCGGTCGGCCTGGCCGACATCGCCTGGGGAGAGGAACCGGGCGTGGCCTTGCGGGTCGCTTCGTGACCGGCGTGCGCTGCGGTGGCCGGGATGGTCGGGAGAGGCGTCGGGCGCTCGGCCGCGAATCTGCCTTGCCAGTCAGCTTCGCACGGCCGGGCTTGCCGCGTCTGGCCTCTTCGTCTCTGGCTTGGCGAGCCATTTCTTTCCGGCTCGTTGATCCATTCCCCGTCGACTGATTCGGCAATCGGCACGCCCCACTCCGCCGACCGTCCCCGATCGAGAAAGTGCGCACGATGAACCCCCATCCCCTTGGCCCGCCTAGCCGCGCCACCGCACCACCGGCCTCGAACCGGCTGTCGCCTCCCGGAGGTGCCCCGTGGATTTCCTGACCCCCGCGACCTGGGCGGAAGCCCTGGCTTTGAAAGCCGACCGCCCGGACGCCGTCCCCCTCGCCGGCGGCACCGACGTCCTGGTCGAGCTCAACTTCGACCACCGCCGTCCCGCCGCGTTGCTCGACCTCACGCGGATCAGCGAGCTGTCCGAATGGACCGTGCAGGACGGCCGGATCCGCCTGGGCGCGGGCGTGTCGTACACCCGGATCATCACCGAACTCGGCACCCGCCTCCCCGGCCTGGCGATGGCCAGCCGCACCGTCGGCTCCCCGCAAATCCGCAACCGCGGCACCGTCGGCGGAAACCTGGGAGCAGCGTCCCCAGCCGGTGACACCCACCCCACGCTCCTGGCCTGCGACGCGACCATCGAAGTCGCGTCCGCACGCGGCACCAGGATGATCCCGGCGACGGAGTTCTATCAAGGCGTCAAACGCAGCGCACTGGCCCCGGACGAGCTGATCGCCGCCATCCACCTCCCAGTCGCGACCGGCCCGCAGCAGTTCGCGAAAGTCGGCACCCGCAACGCGATGGTCATTGCGGTGTGCTCGTTCGCGCTGGACCTGGCCCCGGAAACCGGCTGGGTGGGCGCGGCGATCGGCTCGGCCGCCCCGACGCCACGCCGAGCCAGCGCCGCCGAAGACTTCCTCCGCGACGCCCTCTCTGATTCGTGGGAATCCCGCTCCCCGCTGCCGGACCCGGTGGTACGCCGCTTCGGCGAGTTGGCCGCGAGCGCCGCGTCCCCCATCGACGACGTCCGGGGCAGCGCGGATTACCGCATCCACGCAATCGCAGTGCTGGCCCGCCGGACGTTGAGCTGGGCCTGGGAAGACTATCGGAAAGGCGGGCAGCCGAAATGCGCCTGAACCTCACTGTCAATGACGAACTGCGCACCGTCGACGAGGTCTGGGAAGGACAAAGCCTGCTGTTCGTGCTGCGCGACCAACTGGGCTTGCCAGGCTCGAAGAACGCCTGCGAACAGGGCGAATGCGGTTCGTGCACAGTGTATTTGGACGGTACCCCAGTGTGTTCGTGCCTGGTCGCCGCAGGCCAGGCCGAAGGTCGGAACGTCCGCACCGTAGAGGGCTTGGCGGACGGCGACCACCTGGACGCGGTCCAGCAAGCCTTCGTCGAAGCCGGCGCCGTGCAGTGCGGCTTCTGCACGCCGGGGTTGATCGTCGCCGCACACGAACTCGTGCACCGCGTGACCGCCCCGACGGACCCGGAGATTCGCGAGGCCCTGGCGGGTAATCTCTGTCGCTGCACTGGGTACGAGAAAATCCTGGACGCAGTCCGCCTGGCCTCGGCCCGAGTCGGAGAGGCGGAACCCGCGAACCCTGCGTGACGGCTGGCCGCTTGTGGGAACCGACAGGTCTACTGAGCTGCTTTGCCAGGCCGTCTGCGCCCGGCTTGCCAAGCCGCGCGCACGCAACTGCCTGTAAGCCCGCCGAGAACGCGGACCGGCCAGCCATTTCGCTCGGCCTGGGCGTCGCTCGCGTCGGCTGGGGCTATCTGCCCGGTGCGAAGCGACCAATCCCGCCTTCGCCGGGCATGGTCGGTTTGCCATCGACCGTCGGCTCATCGCGGACCCTGCCGCCCTTCGCAGTTCGACCCGCGTGCGGACGCCCGTGCCGATCTTCGACCCGCATGTGGCCGCCCGTGCCGATCTGCTGACTGCGCTCGGTCCGCGATGCACGCGTGGAAGCCGCGCCTGCGGGCGACTCCGTCGGTGCCGATTCGCCGATCGGGCTCGGTCTGCGAGTTGCGCCGGGGAACCGTGCCCCAGGACAACTCCGTCGGTGCCGATTCGCCACCGATCTCGGTCCGCGAGTGGCGGCGGGGAACCGTGCCCGAGGACAACTCTGACGGTGCCGATTCGCCGCCCGGGCTCGGTCCGCGACGTGCGCCGGGAACCGTGTCTGCGGACAACTCTGTCGACGCCGATCCGGCACCGAGACTTGCCCGACCATCTGCGTCGGGAACCGTGCCCGCAGGCAACTCTGTTGGTGCCCACCCGCCGCCCGGACTCGGCCCACCATCTGCGCCGGAGACCCGAACCTGCGGGCGACTCCGACAGCGTCAACCTGCCGACTCGGCCAGACCCAGCGCCCCGCGCCGGAAACCCGCCTCCCCGCGGATCGCCTTAACTCCGGTCAGAGCCCCTTCATCAGATCCGTCTCCGTCACCCCCGGACCCTGTCCTTCCCGGATGAACCATTCCGTCCCGAACGTCTGGCCGAACTTGTCGTCCGGCAGCGCCAGGAAGAACGACTCCTCGCTGATCTGGCTCTGATGCGCGCGCATCGCCGCCCGCTTCGCCTTCGCGTATGCCGTGACGTCCACTTCCGCGGTCAGCTCGGCCGCCGGTTTGCCGATGATCATGTCCTCGTCCGGGCCGCCTTCCTCGCCCGCTGCGCGCGCGGCTTCGGCGGCGCGGCGGATCTCGTCGCGGTTCACCGAGCCCTGGTAGATCCGCGGCGTGCCCGCGAGTTCTCCCGCGCGCATGCCGACGCGGTGGACCTGGATGTGGTCCGGGTGGCCGTAGACGCCGAAGTCGTCGTACACCGTGAGCACGTCCGCCGACTCCTCGCGCAGGATCGCCGCCAGCCGCTCCGCCGCTTCTTCGACCGGCGCGGTCCAGAACGTGCCCGGGCCGTCGTTCGACGGGTCGCCCATCATTCCGGAGTCCTGGTATCCCAAGAACTCCACTCGCGAGACGCCCAGCACCTCGGCCGCCGCCTGCGTCTCCTTCACTCGCCGGTCCGCGAGCTGCTCGCCGTCTTCGAGCAGGCCCTCGGGGATCTCGCCCTTTTCTCCGCGCGTGGCCACCACGAGCACCACCCGGTGCCCCTCGTCGGCCGCCTTGCGCATCACGCCGCCGGTCATGATCGCCTCGTCGTCCGGATGGGCGTGGAACGTCACCAATGTCGCCATGCCAACGAACCTACCGGCACCCACCGACAAAAACCGGCGCCCGCCGGAAACGGCTTCCGGCGAATCCTCCACACCCTCCATTGTGGACAGGTCGCCCACATGGGTGGACCTGCTGCTTTATCGGCGCGAGGGGTCCCCTCGCGCGCTCCGGCGCTTGGCTTCTCCCTCGGCCCGGCCTACGTTGGGGTCCGCCGACCGAGGAGGCGTCATGGCAGAACGGACGAAATACATCCTGGACGAGGCCGATCTCCCGGCGCAGTGGTACAACGTGGTGCCGGACCTGCCCGAGCCGCCTCCGCCGCCGCTGCACCCGCGAACGCGCGAGCCCGTCGGGCCCGAGGACCTGGCTCCCCTGTTCCCGCGGGCGATCATCGAGCAGGAGGTCACCACCGAGCGCTACATCGACATTCCCGAGGAAGTCCGCGACGTCTACCGGCTCTGGCGTCCGTCTCCGCTCTACCGCGCCCGTCGGCTGGAGAAGGCGCTCGGGACTCCGGCCCGGATCTACTACAAGTACGAGGGCGTCAGCCCGGTCGGCTCGCACAAGCCGAATACCGCTGTGCCGCAGGCGTTCTACAACGCGGCCGAGGGCGTCACGCGACTCACCACCGAGACCGGAGCCGGGCAGTGGGGGAGCGCGCTGGCGTTCGCGTGCGCGACGTTCGGGCTGTCGTGCGAGGTCTGGCAGGTGCGGGCGTCGTACGACCAGAAGCCGTACCGCAAGCTGATGATGGAGACCTTCGGCGCGCAGGTTTACCCGAGCCCGTCGGATCGCACTGCCGCTGGCCGCGCGATCCTGGCGGAGAACCCGCAGTCGACGGGCAGTCTTGGGATCGCGATCAGTGAAGCCGTCGAGCAGGCCGCGGCGGATCCGGGTGCGCGGTACGCGCTGGGCAGCGTGCTCAACCACGTGCTGCTGCACCAGACGGTGATCGGCGAGGAAGCCCTCCGGCAGTTCGAAATGGCAGGCGACACCCCGGACGTGCTCGTCGGCTGCACCGGCGGCGGCTCCAACTTCGGCGGGCTCGCTTTCCCGTTCCTGCGGGAAAAGCTCGCTGGCCGGATGAACCCGGTGATCCGCGCGGTCGAACCGGCGGCCTGCCCGACCCTCACCCGAGGCCGCTACGCCTACGACTTCGGCGACACGGCCGGTCTCACGCCCCTGCTGAAAATGCACACGCTCGGCCACGGCTTCATCCCGGACCCGATCCACGCCGGAGGCCTGCGCTACCACGGGATGTCGCCGCTGATCTCGCACATCTACGAACTGGGTCTCATCGAGGCGCTCGCGATCGGTCAGCAGGAATGCTTCGCGGCGGGAGTGCAGTTCGCCCGCACCGAAGGCATCATTCCCGCGCCCGAACCGACGCATGCGCTGGCCGCGTGCATCCAGGAAGCGTTGCGCTGCAAGGAGACTGGCGAGGAGAAGGTGATCCTGACGGCACTCTGCGGACACGCGCACCTCGACTTGCCCGCGTACGGCGCGTATCTGGCTGGGGACATGGTGGACAACGAACTACCGGACGCGGCATTGGAGGAATCGTTGGCGGCGCTTCCCTGAGGGGTGTGGCTGGCGGATTGGAGAGGAGGTAACTGAGGGAACTAGTTGGCGGGCGATGCTGCGCTAAGGGCTGGCCGGAAGTCGGTGGCTGGGATCGGTGAGCGGGCGGCAGGAGGCCGGGTGGATCAGCTGGCGGGTCGGTTAGGTTGCGGTCGGTTGGCGAGGTTTTGCTGGAACGGTTTCGGCGGTGACGAGACGGCGGCGGCCGGTCCGGTTGGCGGGCCGGTTCGGTTGGCTTGAGCGGTCTGGTCGGAGCTGCGGGCGGTTGGGCAGGAAGCGGCTGGGGCTTTGTCTCGGATGGCGCGATGCTCCGTCGAGCTGGTTCGGTGCGCGTCCTCGTCGGAGTGGGCAGGCGAGCTGGATCCCGCGGATGGACCGCAGCCAGTCGATGGGCAGGGTCGCGGTGGCGGACGGTGGAAGGAAGCTCCGCCGAATCACGCCGCGGCAGGTGCCTGTGGACCGGCCTGCGCAGATCCTGGGGTGGGCGAGTGGGCCGGTTGAGGCTGGCGAGCGGAAGCTGAAAGCCCAGCCAAGCCGAACCGCGGTATGTGCCTGGGCGAAGAACCGATGCTTGGTCACCCAGCGAGACCAAGCTCAGGCATCCCCGGCGAGCTGCGCCCGGCGTGTCTCAAGGAAGGCTCGTTCAGTCTCGTTCGTAGCCAACGCGATCGCCTCGCCATAGGCGGCTTCGGCTTCGGCGGTGCGGCCCAAGCGCGACAAGAGATCCGCGCGAGTGGCGGGCAGCAGGTGGTAGCCGGGGAGGTCTAGCTCGTCTACTAGGGCCAGGGCCAGTTCTGGGCCGTGTACTTCGGCGACTGCGACGGCGCGGTTCATGGCGACCACGGCGGTTGGCGTGTGGGCCAGGAGTTGGTCGTAGAGGGCCAGTACTTGCGGCCAATCCGTCGTGGTGCCGTCGGTGTGGACGGCGTTGATCGCGGCTTGCAGCTGGTACGGCCCGGGCTGGCTGCGGCGTAGGCATTGCCTTACCAGGGCGTGGCCTTCGGCGATCAGGTCTTGGTTCCACAGAGAGCGGTCTTGGGCGGTCAGGACGACAAGGTTGCCGGCGGAGTCGACGCGGGCCGGGCGGCGGGCCTCGGTCAGCAGGAGCAGGGCCAGCAGGCCTTGGACTTCGGGCTCGTCGGGCATCAGGGCGGCCAGGGCGCGCGTCAGGCGGACGGCTTCCAGGCACAGGTCTGTCCGCACGAGCGGGCCGGAGGTCGAGGTGTAGCCCTCGTTGAAAACCAGGTACAGGACCGTCAGGACGGAGGCCAGGCGGTCTGGCAGGGAGGCTTCGTCGGGGACTCGGTACGGGATGCCGGCGTCGCGGATCTTCTTTTTGGCCCGGACGATGCGCTGGGCGATCGTCGGTTCCGGGACCAGGTACGCGCGTGCGATCTCGGCGGTTTCCAAACCGCCCAGCAGGCGCAAAGTCAGTGCGGTTTGCGCGAGCGGCGACAGGGCTGGGTGGCAGCAGGTGAAGATCATCCGCAACTGGTCGTCGCGCACGGGGCTCTCCTCTGCTGGTTCGTCGGGCTGGTGGAGGAGCAGGGCTTGGGCGTGCCGGGCCTCGCGGGTGGACTCGCGGCGGAGGCGGTCGATCGCGCGGTTTCGGGCGGTGGTCACGATCCAGGCGCCGGGGTTGGCCGGCAGGGACTCGGCCCAGGCGGTGACGGCGATGGCGAAGGCGTCCTGCACCGCCTCCTCGGCTAATCCGATGTCGCCGAGGAGGCGGGTCAGGGTGGCGACGCAGCGGCCGTACTCGGCTCGGTAGACCGCGTCCAGCGTCACGCAGCGTCCTCCGGGCCGTCGGCGAACGGACGTACTTCGATGGGACGGCCGCACGCCTGCGCGCACTTGTCGGCCCAGGAAAGGGCTTCGTCCAGGTCCGCGCATTGGATCACCCAGAAGCCGCCCAGCTGTTCCTTCGTTTCGGCGAACGGGCCGTCGGTCATCGTGGTGGTGCCGTTCGCGGGGCGGACCACCGTGGTGGCGTGCGAGGGACGCAAGCCGCCGACGAACACCCAGGCGCCGGCGGCCTTCATGTCGTCGGTGACTTTCGTGGTGCGCGCCATCTGGGCGGCCAGCTCGTCGCCGGTCTCCAGCGTGGTTTCGTCTCCCTGGACAGCCAGCAGGTACTGCTTCATGGCGAACTCCTCAAGCCGGGTCTCTTGCCTTGGCTACGAACGCGCTCGACGCCATTCGACACCCCGGCGAAAAACCGGCAAGAAAACCCGGCAAGAAAATCCGTCACCGTTCTTTGGAGACGGTCGCCAGCAGCTCCGGGCCACGGGTGACCAGGCGTTGCTGCGCGAGCGAGCCCCACCACCACGCCAGTGCGACGCCGGTCGCGATCCCGGCCGGAATGCCCAGCCACTGCAGCACGGGCAGGTCCGCGAGCTTTCCGGCCACGCACAGCGCCACCACCGGCAGCGCGCCGAGCACGATGAGCAGCGTCGTCGCCAGCATCAGGGCGGCTCGGGCGCAACCGGGGCGTCCGCCGGACGACCACGGGCTGCCGCTGCGGCGTTGATCCGGCAGGGGGAAGGCCAGGAAGACGGACTGCAGCATCAAGATTCCGGCTCCGGCGCCCAGCGTCGCCGGGACCAGGCCGAGGACCCACGGGTACGCCTCCGGCACGCCGGTGACCCCGGGCAGGACCAGCGCCAGTACCAAGGCGACGGGGGCGACGATCAAGGCCCACGCCAGTTGCCGGCCGCGCACGTCGGCGCGTTCGGCTCCGGGGACGACCAGCGTGTGCCACAGCGCGCTGCCGTCCATTCCGTACAGGTTGCCGGACTGCATGGACGCGAAAAGGACCACTGCGACACCGAAATACGGCAGCATCACCGACTGTCCGCCGCTGCCGCCGGACAGGGCTGGCACGACGGTGATGACGAAGCCGATGAGGAGCGTCGACAGCAGGGCGACGCGTCGGCGGGCGTCTCGCCACCAGGTGAAAAGCTCCTTGCGGGCCACGGCGCCGACCGGAGTGGCAGGCAGCAGGCTGCGCCGCGTGCGGGTGCTCTTCGCACGGGTGCGGGAGGCGCCGCGGAAGGAAGGAGTGGTGGCCTGGCGGGCCAGCAGCGCGCCCCAGATCAGGACCAGAACCGCCACCGCGCCGAGCAGCGCGGCGAACAGACCGCCGACGGTGCCCCATTCGCCGGTGCCGGCGGCGTGTACCGCGAGCGTGCCCCAGCCGGACGGCAGCGCGTGCATGACGCTGACGAAGCCGGGCATCTGGCCGGTGACGATCGCCGGGCCGACGCTCCTCATCACGTAGTTCACCGCGACGCCGGACAACCCGGTGAGCGCCACCAGGATGATGCCGAGTTCCTTGCCCTTGCGCGACGTCAGCAGCGTGCCGAGCGCGGCCATCACCACGCGGTACAGCAGCACCACGAACGCCAGCTGCAGCACGGTGAACACCAGCCCGACGAGCGCCGCGCCGGCGCCGAACCGCAGCCCGTAGAACACCAGCCCGAGGAACGCCAGCAGGCTCACCAGCGCGGTGACCCCCACGAAACTCGCCGCGAGCAGTCCCACCGCCAGCTTGCGCCTGCCGATCGGCAGCAGCGCGAAGTGCTCCGGCCGCAGGGTGTCGTCCCCGCCGCCGGTCGCGATCGGCGCGAGCACCCAGCCCACCATCCACACCGCGTAGACGGAGGTGAGCAGGTCGACGGTGATCCGTGCTTCCGGAGCCGGGAACACCGCGACGCCGATCGTGAACAAGGCCGCGAGGAGACCGAAAATGCCCCCTACGATCATTCCGGCGATCTGCCGCCCGCGCAGCGAATTGCGCAGGACCCGCAGCTTCAGTCGGACGAGGACGCCAACCACGCCAGCCCCTCCGCTCCACCGGTCCGCCCGCCGACGATGTGCACGAACGCGTCTTCCAGCGTGCCTTCGCCTCGCACGTCCGCCACCGCGCCCGCGGCGACGACGCGCCCGCGCGTGATCACCGCGACGTGGCTGCACAGCTGTTCCACCAACGCCATCACGTGGCTCGACAGCACGACCGCGCCGCCGGAAGCGACGAACCGCTGCAGGATCGTGCGGATCGTCGACGCCGAAACCGGGTCGACCGCCTCGAACGGCTCGTCAAGGACCAGCAGCCGGGGGCCGTGCAGCAACGCCGTCGCGAGGCCGATCTTCTTGCGCATGCCCGCGGAATAGTCGATGACGAGCGTGCGCTCGGCGTCCGTCAGCTCCAGCACGCCGAGCAGTTCCTGCGCGCGTTCGGCGACCGTGTCCGGCGCGAGCCCGCGCAGCAAGCCCATGTACGTCAGCAGTTCCCGTCCGGTGAGCCGCTCCGGAATGGACAATCCGTCCGGAAGAACCCCGATCAGGCTTTTCGCCCGTTCCGGTTCCCGCCAAACGTCCACTCCGAACACGCGCGCTTCGCCGGCGTCCGGCCGAAGCAGCCCGACCGCCATCGACAACGACGTCGTTTTCCCGGCTCCGTTGGGCCCGACGAGGCCGAAGAACGACCCCCGTGGCACTTCCAGCCGCACATCGTCTACTGCCAGCGTGGTCCCGAACCGTTTGGTGAGTCCGTAAAGCCCCATGGCCGCGTCGTCGGACACCGGTTCCCCCTTCCCGTGGTGTGCGCCCGACTGTACAAGGGGTCACCGACAAAAAGCGGACAGCTCCGGCGGAGTGGTGCCGGAAAGCCGGGGATCAGGGGTTCCGGACATCGCCAGCAGCCCGCGCGCGGCCCGGACGAGCTTGGGCCAGGACGTGGGTTTCCGGACGTCGTACGCGCGCAGCAGCTGGCGGAGCATGGTGAGCGTGTCGAAGTAAATGCGTTCGCACACCAGCTGTTCGCCGGCGTCGAACAGGAAGTACGCGGTCATCCGGACCCGGAACCGCCGCCCGGTCGGCGGAATTGTGCCGAGTGGTCCGAGATGCGTGCCGAGAAGCCAGAACTCAACGATTACCGCATCCGCGCTGTGCCGCAACGCGATGATTTCGTGGTCTTGATCGGGAAAAGCGCGACGCGTTTCGTCGTAGTAGCCGCGCACCGCGGAATCGCCGTCGTGCACGGTCATCGTCGGGACGATCTCGTAGCGCGGGTGCGGGAACGTCGCCAGCACGTCGTCCCAGTCCTGGCGCACCTCGTCGCGAAAGTGGTCGAGGACGAGCTTTTGCCGGGCTCGCAGCACTTCGGGCGCGGGGATGGCCAACGGGTCCACGGGTTCCTCCAAGCCGGGAAAGCGGAACCGCAATTTAATCCACAGTGTGGGTTAACCGCAAGTGCGCCATGATGGAGCCGTGAACACCACGACGCGCCGGGGACGCCCGCGCAAGGGAGACGCCCGGCTGTCGCGGGAGGCGATCCTGACGGCCGCGCTGGAAGTGGTCGACGCCGACGGTGCGGCGGCGGTGAGCATGCGGACCGTCGGGCAGCGCCTCGGCGTGGACGCGAAGAGCCTCTACCACCACATCGACGGCAAAGAAGCTTTGCTCGACGCCGTTGCCGGGCACGTGCTCGGCGGGGTCGGCCTCCCGGACCTGACCGGACAGCCCGAAGAAGACCTCCGCGCGATCGCCCAGTCCTTCCGGAAAGCGACGCGAGCGCATCCGCAGGCCGCCGCGCTGGTCCTGACCAGGCAGCTGCCGTCGCTCGCCGCGCTCGCCCCGGTCGAGGCGGTGCTTTCGGTGCTGCGCAAGGCAGGCGCGTCACCCGAGGAGTCGGTACACCTGCTGCGGTCGCTCCTGGCCGTCGTGGTCGGCTCGCTCCTGCGCGAGGCCGGCGCGGGACCGGCGTTCGGCGTCACCGACGAAGCCGGAATCGCCCACCGCCGCGCCGAATTGGAGCAGACCGGACTTCCCGCCGTGGTCGAATCCGCGCCGCATCTGGCGCGGTGCGATCACGAAGCGGAGTTTTCCTTCGCGGTCGATCTGGCGGTGGCCGCCACGATGCAACGACTCACTGCTCCCCGCAGGTGATCTTCGGCTGCGGGTTGTAGCGGACCGACCGCGTGTGCCGCGAAACTTCCCGGCCCGACGAGGCGTCGCGCAGGATCCGGGTGTCGCTCGCGGTGAAACCGGGCGCGCCGTTGGACGCGTGGCAGTTCTCCGCCGGACCCGGTTTCGTCGGCGGCGGCGTCGGGTTCGACCGCTCGCCGGGAACCGATTCGACGGTGTACCGCTTGGTGCCCCACAGTTTCACGGTGATCGAGGACGGCGTCCAGACGGTCTGGATCGCGACGCCGGTGTCCGAGTCGTTCGTGAACTTCAGGTCGATCACGCTGGCGCCATTGGGGTTCTGGAACACCGTCGCCTCGCGCGCGGCCGGGTAACGGCTGATGTAGTAGCTGTGTTCCTTGTGCCCGGCGTCCTTCATCCCGGAGAAGTACGCCGCGTTGTACAGCGTCGTGGCGAACTGCGAAATGCCGCCGCCGACCTCGCGGGCAGGCGCGCCGTTCTCGATCACGCCCGCCTCGACGTACCCCTGCGGCCGCCCGCGCGGACCGGTGAATCCGTTGAGGCTGAACGTTTCTCCCGGCTTCACGATCGCGCCGTTCACCTTTTCGGCGACCACGCGGATGTTCGTGCCGGAGTCGGCCGCGAACCCGCCGGTGCTGAATTCGCCGATGACTTCCTTGACGCCCAGCTTGTCCGCCTGCTCGGTGGTGACCTTCGCGGGCGTCTTCTTGTAGATCGCCTTCAGCTCGCGGCTGTCGGTCTGCTTGAGCGTGTTCGGCAGCGGCTTGAGGCTCTGCTCCCAGTCGACGGTGTTGCCGTCCGCGGACGGTTCGACGACCGGCTTGCCACCCGAGAACGCGATGGCCGCGTCCTTGCCCTCCTGCTCGGTGGACTTCAGCTGCGGCGCGAGCGCGTCGGTGACCTTCTTCGGGTCGACCTGCGGGGCGAGTCCGCCGCC
Source organism: Amycolatopsis sp. NPDC114503 (assembly GCF_055633655.1). Classification (NCBI taxonomy): domain Bacteria; kingdom Bacillati; phylum Actinomycetota; class Actinomycetes; order Pseudonocardiales; family Pseudonocardiaceae; genus Amycolatopsis; species Amycolatopsis sp. NPDC114503. The sequence goes on along the minus strand of NZ_JBVKDT010000010.1, from coordinate 66,110 downwards.
GTCGCCGGGCACGAACGTGAGCGCGCCGGCGATCTGCTCCGGCGCCAGCGTCGCGTCCGCGCCTTCGCCCTTGACCACGATCGGCGCGGACACCGCGGGCTTGGCGAACTCGGCGAGCGCCCGCTGGACGCCCTCGGCAGTGGTGCGAACCGGCGTCGGCGCGACTGGGAGCGTCAGCTCGTTGCTGGAAGCCCAGCCGCTCAGCACCTTCGCCCGCGCCGCCGCGACGTCGAGCTTTTGCCCGGCCTGCGGCGGGACAGCGACCGGGGTAGTGCCGTCGAACCGGATCGTGCCCTCGACCGGCTCCCGGTCGACGCGTCCGCGCAGGTCCTCGAGCGCCGGATCGAGCTTCTCGGCCTCGACGTGCGACACGACGCCCAGCTCGCGGGTGCTGAAGAACGACGCGAGCCGCGTGAAGGGGTTGATCGGCTGGTCGCCCGCCTGGTCGAGAGTGCCGCTCCAGTCGAGCCCCAGCCCGGCCTCGGTCGGCGACAGCTTGGTGTGCGCGTTGCCCGCGGTGACGGTGAGCGGCTGGGTGAGCCGCGGCTCGATCTTCCCGCGCAGCTCGCGTTCGGCGACCGGCCGCTCCAGCCCGCCGACGTCCACGCCGGCCACGACGACGCCGCGCGGCACCCGGCCCTGGCTGGTCAGCAGGTCGATGAGGTAGGCGACGACCAGCACGCCGAGCACGCCGCCGCTGATCCAGCCCGCTTTGCGCAGGCCGCGCCTTCGCGGCGGGGCCGGAGGTTCCTCGGGCGGCACGACCGGCAGGATCTCGGTCTGGTCGCTGTCGGTTTCCGGCCAGCGCGGTTCGTACTGCACCTCTACGACCCCTTCGATTCGCTGCGGTCAGGGGCACAGCGTACGGGCCGAGCCGGACATGCCGGACTACTGCCCCCAGCGGAACAAACCGGTCACCCGGCGTCCGGTTCCGGATTGGCGCCGGCACGGGCGAGGAAGTCGAAGTCGCAGCCCTCGTCGGCCTGCGTGATGTGCTCCGCGTACAGCGCACCGTAACCTCGCTCGAACCTCGGCGCAGGGGCGGCCCACGAAGCGAGACGACGTTCCAGCTCGGCGTCGTCCACCTGTAACAGCAACGTCCGGGAAGGCACGTCCAGGGTGATCAGGTCGCCGTCGCGGACGAGCGCGAGCGGGCCGCCGACGTGCGATTCCGGTGCCACGTGCAGCACGCACGCGCCGTAGCTGGTGCCGCTCATCCGGGCGTCGGAGATCCGCACCATGTCGCGAACGCCTTGTTCCAGCAGGTGCGCCGGGATCGGCAGCATGCCGTACTCGGGCATCCCGGGACCGCCGAGCGGACCGGACCCGCGCAGGACCAGCACGGAATCGGCGGTGATGCCCAGCGCCGGATCGTCGATGCGCTTCTTCAGGTCCTTGTAGTTGTCGAAAACCACCGCCGGACCGGTGTGCGTCAGCAGCGCGGGGTCGGCGGCGATGTGCTTGATCACCGCGCCGCCGGGAGCGAGGTTTCCGTGCAGCACGGCCACGCCGCCTTCGCTGGCGACCGGGTTGTCGCGCGGACGGATCACGTCGTCGTTGTGCACGCGCGCGTCGGCGAGAGAATCGGCGAGCGGACGCCCGGTGACGGTGATCCGGTCGAGGTGCAGCAGGTCGGTCAAGCGGGACAACAGCCCGGGCAGGCCGCCCGCGTAGTAGAAGTCCTCCATCAGCCAATCGCCGCCCGGCCGGATGTTCGCCAGCACCGGAACTCGGCGCGCGATCTCGTCGAAATCCTTCAGGGACAGGGAAATCCCGCTGCGCCCGGCCATCGCGATCAGGTGGATCACCGCGTTGGTCGACCCTCCGAGCGCGAGCACGGTGGTGATCGCGTCGGAGTACGCGTGTTCGTCGAGGAGCTTCCCGATCGTGAGGTCTTCCCACACCATGCCCACGATTCGCGCGCCGCTCGCCGCGGCCATCCGGTGGTGCGCGGAATCGACCGCCGGGATCGACGCCGCGCCGGGCAGCGTCAGCCCGAGCACCTCGGCGGCGGACGTCATGGTCGACGCGGTGCCCATCGTCATGCAGTGCCCGGGGGAGCGGGCGAGACCGCGCTCCAGCTCGGCCAGTTCGCGGTCGCCGATCGTGCCCGCGCGCCGTTCGTCCCAGTACTTCCACATGTCGGTGCCGCTGCCGAGCACCTCGCCGCGCCAGTTTCCGCGCAGCATCGGACCGGCGGGCACGAAAATCGACGGCAGCCCCGCGCTCGCCGCACCCATCAGCAGCGCCGGGGTGGTTTTGTCGCAGCCGCCCATCAGCACCGCGCCGTCGACCGGATACGACCGCAGCAGTTCCTCGGTCTCCATCGCCAGCAGATTCCGGTACAGCATCGGCGTCGGCTTCTGATAGGTCTCCGACAGCGTCGCCACCGGGAACTCCAGCGGGAATCCGCCCGCCTGCCACACGCCGCGCTTGACCTGCTCGGCGCGTTCGCGCAGGTGCTGGTGGCACGGGTTGATGTCGCTCCAGGTGTTGAGAACGCCGATCACCGGCTTGCCGAGGTGCTCTTCCGGCTCGTAGCCGAGCTGCCGGGCGCGGGTGCGGTGGCTGAAATTCCGCAGGTCGTCGCCGCCGAACCAGCGGTGGCTGCGCAAGTCCTCGGGTGCCTTCATCGGGCTGCGTCTCCTCGGTCGGCGGATGGCATCTGATATATGATCGTACGTGTCGACGCTCGGAGACGCCCGCCTGGTTGAATGTGCGGGGACGAGCGCGAAAGCCAGGAGGGTCGGCATGCCGTCCACGTTCAGCCTCCCCGCCTCCCGCACCGAGGTGGTGCTGGAGGAGATCCGGCGCGGCATTCTCGCCCGCGAGCTGGTGCCCGGTCAGCAGCTGGTGGAGGCGGAGCTGGCCGCGCGGCTCGGGGTGTCGAAGACGCCGGTGCGCGAGGCGCTCAAGGTGCTGTCCAACACCGGGCTGGTCACGTTCAGCCCGTACAAGGGCGCGTCGGTGTGCGTGGTCGACGCGGAGCTCGCGCGGTCGGTCTACGACGTGCGCATGGTGCTGGAGCCGGAAGCGCTGCGCCGCGCTGTGCGGTCTTCGGACCGGGCGGGGTTCGACGAGGCCGGGCAGATCCTGAAGGAAGCCTCGGCCGCGGACGCCGACCAGACCACGTTGAGCCTGCTGAACCGGCGGTTCCACCGTGCCCTGTACGCGGGCTGCGGCAACCCGCTGATGGTGTCGATGCTGGACGACCTGCGCGACCGCGCGGCGCTGATCACGGTGGTCGGCTGGGACGCGAATCCCAGCTGGCGCAAGGAATGGAACGAGCACAAGGCGGTGCTCGCCGCGGCGAAGAAGGGCGACGAGGACGGCGCGGCCGAGCTGCTGCGCGCGCACATCGCGGCGTTCCTCGACCACGTGCTCGAGGCGATCGGGGAGGAGTGACGGCGTGCGGTTGCTGCTCCTCGCGGACACCCACCTGCCGAAGCGGGCGAAGGAACTGCCTGCTCAGGTCTGGGACGAAGTCGCGAAGGCCGACGTCGTGGTGCACGCGGGCGACTGGGTCGACGTGGATACTCTCGATGCCCTTGAGTCCCGCAGTGCCCGGCTGATCGGCGTTTACGGTAACAACGACGGCCCTGAACTGCGGAAGCGCTTGCCTGAGGTGGCTCGCGAGACGATCGAGGGCGTCCGGCTGGCGGTAGTCCACGAAACTGGCGACGCGAAGGGCCGTCCGGCTCGGTGCGATGCGCTGTATCCGGACGTTGACGTGCTGATCTTCGGCCACAGCCACATCCCGTGGGATTCGGTGACGCCCGGCGGGTTGCGGCTGCTCAACCCCGGTTCGCCCACGGACCGGCGGCGACAGCCGTTCTGCACGTACCAAACCGCCGAAATCCGCGACGGCCGTCTCGGCGACGTCAAGCTGCACGAGCTGCCTCGGCGCGGCTGAACGGGTAGAACAGGAGTCATGGACCCGGCCCGCGCCCTGCGCGACATCGCCTTCCAGCTCGAACGCGCCGGTGAACCGACTTACCGGGTGCGCGCGTTCCGCCAGGCCGCCGCAGTGGTCGACCGGCTCTCCGAAGACGAGCTGGCGTCGCGCGTCGGTGCGAAGACGCTTCAGGCGTTGAAGGGGATTGGCAAAGCCACTGCCGGGGTCATCGAAGACGCGTGGCACGACCGTACGCCTGCGTACGCAGCAAAGCTGCCCGAGAAGAAGCTGCCGGACGGCGGCGCGCTGCGTACGGCGCTTCGCGGCGACTGTCACACGCACTCCGACTGGTCCGACGGCGGCAGTCCAATCCTCGAGATGGCCGAGACGGCGCGCGAGTTGGGGCACGAGTGGATCGTGCTCACCGACCATTCGCCGCGGCTGACCGTCGCGCGCGGCCTGTCCCCGGAGCGGCTGCGGGCGCAGATGGACGAGGTCGCGCGGGTGAACGAGCAGCTGGCGCCGTTTCGCCTGCTGCACGGCATCGAGGTCGACATCCTCGACGACGGTGCGCTCGACCAGACCGAGAAGCTGCTGGACCGGCTCGACTTCGTGGTGGCGAGCGTGCACTCGAAGCTCCGCATGCCGGCCCGGGAGATGACGCCGAGGATGCTGGCCGCCGTCGAGAATCCACATGTCCGCGTGCTGGGGCACTGCACCGGACGGCTGGTCGGCGGACGCAGCAGGCCGGAGTCGCAGTTCAACTCGGAGAAGGTGTTCACCGCCTGCCGCGAGAACGGGGTGGCGGTGGAGATCAACTCGCGGCCGGACCGGCTCGATCCGCCGACGCGGTTGCTGCACCAGGCCGCCGAGCTGGGGTGCGAGTTCGCGATCGACAGCGACGCGCACGCGCCCGGCCAGCTCGACTGGCAGGTTTACGGCTGCGAGCGGGCGGAAAACGCGGGCATCGGACCGGAACGGATCATCAATACGCGGACGGCTGATCAGTTATTGCGATAGCGGGATTCCGCGCTGGATCGAGCCAGAGCAGCACCGCGATCAGGTCGTTTTGTGCGAGAGCGACGCAGCCAGCGGTCGGTCCGCCGGTGGCCACGTGCAGGAAGAACGCCGAACCGGCACCGGGTACGACTGGCGAGCGGTTGTAGTCGATCACCACCGCGTGCGCGTACGCCGGGCCCGCCGCACCGAGATTCTCGCCCGCCGCTTCGTCGAATGGGCCTGGTGCGCCTCGGTAATGCGTGTTGTACCGCGGAGAGTGCACATCGGACACCCACCAGTCCGAAGTGGTCACCTGCCGGTAGGGGAGCCGGGTCCCGGGGTTCGGCTCGATGCCGAACGCCTCGGTGAGCGGCCAGATTCCGGCGGGGGTAAGGGAAAGTCCTTCGCGCGCAACGCCGATTCCTTGCACGCCGACTTCCGCTGGGTACGGACCGAGGGTCCGTACCCAGCGGCCGCGGTCGTGGTCCCACCCGGACGCGCTGTGCGCGTCGACCGCGAGAACCTGCTGCGGGTTCAGTTGATCTCGTACGGGTCGCCGTAGACCTTCCACTTCAGCGGCGTGTGCAGATCGAGGTTGCCGTCGTTGAGGAACACCAGCTGTTCGGTGTCGACGCGGGAGGTGTCCGCGTGTGCCTCTTCCTTCTTCATGACCACCTTGCGCGCGTCGAGAAACGCCTTGAGATAAGCGGTTTCGTCGCCGCCCTGGGCCGGTGGCTTCGCCTTCGACAGCGCGGCGTCGCGGATGCCGCCGAAGCTGTCGGTGCTCGTGCCGGGACCGTGCATCACGATGGCGTCGTAGTAGATGAACTGGCCGAGCGCGCCCAGGCCGTCGGACTTGCCCTGGTTCACCGCCGGGTCGAAGTACACGCGGTCGCGTTCGCTGTTCTGCGCGGCCTGGAATTCCTGGGTGCCCGCGGCTTCCTTCCACGCGTTCTCGAACGGTGCGCCGAGACCGTCGTGCGAATCGGAGCCGTTGACCTTTTCCAGTGCGGGCAGGAACTTCGCGAGCGGGTTGTCCGGCACGGATTTGGTGTAGGCCTGAACCAGTTCGAGCATGTCGCCGGTGCCGGAGCAGAACCCGATGATGCCCGCCGTGTAACCGCGGCCGTCCTTGATGTCCTCGATGTAGGAGTACTGCTTCTTCCAGTCGAGCGACGAGTTTTCCGCGCTCGACACCAGCTGCATCGCGATCTCTTTCTTCTCCGGAGACGCGAGGTCGCCGCCGGAGCCGAGCACAGCCGCCGAGGCGGCGAGCGGGGCGGGCACGGCGGCGGCCGAGAGAGCGGGAGAGCTGAGCACGAGGGCCAGGGCCGAGGCAGCCGTGAGACCGGCGACCAGCGTGGGCCGCATCGTCTTGCGCATGAGGGGAATCCCTTTCCGCGGTACGTGGGCAAGGCGGCCGGACCGGCGAAGGGACCGGTTCCGGGTACTGCTGCGGCGTAGCGCCACGATAACCGAGCGTGAAGCCGCAGGGCAAGGGATGCGAAAATTTTTCACGGATGTGAACGCGAGTCGTCCACTGTGGACAATGAAGATTGCCTGAAGGCGGCCGAAAATCCGCTGGAACTGCGGGAGTCTTCGTTGGACTGTCCACTGTGGACGAAATCGAGAGTCCTCGGCATAGATTAAAGACATGGTAAACTCGCCCCGAGATGACGACTGCTGCCGCCGCTCCCGCGCCACGGCACCGGTCCATCCTCGTCGTGGCACTCGCCGCGCTGCTCCTGCTCGGCGTCGCGGTCCCCGGGCCAGGGCCGTCCGGCCCGCGTCCGCACGATCCCGAACCGGCCCTGGTCCAGGAACAGGGCCCGCATCTCGTCGCCGCGCATCCGCTGCCGCTCGCCGACGCCCCGGGCGAGATCCGCCTCGCCCGGCCGGATTGGTGCACCGTCCCGTTCTCCGCCTCGTCGCCGGTCGAACTGGATCGCGCGCCCGCGCCCGCCGCGGCGCGCGCCCCTCCTGATTGCTGAGTACTCGTTCCCCACCTGTACCCGGCTCTCAAGAGGATTTCATGAGCAACGGTCATGCTTTGCTGGCCGTCGGCGGCGCGTTTCTCGCCGCCGGCGCCCTCGCCCGCGTCGGCGCCCGGATCGGGCTGCCCACGATCCCCCTGTTCATGCTGGCCGGTTTCGTCTTCGGCCCGCACACCCCCGGACTGTCCCTTGTGGACGATCCGGCCGAGTTCGGCGTACTGGCCGGGCTCGGCCTCGTGTTCCTGCTCTTCTATCTCGGCTTGGAGTTCTCGCTCGACGACCTCGCCCGCGGCGGCGCCAGACTCGCCGGCGCGGGGCTGGCGTACCTGGTGCTGAACGTCGGCGGCGGGCTCGCGTTCGGTTTCGCGCTGGGCTGGGGCGCGCGCGAGGCGCTGGTGATCGCCGGCGCGATCGGCATTTCGTCCTCGGCCATCGTCACCAAACTGCTCCTGGAAACCCGGCGGATGAACAACCGGGAATCCCGCCTGATCATGGGCATCATCGTGCTGGAAGACCTGTTCCTCGCGCTCTACCTGGCGCTGCTGCAGCCGGTGCTGAGCGGTGCGGACGGATTCGGCGCGGCGCTCGCCGAGTTCGGCAAGGCGTTCGGCTTCCTGCTCGTGCTCGCCGCGCTGGCCCGTTGGGGCGGGCGGCTGGTGTCGCGACTGTTCGGCTCGGCGGACGACGAACTGCTCACCGTCTGCTTCGTCGGTGTCGCCGTGCTCGGCGCCGCGGTGGCCGAGGAGGTGGGCGTTTCCGACGCGATCGGCGCGTTCATGGTCGGCATGATGCTCGGCAATTCCCAGGTCGCGCCGCGCGTGCACAAGCTGGTGCTGCCGTTGCGCGACGCGTTCGGCGCGTTGTTCTTCTTCATCTTCGGGCTGTCGATCGACCCGGGCGCGGTCGGCACGGTCGTCCTCCCGGTCATCGCCGCGGTCGCGCTGACGCTGGTGCTGAACCTCGCCGCCGGAGCGTTCGCCGCCCGCCTGCACGGCTTCGACCGGCAGGAAGGCGTCAACATCGGCCTGACCGTGCTCACCCGGGGCGAGTTCTCGCTGGTCTTGGCGACGATGGCGACCGCGGCCGGGCTCGACTCGCGGGTGGCCCCGTTCGTCGCCGGATACGTGCTGCTCCTGGCCGTGATCGGACCGCTCGCCGTGCTCCGCTCGGACCGGCTGACCTGGCTGCTTCCGGCCAAGCTCGTCCGGCCGCGCCCGGCCCCGGCGCCGTGAGCCGGGGAGCGGGGGCTGTCACTCGCGGCATATTCGGAAGCCACGACGGTCACGCACGGCTATCCTTGGCCCAAGTATGTCCACTCCATCCCCCTTCGCAGAGCTGCGCGCCCAGCTGCCCGAACTGATGCTGCGCGACGAGTACCGGCTCCGTCGTCGTCTCGACGGCGCGCGCCGGTCTCGTGGCAAGCAGGAGACGGCCGAGCGCATCGCCGCCGACGTCGAAACGGCGCTGCTGCGCGTGCAGCAGCGCCGCGAGAGCGTGCCGAAGATCGAGTACCCCGCCGAGCTGCCGGTCAGCAGGCTCAAGGACGAGATCGGCGACGCGATCCGCGACCACCAGGTGGTGATCGTCGCGGGGGAGACCGGGTCGGGCAAGACCACGCAGCTGCCGAAGATCTGCCTGGAGCTGGGCCGCGGCGTGCGCGGGCAGATCGGGCACACCCAGCCGCGCCGGCTCGCCGCGCGCACGGTCGCCGACCGGATCGCCAGCGAGCTGAAGACCGAACTGGGCGACACAGTCGGCTACAAGGTCCGGTTCACCGACCATTCCGGCCAGGACACCCTGGTCAAGCTGATGACCGACGGCATCCTGCTGGCCGAGATCCAGACCGACCGGATGCTGCGCCAGTACGACACGCTGATCATCGACGAGGCGCACGAGCGCAGCCTCAACATCGACTTCATCCTCGGCTACCTCAAGCAGCTGCTGCCGCGCCGTCCCGACCTGAAGGTCGTCATCACCTCGGCGACCATCGACCCGGAACGGTTCTCGCGGCATTTCGACAACGCGCCGATCGTCGAGGTCTCCGGCCGGACCTACCCGGTCGAGGTGCGCTACCGCCCGCTCGTGGACCCGGACGAGCCCGAGGGCGATCCGGACCGCGACCAGACGCAGGCGATCGCCGAAGCGGTCCAGGAGCTGTCCGGCGAGGCGCCGGGCGACATCCTCGTGTTCCTCTCCGGAGAGCGCGAAATCCGCGACACCGCGGACGTGCTGAACCGGCTGGACCTGCGGAACACCGAGGTGCTGCCGCTGTACGCGCGGCTGTCCGCGGCCGATCAGCACCGCGTGTTCCAGCGGCACACCGGACGCCGGATCGTGCTGGCCACGAACGTCGCCGAGACGTCGCTGACCGTGCCCGGGATCAAGTACGTGATCGACCCGGGCACCGCGCGCATCTCGCGCTACAGCCACCGCACGAAGGTGCAGCGGCTGCCGATCGAGGCGGTTTCGCAGGCGTCGGCGAACCAGCGCAAGGGCCGCTGCGGGCGTACCTCGGACGGCATCTGCATCCGGCTGTACTCCGAGGAAGACTTCGAATCGCGGCCGGAGTTCACCGATCCGGAGATCCTGCGGACGAACCTGGCGTCGGTCATCCTGCAGATGACGTCGCTCGGCCTCGGCGACATGAACGCGTTCCCGTTCGTGGAGCCGCCGGACCGCCGCCAGGTCACCGACGGCGTGCAGCTGCTGCAGGAACTCGGTGCGTTCGAGACCGGCGATTCCTCGAGGCTCACCGAGGTCGGCCGCAAGCTCGCGCTGCTGCCGGTGGACCCGCGGATGGGCCGGATGGTGCTGGAGGCCGCGCAGAACGGCTGCGTGCGCGAGGTGATGATCATCGCCGCCGCACTGTCCATTCAGGACCCGCGCGAGCGGCCGGCGGAGAAACAGCAGGCCGCCGACGCACAGCACTCCCGGTTCGCGGACCCGACGTCGGACTTCCTCTCCTACCTCAAGCTGTGGGAGTACGTCAGCGAACAGCAGAAGACGTTGACCGGCAACCAGTTCCGCCGGATGTGCCGTACCGAATACCTGAACTACCTGCGGATCCGCGAGTGGCAGGACATCTTCGGGCAGCTGCGCCAGCTCGCCAAACCGCTCGGCATCACCCTCAGCACCACGCCCGCCGAACCGCAGCACGTGCACACGGCGCTGATTTCCGGGCTGCTGTCGCACATCGGGCTCAAAGACCCGGCGAAGGGCGACTACCTCGGCGCGCGCGGGGCCCGGTTCTCGGTGTTCCCCGGTTCGGCGCTGTTCAAGAAGCAGCCGCGCTGGGTGATGTCGGCCGAGCTGGTGGAGACGTCGCGGCTGTGGGGCCGGGTCAACGCGCGGATCGAGCCGGACTGGGTCGAACCGCTCGCGCAGCACGTGGTGAAGCGTTCGTATTCGGAGCCGCACTGGGAGCGCAAGCAGGGCGCGGTGATGGCGACCGAAAAGGTGACGCTGTACGGCGTTCCGCTCGTCGCCGACCGGCGGGTGAACTACGGCCGGATCGACCCGGAGATCTCGCGCGCGATGTTCATCCGGCACGCGCTGGTCGAGGGCGACTGGCACACGAATCACCGGTTCTTCGCGGAGAACCGCGCGCTGCTCGACGAGGTCGAAGACCTGGAGAACCGCGCCCGGCGGCGCGACATCCTGGTGGACGACCAGACGCTGTACGAGTTCTACGACGCGCGAGTGCCCGAGGACATCGTGTCCGTGCGGCACTTCGACAGCTGGTGGAAGAAGGCGCGGCGGAACGAGCCGGACCTGCTGTCGTTCGAGAAGTCCATGCTCATCAACGAGGTCGCGGGCGCGGTCCGGGAATCGGACTACCCGGACTCGTGGACGCAGGGCACGCACGTCTTCAAGCTGACCTACCAGTTCGAACCCGGCGCGGACGCCGACGGCGTGACCGTGCACATCCCGCTGCCGGTGCTGAACCAGGTCACGCCGGACGGTTTCGACTGGCAGGTGCCCGGCCTGCGCGGCGAACTGGCGACGCAGCTGATCAAATCGCTGCCGAAAACGTTGCGGCGCAACTTCGTCCCGGCTCCGGACACGGCCGCGGACGCGCTGACGCGAATGTCCCCTTCGGACGGTCCGCTGCTCGACATCCTCGGCGACGAGCTGCACGCGATGCGCGGCATCGACGTCCCGCATTCGGCGTGGGACCTTTCGACGGTGCCGGACCACCTCCGGATCACCTTCCGCGTGGTGGACGAGCGCGGCAAGCGGGTGGCCGAGGGCAAGGACCTGGAGGAGCTGAAGCGCCGTCTTGCGCCGCGCGTGCGGGAGACGATTTCCAAGGCTGCCAACAGCATTGAGAAGGCCGGCCTGGTGCAGCCGTCGTTCGGCGAGCTGCCGAAGGTGTTCGCCTCCACCCGGCGCGGCCACGACGTGAAGGCGTATCCGGCGCTGGTGGACGAGGGCGCGTCGGTGGCCGTGCGGCTGCTGGACACGCCCGCCGAACAGCAACACGCGATGTGGTCCGGCACGCGGCGAATGCTGCGGCTGAACCTGAACTCGCCGATGAAGTTCATTACGCGGTCGCTGTCGAACTCCTCGAAGCTCGTGCTGAACCGCAATCCGCACGGCAGCGTCGCGGGCCTGCTGGAGGATTGCGTCGACTGTGCTGTCGACGCGCTGATGGCCTCGGCGGGCGGCCCGGTCTGGGACGAGGCGGGTTTCGCCGCTCTGCTGGAAAAGGTGCGGGCGGGCTTGAACTCGAAGGTGCTGGAGGTTTTGACGGAGGTCGAGCGGATCCTTCGCGCGGCCATCGACGTCGAAACGCGCCTGTCCGACACCCGCGGCCCGGCCGAATCGCTGGCGGACATCCGCCGTCAGCTGGACGGTCTGGTGCACGCGGGCTTCGTGACGGAAACGGGCGCCGGACGGTTGCCGAACGTGGTCCGGTACCTGCGCGGCATCGAGCGGCGGCTGGAGAAGCTGCCGCTGGAGCAGACGCGAGACCTGCAGCGGATGGCGGACGTCGCGTGGATCGCGAAGGAGTACCAGGACGCGGTGAGCGCGTTGCCGCCGGGAACGTCGTCGCCCGCCCTGGCGGAGGTGCGGTGGATGATCGAGGAGCTCCGGGTGAGCTTCTTCGCGCAGACGTTGGGGACGGCGCATCCGGTGTCGCTGAAGCGGATTACGAAGGCCTTGGACGAAGCGCTGTAGAATCGGCCGATGGCAGGCGAGGGGGACGAGCCGAAGAAGCCCGACGACGATTCCGGCGTCAAGAAATGGTCGTTGATCATCGGCGTGGTGAGCGGCGTTTTGGCTATTCTGGTGGCTGTCAATACGCTGACCGGGTTCAACCCGGTGAAAGAATGGATTTCGCCGCATACGAGCAAAAACACTCCGGTTTCCGGAGCTGCGGGCGATTCGGTCGCTGGGGCCGGCCAGCCGCAGGCGACGGGCACGCTTACTGGCGCGCCGCCGACAAGCCCGGTGCGGACAGTCGAAATCACGCCGAGCACCACCCCGAGCAGCACCTCGGAAACTTCGGAGAGTCCCAGCAGCACCGCGCCCGCGGAACCCTCGTTCCAGGTGCGGTCCTCCCAATGGGACGGACCGTGCCAGGGCTCCGCGTGCACGATGAGCGCCATTTTCCGCAATGACGGCGGGCCGGGCACGGCGGTGGCGACGTTCTTCGTGCTGCTGCCCGACGAGTACACCTTTATCGCGAAATGTTCCGTCATTCTGGGCTACACGGAACAAAACGGCTTCACGAACGCCGGATGCACGGCGGACAGCGCGCAGATCCTGACCTACTTTCGCACGCATCCCGGCGGAACCGTGCGAATGCATATCAAGATCGGCGACTGAGGACGTGAGCGGACGCGCGACGTCGCCGGCTCGCGCGGGAGAATGATCGAAATCGGTTCGCGGTGACCCGGTGCAGCCAGGCGTTCAGCCGTACTGGTGAGACGGGGACCCGCCGTGTGGTGCCCGGACAGTCTTGGGGCGCCTGGGAAAACCCCGGGGCGAGGCTGATCACTTCGCCTCCGCGTAAGTGTCCACCGGCTTCGCGTGCATCGGAAACCGCACCGGGCACGCCTCGCCGAACACCAAACGGGCGGATTCCTGGATCGCCTCCTCCACGATGCCCGCGACCTCGTCCGCCAGCTCGGCAGGCGCATGCACGATCACCTCGTCGTGCAGGAAGAACACCAAATGCGCCGGATCGGGCAGTCGCCCGCGCAGCGTGGCCAACAGGACCGCGGTCAGGTCGGCCGCACTGGCTTGCACCACGAAGTTCCGCGTAAACCGCCCCCAGCTCCGCGACGCCCGGCGAGCGCGGGTTTCCGTTGCCTCGTCCTCGGTGAGCCCACCGGTCAATGCCCGCCAGGCAGCGGACGGGGCCGGAGAGGTCCGGCCCAGCCGGGACCGGACCCGTTCACCTCGCTCACCAGCCGCGGCGGCATGCTCCACATAGGACACCGCATCCGGGAAACGTTGGCGCAGCAACGCAAGCAGCGGTCCGGCCTCGCCGGAGGTGCCGCCGTACATCGCGGACAGCATGGCGATCTTCGCGCGGGAACGGTCGTCTCTCGTGTCCCCAGGGCGAAGCGGGACGTAACGGGTACCGGAGAACAGCGCCTCCGCCAGCCGGGCGTACAAATCAGTGGCCGCGGCGACTTCGGCCAGGCGGCGGTCGCCGGACAAAGCCGTGAGGACGCGCGGCTCCAGCTGTGCACCGTCGGCTACGACTAGTTTCCAGCCGGGGTCCGCGGACGCGCAGGAGCGCAGCGCGCGCGGGATTTGCAGGGCCCCGCCGCCCCGGGTGGCCCAGCGGCCGGACACCACGCCGCCGACCACGTAGTGCGGCCGGAATCGTCCTTCGCTGACCCATTCGTCCAGCCATGCCCAGCCGTTGGCCGAATGCAGCCGGGACAGTTCCTTGTACTCCAGCAGGGGCGCGACGGCGGGGTGGTCGATGTCCTGCAGCAGGTACTTCCGCGCGGCCGGGATTTCGATGCCCTCCCGGGCCAGCGCGCGGACGACGCTCGCCGACGAGTCGGGGTTGACCGGCCGTCCGCCCAGGGCCGCGGAGATTTTCGCGGCGAGGTCGATGAGGACTTTCGGGCGTTGACCAGTGGGTACGCGCGGTCCCAGGCGCTCTTCCAGCAACTGCAGATGGCGGTCGGCGCGCCAGGGGAGCCCGGCGGCGGAGATTTCGGCGGCGGCCAGCGCGCTCGCCGATTCGGCCGCGAGCAGCAGCCGCATCCGCGCGGGCGCCTCGGTGGCGGCGACGCGTTTCTCCTGCTCGGCCAGTACTCGCCGGGCCGCGGCGACGACCGTGACGCCCGGCGGCAGGCCGGGGCCGCGCGGCGAGAACAGCGTGGGCTGGGCGTCCTCGCCGAAGGCCGGGCCGTCGTCGGGCGGTTCCTCGCCGTTCGCCCGGGCCCACGCTGCCCGCAGGCTGCGCGATTCGCCCTCCCGGCCCTCGTAGGCGAGCAGCAGTCCTTCGGCGAGCGACAGGTCGTAGCACCGGCCCAGCCGCACCCCGGCCTTGACCAGCGTGGGGTAGATCTCCTCGGCCGAGGGCAGCACCCAGCGCGGGCTCTCGGCCGCCTCGAGCCGACGCACCTCGTCGGCCCAGTCAGCGCGCGACAGCCCGCGGAGGGTCCCCGAGGGGCCCTCGATCGTGTAGCCGGACTCTTCCTCCCGGCCGGTGATCACCTGCACCGTCACATTGTGCGGACCAGCACCGACAATTTCCGCGCACCCGGCGTCCTCGGCGTCCGTGAAGGGCTCCTTGAAGGAATCAGATTCCCTCAAGGAGCCCTTCACGGACGGTCGGTGACCGGTACTGGGGATTTCCTCCCCGGCCGGGCACTGGTGCGCGGCCGGGCCTTGCTTTACTGTCGAGTAACTCCCATACCGGCGGTACGGAGACCGTCGGCGTGGGCGCTCCCGCAGCAGCAATGGAGGTGCCCGGATGAGTGTGGCCGAGCTGGCCGGCCAGGTGGCAGGCAAGCTGACCGAGACCGTGCGCAGCGTCGAAGTGATGCGCCGCGCCGGGCTGGTGCCGTTCCCCCGTCTCGACGAGGGCGTGCGGTCCCTCGTCGCGATCCGCAAGTACGGCCCGTTCGCCGGCGCGAACCACATCGCGGCCCGGCGCGATTCGACGGCCGTCGGGATCGTCGACGACCTCGGCCCGCTCACGTTCAAGCAGCTCGACGACCAGTCCAACGCGCTCGCCCGCGCCTGGTCGCAGCGCGGTCTCGGCCCCGGTTCGGTGATCGCCGCGCTGTGCCGCGACCACCGCGGGCTCGTGCTGACGATGGCCGCCTCGGGCAAGCTCGGCGCGCGGCTGCTGCTGATGAACACCGGGTTCGCCAAACCGCAGTTCGCCGACGTCGCCCAGCGCGAGGGCGTCACCGCGCTCGTCTACGACCAGGAATTCACCGGCCTGCTCGACGCGATCGAGGGAGATGTCGACCGCTACCTGGCCTGGGTGGACCAGCCGGGCGGGCACGAGATCCCGGTGCTCGCCGAGATCATCGCCAGCACCGACGACCGCCCGCTGCCCGCGCCCGCCAAACCCGGCGGATTCGTGCTGCTCACCAGCGGCACCACCGGCACCCCCAAGGGCGCGCCGCGACCGCACACGTCCGCGCTAGCCTCGGCGCAATTCCTGGACCGCATCCCGCTGCGCTCCGGCGAAGCGACCTTCATGGGCGCACCGCTGTTCCACGGCACCGGGCTGTCGCAGTTCATCCTCAGCTTCGCGCTCGGCTGCACGGTGGTGATGCGCCGGAAGTTCGACCCCGAGGCCACGCTGAAGGGCGTCGCCACGCATCGGTGCACCGCGCTCGTTCTGGTGCCGACGATGCTGCAGCGGATCGTCGACCTGCCGAAGGAAGTCCGCGACCGTTACGACACTTCGTGCCTGCGGATCATCTTCGTCGCGGGATCCGCGCTGTCGCCGGATCTCGGCAACCGGGCGAACGAGGAATTCGGCGATGTCGTGCACAACCTTTACGGCTCCACGGAAGTCGCCGTGGCGACGGTCGCGACGCCGGAGGACTGGAAGCGCGCGCCGGGCACGGTCGGCCGCGCGCCGGTCGGCTGTCGCGTCGCGCTGTACGACGAACACGGTGCCAAAATCACCGCGCCGCACGTGACCGGACGGGTGTTCGTCGGCAGCGGGCTCAGCTTCGGCGGCTACACCGACGGCCGCAACAAGGAGATCATCGACGGCCTGCTCTCCAGCGGCGACGTCGGCCACTTCGACGAGGACGGCCTGCTTTTCATCGACGGCCGCGACGACGAGATGATCGTCTCCGGCGGCGAGAACGTGTTCCCGATCGAGGTGGAAAACCTCTTGGTGGAGCGGGAAGACGTCCTCGAGGCGGCCGTGATCGGGGTCGAGGACCCGGACTTCGGCGAGCGGCTCAAGGCATTCGTGGTGCGCACGGAAGGCTCGACGCTCGACGAGGACGGCGTGCGCGAGTACGTGAAGGCGAATCTGGCGCGCTACAAGGTGCCGAGGGACGTGGAGTTCCTGGAGGAGCTGCCGCGCAACGCGACCGGGAAGGTGTTGCGGACCAAGCTGGGCTGAGCGCGGTTACTGAAAAAAGCCCTGCAGGCAAGGATCTTCGAGGGCGGTCGAGGGAGGCGCTGGTTCGGGCAAAGGTCCAGCGTCTACACGGGATAGACCGCTGCCTTGCAGGCATCGCCGACGCTCCGGCCGTGACAGCGCTCTTGACGCTCGTTCAGTTGGTCGCCGACGGTTCGCTCCGCGGCGAACGCCGTGACCCTGGACTGCGGCACGAGCGGCACACCGAGTCCAGAACCGTCTCACGCCACCGCCCCGCGCCGACCAGAGCAGGCAGCTCCCGCAGCTCAGCCGCCGGATTCACGAACCCCAGCCGATGCCGAAGATCCCCGGCCCGAAGTCCAGCGCGATCGCGTGCACGCCGTTGCCGCTGTCGAGCCGCAGCCGGCGCCGGGCGGGCGCCTCGTCGGTGGCGTTCGCGTACTGCCAGCAGCGGGCGGGCACCGCGGTCGGGTCGAAGCGGATCTCCAGCAGGTACTCGCGGACCGGGCGGCGGAATTCCCGGTAATGCGTGGCCCGGCACTGCGGATACGGCGGCCCGGAGTTGTGCAAGGTGTACTCGATGAGATGCGTCTCGCCGCGTTCCAGCGCGCGGTCGAAGAGCAGTTCGGCCACCAGGATGCCGTGGTCGTCGTCCACTTCGGCGCGTCCGACGCGGCAGTTGCGCACCGGCTGCAAGTCGGGCACCGCCGTCGCGTCGCCCTGTGCGTACACCAGCAGCCAGCGGTCCTGACCGTCCGCACCGGACTGGAACACCGCGCGCGAGGTGACCGCGAGCTGGCCGCCGTCGGCCGCGATGTCGCAGCGGTCGTGCAGGCCGACGAGCTTCAGCTGGTGCTGCTGGTCCAGCGCGTCCGGTGCGCCGACGCGGTCCAGCAGCGGCTGCAGGATTTCGCGGGTGAACGTGACCGGTTCCTCGCCCGCCCGGTCGCGCCTGCTCGCGCCGCGCGGGCGGGGCGGGGGAAGCAAGCCGAGCAGCGCGCCGTCGGGGACGTCGAGGATTTCCTCCAGCACCCGCACCGCCGACAGCGATCCGGCCCGTTCCGGCTGGCGTTTGCCCGACTGCCAATAGCTGAGCGCCGTGACGCTCACCGTCGCGCCGCGGGCGCGCAACCGTGCCTGGATCCGGTCGAGGGAAAGCCCGCTGGCTCCGATCGCGGCGCGCAGCGCGCTCGCGAACGCGGTCCGGGCACCTTCGGCGGTGTCCGGACCGGCGTGGTCCGCATGTCGCTGCGCCATTTCCTTCTCGACCGCCCCCATCGGTAACCGACCGTGCCGAGCCCGACACAGGCACGGTAGCAGCCGCCGGACCAGGTTGTACCGCCGTACCACTCCGGCGAACGGGCTAGTACTGGCAACTGTGAACCATTGCCGTGACCTGCACGGTCGCGCTTCCATGGCCAGGACGGAACGCGCCGCCCCCGGCGCGTCCGGAGCCTCGGCCCCGGCAGCGCGGACCGCGCCCCGCGCCCGGCCGGCGGCCGCGCCCGGAAACCGGTGGCCCGGCATGCCCCCAGAAGCCGGGCCACCGGTCATCCGCGCCGGATCCGCCCGAGCTTGCGCGAGTCGCCGAAGCGGCAGACCATAAGCGAGATCCCCGTCAGCGGGGCGGTTTCCCTCGATCGCAGGGGAAGAGCTATGGCGAAATTCCTTCTGCTTTACCGCGCCGACCAGTCGGCAGCGGAGCGCATGGCCCAGGCGACGCCGGAACAGCAGGCCGCCGGGATGCAGGCTTGGATGGCGTGGTTCGCGAAAGCGGGCGACGCGGTGGTGGACGGCGGCGCGCCCACCGCAGGCGGGGACGGCACGATCGGCGGGTACTCGATCCTGCAGGCCGATTCGGCGGAGGCGGTGCAGGGCCTTCTCGCCGGGCACCCGCACACCGAGATCGGCACGATCGACGTGCTGGAAATCCTTCCTCCGCCAGGCGCGTGAAATGGCCGCGCCGGAGTTCGACGGCAAGTGCGCGTTCGCGCTGAGCCTGGGGCCGGCGGGGAAAGCGCCCGCGGGCAAAGAGCAGCACACGCTGGAGGTCGACGGCAAGACGTACTGCTTCTCCGGGGCGGTGCCGAAGCTCCTGTTCCGGCTGATTCCCGGCAGCCGGGAACGGGCCGAGCGGAGGTGGGCGGCGAGGTGAGCCGCGGGACCGCCAGGTTGGTTACCAGCGGGTAGGCTCCGGGCATGGTCCTGCGGCAGAACATCCTGATCACCGGAGCCAGCTCCGGCCTCGGCGAGGGAATGGCCCGGCAGTTCGCCGCTCGCGGCCGGAATCTCGCGCTGTGCGCCCGGCGCACCGAACGGCTCGACGACCTGGCTGCCGAGTTGCGCGAGGCGTACCCGGGCATCACCGTCGCGACGCGCGCGCTCGACGTCACCGACCACGCGCGCGTCTTCGAGGTGTTCGAGGAGTTCCGGACGGAACTCGGCAGGCTCGACCGCGTGATCGTCAACGCCGGGCTCGGCAAGGGACAGCCGGTCGGCGCGGGCCGGTTCGACGCCAACCTGCAGACGCTCGAAACCAACCTCGTCGGCGCTGTGGCCCAGATCGAGGCGGCGGCGGGCATCTTCCGCGAGCAGTGCGACGGGCACCTAGCGGTGATCTCGTCGTTCATGGCGCTGCGCGGTTTTCCGCGGAACCTCACCGCGTACTCCGCGTCGAAGGCCGGGATCTCCGCGTTCGCCGAAGGTGCGCGATTGGAGCTGAGCAGCCACGGCATCACGGTCACCGACGTGCGGCCCGGCTACATCAGCTCCGAGATGACCGCGCGCTCGACCAAACCCAATCCGCTGATGGTGTCGGCGGAGGCCGGAGCGCACGCGCTGGTCAAGGCGATCGAAGCGGAGCCGAAGCGCGCGTACGTGCCTTCGTGGCCCTGGGTACCGCTGAGCCTCGCGGTACGCTGGGCCCCTGGCCGGTTGCTGCGGATGTTTTCCTGACGGGACGGGCGTAAATGGGTGCGATCTACCTGATCCGGCACGGGCAGGCGTCGTTCGGCGCGGCGGATTACGACGCCTTGTCGCCGCTGGGTTTCGAACAGTCCACAGTGGTCGGTGCGGAGCTGAAACGGCGCGGGGTCGAGTTCACGCAGGTGCGCTCGGGGACGCTGGCCCGCCAACGGGACACCGCGGCGACGGCGTTGAAGGCGCTCGGCTGCGACGTGCCGGCGATCGAGGACGAACGCTGGAACGAATACGACCACGTCGACATCGCGGTGCACCACGCGGGCGGTGCGCCGCAACAGGATTCGCGCGAGTACCAGCGGCTGCTGGACGCCGCGCTGACCGCGTGGGTCGACTCCGGCGACACCGGTCCGTGCGCGGAAAGCTGGCCCGCCTTCCTCGGCCGCTGCACGGCGGCCCTGGCTGAGCTGGCCGGTTCGCTGGGCAAGGGCGAAAACGGGCTCGTGTTCACCTCCGGCGGCGTGCTGGGCGCGGTCGCCGGATCCTTGCTGGGCACGCCGGGACCTGGATTGCTGAAGCTCAACCGCGTCACCGTGAACACCGGCATCACGAAGCTGACGTCCGGCCGCGGCGGCGTGAACCTGTTGTCCTTCAACGAGCATCCGCATCTCGAAGGCGAGAACGCGCGGCTGCTCAGCTACCGGTAGGAGGCCGGAGTGCAGTTCGGTGAGGTCACGATCGTCCCGGTGAACGGGCACGGTCCCGAAGACGTGGTCGTGGACGCCGAGGGCCGGGTCTACACCGGCGTCGACGACGGCCGGATCCTGCGGCTTTCGCCGGACGGAGGACGGATCGACCTGATCGGCGACACTGGCGGCCGCCCGCTGGGGCTGGAGCTGTACGGCGACGACGAACTGCTGATCTGCGACGCCCGCGCCGGGTTGCTGACCATGCCGCTGGCAGGCGGCGAGACGACGACCCTCGCGACCTCCGGCGCCGGGCTGGATTTCGTCTTCTGCAACAACGCCGCGGTCGCCGCCGACGGCACGGTCTACTTCACGGATTCCTCGCGCCGCTTCGGCATCGACAACTGGCGTGACGACCTCATCGAGCAGACCGCGGGCGGACGGCTGCTGCGCCGCGCGCCGGACGGTCACATCGACCTGCTGGCCGATGGCCTCCAGTTCGCGAACGGCGTCGCGCTGCCGCCGGACGAATCCTATGTGGCGGTCGCCGAAACCGGCGCGTGCCGGGTCAGCCGCGTCTGGCTGACCGGCCCGCGCGCGGGCGACCGCGACGTCCTGATCGACGATCTGCCGGGCTTCCCGGACAACATCGCGACCGGTTCGGACGGGCTGATCTGGATCACCGAGGCCAGCCCGCGCATCCGTGCCCTCGACGTCGTGCGCCGTCTTCCCCGCGCGGTCCGGACGGCCGTGCGCGCTCTGCCGGACGCGGTGCAGCCGGCGCCGAAACGCCGGGTGGGCGCGGTCGCCGTCGACCCGGACGGTTCGGTCGTGCGGGAACTGCGCGGCGAGATCCCGGGATTCCACCTGCTGGTGGGCATCCGCGAGTACCACGGCCGCTTGTGGTTCGGCTCCCTGGAAGAAAACGCGATCGCCTACACGGATCTCTGATCAGGTTCTTGACCCTCACACCGTGTCAGGCGGTCAACTCTAAGACGTCATGTTCACTATCGGAGACTTCGCCCGGCACGGCCGCGTCTCGGTCCGCATGCTGCGGCACTACGACGCGACCGGACTGCTGCGCCCGGCCCATGTCGACCCCGCCACCGGTTACCGCTACTACGCCGCCGCCCAGCTGGCGCGCCTCAACCGCGTCATCGCGCTCAAGGATCTCGGCTTCACTCTCCAGCAGGTCCAGGAGATCCTCGACGAGAAGGTCACCACTGAGCAGCTGGGCGCCATGCTGCGGCTGCGGCGGGCCGATCTGGAGGCGGCGATGGCGGCCGCGGCGGCTCGGCTGATGCGGGTCGAGGCGAGGCTCCGAGCGATCGAAAGCGAGGGGCACATGCCCGAGAACGACGTCGTCGTCAAAAGCGTTCCCGCCGTGCGGGTGGCGGAGCTGTCCGCGATCGCCGCGAGTTTCGAGCCCGAGGACATCGGTCCCGTCATCGGACCGCTCTACGACGAGCTTCTCCCCCGGCTGGAGGCGGCGGGCATCGCGTGCACCGGACCCGGGGTGGCCTATTACGAGGACGTCCCCGACGGCGACGGCAAGGTCGTCGTCCACGCCGCCGTCGAGGTTTCCGTCCCGCCGCGGGACGGCGACGTCCGGGTCCTCGACCTGCCGCCGCTGGACCATGCCGCGACCATCGTGCACCGCGGTTCCATGGAGACCATCGATCCGGCGGCCCAGGCACTGGCCCGCTGGATCGACGCCAACGGCTACCAGTCGACCGGCTATCCGCGCGAGGTCAACCTGGAGTGCCCGGAAAACCGCGACGACTGGGTGACGGAGCTCCAGGTGCCGGTGATCCGGTCCTGATCAGCGGCCAGTCCACTGTGGACTGCGACCGGCGGCCCATGCGGCGTAGAACTCCTTGTGGTCCTTGGCAGTCATCAACAGGGCCTGGGTGATGGCTTCCAGTTCGATCGAGCTGCCGAGGTCGCTGTCGAGCTCGCGGGTCAGCAGCACCTTCGTGGTGGAGTACGCCAGCGCCGGGCCGTCCGCGAGCCGCCGGGCCAGCGCGGCGGCCTCGCCGGCCAGTTCGGCGTCCGGCACCACCCGGTTCGCCAGCCCGATCGCTTCGGCGCGCGCGGCGGGGAGTTTGTCGCCCAGCATCAGCAGTTCCGTCGCGCGGCCGAGGCCGACCAGCCGCGGCAGCAGATACGCCGAACCCATGTCCGCGCCCGCCAAACCGACCTTCGTGAACAGGAAGGCGAACTTCGCGGATTCGGCCAGCAGCCGGAAATCGCTCGCCAGCGCGAGCACCGAACCGGCTCCGGCCGCGACGCCGTTGATCGCCGCGATGATCGGGATCGGCGTTTCGCGCATGGCTTTCACCACCGCGCCGGTCATCCGGGTGAATTCGAGCAGTTCCGCGGTGTCCATTTTCTGCAGCTCGCCGATGATTTCCTCGACGTCGCCGCCCGAACAGAACCCGCGGCCCTTCCCGGTGAGCACGAGCACTCGCACGTCGCCGCGGTGCGGCAATTCGGCGACGAGGTCGCGCAGGTCGGCGTAGATGTCGAAGGTGAGCGCGTTGAGCTTTTCCGGACGGTCGAAGGTCACCGTCGCGACCCCGTCGTCCACCGTGAACTCGAAATGCTCCCACGATTTCGTGAGCGGGACACTGGCGCGGAACGGGCTCATTTCTGGATTCCTCCACCGTCGAGTACGAGAGTCTGTCCGTTGATCGCGGCCGCCTCCGGGGCGGCGAAAAACTCCACGGCATACGCGATTTCGCCGGGTTCGAGCAGCCGGCCGAGCGGGGAGGCGGCGGCGAGCGCGGCCTCCGCGTCGGCTTCGTCGCGGCCAGTGCGTTCGCGGATCCGGGCGACCGAGGTCGCGGTCATGTCGGTGCGCACGAACGACGGGCACACCGCGTTCGACGTGATGCCAGTGCCAGCCACCTCCGCCGCCACTGCCCGCATCAAACCGACCGCCGCGTGCTTAGACGCGGTGTAGCCCGACGTGTAGCGCGCACCAGCCAGACCCGCAGTCGACGCGACCGTGACGATCCGTCCGAAGTCGCGCTCGCGCATCCCCGGCAGCACCGCGCGGGTGCACAGGAACGCACCGGTCGCGTTGACCTCGAACTGGCCGCGCCAATCGTCGAGGCCCGTCTTCGCCAGCGGCGCGCTCGACGACACTCCAGCGTTGTTGACCAGCACGTCGACTGGTCCGAGCTGGGCGAAGTACTCGCGGACGGCGGCCTCGTCGGTCACATCGCATTCGGCGCGGCCGGGGGAGTGCACCGTCGCGCCGGCGCCGCGGAACCGCTCGGCGACGGCCGCGCCGATGCCGCGCGTCCCGCCGGTGACCACGACGACTCGGTCCGAAAAACTGCTCACTCCCGAAAGCTACACTGCAGCGGGCTGAGGTGTATAGAGTTGCCTCGTGCCCGACACCGAACCCGCCCGCACGCCCCAGGAGCTCGTGATGACGCTGCTGGGCAGCTACGTGCGCCCGCGCGAGAGCAAGCGCGTGTGGTCCGGCGGGCTCGTCGCGCTGCTGCACGAGCTGGGGTTCTCCGACGGCGCGGCCCGGATCGCGCTGACCCGGCTGGTGCGCCGCGGCCTGCTGTCCCGGCACCGCGAGGGGAGGCTCGTGCACTACTCGCTGACCTCGCGCACGGTCGCCCTGCTGGACGACGGCGACCGGCGGATCTTCGGCCTCGGCCGCCGCGACGAGCCGGCCGGGACCTGGACCGTGCTGTGGCAGAACATCCCGGAAACGCGGCGCAAATCCCGCGAACGGCTGGTGCGGCGGCTGCGCTTTCTCGGTTTCGGCCCGGTCCAGGACGGCACCTGGCTCGCCCCGCACGACCGTGAGGCCGAGGTGCTCGCGGTGCTGACCGAACTCGAAGTCGCCGAGCACGCCGGCCTGATGCTCGGCACCCCGTCCGCCGCGCTGGACGTGCGCCGGCTCGCCGGACGGGCCTGGGATCTCGACGGACTGTCCGCCCGCTACGCCGCGTTCGTCGCCGAATTCGGCGATTGCCCGGGCGACCTCAGCGACGCGCAGGCGTTCGCCGTGCGCACCCGCCTGGTGCACACCTATCGCGAATTTCCTTCGCTGGACCCGGAATTGCCGTCCGAACTGATCCCGGCGCCGGAAACCCGGGACGCCGCGGTCAAGCTGTTCCACGACCTGTATTCGGCGCTCGCGCCACCCGCTCAGCGCCACTTCGACCGAACCCTGTCCACGAGATGAGGAACCCGATGACCGGAACCGACGACACCCAAGCCGCGCTCAGTTACACGTCCTACCTGGCGCTCGACGAGGTGCTGACCGCGCAGCGCCCCCGCTCGGACGAACACGACGAACTGCTGTTCATCGTGATCCACCAGGTCTACGAACTGTGGTTCAAGCAGATCCTGCACGAGGCCGAGTTCCTGCAGGAAAGCCTGGAAGCGGGCAAGACCGCGCATTCGATCCGCACGCTGCGCCGCATCCTGACCGTGCTGAAGGTGGTGGTCGCGCAGATCGACGTGCTGGAGACGATGACGCCCAGCCAGTTCACCAGCTTCCGCGCCCGCCTCGACGCGTCGAGCGGCTTCCAGTCCGGCCAGTTCCGCGAGCTGGAGGCGGTGCTCGGCCGCCGCGACGAGCGCGTGTTCGCCCACTATCCGGACGGCGGCGAGCAGCGCACCCGGATCGCCGACGCGATGCGCCGCCCGTCGGTGTTCGACTCGTTCCTGACGTATCTGTCCGGAAAGGGCTACCCGGTCGCCACCGATCGCGACGTGACCCGTCCGATCGAGGCGTCGCCGGAGCTGCAGGAAGTGCTGCTGAAGGTGTACCAGGACGACGGCGGCCCGTCGGTGCTCGCGGAGGCGCTGGTCGACCTCGACGAGGGCCTGCAGGAATGGCGCTACCGGCACGTGAAGATGGTCGAACGCACGATCGGCGACAAGACCGGCACCGGCGGTTCGTCCGGCGCGACCTACCTGCGCACCACGCTGTTCAACCCGATGTTCCCGGACCTCTGGGCTGTCCGGAGCCGGTTGTGACCACAGTGGAATCCTTGCGCGCCAAGGAAAACGCGCTCGCCCCGCACTACTCGCGGTTCCGCGTCGCCGACCGGCTGCTGCTGTCGGCGCATTCGCACCAGGCCTGGCCGGACGTCGCCGAAGAGGGCCTGCGCGAAGCGTTCGCCGACGCCGCGGAGGAGGTGGACGAAAAGTGGGGCCGGGCGTTCGCGAAGGCCGACGAGCTGCGAAACGGGTTCCGGCAGTGGCTGTCCGATCCGCACGGCGACTACGCGCTCGGCCAGAACACGCACGAACTCGTGCTGCGCTTTCTGTCCGCGATCGAACTCCGGAAGCGGCCGCGATTGGTGACCACGGACGGAGAATTCCACACTCTGCGCCGCCAGCTCACCCGGTTGGCCGAGGAAGGCGTCGAGGTCGTCCGTGTGCCTGCCGCACCCGTGGCCACTTTGGCCGAACGGCTCGCCGAGCAGGTCGACGACCGCACCGCCGCGGTGCTCACCTCGGCGGTGCTGTTCGAGACGTCCTGGATCGTGCCGGGTCTCGCGCATCTGGCGGAAACCTGCCGGAGCCGCTCGGTCGAGCTGGTCGTCGACGCCTACCACGCGGTCGGCGCGGTCCCGTTCCCGCTGCACGACCTCGGCCTCACCAACGCGTGGGTCCTCGGCGGCGGTTACAAATACCTCCAGCTCGGCGAGGGCAACTGCTTCCTGCGACTGCCCGCGCACGCCCAGGAACTGCGCCCGGTGATTACCGGCTGGTACGCGGAATTCGGCGCCCTCGCCGACGAACGCCGACCGGACGAAGTCGCGTACGCACCCGGCGGTGACCGGTTCGCCGGAGCCACCTACGACCCGTCGAGCCACTACCGCGGCGTGCGGGTCCAGCGATTCTTCGCCGAAGAGGGACTCACCGCCGAGTTCCTGCGCGAGGTGTCTCAGCACCAGGTCGGCCTGCTCGCCCGCTGCTTCGACGCTCTCGGTCTCCCCGACGACGTCGTCACCCGCGACCGGGACACCCCGCTCGAAGACATCGGCGGCTTCCTCTCGCTGCGCAGTCCCGTCGCCGGACAGCTGTGCGAACGCCTGGCCGCGCGCGGCGTGCGGACCGACAGCCGGGGCCATTACCTCAGGTTCGGTCCTGCGCCGTACCTGTCGGATGAACAGCTCGAGACCGCCATTTCCACACTTCGGGAAGCTGTCGCGGATCTGGGGTGAAGCTCCCGGGATGCGGGTGGTGGCCCGAAGAACGGCGAAGTAGGTTGACGGTGTGCACCGGTGAACGGGCAACCCCCGTCCCCTGGTGCGCACCGTTCACACATTTGCGCGGCCACAAGCCGCGTGGGAGACAAAGGAGTCACCACCGTGACCGAAGGCGTGTTCGGCCGGCACAGCGGCCATGAACAAGTCGTGTTCTGCCACGACGAGGCCAGCGGGCTGAAAGCCATCATCGGCATCTACTCCACCGCTTTGGGCCCGTCCCTCGGCGGTACCAGGTTTTACCCCTACGCCACCGAAGACGCCGCGCTGGACGACGTTCTCGCGCTCTCCAAGGGAATGGCGTACAAGAATGCACTCGCCGGCCTCGATCTCGGCGGCGGCAAGGCCGTCATCATCGGCGACCCGAACACGCTGAAGTCCGAAGCGCTGCTGCGCGCTTTCGGCCGTTTCGTGGATTCACTCGGCGGCCGCTACATCACTGCGTGCGACATGGGCACCTACGTGCGCGACATGGACGTGGTCGCCCGCGAAACCCGGCACGTCACCGGCCGCTCGCCAGAGGACGGCGGTGCTGGCGACTCCTCGGTGCTCACTGCTTTCGGCGTGTACCAGGGGATGCGCGCTTCGGCGGACCAGGCCTGGGGCGTCCCCGAGCTGAC
Organism: Amycolatopsis sp. NPDC114503; assembly: GCF_055633655.1. Taxonomy (NCBI): domain Bacteria; kingdom Bacillati; phylum Actinomycetota; class Actinomycetes; order Pseudonocardiales; family Pseudonocardiaceae; genus Amycolatopsis; species Amycolatopsis sp. NPDC114503. The sequence continues at coordinate 39,193 of NZ_JBVKDT010000010.1, read as the reverse complement.
CGGCCGCCGCGTCGGCGTGGCCGGGGTCGGCAAGGTCGGACACATTCTCGTCGGCCACCTGGTCGAAGCCGGCGCGCACGTGGTGATCACCGATGTCGCGCCCAGCGCGGTCGAACGCACTCGCGCGGCATACCCAGGCGTCGAGGTGGTGTCCGATGTGGACACCATGATCGGCGCCGAGCTGGACGTCTTCGCCCCGTGCGCGATGGGCGGCGTGCTCACCGACGAGACCGTGGCCGCCTTGCAAGCCCGGATCGTCTGCGGCGCGGCGAACAACCAGCTCGCCCACCCCGGCGTCGACAAGCTGCTCGACGACCGCGGCATCCTCTTCGCCCCGGACTACCTGGTGAACGCGGGCGGCGTAATCCAGGTGGACGACGAACGGCACGGCTTCGACTTCGCCCGCGCCCAGCGCAAAACGGCGGCCATCTTCGACACCACGAAGGCGGTGTACGACCTGGCGAAGGCCGACGGCGTGCCGCCCGCCGCCGCTGCCGACCGCCTGGCCGAACGCCGGATGGCGGATGTCGGCCGCCTGCGTTCGATCCTCACGGTGTAGCTCTGCGAAAGCTGTGAGGGGAACCCTGGGGAATCAGATTCCCCCAGGGTTCCCCTCACGACCTCGGCACGTAGTGAGGGCTCCCCTCGCGGAGGCCTTAAAGCCCCGCTGCCACTCAGCCGCAACCGCGGCGCTCAACCGGCGGCCAGCGCACCAACCCCCGCCCCCACCGCTATCCGCCGCCGACGCACCCAACCGATCCAGGCACCCACACCTGGCCCTGCACCCCGATACGAAGCCAAAAACACGGGCTGAGGGTGCTTGTCAAGGCATCTTTCCCGCCTTGACAAGCACCCTCAGCCCGTAGTCACCATCAGCTTCGGGGTGCCCCCACGCAACGCTGGTCGCAAAGCACCCCCGCGGCAATCAGCCGCTCTTCCGCCGAAAAGTCCGCTTGTTCGCCGCGGGCCCGTGCGCATGCTGCCCCTGCTGCCCGGCGTTCTCGTGCGCAGCCCCTTCCCGGGACTTCGCCTGCTTCCGCTCCAGCGCCTCGCGGAACTTCCGCTTGACGTCGCCCTCCCCGTCGCTGGGTGCCGGTTGCGCTTCACTCATGGCTGACCTCCGAAGGTGACGACGTGATACCCCGTCAGCCTGGCACCCTTCACGCACCTTGGCGAGCCATTTCAGAGTGATGCCACCCGGCGGTGGCCTGCTTCGACAGCCTTCCGCGGCTCCGGCACGACAGCCTCCGCGAAGACCGGGCGAACCCGCTGAACCGTGCGCCATCCGGCGCCGAGGACAAACCCGAACCCCGCCGCACCAGCCAAAATCACCGCGACCCAGCCGGTCGTGGCGGTGAAAACCAGGTCGCCGGCCCGGCCGTAGGCGAATCCGGAAAGCACCGCCCAGGCCACCCCCACCAGCCCGGCCACCGCGAGCGGCGTCGTGATCACTGCCACTGCGCCGACCGCGAGCGCCACCGCCGCCACGGCATAACTGGGATGCGCGGTGGCCCCGACAAGGTCCGCCGCGATCACGGCCGTCACCACCGCCACACAACCGAGCGGAAAACCGAACCCGCCAGCCAGTCGTCCTTCAGTACGCATGCCCCATGGCACCCCGCGCGGGCGCGTAGGCGAGGGTGCGCGTACAGGACCTGTACGCCCAGGCCCTGGTTATTGACGGCTTCTTGACCTCCGTCAGGCGCGAGCGGTCGCGCGGACGATCGCGGCCACGATCTCCGGCCACAGCGGTTCCGGCAGGTCGTGACCCATGCCCGGAACGATGACCAGCTCCGCCTCCGGAATCGCCGCCGCGGTGGCTTTCCCGCCGCTGACGTCGATCATCACGTCGGAGTCTCCGTGCAGCACGACGGTCGGCACCTGGACGTCGTGCAGTCGTTCTGTACGGTCGCCCGACGCCACGACAGCGGCCGCCTGCCGCTGCATTCCGACGGGGTGCCGGCCCCGGTCGTAGTTCCGGGTTGCCTTGCGCCGCAGGTATTCCTCGGTGGACGGATAGCCCGGCGACCCCGTCACGCGGTAGTTCGCGACGCTCAGTTCGATCTGCTCCCCGCGCGTTTCCGGCACCGGTTTGGTGAGCGTCGCCAGCGCGGCGGGCGAGACCTGGCCGACCGACGGGTCACCGGTCGTCGACATGATCGACGTCAGGCTCAGCACCCGGTCCGGATGGTCGAGCACGAGCTGCTGCGCGACCATCCCGCCCATCGAAGCGCCGACGACGTGCGCCTTCGCGAAACCGAGCGCGTCGAACAGCCCGACGGTGTCGTCCGCGAGGTCCGACAGCAGATACGGAGCCGGCGCCGTGCCCGCGACGATCCCGGCGAGGTCCGGCGCGCCCAGCTCGTCGAACCAGGTGGACAGGCCCGCGTCGCGGTTGTCGAAGCGCACCACGTGGAAGCCCCGGCTCGCGAGCAGTTCGCAGAAGCCCTCCTCCCAGGTGATCATCTGGGCGCCGAGCCCCATCACCAGCACGATCGGCGGGGCGGCCGGATCGCCGAACGTGTCGTACTCGAGTTCGAGGCCGTTGGCCTGTGCGCGTGGCATGCCCCGATCATGCCGCAGCGCGGAACCGCGTGTGGCCGAGCCGGCGGGTCGCCGGTTACGGTGCACGGCATGCCGACTCCGCGTGCCGGACAGCGCGCCCGGTCCCGTTCGGCCGCCGGGCTGCCCGCGGTCACCGCGAAAAAAGTGATCGACGCGGCGGTGAAGCTGACCGTCGAGCGCGGTTTGGAAAACTGGACGCTGCGGCAGCTGGCCGCCGCGATCGGCGCGTACCCGGCGGTGGTCTACCACCACGTCGGGGACCGGGACGCGGTCGTGTGCGCGGTGCTCGACCGGGTCGTCGGCCAGCTTCGGCTGCCGGACGACGACCTGGACTGGCAGGAGTGGTTCGTCGAACTGCTGACCGGCCTGCGCGAGCTGCTGCGCAAGCACCCGGGCACGGCGCGCCGGATGGCCTCGTTCGGCCCGTCGGTGGGCGCGACCACGCCCACGCTGGACCGCGGCGTGCGGATCCTGCTGGACGCGGGCTTCGGCGAAGAGAGCTCGCTCGCCTACACGATCCTCACCACCACCGCGTGCCAGTACGTCGCGCTCGAGGACGACCGCGACTGCAGCCTCGCGCTGCGCTTGGACAACACCGAGGAGTACGCCTCCTACCGCGACCGCGAGGACCTGCCCGGCATGGCCGCGTTCGGGCGCTCGATGCACGGGCTGCTCAGCGACCCCGAAGCGGCGGCCGGTTACCATCCGCGACTGTTCGACTTCGCGATCCGCCGGTGCCTCGACGGGCTCACCTGCAGATTGGCCCAGCTGAACGGGTGAAATTCGCGAAATTGCTCCGTCAGGGCGTTCGGACTGGGCCGTCCGCGTGGTCATGGTGAAAAGTCGGGCCGCCCCTGCGCCGACCGACACCGATTCGACGCCTTCCCGGCGTAGCGTGGACAGCTACCGGGGGCCTTGCCTCCGGAAGGGGCCCCCGGCACTTTCCTCCCCCCTCGTGGTGCCGGGGGTTCTCCTTCCGGTGCCTCAGTGCTGGGGCGGATGCTGGATCGCGGGGAACACCTGGCCCACGACGGTCACGAGCGACATCGTGAGCAGCGTGTGGACCTGGTGCCGGTCGAGCGAGCGGTGCACGAGCCACTCGCGGCCCGCCGCCTTGACCATGCCGGCGAACGCGCGCACGGCGGCGTTCAGTTCCTCGCCGTGCGCGCTGTCGCGGGACAGCCCGACCGCCTCCAGCACGCGGTCGGCCGACGCTCGGTCGGCCTCGGCGACGATCCGGTCCACCTCCGGGTCGCGGCCGATGCCCTCCGGCGCGATCGCGGCGAGCCACAGTTTCTCCTGCCCGCGCACCATGTCGAGCAGCCAGTCGATGGCGGCGTCCGCGCGCACTTCCAGCGGTCCGTCCGGCAGAATCTGCACCGCAATCCGTGGCACGGTAAGCGCACGCCGAACTATTTCGAGGTACAACTCCCTTTTCGTTCCGAAATAATGATTGATCAGTCCGCGGGCCACGCCTGCCTCGGCCGCGATGTCCGAAGTGGACACTTCCGAATACGGTCGTTCGCCGAACAGTCTCGCCGCACAGGCGTAGATCTGCTCTTTGCGTTCGTCCGGTTCGAGTCGCCGCCACTTCGGCGCCGGATCGGTGCTCATGGCATGAGTTTGGCATGATCGGTTCAGTAAGGCGGATTAACCGGGCGGAATGTCGCAGCGGAAACACGTTCGGCTGCTACCGCGCGGTACGGCTTGACGGCCCCGCTCAGTCCGGAAGCTCGATCGGCGCGAGGTCCGCGAACCGGTCTCCCGGACCGGGATTCGCCGGATCGCTCGCGCCGCCGAAGTGCCGCTGCACGCCCCACACCGCGTTGAGCGCGGTCTGCACCGCGCCCTCGGCCCAGCCCGCGGTCCACGAGATGTCGTCGCCCGCAAGGAATAAACCGCGATAGCGCTCGGGCAGTGAATCCTGCACGAAGTGCGTGAAAAGCCGGTGCTGGTACCGGTAATGCCCGGGCAGGTTCGCCTTGAACGCGCCCATGAAATGCGGTTCGGCTTCCCACGACACGGTCACCGGGTCGCCCACGATGTGCCGCCGCACGTCGACGCCGGGGTAGATCTCGCGCAGCGACTGCAACATCACCTCGACGCGGTCGGACACGGAAAGCGGCAGCCACTTCAGCGAATCGTCGGCCCACGTGTAGGACAGGCAGATCACCGCGGGCCGGTTCGGGTCGTCGCCGAGAAGATAGGTGCCGCGCGGCATCCGGTCGGTGAGCGTCATGCTCATCGTGTCGCGGCCGGTGACCGGGTCCGGGTCGAGCCAGAACGGTCGGTCGACGGGCACGAACACCTTGGAGGAAGCCATATAGTGCGTGCGCTCGATGGCGGTCCAGTGGTCGATCGGGAACAGCGCCTCGTCGCATTCGATCTTCGAGAGCAGCATCCAGCTCTGCGCGGTGAACACCGCCGCGCCGAACGTGCGGATGTGGCCGGACGCGTCGGTGACGGTGATGTTGTTCGGCGCGGTGCGGTGCAGCCGCGTGACACCGGGTCGAGGCTGGCCGTTTTCGTGCAGGGAAGCCAGATTCGTGCCGGAAGGCCAGTGCGCGAGCTGGTCCGGGACGTGCTCCCACAGCCGTCGCGGGAGCTGCTCGCTGCCGCCGACGATGCTGCGGTGCTCGTCGTCCGCGCCGGTGTACACCACCCGGAGGATTTCGAGAATCGAGTTCGGGAAGTCGGTGTCCCAGCCGCCGGTGCCGAATCCGACTTGCCCGAAGATCTCTCGATGCCGGAATGAGGAAAATGCCGGGGAATCGCACAGGAATCCGTAGAACGTCTGGTTGTCGAGCCGGGGCACCAGCTCGTTCCAGATCTTTTTGACCGTCGCGGCGTCGCGATTGCGGATCGCGGTCTGCATCTCGGCGAATGACGCGTGCTCATCGAGCGTGCGCTGCCAGGCCTTCGCCACTTCGCCGTACACATCGGGCAGATCTTCGGGCGTGCGCGCGTAATGGCTGCGGCCCTTAAGATCGACGACCGTGCTCGGCGTCGCGGGCGAAAGCGGGTTCGGGAACGGCGTGGTTTCCAGCCCGGCGGTGTCGAGGTAGTGGAACAGCGACGTCGACGCCGGCGGGAACCGCATCGCGCCCATCTCGGCGACGACGTCGTCGGGCAGGCCGGGGAAATGGTGCGTGCGCAGCCGTCCGCCGATCCCGTCGATCTCGTACACGACCGGCCGCAGCCCGAGCTTCATCAGCTCGTAGGCGGCCACGATGCCGGAGAGGCCGCCGCCGATCACCGCGACCTCGGTGCCGTGCGCCTGCTCCGGCACGGTGCCGAGCCCGGCCGGGTGGGCGAGGTAATCGTCGTAGGCGAACGGGAAATCGGGGCCGAACATCGTGATCGGCCTGCCGGCCGGTTCCTCGGCGTGGATCGCGGCGGGAACTGCGGAGGTCATGCCCGGGGTCCTTCGGTGAGAGAGCGGTACAGCGACGGCCGTCGGTCGGCCAGGTACGGGGTTTCGGCTCGCGCTTGAGCGAGCACGGCGGGGTCGAGATCGGCGAAGAGCAGCTCTTCGTCCGGCCCGGCTTTCGCGACGACTTCATCCGGCGACGCGACTGTCGAGCGTCCGCAGTAGCTCAGCTCGCCTTCGGTGTCACAGCGATTCGCGTACACGACGTACAGCTGGCTTTCGTGCGCACGAACCGGAATGAGCAAATCGGCGATGCGCTCATACGGCCGCATCAGCGCGGTCGGAACGAGCAGCACCTGCGTGCCCGCGAGCGCGTGCGCGCGGACCAGCTCGGGAAACTCGACGTCGTAACAGATCAGCAGACCGACGCGGAGGCCGTTGAAGTCGGCCTGCACCACCGGCTCGTCGCCGGGGGAGAACTGGTCGCGGTCGAGGTCGCCGAAGAGGTGGGTCTTGCGGTAGTTCGCGAGCCGTTCCCCTTGCGCGGACAGCAGTTGCGCCGAGTTGTACACCGCGTCGCCGTCGCGCTCGGGATAGCCGTAGACCAACCCGATCCGGTGCTTGGCAGCCAACGCGCCCAGTTCGGCCGCGTGCGGTCCGTCCGCCGGTTCTGCCAGCTCGGCGACGGCTTCGGCGCCGATGTTGTATCCCGTCGTGCCCATCTCAGAGGTCACGATCAGCTCGGCGCCGCGCTCCGCCGCCGCGGCCATCGCCTCGGGCAGCCGGTCGTACGGTCCTTGGTGGACGGCGATGATCATCGGACCTCCGCGAGCCGCGAGCGGCGGATGCTGTAGCCGAAGTAGATGACGAGGCCGAGCAGCATCCACGCGCCGAACACGATCCAGGTCGCCCCGTCGAGGCTGAACATCATGTAGGCACAGCACGCCACGCCGAGGATCGGCGTGACCGGCGAAAACGGCACCCGGAAAGTGCGCTCGGCTTCGGGACGGCGCTTGCGCAGGATCAGCACGGCGATGTTGACCAGCCCGAACGCGAACAGCGTCCCGATGCTCGTGGCGTCGGCGAGCTTGCCGAGCGGGATGAAGGCGGCGAGCACCGCGACGAACCCGGACACCACGAGCGTGTTGGTGCGCGGCACGCCGGTTTTCGGATGCACAGTGGACAGCGACTTCGGCACGAGCCCGTCGCGGGACATGGCGAACAGGATCCGGGTCTGTCCGTAAAGGACAGTCAGCACGACGCTGGAGATCGCCACGATCGCGCCGATCGCGAGCAGGATCGCCCAGAGCGGGTTGCTCGAGATCGTGGTCAGCACGTGCGACAGCGCGGCCTGCTTGTCGCCGAACTCCTGCCAGGGCAGCGCGCCGATCGCGGCGAACGCGACCAGGCAGTAGAGCACGGTCACGATGGCCAGCGACAGCAGAATCGCGCGCGGCAGGTCCCGCTGCGGGTTGCGCGCCTCCTCGCCGGCGGTGGAGGCGGCGTCGAACCCGATGTAGGAGAAGAACAATTTCGCCCCGCCCGCGCTCATTCCGGCCAGCCCGAGCGGAAGGAACGGCGTGAAGTTCTGCGCCCGGACGGCGGTGAACGCGATGGCGCAGAACAGAATCAGCGTGCCGATCTTCACCACGACCATGATCGCGTTGGCCCGCGCGCTCTCCTTCGCGCCGGACAGCAGCAGCACCATCGCCAGCAGCACCACGACAATCGCCGGAATGTTGACGAGCCCGCCGTCGCCCGGCGGCCCGCTGAGCGCCTCCGGCAACGTCACGCCGAACGCCAGATGCAGCAGTTCGTTGACGTATTGCCCCCACCCGACCGCGACGGACGCGACGGAGACGCCGTACTCCAGCACCAAACACCAGCCGCACACCCAGGCGATCAGTTCGCCGAGAGTCGCATACGCGTAGGAGTAAGAGGAGCCCGACAGCGGAATCATGCCCGCCAGTTCGGCGTAGGAAAGCGCGGAGAACAACGCGGTGATCCCCGCGAGCACGAACGAGACCACGACTGCAGGCCCGGCCACCGGGACCGCCTCGCCGAGCACCACGAAAATCCCGCTGCCGAGGGTGGCTCCGATGCTGAGCATGGTCAGCTGACTGAGCCCGAGCGACCGCTTCAGCGGACCGTGATCCGCCTCGGCCACCAGATCGGTGACCGGTTTGCGGCGCAGCATCGCCGCGGCGATCCTCCCGCGCGCAGGACTGGAGGAGGTGGTGCTCACCGGGCGGCTCCTAGTGATTCATTGTGACGCCACTGTCGACTTCGAGCCACGGTATCGATCGAAAACTGCCCCGAAAACCGAGATCTGTTGCGGATTGAGGGTGGCGGTGGGTGATTCATTGCGCTCTCGGGGTCGGTTTCTGCGGGGCGGTGCGGCCTGGGGAGGTTCGGGCTTCCGGGCCGGGAATGACTGTAAGTGATCGGGGGAGCGGGTTCGCGGCGGCGGGTTTGGGTGCGGGGATCGGGTGGCTTCGGTTATCGGGCGTGCGGCCGGTTGGGCGGAGGGCGGTGGGGCGTTGGGTGAGGGTGCTCTGGGTTGCGTTGCGGGGTTGGGAGGTCGGGGCGGCCGGGCGTCGCGAGGTTGGGAGGTCGAGGCGGCGGAGTGTTGCTGGGTGGTGCTGGTCGTCGGGCGCGCGGACTGATTGGGCTGAGCGACTTGGGGCACTGGGCTAGGGCACCGCGGGTTCCTGACGTGGGTGCATCGGCTCCGTCAGCGGGGCGGGTTGCGGCAGGCCGGTGGGCGAAGGGGCTGCGCGATCACTCCCGGCGGCGTCGGGCGCGGGCGGAATTCCGCTCGTCGCACGAGCAGCGAGGCGCTGGCAGGGCCAGATCAGGAAGCGGGAGCTTCGGGAAGCAGCAAGGTGAACGTCGGCGGATCGGGCCGCGAAAGGCGTAGGCGGCCGCCTTCGGCTTCGGCCAGGCTTCGGGCCAGGCGGAGGCCTATGCCGTGGCCGCCGGGGGTGTGGTCGGCGAACGGGTCGCGTTCGCCGAGGTCCGGGCCTTCGTCGACGACGTCTACCGCCAGGGCGCCGCCGGCGTCGCGGGCTCGGACGGTGATCGTGCCTTCGCCGTGGTTCAGCGCGTTGTCCAGCAGCACCGCGAGCACTTGCCGGACCGCGGGGGCCGATGCGCGGACTGGCGGCGGGTCGGTGATTTCCAGGCGCAGCTCGCGGTGGTCGGGCAGCGGGCCTTCGGTCAGCTCGGCCAGGAGGGCGGTGAGGTCCAGTTCGTCGCGAGGGGTACGGCGTTCCCGGGACAGCGCGAGCAGGTCTTCGACGGTGCGTTCCAACCGGTCGGCCGCGGTGATTCCGGCGCGGATGGCGGCATAGGGGTCGCGGCCAGGGGTTTCCAGGGCGGATTCCAGCTGCAGGCGGAGCCCGGCGAGCGGGGTGCGCAGTTGGTGGGACGCTTCGGCGGAGAAGGCTCGCTCTCGTTCCAGGGTTTCGCCGATGCGGGTCGCGGTGACGTCCAGAGCCGCGCCGACGCGGTCGATTTCCGGGATCGCCGAGCGCCGGGACCGTGCGGAGAAGTCGCCTTCGCCCAGGCGTGCGGCGGCGCAGGCCAGGTCTTCCAGCGGGCGGGTCAGCCGCGCGGCGATCCGGCGGGCGACCATCCAGCTCGCGAGCACCGCGCCGATCGCGCACCCGGCCATCACCAGCCAGGTGGCGCCGACGTCGCGGGTCAGCGCGGACCGGGGGAGCGCGGCGCGCACGATGCCGGTGAGGCGGGCGCCGGTCAGCACCGGCACGGCCAGCACATCCTCGTCGCCGACCTTTTGGTTCAGCATGTCGCTGCGGCTCGCGGCGACCCCGCGCACGACGTCGTCCGCGGTGGGCGGGCCGTCTCCGGCGAGGAGTTTGCCCGCCGGGTCGTAGACCCCGACCTCGGCGCCGTCCTCGTTGTCCGGGACCTGGAAGGGCTCGGCAGCGGCGAGCGCGTCGGACACCGCGACGGCCGTGCCGTCGGCGGCCCGCTCCAGCGCGGACGTGGTGTGCGTGCGGAAGTACCACAGCGCCCCGACGGCGAGCGGCAGCCCGAACAGGCTCGTGGCCAGGACCGCCGCGAGGACGGTGAGCGTCACGATCCGGCGGCGCACTCCGTTCAGTCCCCTTCCAACCGGTATCCGTGCCCGCGCAAGGTCGCGATCCTCGGCACCTCGTACGGCGACTCGGCGGCCGAGGCCAGCTTCCGGCGCAGCGCGGCGATGTGCACGTCGAGCGTCTTGGTGGAGCCGTGCCAGTGCGAATCCCACACGTCGGACATCAGCGTCTCGCGGCTGACCGCCTGCCCCGGCTGGACGGCCAGCCGCGCGAGCAGGTCGAACTCCCGCGCCCGCAGCGCGACCTCCCGGCCGTTCAGGCTGACCCGCCTGCTCGCGATGTCGACCTCCAGCGCGCCGATCCGCACGACCGGCGTCGACGGCGCGGCGGGCGCGCCGCGGCGGAGGTGCGCGCGCACCCTGGCGAGCAGTTCGGCCAGCCGGATGGGCTTGGTGAGGTAGTCGTCGGCCCCGGCCTCCAGCCCGACCACGACGTCCATCTCGTCCGCCCGCGCGGTGAGGATCACCAGCACCGCGCCCGGCATGGCCGAGCGCAGCCGCCGGCACACCTCGACGCCGTCGACGTCCGGGAGGCCCAGGTCCAGCAGCACGAGATCGGCCGAGGTCTCGCGCAGCGCGCTCCGGCCGTCCCGGCACCATTGCACTGTGTGGCCGTGCCCGCGCAGCGCGGAGTCGAGGACGCTGCCGATCGCCGCGTCGTCCTCCACCACCAGTACCTTCGCCATGCGGGAAGCCTAACCGGCCCCTCCCTGCCGTGTCCGCGCGTCCACAGTGGACCCTCAGCGGGACGCGGCCGAGGTCGGGCATAGTGGCTGCATGCTCGGTCTGTACCCGGAACTCGATCCGTACGACCACGGGATGCTGCCGGTCGGAGACGGCAATACGCTGTATTGGGAGGAATGCGGCAATCCCGAGGGCAAACCGGTCGCGTTCCTGCACGGCGGCCCCGGGGGCGGCGCGTCGGCGCGGCACCGGCGGCTGTTCGACCCGGAGCGCTACCGGATCGTGCTGTTCGACCAGCGCGGCTGCGGCCGGAGCACGCCGCACTGCAGCGAGCCGGACGTCGACCTCTCGGTGAACACGACCTGGCATCTGGTGTCCGACATGGAGCAGCTGCGCGAGGACCGCGGCATCGACCGGTGGCAGCTGTTCGGCGGCTCGTGGGGGAGCGTGCTCGCGCTCGCCTACGCCGAGACGCATCCGGAGCGGGTGACCGAACTGGTCCTGCGCGGCGTCGCGACACTGCGGCTGAAGGAAGTGCAGTGGCTCTTCGGCGGGGGCGCGGCATGCCTGTTCCCCGAGGCTTGGTCGCGGTTTCTCGCACCGGTGCCGTACGCGCGCCGCGGCGGCGACCTGCTGGAGGTCTACCACGAACTGCTGAATCACCCGGATCCGAACGTGCACGGGCCCGCCGCGCTCGCCTGGAGCCGGTGGGAGGGCGAGACCGTCAAGTTCACGCCGCAGGAAGAAGTGGTGGCCGCGTTCGCCGAGCCGGAGTTCGCGCTCGCGATCGCGCGGATCGAGAACCACTACTTCCGCCACGGCGGCTGGCTCGCCCCTGACCAGCTGATCCGCGGCGCCGGGAAGCTCTCGGGCATCCCGTGTGTTCTGGTGCAGGGCAGGTACGACGTGGTCACTCCCGCCACCACCGCCTGGGAACTCGCGCAGGTGCTGCCGGGCGCCGAGCTGAAGATGATCGGCGACGCCGGGCACGCCTTCGACGAACCGGGCACGCTGCACGAGCTGATCAGCGCGACCGACCGGTTCGCGGCAGGGTGGGAGGGCAGGTCCGGGCTGTCGAGCGCGGAAGTCGAACGAAAGGAAATCCGCATGCTGTTCGGTGACGAGCACGTTCGCCGCTACGAGGAGACCGACGGGGAGGTCGGGCACGACTGGCAGGAGGGCGTGCCGACGCTGGTGCTCACCACGAAGGGCCGCAAGACGGGACAGGACCGCAAGTTCGCCCTCATCTACCAGGAGGACGACGGCAACCCGGTGATCGTCGCCTCGAAGGGCGGCGCGGAGAACCACCCCGGCTGGTACCTGAACCTTCAGGAGAACCCCGAGGTCCGCGTGCAGGTGCGGGCGGACAAGTTCACCGCGCGCGCCCGGACCGCGACCGGCGAGGAACGCGCCCGGCTGTGGGACAAGCTCGCCGCGGTGTGGCCCGCCTACAACGACTACCAGAAGAAGACCGACCGCGAGATCCCCGTGGTGGTGCTCGAGCGGGTGTGATTCCCGCCGCGTCCCGGGTCCGCGCGGCGCCGAACCGGAGCGTCTTCCGCTACGAATGACGCTCATGGCGCTGCGCACCCGGACCCGGGACAACTGGACCCCTCTCGAAGGGGAGCTGCTCGGCTTCCGCGGCATGCAGAAGTACGGCAGGAGGTTCGCGAAGTCCGGGCGGGGAGCCTGGTACCACTTCGCGATCGAGGTCGTCTGGCAGCTGCTCGCCCTCACGAGCCGGTTCCGCGTGCGCGGCGCGCGGAACATCCCGGCCTCGGGCGGGGTCGTGGTGGCCTCCAACCACCTGTCGAACGCCGACCCGACGACGCTCACCGCGTTCTGCCTAGGCTCCGGCCGGGTGCCTCGGTACCTGGCCAAGGCGAGCCTGTGGAACGCGCCGGTGATCAAGTCGGTGATGCGTTCGGGCAAGCACATCCCGGTCCACCGGGGCGCGCCGACCGCGGCGGGCGCGTACCGCGACGCCGTCGCGGCGGTGCGGGCGGGCGAATGCGTGGCGATCTTCCCGGAGGCCGGGCTGTCGGCCGATCCGGACGGCTGGCCTGCCAAGGGCAAGACCGGCGCGGCGCGGATCGCGCTGGAGACCGGCGTGCCGGTGATCCCGGTCGCGAACTGGGGCACGCACGAACTGCTGCCCGCCGGCTCGCGGTTCCCGCGCGTCCTGCCGCGGCGGAAGATCGAGTTCGTCGCCGGGCCGCCGGTCGATCTCGCCGACCTGCGCGGGCGCGAGCTGACCAGGGACGTGCTGGAGGAGGCGACGGCGCGGATCATGGCCGCGGTGACGGATCTGCTGATCGGCATCCGGGGCGTGCGCCCGCCGGTCTGACAACCGGATCCGGCGGTCCGGCCCGGTGCGCCGGGGAACGCGGCGGCGACCATTGTGGACAATTCAGCCGCGCCCGATGCCGCGTCGCGGACCAGGTGACGTCCGGTTCCGGCGAGCATCGCCAGGATCCGCCGTCCGGGAATGCGCCGGAGCGGGCGGCCGCCGGTCCGAAAGCGGGCGCCGTCACGCCGCCCCGCGCGGGCGCGGCGGGTAGTTTCAACGGTATGAGCGCAGACTATGACGTGGTGGTCCTCGGGGCCGGAGTCGGTGGGTACGTCGCGGCGATCCGGGCTTCGCAGCTGGGCCTGAGCGTGGCGGTCGTGGAAGAGAAGTACTGGGGCGGGGTGTGCCTCAACGTCGGCTGCATCCCTTCGAAGGCGCTGCTGCGCAACGCCGAGCTGGCGCACACGGTGAAGGAGGAGGCCAAGACCTACGGCATCTCCTCCGACGGGGAGATCCGGTTCGACTACACCGCGGCGTACGAGCGCAGCCGCAAGGTGGCGGACGGGCGCGTCAAGGGCGTGCACTTCCTGATGAAGAAGAACAAGATCACCGAGTACGACGGGCGAGGCACCTTCGTCGACGCCAACACCCTCGAGGTGAACGGCGAGCGGATCACCTTCACCTACGGCATCATCGCGACCGGCGCGACGGCTCGGCTGCTGCCGGGCACGCAGCGCAGCGAGCGCGTGGTCACCTACGAAAAGCAGATCCTCGAAAGCGAACTGCCGGGCAGCATCGTGATCGCGGGCGCCGGCGCGATCGGCGTGGAGTTCGCCTACGTGCTGCGCAACTACGGCGTGGACGTGACCATCGTCGAGTTCCTCGACCGGATGGTGCCGCTCGAGGACGCCGAGGTCTCGGCCGAGCTGGCGAAGCGCTACCGCAAGCTGGGGATCAAGGTGCTGCTGGGCACCAAGGTCGAGGCGATCGACGACTCGGGATCCCAGGTGCTGGTGACCGTGTCGAAGAACGGCGAGCAGCAGGTGCTCGAGGCGGACAAGGTGTTGCAGGCCATCGGGTTCCGGCCGAACGTCGAGGGCTACGGGCTGGAGAACACCGGCGTCGAGGTCACCGAGCGCGGCGCGATCGCGATCGACGGCCGCGGCCGGACGAACGTGCCGCACCTGTTCGCGATCGGCGACGTGACGGCGAAGCTGATGCTGGCGCACGCGTCGGAGTCGATGGGCATCGTGGCGGCGGAGACGATCGCCGGCGCGGAGACCATGGAACTGGACTTCGTGATGATCCCGCGCGCGACCTACTGCCAGCCGCAGATCGCGAGCTTCGGCTGGACCGAGGAACAGGCGCGCGAGAAGGGCTTTGACGTCCAGGTGTCGAAATTCCCGTTCACGGCCAACGGCAAGGCGCACGGCCTCGGCGACGCGGCGGGCTTCGTGAAGGTGCTGAGCGACGCGAAATACGGCGAACTGCTCGGCGCGCACCTCATCGGCCCGGACGTGACGGAGCTGCTGCCGGAGCTGACGCTGGCGCAGCAGTGGGACCTTACGGTGCACGAGGTTTCGCGCAACGTGCATGCCCACCCGACACTGGGCGAGGCGGTCAAGGAAGCGGTGCACGGTCTGGCCGGACATATGATCAACTTCTGATTCTTCGACGGTCGCCCTGGTCCGCGGTGGTTTCGCGGGCCGGGGCGCTGTCGTTTTCGGGCTCGGACAAGGAAAACACCAACTCCGGACGGGACCACGAGATCTTCGGCGGCTTCGGCGGCACAGTCCCGACCTGCCGGGCGCCCATGCGTTCGTAGAACTTCACCGCGGGCGGATGCGACACCACGCGCACTTCGGGCAGCCCGTTTTCCCTTGCCACGTCAAGGATTTGCCGCACCAGCCGGGCGCCCAACCCCGTGCCCTGCGCGTCGTCGGCGACGAACAGCAGATCCAGTTCGGCATCGGTGAGCGCGGCGAACCCGAGCGGTCCGGACGGTCCGCGTGCGACCAGAATCTGGTGCTGACGAAGGTAATCCGCGGTGACGGCGTATCCCTCCAGGATCGAGGCGTACTGGCCTTGGTAGGCCGATGACGAGTGCATGAGGTCGGTGAGCGCGGCGGCGTCGGCAGCGGTCGCGCGGTCGATCTTGAACATGCCAGCCACGGTAACCGGCACCACCGACAAAAACTGATCACCCGGCTCGCCGGGCGGGCAACGCGGCCGCGCTGAGGAGGCAGAGCGCGGCGCCAATCTCCAGCGAGAAGCGCACACCGAGCACTCCGGCAGCGATCCCGCCCAGGGTGATGAAAATCGGTTTGGCGGTACGGGTTCCGGTCGACCAAGCGGTGAGGGTTCGCGTCAGAACAGTGTCGTCGATCAGCGACAGCCGGTACGCCGAGTAGGTCGGGTTGAAGATGCCCGCCACCAGCAACAGCCCGAAGTTCGCGGCGATCAGTAAGGCGACTCCGGCAGGCCCGGGAATTGCGAGCGGCAGCGCGAGCAACCACGGCGTACGCGCGAAACTGGTCCACAGCAACACTTTCGGCGCACCGTATCGAGAACTGAGCGCCGGTGCGAGACGAGCGCCGAGGAGTCCGCCGAGGCAGGGGACGCCGAGCACGAGCCCGTATTCCCATGGCGCGAAGCCGAGATCCCGCAGCATCAGCACGGTTTGCAGCGGCGTGACCCAAAGGACCGCGCCGCTGAACAACACCGAGTTGAAGAACAACGGCCGTAGTTCAGGACTGCGCAGCAGGTAACGCCATCCGTCTGTGAACCCTCGGCGCGCAGGTCCTGAAGCAACCGCAGGCGGCGGCTCCGGCGCATGCAAGCGACGGATTCCGAGAGCGGACAACAGGAACGAGAAAGCGTCGATGAGCATCGTCGCGGTAGCGCCCAGCGCGCTGATCAAGACGCCGCCCAACGGCGGTCCGGCTGACCAGCAGATCCAATCGGTGCTCTCGAAGCGGCTCAACGCGACTGCCCGCTCGTCCGGCGCGACAAGGGCTTTGAGATGCGCGCCGCTGGCCGCGGAGAAGATGACGGCCGCGGTGGCCACGACGATGTCGACGGCATAGAGCTGCGGCATGGTCAGCACGTGCAGCGCAGCCGCCAACGGCACGCTCGCCAATGCGGCGCAGCGGACCAGGTCTCCGGTGATCATCGCGGGACGTTTCCGGGCGAACTCGACGCGCGGCCCGAGCGGGAAAGCGAGAACGGCGCTGGAGGCGGCCGAGATGGCGGTGATCAGGGAGACCTGCCACGCGGGAGCGTCGAGCACGAGCACCGCGACGAGCCCGAGCGCGCCCGCTCCGACCGTGCTGCCCGCCGTGCTGATCGCGTACGCAGCCCACAGCCGCGCGAAATCCCTCCCCAGGTTCGCCACCTGAGCAGAGTGCCAGCTCCGGTTCCGCGCCGGAAAGGGCCCGTTGAAGTCTCACCAGGTGGGCCATCCGGGCAGATACCACTTTGGTCGGTGGTCTTACTCGCGGTCGCTCTTTAGATTCACGTGACCACAGTCGGTGGCCGGGGGCGAGAACAGGAGTTGTCATGAGAAGAACGAGCCGGGTGGCCGCGTATTCGGTGCCGCTGGCGGTCGGGGTCGTGCTCGCCGGGAGCGGGATCGCCGTCGCGCAGCCGTCTGCCGCGGACGTGGCGAACGCGCGCTCCGGAGCCGGGATCAGCGCGCTGCAGGGGATCAAGAAGACCCTCAGCCCGGCCGAGCGGAAACAGTCCAGCCAGCTCGTCGTGGAGAAGCGCCTGCGCGCCGACCGCGGTCTCGCCGCGCTGCTTCCGGATTACCGCACCGGCCTGCCGGTCAGCCAGACTGGCACGGTTTCGGTGGACATCGCCGGCACTGCGGGCGCCGCGATCGCGAAGGCTGTGCGCGCCGCGGGCGGCACCGTTCAGTCCACCTCGTCCGATGGCTCGATTCGCGCCCAGCTGCCGCTGAACGCGGTGGACCGGATCGCGGCGCGCGGCGACGTCCGCCAGGTCCAGCCCGCGACGCAGGCGATGACCTGGAACGAGCCCGACGCGCAGCGCCGGCAGCTGGCCAAGAAGGCCGTCGCCGCCGTGCAGGTGTCCGAAGGGGACAAAGCCCACGGCGCGGACACCGCCCGCACGGATTACGGCGTGAACGGCACCGGCGTGAAGGTCTGCGTGCTTTCCGACGGCGTCAACTCGCTGAAGAAGTCGCAGGACGCCGGAGAACTTCCCGCGGTCGACGTGCTGCCCGGCCAGGCAGGCAGCGGCGACGAAGGCACCGCGATGCTGGAGATCGTGCACGACCTCGCCCCGGGCGCGACGCTCGGTTTCGCCACCGCCTTCACCAGCGAGTCGAGCTTCGCGGACAACATCCGCGCGCTGCGCAACACCGGCAAGTGCACGGTGATCGTCGACGACGTCGCGTACTTCGACGAGTCGCCGTTCCAGGACACGCAGGTCGCGCAGGCGGTCAACGACGTGACCGCGGCCGGCGCGCTCTACTTCTCCTCCGCGGGCAACTCCGGCAACCTCACCGACGGCAGCAGCGGCTACTACGAGGGCGACTTCCGCTCGTCCGGCACCACGCTGCCGGGCGTCACCGGCACCCCGCACGACTTCGACCCCGGCTCCGGCGTGCAGACCACCGACCCGTTGTCGCCGGGCTCGCTCGGCAGGCCGGTGACGCTGTTCTGGTCGGACCCGTGGGGACACTCGGCCAACGACTACGACCTGTTCCTGCTCAACGCTTCCGGCAGCGTCGTCGCCTCCAGCGCCAACGCGCAGGACGGTTCGCAGAACCCGTACGAGAGCCTGACCGTGCCGACGTCCGGCTCCGGCTACCGCCTCGCGGTGGTCAAGTACAGCGGCCAGGACCGGTTCTTCGCGGTCAACGTGGTCCGCGGCCGGTTCGTCGACTCCGGTTCGCTCAAGGGCTTCAGCACCGCGGGCGTCACCTCGGGCCATTCGGCGGCAGCCGCGGCGTTCTCGGTGGCCGCGGCCCCGGCGGCGACCGCGTTCGGGCGGCCGCTGGAGACCGGCGACCCGGCGAACCCGGCCGGCCCGTACCCGGGCCCGTTCACCTCGGCCAGCAAGTGGGAGCGCTTCACCTCGGACGGCCAGCGGCACCTCTTCTACAACGCCGACGGCACTGAGCTGACCCCGGGCAACGTGTCCTCGACCGGCGGCGCGACCCGCGCGAAGCCGGACATCACCGCGGCCGACGGCGTGGCCACCTCGGTGACCGGCTTCCAGCCGTTCTTCGGGACCTCGGCGGCGGCCCCGCACGCGGCGGCGATCGCGGCGCTGCTGCTGTCCGGCAAGCCGTCCGCGACCCCGGCGGACGTCCGCACGGCGCTGGTGTCGAGCGCGATCGACCTCGGCGCGCCCGGGTTCGACGCGGTGACCGGCAACGGCGTGATCATGGCCGGTCCGGCGCTGGCCGCGCTGGGCGTGCCGAAGAAGTAGCGGCATCGGGAAGGGCGGGTTCCCCGACTGGGGAGCCCGCCCTTTTCAGCGCCCGGCGACCAGCAGGTGGAACGCGCGCGGCCCGTCGCCGAGGCGGTCGTGGCGGCGGAGTTCCAGCCCGGCGTCCGCGAGTGCGTTTTCGATCTCTTCCGGCGGGCGCAGCCGGAAGCCGTGGCCGGTGAACGGCATTTCGCGCATCATTTCGGGATCTCCGACGCCGACGACGAACCGGCCGCCGTCCGCGAGCACCCGCGCGACCTCCGCGAACGCGGGCGCCAGATCGGGAATGAAGTAGACCGTGTTGACGGTCAGCGCCGCGTCGATCGTCCCGTCTTCCAGCGGAAGCTCGGCCATTCCGGCTTGGTGCAGCACCAGCCGTCCGGCGGCGAGGTTCTTCGGGAACGTCCGTCGCGCGCGGGCCAGCGCTGTCTCGGAGATTTCCGCGCCGTGCACGGTGCCGCCCTCGGTGGCGCGCAGCAGCAGGTCGAGGCCCAGCCCGCCGCCGAAACCGAGGTCCAGCGCGGTTTCGCCGCGCCGGATCTCCAGCGCGTCGACCGCTCCGGTGACCGGGCCGCGGTTGACGTTGTTGAGCAGCCGGACAACAGCCTGCCCGGCCCGGCCCCGCGGATGGCCCAGCTGTTTGGCGAGGCCGGCGAGCAGAGTGTCACGTGGTCCCATGAACCCAGTGTGCCGCGATATGGCAACGTGCGGGCGAACGGACTTTCGAGGAGGCCAGGTGCTGGAGAAGACTGTGTCGGAGAAGACCGCTGTGGTCACTGGGGCAGGTTCCGGGCTGGGCCGCCGGATCGCCGAAGCGCTGCTCGGCGCCGGGTACCGGGTCGCGCTCGCCGGACGTCGCGAGGACGCCTTGCGCGAGACGGCCGGTTCGGACGCGAAGGCGCTGGTCGTTCCCACGGACGTCGCCGATCCCGCGTCGGTGGAGGCACTTTTCTCGGCGGTGCGCAGCGAGTGGGGCCGGCTGGACCTGCTGGTGAACAACGCCGGAGTGTCGCTCGGCGGCACCGTCGCGGATCTGTCCGTCGAGGACTGGCGGCGCACTGTCGACACGAACCTCACCGGGATGTTCCTCTGCGCGCAGCAGGCCGTGCGGCTGATGCGCGACCAGGACCCCCGCGGCGGCCGGATCATCAACAACGGCTCGATCTCCGCGCACGTCCCGCGCCCGGCGAGCGTTGCCTACACCGCAACCAAGCACGCGATCACCGGCCTCACCCGGTCGATCTCGCTCGACGGCCGCGCCTGGAATGTCGCGTGCGGACAGATCGACATCGGCAACGCGGCCACCGAAATGACCGAGCGGATGGCCGCGGGCACCCCGCAGGCCGACGGACGGCTGCTGGCCGAGCCGACCTTCGACGCGGGCCACGTCGCCGACGCAGTGCTCTACATGGCGGGATTGCCGCTGGACGCCAACGTCCAGTTCCTCACCATCACCGCCACCACGATGCCGTTCATCGGCCGGGGATGACGCCGTCGCGGCGGAACTCGTCGAACAGCCGGTAGAACATCCGCTCAGTGTCCACATAGGAATGAAAACCGGCGCGGCGTGACTTTGACGTGTCCGCGAACATGTCGTAGTCCCACGAGAACACGAAGTCGCCGAAGGCCCACGAAGACACGTCGGCGTACGAAGCAGTGAGGCCGTGCTTCGCGGCCATCTCCGTCCACAGTGGTTCCTTGTCGGCCATCACCGTGGTCAGTGGCAGCTGTAGCGGCGGAGCGACTTCGAGGTCGAAGTACGCGGCCAGCTTCGGCCACAGCTCTCGCCAGCGGAAGAGGTCACCGTTGGCGATGTTGAACGCTTCGTTGCGGCTCGACGTCGCCGCCCACACCGTGCCTTCGGCGAGCAACTGTGCGTCAGTCATCTCCAGCAGGCTGTCGTACGCGCCGGGCTTGCCGGGAAACCGCAGCGGCAGGCCGAGTTCCTTCGAGATCGAGGCGTAGACCGCGATGACGAGCGCGAGGTTCATCGGGTTGCCCAGAGTCGTTCCGCCGACTACGGACGGCCGGATCGCCGACCACGACCAGCCGCTGGCCGCGGCCCGGCGTTCCAGGAACTTTTGCTGGTCCACGTTGAACTCCGGCGGCATGTGCTGTCCGGCGTCGGCTTCGCGGGCGGGAGTCTTGAACGGGCCGAGATGTGCGCCGTAGACCTTGTAGCCCTGCATCAGGCTGACGTGCTCCAGCGGGCCTTCGTCGAGGCCGTTCACCAGGTTCTCCAGCATCGCGACGTTCGGCGGCACGAGTTCCGCCCACGTCGGCCGGTCCTGGTAGGCCGCGTAGAACAGGTGCGTCGCGCCGACGCCGGCCAGCGCCGCCCGGGTGCCCGCCGGGTCGAGCAGGTCGACGGCGAGGCCGCCCGGCCCGCCGCGACGGGAGAGCCCGAGCACCTCCCAGCCGTCGAGAGTTCGCAGGTGAGAGACGAGTTTCCGGCCGATGATCCCGTTGGCCCCGGCCACGAGGGCCACGCGTGTGCTGCTCATGTCTTCGATCCTGTCCTCGCCCAGCTGATAAATCCAAGGCTTACTTCTCACTGCTTCGATAAACTGGGCTTATGACAAGTCTGCGGCAGCTCGAATACCTGGTCACGGTGGTGGACATGGGTTCGTTCACCCGGGCTGCCGAGCAGCTGCACGTGACGCAGCCCGCGCTTTCGCACCAGATGCGGGCGCTGGAACACAGTGTCGGCGGGCCGCTGCTGGAACGGTTGCCGCGTTCGGTCCGGCTCACGCCGATGGGCCGCGCGATGCTCCCGCACGCCCGCGCCACGCTCGCCGACGCCGAACGCGCCCGGTGCGCCGCGCGGCAAGCTTCTGGTCAGGTCGCCGGAGAGCTGCTGATCGCGACCGTCTACTCGGTGAGTCTCGGCGTGCTGCCGCCCGCCCTCCGGGTGTGGCGGCGCGAGCGGCCGGACGTCGACGTGCGGCTTTTCGAATACCGCCACGCCGACGAACTGCGCGACGCGATGCTGGCCGGAGAAGCGGACCTCGCGATCGGTCCGCGTCCGGCTAACTGGACCGGGCCGGTGCGGTCGCTGGGCACCGAGGAGTTCGTCGTGGTGCTCCCGGCTGACGGCGCGACGGAGTCCACTTCGGACGGTACGGTCGAGTTAGCCGATCTTGCCGACTGCGCGTGGGTGCATTACGCGCCTGGGCACGGGTTAGCGGAACTTCTCGATGCGGCCTGTGCGGAAGCGGGGTTCCGGCCGCGGCCTGCCGTGCGCACGGAACAGACCGCCGCCGCACCGTTGCTCGCGGCGGCCGGGCTGGGGCCTGCGTTGGTTCCGGCGAACGTGCTGCCAGCGGAGTTCAGCGGCCGGGTTTTGCGTCCTGGCAAGCCGATTCGGCGCGAGTTGGTCGCTTACGGACGCAGCGAACCGGATCCGTTGACCGCAGCGTTCGGCGAAGTGCTGGCGCGGCACGCCCGGGTTTAATCGCGCAGCCGAGTCAGGTCGATTCCGGTGAACGGCGTCGTCACGGCGTCGTGGACCCGGGCGGACCAGACGGCGTGTCCGTGCCCGGTCCACAGTGGAATCGCCGGGAGATCGCGCAGTGCTTCGTTCTCCGCGACCCGGAAGAGCTGCGCGGATTCTTCCGGCGAGGCGGTGGTTTCGGCGGAGTCGAGGTCGGCGGCGAACCCGGCATCGGTGTAACCCGCGGCGTCCGCGAGCGCGTGGAGGATGTCGGACGGGCTTGGCGAAACCGCCTTGACCTCCAACGCGGACGGCCCGGTCGGCTTGCCTCCGGTGGCTTTTCGCTGTGCGGTGACCGGGATTCCCAGGCTCTTCGACAATCCGTCGGCTAATGCCTGCGGCCAGGTGCCGTCGAAGCTGTCGTAGTACATTGTGGCGTCGCCGGCGAATCCCGCTTGGTTCAACAGGGATTTGGCGGCCGGGCCGTCGAAAGTGCACGGACGGCAGCTTCCGGACCGTTCGCCGGGTGCGACCGCGGGCGGCAGCAACCCCTTGGCCGCGTCCGCTTGGTGCGCGAGCGGCCCGGATTCCAGTGCGCCGCGGTCGGTGCCGAGCGCGAAAGCGTGCCGCACCGTCGGGTCGGCGAATCGCGTCGCCTCGGCGGAAAACACCAGGTAGCCAGCGCGGGGCAGCGCCCACGTCGCGTGCCGGTCGGCGAAATCGGCGTGCATCGCCTCGTGCCGATCGCCGGGGACGGACGTGGCGACGTCGAGCTTGCCTTCCTTGACGTCGTCGTACTGCTCCGCCGGATTGCCGACGCGCAGCTCGATCTCCTTGGCCCGTCCCGGATCCGCGGCGACCCGGACGAGCTTGCCGCCGGAACCGGACTGCCAGTCGCCCTCCAGCCGCAGCGGTCCGTTGCCGATCGGATGGCGGGCGAACCCGTTCCAGTCGCGCGATTTCAGCACCGACGCGGGCAGCGGCACCAGCCCGGGCGCGGACAGCCAGGCTGGCACTTGGTTCGACGGCCGGTCGAGCACGATCCGCAGCTGCGCCGGGTCGACTGCGGTGATTTCCTTGGCTCGCAGCGACTTCGTGAGCACCGGGGAGCTGGCCCAGTGATGACCCGCGATCGCCTTCCAGGTGTCCACATAGGACTGTGCGGTGACCGGAGTGCCGTCGTGGAACTTCCCAGGCCGCAACCGCACGGTCCACGTCACGCGGTCCGTGCTGCTGATCGATTCGGCCGCGCGCGGGGTCGCTTTTCCGCTGGCCGGATCGTAATCGGCGAGCGGCGTCCACAGCGCGCCGGTGACGAGCCGTCCGGACGGATCGGTGACGTCGGCGGGCAGCAGGGTGCCGGGTTCGCCGAGGCCGACCGACAAGACGCCGGGCCGGGCGGGTTCGGCCGACGACGAACAGCCGGAGAGACCGGCCGCGACGACGGCGGCGAGCGTGAGCGGGACCAGCAGACGCGATCGCATGCTGACTTACTACCAGGTGGAAAGCCACTAAAGGCGGTTGTGTCCGGTTAGGGACCGTCTTAAAGTACTTCAGTCACACTGGGGTCTCCTGGAGGTTTCGCGTGCGCCGTTGGTGGATTCGTTCCGGACTGGCGATGGCGACCGCGGCGGCGACGCTCGTCGCGACCGGATGGCCCGCCGCGGCCTGCGAGGACGACAAGCCGGTCACCGAGGCGAAGCATTCGCTGGGCGATCCCGGCGCGATCAAGGGCGTGCAGCCGGTCGGCAACGTGCCCGACGCGCAAGGAGCCATTTCGGCGAATTTCCTCAGCTACGGCAAACGCGACGTGATGGTCGTGTCCGGCCAGTTCGGCCTGAAAGTCTACGACCTCACGGACAATCCGGCGAAGCCGCGCGCGATCGGCGAGCTGAGCCTGCCCGGGCTGTGGGAGACCGAGGACACCGAGGTCGACGCGAAGCGCAAGCTCGTGTTCCTCTCCCGCGACCCGCGTGCGTTCAAGGGCAACACGCACACCGGCGAGTCCGGGATTTACGTGGTCGACGTGTCGCATCCGGAGAAGCCCGAGATCCTCAGCTACGTCAAGGTCCCGGCGGGCCACACCACCAGCTGCGTCGACGACTGCCGCTACCTCTGGACCGGCGGCCCGGCGAAGGCCGACAACCAGCCCGCGGACTGGGGCGGCAGGCCGATCTGGGTCACCGACGTGCGCAACCCGCGCGACCCGAAGGTGCACCCGGACCCGATCGAACTCGCCCGCAACGACGGCAAAACCGACTACGTGCACGACGTGCAGGTGGACAAGATGGGCGTCGCGTGGGTGTCCGGCGCGGGCGGCGTGCGCGGCTACTGGACTTCCGGTCTCCATCACGACCCGGTGCAGAACCGCTACCGCTGGGCGACCGCGCTCAAACCGGTGCCGTACGCGGGCGGCGGAGTGTCGGAAACGGCCGCGCCGTCGAAGTTCCTGCACAACAGCTTCCACCCGGTCGGCGCACGCGACGACGGCGCCTGGCGCGGTCATGACTTGGTGTACGCCACCGAGGAAAGCTTCCTCCCCGGCTGCGCGGGCGACGGCGTGCTGACGATTTCCTCGCTGGACGGCTCGTACCAGGGCGAAGGCTGGCGGTCGACGCCGGAGAATCCGTTCCGGATGCGCAGCATCGGCACCTGGGGCGTCGCCGGGCAGGAAGGCAGCGACCCGGTGTCCGACGACTGCTCGGCACACTACTTCGACGTGCGCGGGCATGTGCTGGTGCAGTCGTTTTACGCGCAGGGGACCCGGTTCCTGGACGTGAGCGACCCGTCGAACCCGACGCAGATCGCGTACTTCCGGCCGGCGGACGCGGCTTCGTGGGCTCCGTACTGGCACGACGGGTACGCGTATGTGGCGGACAACAAGCGTGGGATCGACATTCTGAAGCTCACTGCTTAGCGGGAGGGCAGCTCGCGGGGGAGTTGTCGCGCCGAGAAGGTGACCGTGTGCTCGACGAATTCGTTGTCCGCCTCGTCTTCTTCCGGTACGCCAAGGTCTCGCCAGGTGACGAGGTCACCTCGCCGCGAAACCTTCGCGGCGATGGCACCGCACTCGATGTCTTCGCATTCGGGGCAGACGTACAGCAGCACCCGGCCGTCCGGCGAGTCGCCCGGAGCCTCGCCGAGCACGCGGGCCAAGCGCAACGGATCGCGCGGGCGGTCGGTGGGCAACACCGAGATCAGGTCCAGTTCGGTGTCGACCAAGCCGCGCAGGCTGACGCCGTCGACCTCGAAGTCGAGATACCTGCGCTCACGCTGATGCTTCCTGCGCTCGCGGATCGCGGGGACCAGGCGGATGCGGTTCACGCCCGCCTCCCGGAAACCTCGCCGCCAACCGGATAACGCACCGCCAGCCCGTCCAGCAACGCCTGCAGCCCGATCTCGAACAGATGGTCCAGATCGAGGTCGTACCCCTCGGCAAGATCCCCCACCATCCGCGCGAGCACCGGATACCGCCCCGACCCGGTCAGCGCCGCGTACCCTCGCTCCTGCGTCTCCATCCACTGGTCCTCGGTGATCCCCGTCGCGCCCATCGCGTGCCGTTCCCGCTCCAGATGGATCGCCGTGCCCTGAATGTGGTTGAAGAACAGCACATTCAGATCGCACAGATCAGCCGAGTTCAGCCCGAACACCGACAACGCCGCCAGTGCGCGTTCGTTGTGCGCGGCCAGGTTCGGCAGCGGCCACGGCCGGGTGAGCGGCACGAGATGCGCCAGCCACGGATGTCGCCGGTGCACTGACCACAGCGTGCGCGCCGACAGCTCCAGCCGCGCCCGCCACCCCTCCGGTTCCCGTGCCGGATAACCGATTTCGCCGTAGACGTGGTCCGCCATCAGGAAGACCAGTTCGTCCTTTCCGGACAGATAGCGGTACGGAGCCATCGCCGGAACGCCCAGCCGCGCGGCCAGCCCGCGCATCGACAACGCCGCGACACCTTCCGCATCGGCGATCGCGATTGCCGTGCGCACCAACCGATCCCGTGTCAACGCTGGCCGCTTCGGGTCGGCAGCGGTGTGCGGACCGGCGACGACATGACCCGACCGGGGTTCGGCACGGACCACG
The DNA here is from genome assembly GCF_055633655.1 of Amycolatopsis sp. NPDC114503. Lineage (NCBI taxonomy): Bacteria > Bacillati > Actinomycetota > Actinomycetes > Pseudonocardiales > Pseudonocardiaceae > Amycolatopsis > Amycolatopsis sp. NPDC114503. The sequence goes on along the minus strand of NZ_JBVKDT010000010.1, from coordinate 13,188 downwards.
CCCTCACGGCGCAAGACGTCGAGCGCCTTGGCCGCGGTGGCCGTCGCGACACCATGCGCCGAAGCCAGCTGACGCGTCGACGGCACTTTCGCACCCGGCGGCAGCTGCGCGATCTCCTCGCGGAGTGCGGCGGCGATGCGGAGGTACGGCGGTTCGGTCGGCATCGGCGTCCTGTCTGTACTAGGTCAGAAGGGTAACTGTACTAGGTCAGTTTTGGCAGCGGATCCCAGGTCACGGCAGGTTCATCAGGGTAAGGATGCACCGTATCGAGGGGTGAGAACATGCCTGAAGCACTGGTTTGCGGCGCGGGAGTTGCCGGATGCGCGTCGGCCTACTGGCTGCGTCGCAACGGCTACGACGTGACGGTCGTCGAGCGCGCGGACGGACTGCGCAGCGGGGGTCAGGCGATCGACATCCGCGGCGTCGCGCTGGAGGTCGTCGAGCGGATGGGCCTGGGGGAGCAGGTCCGCGCCAAGCGGACGCGGATGCGCGGGATGTCGATGCTCGACGCATCCGGCAACGAGGTGTTCCGTTCCGAGGAACGCACCTACAGCAGCGGCCGGCTCGACAGCGCGGACATCGAGATCCTCCGCGACGACCTGGTCGAGCTGCTGCACAATGCGGCCGACGTCGAGTACCGCTTCGGCGACGAGATCACCGCGCTCGACGCCGAGTCCGGCCGGGTCGAGTTCGCCAACGCCGAGCCGCGCACGTTCGACCTGATCGTCGGCGCGGACGGCGCGCACTCGGCGGTCCGGCGGCTCGCGTTCGGTCCGGAGGACCAGTTCCGCCGTTACCTCGGCCAGTACCTGGCGATCTTCCCGGCGGCCAACACGGTCGGCCTCGAAGACTGGCAGATCTGGTTCCAGGGCGAAGGCGTCGGCGGCGCGGTCTATCCGGTGCCGGGCAACGCGGAGATCCGGGTGACGCTCGGCTTCGGCGAACCGGAGTACCGCGAGATCCGGGACGTCGCGGAGCAGAAGAAGCTCATCGCGCAGCGGTTGAGCGAGGTCGGCGGACCGGTTCCCGAGCTGCTCAAGGCCATGGAGGACGCCCCGGCGTTCTTCTTCGACGCCATGCTCCAGATCCACCTTGACCGCTGGACGACCGGCCGGGTCGCGCTGGTCGGCGACGCCGGGTACTGCGCGTCCGTGCTGTCCGGGCAGGGCACGAGCCTCGCCTTGGTCGGTGCGTACGTCCTGGCTGACGGCCTGGCGGACTACGAGACCCGGATGCGCCCGTTCGTCGAGCTGAACCAGGCGCTGGCCACGGAAAACGCGAACGGACCCGCGCCGGAGGAATCCGTCGCACGGGCGAAGAACGCGATCAGCCTGGACCGCTGACCCCGCCATCCGGCGGGAGATTCCCGCCGCCCGGCTGGCCCCGTCCGGCTCCCGGGTGGCGAGGATGGGTCCAGTACCCGAGTCCTTGGAGGCCCCCCGCGATGACCGCCTATCCGCCGCTCCCGTTCGACCCCGAGCTCGCCGCGGCGCTCGAAGTGCTGGCAGCCGAACGCCCGCCGATCAAAACGCTCGAGTCGATCCCGGCGGTGCGCGCGGAGGCGGCGAAGCGACAGATCTCGCTGGACGAGATCACCGCCGACGGCGCCCTCGAAGTGTCCGAAGCGGACGCTGAAGGACCGCGCGGCCCGATCCCGCTGATCGTCGCGCGGCCGGCCGGGGCGGTCGACGTCCCGGTGCTGTACTGGCTGCACGGCGGCGGCATGATCATCGGCGGCCACAAGGGCGGTGACCTGCAAGTCCTCAAGGAGTACGCGACCGAACTGGGCCTCGGCTTCGTCTGCGTCGACTACCGGGTCGCGCCCGAACACCCGCATCCGGCACCGGTCGAGGACTGCTACGCCGGTCTCGAATGGACGGTCAAACACGCCGCCGAGTACGGCTTCGACGCCTCCCGTGTCGTGATCGGCGGAGCGAGCGCGGGCGGCGGGCTCGCGGCGGCGACCGCGCTGCTGGCCCGGGACCGAGGCGGCCCGGATCTGATCGGCCAGCTGCTGGTGTACCCGATGCTCGACGACCGCAACGACTCTCCCTCGGCGATCCAGATGGCCGAGATGGGCAGCTGGGACCGCGCCGCGAACAACGTCGGCTGGACGGCGTTGCTCGGCGACGCCCGCGGCGGTCCGGACGTGTCGCCGTACGCCGCGCCCGCGCGCGCCGAAGACCTGTCCGGCCTCCCGCCCGCTTTCCTCGACGTCGGGAGCACCGAGACCTTCCGCGACGAGGTCATCGCTTACGCGAACCAGCTGTGGCTGTCCGGGGTGCAGGCGGAACTGCACGTCTGGCCCGGTGCCTTCCACGGCTTCGACGGCTCCGCCCCGCAAGCGGCGCTGTCGCAACAGGCTCGCGCCGAGCGGACTCCGTGGCTGCGGCGGCTGCTCGGCTGAGCCGGACAAGCGATGATGGACCGATGAGGGAGCTGGTCACGCATCTGAGCGCGCTCGATCCCGGCGCGGCCGAGACGGTCAAGGTCATCGCGTACTTCGACCGGCTGGTCGAGGGCCGCGCCGGCCTGGAGCCGATCGTGCGCGGCGCGGCGGTGCTGTCGGGCTGTCCGGCGCGGCTGGCCGACGACGAACGCCGGGTGCGCGTCCGCGTCGAACCGGACGGACGTGTCGTGCCGTCGGCCGAGCTGCCCGATCCGGAATGGCCGTCGGCTCCGGTGCGTCCGGACGGGCCGGTCGCGTTGTGGCTGGAACGGCCCGGTCCGGCGAGTCCGGTGGACGCCATGGTGCTGGAGCGCGCATCTGCCGCGGCGCGGGCAGTACTGGACCGCACGCGCGGGCGGGTCGTCGATCCGGCGTCGGTCGAAGTGGTGCTGGACGCGTCAGCGGACGAGCGAACCCGCCTCCGCGCCGCACACCGCCTCGGTCTCGGCACGACCGCGCGGGCTGTCGTGGCCGACGCGGTACCGCTGATCGTCCCTCCACAGTGGACTCCGCCGGAGCGGACCCGCGTGGGGCTGGGGACTGTGGTGAACCTGGTCGACCTGCCGGTGTCCGGCGAGCAAGCCCGGACCGCTTTCCGTTTCACCGCAACCGAAGAAGACCCCGGTCCGTCCGTTGTGGACTATGCCGACCTCGGCGGCCTGTCGGTGCTCGCCGATGCGGTCGGACCCGGCACCAAACCGGTCGCGGACGTCACGAGCCTGGAGAACGCCCGCACGACGGCCCCGTGGGTGTTGCCCACGCTGGTCGCCGTCGCGGGAGCTCCGAGCCTGCGCGCCGCCGCGAACGCGCTGGTAGTGCACCATTCGACCCTGCAGGAGCGCCTGGCCCACGCCGAAGCTCTGCTCGGCTGGCCAGTGCGCGATCCCGCGGGCCGGTTGCGGTTGCAGCTGGCTATCGCGCTGTGGCGGCTGCACCGCACCGGTTGATCACGGCGTGAGCAGCGGCAGCAACGGCTTCCGCACCGCCGTCGCGACCCCGTCGGACTCGTTCGCCGCGGCGATCCGCTCGTCCGTCGGCGTGCCGTACGACGTGGTCCGCTGCCGCAGCGGACGTCCGAGCGGCTCGACCATCGCGCGCATGTCGCTGATCGTCTTGTACGAGCCGTTCGCCGCGCCCGCCATCCGGCTGATCGTCTCCTCCATCAGCGTGCCGCCGATGTCGTTGACGCCGCCCTGCAGCACCGCCCGGCTGCCTTCCTCGCCGAGCTTCACCCAGGAGCTCTGGATGTTGTCGAACGTGCCGTGCAGCAGCAGCCGGGACAGCGCGTGCACCGCCCGGTTCTCGCGCAGCGTGGTGCCCGCGCGGGCGAGGCCGGCCAGATAGATCGGCGAGCTCTGGTGGATGAACGGCAGCAGCACGAACTCGCTGAACCCGCGCCGCCCGTTGCGTTCCACGCCCTCGCGCTGCAGTTTGGCCAGCAGCTTCAGATGCCCGACCCAGTGGCTCGGGTTGTCCACGTGGCCGTACATCATCGTCGCCGTGGTCGGCAGCCCGACGTCGTGCGCGGTGGTGACCACCTCGATCCACGCGTCCGTCGGCAGCTTGCCCTTGGTGAGCACCCACCGGACGTCGTCGTCGAGGATCTCCGCCGCGGTGCCCGGCAGCGAGTCCACTCCGGACTCCTTCGCCCGGATCAGGAAGTCGCGAATGGACAGATTCGTCCGCGACGCGCCGTTCACGACCTCCATCGGGCTGAACGAGTGCAGGTGGATGTCCGGCTGCCGCCGCTTCACCTCGGCCGCGAGGTCGAAGTACGCGGTCCCCGGCAGATCCGGGTGGATCCCGCCCTGCATGCAGATCTCGGTCGCGCCCGCGGCCCACGCCTCGTCCACCCGTTCGCCGACCTGCTCCAGCGACAACGTGTACGCGTCCGCATCGGTCTTTCGCTGCGCGAAGGCGCAGAAGCGGCAGCCGGTGTAGCAGACGTTGGTGAAGTTGATGTTCCGCGTGACGACGAAGGTGATGTCGTCCCCGACCACCTCGCGCCGCAGGTCGTCGGCCAGCTTCGTGAGCGCGTCCAGCTCCGGCCCGTCCGCGTGCAGCAGGGCGAGCGCGGCGTCGTCGGACAGCCCGGCGGGGTCTTTTTCCGCACTGCGCAACGCATCCCGGATGTCGGTGTCGAACCGCTGCGGCCCGGTCTTGATCTTCCGGCCGATCTCTTTCCAGTCCCCGTAGACCGAATCGAAGTCGCCTCGCCGGTCCTCGGTGCGGCCGGTGGTGTCGATCTCGGTGTGCAGATCGGTGCGGCCGGATTCCTGCCAGCCGCCGTCCGGCTCCTGCCACGGGATCCCGACCGGCATCGCGCCTTCGCGCGCCAGCCCGGTCTCCCCGTCGACCAGTGCCGCGACGTGCCGCGTGACACGCGGGTCCAGCCACGGCTGGCCGCGCTTCACGTACTCCGGGTAGATGGTCAGCCGCTCGCGCAGCGCGTACCCGGCCTTTTCGGTTTGCCTTGCCAGCAGGTCGATCTGCGGCCACGCGCGTTCGGGGTTCACGTGGTCCGGGGTGAGCGGCGAAACGCCGCCCCAGTCGTCGATGCCCGCGCGGATCATCAGGTCGTACTGGTCGCCGATGAGGTTCGGCGGCGCCTGGATGCGCATCCGCGGACCCAGCACCAACCGGGCGACAGCGATGTTCGCGGCGAGTTCTTCGAGGTCGGCGTCCGGGGTCGCGCGCATCTTCGTGTCCGGCTTGGCCCGGAAGTTCTGCACGATGACTTCCTGGATGCCGCCGTACTCGCGCGCGGTCTTGCGGATCGCGAACAGCGCGTCGGCGCGTTCCTCGTGCGTCTCGCCGATCCCGATCAGCACGCCGGTGGTGAACGGCACCGAGCTGCGCCCGGCGTCCTCCAGCACGCGCAGCCGGACCTCGGGATCCTTGTCCGGCGAACCGTAATGCGGCCCGCCCTTCTCGCTCCACAGCCGGCGCGCGGTGGTCTCCAGCATCATGCCCATCGACGGCGCGACCGGCTTGAGCCGCTGGAAGTCCTGCCAGCTCATGACCCCCGGGTTGAGGTGCGGCAGCAGACCGGTCTCCTCGAGCACCCGGATCGCCATCGCGCGGACGTAGGACAGCGTGTCGTCGTAGCCGTGCGCGTCCAGCCACTCGCGCGCGGCCTTCCAGCGGTCCTCCGGCCGGTCGCCGAGGGTGAAAAGAGCTTCCTTGCAGCCCATTTCGGCACCCTTGCGGGCGATGTCGAGGACCTCGTCCGGGGACAAGAACGGCGATTCGAGCTTGCCGGGGACGGTGACGAAGGTGCAGTAGCCGCACCGGTCCCGGCACAGCCGGGTCAGCGGGATGAACACCTTGCGGCTGTAGGTGATGATCCCCGCGCGACCGGCTTCTTCGAGGCCCGCGTCGCGGATGCGGGAGGCGTGGTCGGACAAAGTCTTGAGGTCGTCGCCGCGGGCGTGCAGCAGCACGGCCGCCTCGGCGACGTCGAGCGTCTTCCCGTCCCGCGCGCGGGCGAGCGCACGGCGCATGGCCGACGGGGTGGGCGTGGTCACGCCAGCTTCGGGCTCCATTCCCGCCACGCTAGGACCCGGCCGCCGCGACCAGCCAGCTCTTAGCCCGCCACGGTGCGCGCGCTGGGTCCAGAGTGATCATTAGCGCAGGTTGCGGGCTTGTGGACGGTCGTTCGCGCCGGTATTACCTAAAGGGTGGCGTCAGTGATCGGGAAGCGCATCGGCGGGCGGACGTACTACTACCTCGCCGAGTCCGCGCGCGTCGACGGCAAGCCGCGCGTGGTCGGCCAGCGTTATCTCGGCACGGCGGAGGACATCGCTGCTGCGGTGGCCGGCGGCGGTCCGGAGGCGGCCGGCGCGCGGCATCGGTCGTTCGGGGACGTCTCCGCCGTGTGGGGGACGTTGCAGCGGCTGGACCTTGTCCGGCGCGTTGATTCCGTCGCCGGGCCGCAGCGTGCCCGGCCGACGCTCGGCCTCCATGTCGCGCTGGCCGTGCTGCATCGGGCGACCGCTCCGGAGATGGAGTTCGAGGAGTGGTGGACGGGCTGTCTCGCGCAGGATCTCGTCCGGCCTCGGCCGCCCAAGGGGTCGATGACGACGGCCAGCCATTGGCGGGCGTTGCAGCGGCTCAACCCGGAGCGGATCGCTGGAGTGGAAACCGTTGTCGCGGAAGCGGTTCTGGAGTTGCTGGGCGACGATGGCACAGAGGCGTTGGCGGTCGATGTCGCGCAGTTCGCCGCGTTCACCGCTGCGGATTGCACGCTGCCGTCGGCTTGTCAGGACGTGCTCGCCGGGCTGGGGCTGGTTGTCACGCGGGATGGGGCGATTCCGTTGGCTTCCCGGGTTTATCGGAGGGAGAAGGCCCCTACCTTCGGTGCGCTGGCGGTGGAGTTGGGGGAGCGGTATCCGGCCACGGACGTCACATTGGTCTTCCATGCCGGGCAGGCTGCGCAGCTTGATTTGGGGGCGAGGACCGGGTTTGTCGGTTCGCTTCCGCTGGCTGATCATCCGGAGTTGCTCTCGCGTCCGGCGTCGGTGCGGCGGCGGGTGGATCCGGAGCGGTTCGCCGGGCTGACTGCCTTTGACACGTTGGCGACTGTGGACGGTGCGCGTCGGCGCGTGATCCTTACTCATTCCGCGACGTTGCACGCGGCGCAGTATCGGGCGTTCACCAGCGAGCTGAGCACGACGGTGCGGGAGCTGGACGGGTTAGCGGCTGCGCTTGCGGCTGGTACGCATCGGGGGGACCGGACGCAGGTGCATGCGGAGATGTCCCGGATCATTCGTGGTCGGCGGGTGGAGCGGGTGTTGAACACGACGCTCACCGGAAGCCGCGCTGGGGAGCTGCGGCTGGAGCGGCGGGTTGATGACGCTGCGGTCGCTCGGCTGGCGGAGGAGTTTTTCGGCAAGCAGATCCTCGTGACGGACCGGGACTGGCCGGTTGCCGAGGTGGTCACCGCCTATCGGGCCCGGACCTACCTCGACTCGACGTTTCGCTGGCTCACCGGGTCCGCGGTGGCCGGGCCGTCGCCGCGATGGGAGTGGACGCCGCACCGGATCGCGGTGCATACGTTGGTGTCGGTGCTGGCTGCGACGGTCACGCACCTGATGCGGCGGGAGGCGGACCGGGCTGGGATGAATCTGTCGGTGGCTGAGTTGCTTGACCAGTTGCGGGGGATCGGGGAGACGGTGCTGCGGCATCGGTCTACGGGCGGGCGGCCCCGGACGCGGCGGATTTTGTCTGATCGGACTGGTCGGCAGCAGGCGTTGTTTGAGTTGTTCGGGTTGGAGCGGTTTGCGCCTGGGTGATTCGGCTGCGGTGGGGTGGGTGGCCGAAGGGCTGTGAGGGGAACCCTGAAGGAATCTGATTCCCTCAGGGTTCCCCTCACGGACGTCGGAGGCTTAGCTCTCGCGGTCGATGTTCAGCGCGGAGAAGGTTTGGACTACTGGCATCAGTTCGATGACGTTGATGTTCACGTGTTCTGGCTGGGAGCTGGCCCAGTAGACGGACTCGGCGACGTCGTCTGCGGTCAGGGGGGTGGTGCCGGCGTAGACGTTGTTCGCCTTGGTCTGGTCGCCGCCGAAGCGGACGGTCGAGAATTCGGTGCCGCCTACCAGGCCGGGCTCTACGTTGGTCACTCGGACGCCGGTGCCGCGCAGGTCGGAGCGCAGGTTGAGGCTGAACTGGTGGACGAACGCCTTGGTCGCGCCGTAGACGTTCGCGCCGGGGTAGGCGTAGGTGCCTGCGACGGAGCCGATGTTGATCACGTGCCCGGCTCCGCGTTCGACCATTCCGGGCAGCACCGCTCGGGTCAGGTGGACGAGACCAGTCACGTTGGTTTCGATCATCTGGTCCCAGTCGTCCAGCTTCGCCTCGTGCGCGGGTTCGAGACCCTTCGCGAGGCCGGCGTTGTTGACCAGGATGTCGATCTTCGCCCACTCCTCGGGCAGCTCCGCGACGACGTCGGCGACCGCCGCCGCGTCACGGACGTCCAGCACCAGCGGGTACACCGCGTCGCCCAGTTCGTCCGCGAGGGTCTTGAGCCGGTCGCCGCTGCGGGCCGCGGCGACGACCCGGGCTCCTTCCGCGACGAACCGGCGCGTGATCGCGGCACCGAACCCGGCGCTCGCGCCGCTCACCAATACGGTCTTCATGGAGTGCGTCACCGTTCTTCTGCGTGGTCCGGCCGGACCTGGTCCAGGAAGCGGCCGAACACGTCGTTGAACTCGGCCGCGAGTTCCAGGTTAGGCAGGTGCCCCGCGCCGTCGAGCACCACCAGCTCCGAGCCGGCTACGAGCCGGTGCAGCAGCTGCGCGTCGGCGACCGGCGTGAACTCGTCTTCGCTGCCCACGACGACCAGCGTCGGCACGCTGACCTGCTTGAGCGAATCGCGATAGTCCGGTCGCTTCGCCCGGGCTCGAAGCGCTGCCGCCGCGCCTGTCGCCGGTGCGTCGTGCATCATCTTCTGGACGTGCCCGGCTACCTCGGTCTTTGAGCGGAGCGTGCCGGGCGACACCATCTTCGGCAGCAGCTCGTCGGCGTACGCGGTCATGCCTTCCGCCAGCACCCGGTCCGCGGCTTGATTGCGGACCACCTTGCCTTCGTCGGTCTCGGGCTCGGCGAACGTGTCGGCGAGCACCAGCGCGGCAATCCGCTCCGGGTGATCCCGGACGGTCTGCATCGCGATCTGCCCGCCCATCGACAGCCCGCCGAGCGCGAAGCGCGCCAGACCGAGGTGATCGGCCAGCTCGATCAGATCCCCGGCGAAGTCTTCGAGCCCGCAGACCGCCGGACCGGTGCTGTCCCCGTATCCCCGCAGGTCAGGCACCACGACCCGATGCCCGTTCCGCGCGAGATGCTCAGCCTGCGGACCCCACATGGACCGGTCGAACGGATGCCCGTGCACGAGAAGCACCGGGATCTTCGGCTGCGGTCCCGGATCGTCGTAGGCGATCCGCGCGCCGGAGGGGAGAAGGACTGTCTGCATGTCCCCGACGCTAATCGGGGCGATTTCTCAGTGCAATAAGGCGCAATGTAGTCGGAGCAATGTTTTCTAGCGCAGCTTCGCGAAGAACTGTCGGACGTCGCCCGCCCACAGCTCCGGCACCTCCTGCGCCGCGTAATGCCCGCCGCGGTCGTACTCGTTCCAGGACACCAGATTCCGGTGATGCTCGGTGAACACCCGGATCGACGGGAGGTCGCCCGGGAACTGCGCGACCCCGAGCGGCACCGGATTGCGGCCCTCGGCGGGCGTCTCGCGGGCTTCCTCGGCGTAGATCCGGATCGCCGAACCCGCCGTGCCGGTCAGCCAGTGGATCGTGACGTGGGCGAGGATCCCGTCGGCGTCGAGGCCGTGGTCGTGCATCGCCTGCGCGTTCCAGCCGAGCAGGCCGACGGGGGAGTCGGACAGCGCGTGCGCGAGCGTTTGCGGCTGCTGTGCCTGGACGACGCCGTAGGAAGCTTCGTGGGCGAAGTAGCGGTGGAACGCGTCCCACGCGGCTTTGTCCTTAGGGGACAGTTCGGCGATCCATTGTGGATCGTCGTCCGGCGGCGGATCCCAGGTCTGCGTCACGTGCGCGCCGATCACCCGCTCCGGCGCGACCCGGCCGACCTCCGGAGCGATCCCCGAACCCCAGTCGTTGCCCGCCGTCCCGTAGCGCTCGTAGCCGAGCCGGCGCATCAACTCCGCCCAGGCCCGCGCGATCCGCCGCGGACCCCAGCCGGTGTCGGCCGTCGGACCGGAAAACCCGAACCCCGGCAACGACGGAAGCACGACGTCGAACGCGATCGACGGATCAAGCCCGTGCGCGCGAGGATCGCTCAGCGGCCCGACCGCGGCCAGATACTCCGCAGCCGACCCCGGCCAGCCGTGGCTGAGGATCAACGGGATCGCGCCCGGCTCCGGGGAACGGGCGTGCAAGAAGTGGACGTTGCTGCCGTCGAGCGTCGTCGTGAACTGGGGATACTCGTTGAACCGCCGTTCCAAGGCCCGCCAGTCGTAGCGACGGCGCCAGTGCTCGGCCAGCTCGCGCACCCGGGCGACGTTGACGCCGTATCCCTGGTCGCCGCCGGCCGGCTCCGGCGCCCACTTCGTCCGACCGAGCCGCTCCCGCAGGTCGGCCAGGTCCGCTTCCGGGATCTCGAGCCGATACGGCCGGATCTCGTCACTCATGTCCAGCTCCTTCGGAGAGCCGCCGGGCGCAGGCGTTGAGATACCGCACCTGGCGGATGTTGGTGGCGAGTCCGGCCGCGCGCAGGTACTCGCTCCGAGCCGCTTCGCGGTCGCCCGCCCTTTCCAGAAGATGTGCCCGCGCCGCGTGAAACCGCCGGTCGCGGTTGTCCAGTGCGGCAAGCAGTGCGAGCCCCGCCGCCGGCCCGTCCGCCATCCCGACCGCGACGGCGTGGCTCACCTTCGCGACCGGACTCGCCGAAACTTTGAGCAGCAGCCGGTAAAGCCCGACGATCTGGCGCCAGTCGGTCTCCTCCGCGGTGGCCGCCTCGTCGTGGACCGCCGCGATCGCCGCCTGCAGCTGATACGGCCCGACCGGCCCGCGCGGCAAGGCCGCCGTCACCAGTTCCGCCCCTCGCCGGATCGACTCGGCTTTCCAGCGCGTCCGGTCCTGTTCGTGCAGCGGAACCAGCTCGCCCTGCTCGGTCACCCGCGCCGGCGACCGCGCGTCCGTCAGCAACATCAACGCGAGCAATCCCGCGGCTTCGCTGTCGTCCGGCAGCAACGCGGCGGTCATTTCCGCCAGCCGGATCGCCTCCGCGACCAGGTCCCCTCGGCGCAAATCCGGCCCTGACGTCGCTGAGTAGCCCTCGGTGAAAATCAGGTAGAGGACGTGCAGGACCGCTGCGAGCCGCTCCTGTCGCGCCTCCCGCGGCGGCATCCGGAACGGCACGCCGCTGTCCTGGACGGTCCGCTTGGCCCGGGAAATCCGGCGGGTCATCGAATCCTCGGAGGTGAGGAACGCCCGCGCGATCTCCGCGGTCGTGAGCCCGCCGACGGCCCTCAGCGTGAGCGCGATCTGCGACGCCGTCGACAACGCCGGATGGCAGCAGAGCAGGAGCAGAATCACCGTGTCGTCGGCGTCGCCCTGGGGTTCGCCGACCTCCTCGCGGGCTGCTCGGACCTCCCGCTCCCGCCTCGCCTGCTCCGCCCGGAGCAGGTCGATCAGCTTCCGGCTCGCGACCTGCAGCAGCCAGCCGAAGGGGCGCTCGGGGATGCCCGTCTCCGGCCACTGCCGGGAGGCTTTGAGCAGGGCTTCCTGGACGGCGTCCTCGGCCGGGTCGAACCGCCCGTACCGGCGGACCAGCGCGCCCAGCACCTGCGGGGCGAGGGTGCGCAGGGTGTCGTGGAGTCGGTCGGTCATCTCTGCCGCCTCGGTCTGTCGCTCGGTTCCGCCCGGGTCGGCTTGCTCGGGCGGTTTGTGTTGGCTGACGCGTCCGGCCCGGGTCAGAGCTCGCTCTCGGCCCCCATCACCGGCCGGACCACCACCCCGGCCTCGGACAACCGGCCCGGCGCCTTGAGCAGCCCCGCCGCGATGTCGGTCGCCCGGTCGAAACTGGCGCAGTCGACCATCCAGTACCCGGCGATGACCTCCTCGGTCTCGCCGAACGGCCCGTCGGTGACGACCGGAACGCCGTCCCGCAGATCGAGGCGACGGGCCAGGAGCGGAGCGGTGAGCCCCTGCGTCTCGACCAGCTCTCCCGATTCGGCCAGCGCTCCGGTGAACTCGCCGAGGAACTCCTCGATCGCCGTCAGCTCCGCCGGGGTAGCCGGGGGCGCGGCGCCGTCCTTGCCGCCCAGGTGGTCGTAGTCCTGCTGGTTGCCGTACGCCAGGATCAAGTACTTCATCGGGTGCTCCCTCTCTCGGGCCTGCTCTTTGCGACCGGCGCTTGGCCGCCAGTCGAGGAAAGAACGAAGCTGCCTGCCCCGGACCGGACATCGCGTCGGCGTCCGTTCGGGTGACCTGGGTCACCCGCCGGTTCATGCGGGACCGGCTTGGTGACCAGGATGCCCCCGGCAGAACCGTCTCGCTGGCGCTTCGGCCCTCCCGCTGCTGGCGCTGCCCGCAGCTTCTGCGCCGGACTGACCTCGTGCCGCTGCTGGTCCGCCGAGCCGACCTCGTCGCTCGCCCCGCTGCTGGTCCGCCTCCGTGGCCTCGATGCCGCACTCCGCCACGGTCGGTCGATCGCCGTCCACCGCCGCGCCCGGTGCTCCTATTGCCAGCCGCTCCGTCCAGAGGACCGCTATTCGCCGATAGCGCGCCGCCCGTTCCTTCGCATTGCGGCATCCGCGAGCCGATAAGCGACCGGATTCGCCGGGCTCGGTCCGCCGACTCGCGGCCGCTCGGTCCGCCAGAGGAGCCGCAAGGGGTCTATTCGGCCGGTTGACCTGCGAAGATCGTATTAAGGGACCCCCCTGTTTCGGGCCGTTTCGAGCCATGTAAAGTTCTCCAAGTCGCCAGGGAAACCGGGTGGCCGCCGGGACACGAACCAAGCTCTCGCCTCTAGGGTGATTGAGTGGGTGTCCCACCAAAAACTGCTAGGAATGACCGCTTCGGTCAGGCTCGCCCTTACGGGGGTGGGGTTTGATGCGGGGTGTGTTGCTTGAGAACTCAACAGTGTGCTAGTGAACTAAGCCAGTAGAGCTTAATATGAAACCCCCTCGTCGGGGTTTCCTTTGAGAATGATTGAGAAATAGTCTCGATCGAACTGTTCATTGTTGGAGAGTTTGATCCTGGCTCAGG
>NZ_JBVKDT010000009.1:360419-371763 GCF_055633655.1 Amycolatopsis sp. NPDC114503 | reverse complement strand
CGGGAGCCGGGAGCCGGGAGCCGGGAGCCGGGAGCCGGGAGCCGGGAGCCGGGAGCCGGGAGCCGGGAGCCGGGAGCCGGGAGCCGGGAGCCGGGCGACCCTGTCTGCGGAGACCCCGCTGCATGGGGCGTACGGCAATCCGTGACGCAGGCAGTCTGTGGCGACCCCGCTGCACCGGGCGCACGGCAACCCCGTGACGCAGGCAGTTCGCCGCGCGATCCACGCCGCGAGGCGGCTGACCGGACGAACCTTGCTTTCCGCGGGCGGGCGGGCCCGGGGGCCGCCCGCCCGCGGATCGCGGCGAACCGCGCGGCGTGCGCCTCCCTCGGTGCGAGCTGAGCCTCGCGCGCCTACCGGCAGACATGCCGGGGACTCAGTGCGGAGAACCCGAACCGCCGCCCGAACTCTGCCTCCGCTCCGGCCGCCTCTCTAGCCACCTGAGCGTGCCCGTGTCGCCGCCTCACCGCTGTCCCGGCCCGGTGGCGCGAGGCAGCGCTCGCCTCCACGTGCGCACGCGCCCCTGCCCCTCCAGCCCCATCTCTCCCAGCACCCGTTTCGGCCCGCCCGGCCCAGCACCCTCTGCTCTCCCGGCAACCGGTGTCGACCCGCCCAGCCCAGCCCAGCCCAGCCCAGCACCCCGTGCTCTCCCGGCAACCCGTTTCGGCCCGCCCAGCCACCCGAACCCGCCGCCGCCCCAGCCGCGCGGCCCGACCTGGCCCACCTCGCCCCGTGCACCCGCTCACCTCCCCACCCCACCTCGCCCACCAACCCAATCCACCCCGCCAAGCCCGCCCCGCCACCGAACCCACCGCCCCCACCACCGCAACCCCCATCACCTCGCCACCCCGACCCAAACCTGCCCGCGCCCCCCATCACCGGGTTCGTTAGCCTCTGTATCCGGCGAAATGCGTGCTCGGCGAACAACCGAACACGACGACGCCGCACCCGAACTTCGTGGACCTAGGGAGAGCAGTCGCAGTGCTCCGCACTCATCAAGCCGGCACTCTGCGTGCCGGGCAGGCCGGTCAGACCGTCACCCTCACCGGCTGGGTGGCGCGGCGGCGCGATCACGGCGGAGTCATCTTCATCGATCTCCGGGACGCCAGCGGCGTCGCGCAGGTCGTGTTCCGCGAGGGCGAGATGGCCGAGCGCGCGCACGCGCTGCGCTCCGAATTCTGCGTGAAGGTCGTCGGCGAGGTGTCGCGGCGGCCCGAGGGCAACGCGAACCCCGACATCCCCACCGGCGACATCGAGGTGCTCGCCACCGAACTGGTCGTGCTGTCCGAGGCCGCTCCGCTGCCGTTCCCGATCGACGACCGGGTCGACGTGGGCGAGGAGGTCCGGCTCAAGTACCGCTACCTCGACCTGCGCCGCAGCGGTCCGGCGTCCGCCATCCGGCTGCGCAGCGAGGTCAGCCGCGTCGCGCGCGAGGTGCTGCACGGGCAGGACTTCGTCGAGATCGAGACGCCGACGATGACCCGCTCCACCCCGGAAGGCGCCCGCGACTTCCTCGTGCCCGCGCGGCTCAAGCCCGGTTCCTGGTACGCGCTCCCGCAGTCGCCGCAGCTGTTCAAGCAGCTGCTCATGGTCGGCGGCATGGAACGCTACTTCCAGATCGCCCGCTGCTACCGCGACGAGGACTTCCGCGCGGACCGGCAGCCCGAGTTCACCCAGCTCGACATCGAGATGAGCTTCGTCGAGCAGGACGACGTCATCGCGGTCGGCGAAGCGATCGTGAAGTCGCTCTGGAAGCTGATCGGCCACGAGATCGCGACCCCGATCCCGCGGATCACCTACCGCGAGTCGATGGCGAAGTACGGCTCCGACAAGCCGGACCTGCGCTTCGACCTCGAGATCACCGAACTCACCGAGTTCTTCTCCGACACGCCGTTCCGCGTGTTCCAGGCCCCGTACGTCGGCGCGGTCGTCATGGCGGGCGGGGCCTCGCAGCCGCGCCGTCAGCTCGACGCCTGGCAGGAGTGGGCGAAGCAGCGCGGCGCGAAGGGCCTGGCGTACGTCCTGGTCAACGAGGACGGCACGCTCGGCGGCCCGGTCGCCAAGAACCTGTCCGAGACCGAGCGCGCGAACGTCGCGGAAGCCGCCGGCGCGAAGCCCGGCGACTGCATCTTCTTCGCCGCGGGCAAGGTTTCCGCCGCGCAGCCGCTGCTCGGCGCCGCGCGCGACGAGATCGGCCGCAAGCTCGGCCTGATCGACGAGGACGCCTGGTCGTTCGTGTGGGTCGTGGACGCGCCGCTGTTCGCGCCGGTCGAGGACATCGGCGACGACGTCGCGGTCGGCTCCGGCAAGTGGACCGCCGTGCACCACGCGTTCACCTCGCCGACCCCGGAGTGGATCGACAAGTTCGAGCAGGACCCGGGCAACGCGCTCGCCTACGCCTACGACCTCGTCTGCAACGGCAACGAGATCGGCGGCGGCTCGATCCGTATCCATCGCGAGGACGTTCAGAAGCGCGTGTTCGCGCTGATGGGCCTCGGCGAGGAGGAAGCGCAGGAGAAGTTCGGCTTCCTGCTCGAGGCGTTCCAGTTCGGCGCGCCCCCGCACGGCGGCATCGCGTTCGGCTGGGACCGCATCGTGATGCTGCTGGCCAAGGCCGATTCGCTGCGCGACGTGATCGCGTTCCCGAAGACCGGCGGCGGCTACGACCCGCTCACCGCCGCGCCCGCGCCGATCACCGCACAGCAGCGCAAGGAAGCCGGGATCGACGCGAAACCGGCTGTCCCGCAGAGCAAACCGGCTGCCGCGCAGGAGAAGTAGTGGCCGCGGGCAGCGTGTCCGTCGACGGTGGCTGGCGGGGCGGGGTGGGCTAGTGCTGCACCTCAGGGCGATCTGCCCGCCGGAGCGCACTGACGAGACGCTGGAGCTGCTGCGCACCCACCCGGGCGCGGCGCACCTGATCGTGCACCGCGGGGCGTCCGTCTCGCCCGAGGGCGACCTCATCGAGGCGGACATCGCGCGGGAAGCGGCCGACGAAATCGTCGACGCACTGTGCACGCTCGGTCTCGACCGCAGCGGCGGCATCACCATGGAATCGCTGGACACCGCGCTGTCCGATGCCGCCGACGCGGCCGAGGAAGCCGCTCCCGGCGAAGGCGCGGACGCGGTCGTGTGGCAGGAGCTGCTCGGCCGCACCGGCGAGGAATCGCGCTGGAACGCCACGTTCCAGGCGTTCCTCGCCATCGCGTGCCTGCTCGCCGCGGTCGGCGTGCTCACCGATTCGTCGGTCACGATCGTCGGCGCGATGGTGGTCGGGCCCGAGTTCGGCCCGCTCGCCGCGATCGCGGTCGGCGTGGTGCTGGGCCGCTGGGACCTGGTGCGCCGGGCCGGGCTCGCGCTGGCGGTCGGATTCCCGGTCTCCATGGCGATCACGCTGCTCGGAGTCCTGCTCGGCAGCACGGCCGGGCTCTTCGACGCGCACGCGATCGTCAACAACCACCAGGTCGATTTCGTGTACCAGGTCGGGCCCGCGTCGTTCGTGGTGGCATTGCTCGCCGGGGCGGCCGGAATGCTCGCGATGACGTCGGCGAAATCGGCCGCGCTCGTCGGCGTGTTCATTTCGGTGACGACCGTTCCGGCGGCCGGTTACGCGATGGTCGCGGCCGTGGCCGGGCGGTGGGACCGGGCCGGTTTTTCGGTGCTGCAGCTGCTGGTCAACCTCTTCGGAATCGTTCTTGCTGCGGCCATTGTGCTGATAGTTCGCCGACGCAAGCAACGTTCCGAGGCATTGCTGCGTCCGCTTTCCCGTGGGTGAATCCGGGCGCGTCCCGGCGCCCGGAACGTTGTGGTCATGGTTGCTCAGTCACGAGTAGGGTCGGTGACAATGACAGTCGACACCTCCTCCGCCGGCGACGCTGGGGTCCGGGCGGAAGCCGGGGAACTCGCCGTCGCCGCGGCCGTCGCGGCGGGCGAGGCGGTGCTCACGCGCCGGTTCGGGAGTGCGATCACGCTGGTTTCGCCGGAGCATCTCTCCGGAAGCGGACCGGCGACAGTCGTCCGGGCGCGGGTCGTGTCGTCCTCGTTCGCGCTGCCGCGCACCTTGGTGGTCAAGCACTACCCGGACCCGCCGGAACCCGGCCGGGTCGATCCGTTCGCCCAGGAAGCCGTCAGCTACCAGCTGTTCACCGCACTCGCTCCGGACGAGCGAATGTGCCCCGAACTCCTGGCCCACGACGGCGGCCACCGCGTGCTGGTCATCGAAGACCTGGGCCGCGCGCCCACCCTGCAGGACAAACTGGCCGCCCGCGACTCCCGTGCGGCCGAGCGAGCTCTGCTGTCCTGGGCGCGGTCGCTGGGACGGCTGCACGCCAGCACCGCCAGTCGAGAAGCCGATTTCAACGCTCTGCTGCGCCGCCTGGGCGGCCCGGTGCGCACCGACAACGACGGCTTGTCGGGCCTGGTCGACGACGTCGAAGAACTCCTCTCCGAACTGCTCGACGTACCCGTCCCCGAAGCGGTGCGCGAACGCGTCGCCGAAGCCGTCGCCCAAGCCCGGTCGGCAGCCTTCCGCGCGTTCAGCCCCGTCGAGCTGACCCCGGAAAACAACCTGGTCACCGGCTCCGGAGTCCGCTTCCTGGACTTCGAACGCGGCCGGGTGCGCACTGCACTGGTAGACGCCTCCTGCCTGCGCCTGCCGTTCGTCTCCGACCCGCGCGCGATGGCGCTCCCCGCGGGCATGAGCGAGGCGATGATCGCTGCCTGGCGAGCCGAAATCGTCGATGTGTGGCCTTCCTTCGCCGACGACGTCGAACTGGCGAAGCAGCTCACCATCAGCGAAATGCTGCAAGTCTGGCAAATCACCCGCGACCTGCTTCCGCATCTCGACCTGAGCAGGCACGCCACCCCCGTCAGCCGCGAGGCCGCCCTGGTCACGTGGTGGCGCGAACTGGCGAGGCATGCGGGCTACTCACGCCTGACCGAGGTCGCCGAGCACTCCACGCGAGTCGCCGCCGCCTTGGCCGCCCGTCTGGGCCCGCACGCCGACCTGGCGTTCTACCCAGCCTTCCGCTGACCTCGCACCGCAGCCGTCCGTGAGGGCCACCTTCAGGGACTCTGATTCCCTCAGGGTTCCCCTCACGACCCGCGCGAGTCCGTGAGTGGCTCCTTCACGTACTTAGATTCCCTCAAGGAGTCCTTCACGGACCGCTCGCCAGCCCCGCCGACGAGCCCCCAAACCTCCCAAACCAGACCTCGCCCCCGCCGAGTACCGGAAGTTCCCACCTCCGTCCATACCGCGTTACCTCCCCATCACCAGCGGTGAGCCTCAATACCGGATGGTCTTGGTCGTGACCGTGATCAGCGTCGGAGTCACCCCAGCCGAAGCCCCGTCCCACCCCCAACAGACCCCCCGAGCGATCCCGCGCCGAGCCGAACGCCTGGCGATCCTCGGCGACTCCACTGCCGTAGGCCTAGGCGACCCCCTCCCCAACCGCGGCGGCTGGCGCGGAGTTGGCCCCTTGGTCGCGGAAGCTCTGGGCATCGACGAAACCGGCTACCTGAACCCGTCCTTCACCGGCGCGCGAATGGCCTGCGTACGCACTGACCAACTTCCGCTGGCGCTTGCCCACAAACCAGACGTAGCCCTGGTCGTTGTAGGGATGAACGACACCCTCCGCCCAGACTTCGACCCGGACCACGTCGCAGCCGACCTCACCGCGATCGTCCGCGAGCTGACCGCGGTCGGAACCACTGTCCTGCCGGTGCGTTTCCACGACCACAGCAAGGTCTTCCGCCTCCCGCCCTCGCTCAAGCGAGCACTGAGCGCCCGCGTCGCCGAGTTGAACGAGGCAATAGATCGCGTGGTGGAAACAGAAGGCATCGCCTGCCTGAACCTGGACACCCTGCCCGGCGCCTACGACCTCACCGTGTGGAGCGTCGACCGCCTGCACCCGTCCGAACTGGGCCACCGGCTGCTCGCCCAAGGCTTCACAGAGCTGGCCGCGGCAGCCGGTTACGCGATCCCGGAGCCGGTGAGCCTGACCTGCTCCGGCGGTGTCGAGCCAAGCGCGGCCGGACACTTCGGCTGGCTCGTGGCGAAGGGCGTTCCGTGGCTCTGGCGACGCGGACGCGAGTTCCTGCCCTACGCCGCGGTCATCATGTGGCGCTCGTTCCGCGAGCGCGTGGGCTGAATACCCGCAACGCCTCCGCATCCGACGCCGGATTCCGTACGTAATCGTCGTTCCACCCCTGAATTCCGGGATACTCCGACGTTTCAGCCAGCTCCTTGCACACGGCCTCCACGTCATACGCGGTACGCCGCAACTCGACGCCCGGACCGAGCCGCGCCCAGTGCGCACCCGTTGTGCCGTAAGGCATTCCGACGCTGCCCGGGTTCACGATCCGGCACCGGTCGGCCAGGCGGAGAAACGGCATGTGGGTATGCCCGCACACCACCGTCTCCGCCGTGACGCCGTCCAGCACCTCGGCCCACCGCGACAACGGGCTGTCCACGAGCGCGACTTCTTCGTCGTCGCGCGGGGTCGCGTGGCAGAACAGCACTTCGCCGAGCCCGTCGATTTCCAGCGTGACCGTCAACGGCAGTCCCTCGAGCAGCGCCACCTGGTCCGGCCGCAGCTGCGTCGCCGCCCACGGGCCGATCGGGTCCGGGATCTTCGTGGAGCCGCCGCCCGCGAGCGCGACGAGTTCGCGATCGGCGTTGCCGCGCACCCACACCGCGTGCTCGCCGAGCGAAACCAGCCGGTCCAGCGTCTGCCGGGGCAGCGGGCCCGCGGCGAGGTCGCCGCACAGGACCACCAGATCGGCGGCCAGTACGTCGGGTTCGGCGAGGACCGCGTCGAGCGCGGGCAGCACGCCGTGGATATCGGACAACACCGCGACCGAGGAGACCATCGCCCCAGTCTGCCCCTCCGGCGGAGCTGCGGGGCCGGGCGAGCGGGATTGTCGGGGTGGTCGGTTACCGTCGTCGGTGTGGCACAGGACGAACTCTTCACGGTGAACCCCGACGCGGGGCCGCCGCCGGAACCCACCGGAGCGAACCCGGTCGAACCGCAGGCCGACCCGGCGACGTCGCCGCTCGCGGTCCGGATGCGGCCGCGCACGCTCGACGAGGTGGTCGGCCAGCAGCACCTGCTGCGGGAAGGGGCTCCGCTGCGCCGGCTGGTCGAGGGGGCAGCCCCGGCGTCCGTGCTGCTCTACGGCCCGCCCGGCACCGGCAAAACCACGCTGGCGAACCTGGTGTCGATCGCCACCGGACGCCGGTTCGTCGCGATGTCCGCGCTGTCGGCGGGCGTCAAGGAGGTGCGCGGCGTCATCGAGGAGGCGCGGCGGCGCCGGCAGTACAACACCGAGAACACCGTTCTGTTCATCGACGAGGTGCACCGGTTCTCCAAGACCCAGCAGGACGCGCTGCTCGGCGCGGTCGAAGATCGGACAGTGCTGCTGGTGGCCGCGACCACGGAGAACCCGTCGTTCTCGGTGGTGTCGCCGCTGCTGTCGCGGTCCTTGGTGCTGCAGCTGCGGCCGCTCACTGATGACGACATCGTCGCGGTGCTGGAGCGCGCGTTGGCCGACGAGCGCGGGCTCGGCGGCGAACTCACGCTGACCGACGAGGCACGAGCGCATCTCGTGCGGCTTGCCGGCGGGGACGCGCGGCGTGCGCTCACCGCGCTGGAAGCGGCCGCGGACGCTGCGTCCGCTACCGAGAACAAGACCATCGATCTGGCCGTTGTCGAGTCCACTGTGGACAAGGCGGCCGTTCGTTACGACCGCGACGGCGATCAGCACTACGACGTGATCAGTGCGTTCATCAAGTCGATTCGCGGATCGGATGTCGACGCGGCGCTGCACTACCTGGCGCGGATGATCGAGGCGGGGGAGGACCCGCGGTTCCTCGCGCGGCGGTTGGTGGTGCACGCGAGCGAGGACGTCGGGCTTGCCGATCCGACCGCGTTGCAGGCGGCGGTCGCGGCGGCGCACGCGGTGCAGTTCATCGGGATGCCGGAGGGGCGGCTTGCGTTGGCGCAGGCGACGATCCATCTCGCTACCGCGCCCAAGTCCAATGCTGTGGTCACCGCGATCGACACCGCGTTGAGCGACGTTCGCAAGGGCGCGATCGGGACTGTGCCGCCGCATCTGCGGGACGGGCACTACGCGGGGGCCAAGCAGCTGGGCAATGCGCAGGGGTACCGGTATCCGCACAACGTGCCGGAGGGGGTGCTGGCGCAGCAGTATCCGCCGGACGAGCTGGTGGGGCGGGACTATTACGAGCCGACCCAGCGGGGCGGGGAGCGGACGCTGGCGGAGCGCGTGCCTCGGTTGCGGCGGACTATTCGGGGGGAGCGGCAGGGGTGAGCGTCCCGGGCCGGTGAGTGAAGGTCGCCACTTTCCTTTCCGGTGGGGGCTGGGGCGGGAACATTCGGGTGTGTCGCCGGTTGCTCCTCTTCAAGGAGAGGGGAGCGGCGATGACGCTGTTGACCGTGTGGCCGGACGATCAGCCTGGGCATGTGCTGCTGCGGACCGAGGACACTGGGGCGATCGTCGCCGAGCTGGGGCGGGCGGGGGCCGGGTTCGCTCGCTGGCCTGTTGGCGAGGGCGGCTCCGAGGGGGACGTGCTGGCTCGGTATCGGGAGTTGATCGACTCTCTGATTGGCGGGGGCGGGGAGTCCCTGGTGGATGTTGTGGCTGGGGAGCCGTCGCTGGTGGAACGCAGCGGGGCTGAGGACCGGTTTTTCGTGCGGGGGGCTGCGGTTTGGTATCTGCATGCCGGGCGTGAGGTGCGTGCGGTGTTGTGTGAGGCGGGGGATGTGCTGAGCGTTCCGGCGGGGGTTCGGCATTGGCATGACGGCGGGGAGCGGCCGGGTTATGTGGCTGTTCGGGTTCGGCATCCTGTTCGGCGTCGTGCTGAGGCTGGGCGGGGTGTGGTGCCTGGGGAGTTTCCTGGGTTTGAGGAGTTGGTTGCGGCTCGTCGCCTGGAGGCGACATTGCGCACGGGGGGGCGTGGGGGCACCCCGAAGCTGATTGTGATGACGGTCTGGGGTTGCTTGTCAAGGCGGGAAAGATGCCTTGACAAGCAACCCCAGACCGCATTTTTGGCTTCGTATCGGGGTGCGGGGATGGTGTGGGTGCGCTGGTGGGTTTGTGTGCGCGGGCTGCGGTCGGGCAGGTGGGCGCGGGGCTTGGGTGTGGTGGTGGGTCGGGTGCGCGGCTGTCGGTTGGGCGGGTGGTCTGTGAAGGGCTCCTTGAGGGAATCTGATTCCCTCAAGGAGCCCTTCACAGACTTTGGCTGGTCGTGAGGGAACCCAGAGGGAATCAGAGTCCGTCAGGGTTCCCCTCACGGACAGTGGGCGCGGGATGGGTCGGTTCGCGGAGTTGGTGACTGATCACGGCAAGCTTCGGGGGGACGGTGCTGGGCGCTGATCCTGCCGATCCGCGTGGCTGGCGGCACGATGGCCGGATGACCACAGTCGCATTCCTCGGCACCGGAATCATGGGCCGTCCGATGGCCGCCAATCTTGCTCGCGCGGGGGTGAGCGTGCGGGCTTGGAACCGTACGCGCGCTAAGGCGGAGCCGCTTGCTGCTGAAGGCGTCACGGTTGTGGAGACTCCTGGCGAAGCGGTGAAGGGGGCCGACTTCCTGGTCACCATGCTCGCGGACGGGCCGGCGGTCGCTGAGGTGTTTCGGGGGCTTTCGCTCGAACCAGGGACGATTTGGCTGCAGACCAGCACTGTCGGGGTCGAGTGGGCTGATCGGCTTGCGGAGGCGTCCGTCGCGGCGGGGGTTCCGTTCGTGGATTGTCCGGTGATGGGGACGAAGGGGCCCGCTGAGCAAGGACAGTTGCAGGTGCTCGCGGCTGGGCCGGACAACGTGCACGACGGGGCCGCGGAGGTGTTCGACGCGATTGGCTCGAAGACTCGCTGGCTCGGTACCGAACCCGGCACGGCGACGCGGCTCAAGCTGGTGATGAATGCTTGGATTCTCGCGCTCACCAACGGCACCGGCGAGAGCCTCGCCCTCGCACGGGTGCTCGGGGTGGACCCGCAGTTGTTCTTCGACGTCATGAGCGGCACCGGGTTCGACGTTCCTTACGCGCGGGCGAAGGGGCCGATGATGCTCTCCGGTGAGTATCCGGCCAGCTTCCCGGCATCGCTCGCGGCGAAGGACGCGCGGCTCGTCGTGGAGGCCGCGGGGCATGCGATCGACGTCGGCGGGGCGGCGGCTGCGTTGGCGCACCTCGAGGCTGCGGTCGAAGCAGGGCATGGCGAGGACGACATGGCGGCGGTGTACGAGGGGATCGTCAAGAAGGGGCGTTGAGCAGTGACGCGACCCGGTCCACGCCGATGCCGGAGACGAGCAGGCGTTCCTTCGCGTTTCCGAGCAATCGCGCGGTCCACGGGGTGAAGCCGCCATCGCCTACCTCGGCCGGTCCGGTGCCGAAGTCTGCGGTGATGGTGAAGCAGAGGCCGGAGTAGTAACCGCGGCCGAGGGCGCGGTCTGGATGGTCGGATACGTCGACATCCGGCAGCGCGTCTTGCACTGAAGCGGCGAAATCGGCGAAGCGGTTGTCCAATGTGGTCACTTGGAAGCCTGCCGCGTGGGCGCCGGCGGCGCGTACGGCGGTGGTGAGGAATCGGGCGTGCTCCACCAGGTGTTCGCGTTCGAAGGCCAGGCTGCCGCGGTCGCGGCCGGCGGTGACAGCGGCGAAGAGGGAGAAGTGCGCGAACAGCCCGGGGCCCGGAGGCTGGGCTCGGACGACGCGTTGCACTGTGGCGAGACGAACTGGCGAGGAACCAGTGCGGCGGATGGCGGCTTCCAGCGCCAGTCCGTTCGTCGGGTCCGCGGCGACCTCTGTGCCGCGGCCGGTCGGGACGATGCGGTTCTGGGAGAGTCCGGCCACTGTGGAGTGAGTGCCGAGAGGGGCCACGGGGGAGAGCGTGACTCGGTCGAATTCCGGCGGAGCAGCGGAAAGCAAGGCGTCTTCGACTCGGCGCAAAGCCTCGAAAGCGAGCGGCGCGGGGGTGGTGAAGCGGTCCGCGCGGTAGCGGCGCAGGACGTCCGGCCCCCGCAGTTTCGCGGCCCTGCGCCGGGCTACTTCCAGTTGCAGCGTGGTCAGGTCCGCGCCGGGAAGCCCGGTGAGCACGTCGACGGCAGGGCCGCCCGGCCCGGCGAGCACGCGGCGGAGCGGGCCGTTCGAGGAGTCCATGGGACGAGGAGACCAGGCCGGACGAGCTTCCGCGAACTCTTTTCTCTGCGCTACCCAGACGCGAGATCGCGTCGGGGGGTTTGTTGGGGGGGGGGGCTCGCCCAAAAAGAGGGACACCACCCTCGCCCGACAACCCTCCAAAAACACCCTCCCCGAGGCAGGAAACCCAA
>NZ_JBVKDT010000009.1:0-360409 GCF_055633655.1 Amycolatopsis sp. NPDC114503 | reverse complement strand
ACTTTTTTTGTTTGGCGGATAAGGGGGGGGGGTGGTGTGGTTGGGGGGGGGGGTGGTTCTTCTGCCCCCAGGCGGGCGCACCACTCGCTGACACGCCGACTTCCAGGCGATCTCGCCGCGGCGGCGAAGCCGCCGCAATCAAACACAGCCACAGGCGGTAACCTCACAGCACCTAAGACCCCGCACCACCCGAGGAGGGCCCGTGTCGGCAGGGCAGATCGCCGCGCTGATCGCCGCAGGAGCTTTCGTACTGCTGGTCTTGCTGCTGGCGATCCCGCTGCTCAAGCTCGGCCGCACGCTGGACGAGGCGACGATCGCGATCCGCAAGGCGCACGAGAACAGCGACCCGATCCTGATCGGGGCCAACGAGACGATCACGCACGTCAACACCCAGCTCGAGCGCGTCGACGGGATCACCGCGAACGCACAGGCGGTGAGCGGCAACGTGTCCGCGCTCTCGTCGGTGTTCACCGCGACGCTCGGCGGCCCGCTGGTGAAGACCGCCGCGCTGTCGTACGGGATCAGCAAGGCCATCCGCGCGCGCCGCAAGAAGCAGGAAGCGAAGGCTTCGAAGGCGCAGCGCCCGGCCCGCCGGGGGAAGAAGTGAAGCGGCTGTTCTGGCTCGGGGTCGGGGTCGTCGCCGGGGTCGCGCTGAGCCGCAAGGCGAGCGAAACGGCTCGTCAGGCCACGCCGGCCGGGTTAGCATCGAACTTGGGCGACGCCGTGCGGGAACTCGCGGGCGCCGTCGGTTCGTTCGGCGCCGAGGTGCGCGCCGGGATGAACGAACGGGAACAGGAGCTGCACGACATGGTCGAGGAGCGGACCGCCGTGCTCGCCCCGCCTTCGGGCGCGGGCAGGCACGCCGCACGTCGCCCCGCCCGGCGAGCTCGCCGGGCGGAGGGCTGATCTCCGCGCGCCTTCCGCCGCCTCCGACCCCCGTTTCCTTCCCCGGCCGAAGCCGGGTTCCAGCACAAGGACGTACCCGTGGACACACACGAGATCACCGACCGTTTCCTGCGCCATTTCGAGAGCCGGGGCCACACGCGCGTGCCGAGCGCCCCGCTGATCCTGGACGACCCGAACCTGCTGTTCGTCAACGCGGGCATGGTCCAGTTCAAGCCGTACTTCCTCGGCGAGGCCCCGCCGCCGTACCCGCGCGCGACCTCGGTGCAGAAGTGCGTGCGCACGCCGGACATCGACGAGGTCGGCAAGACCACCCGGCACAACACGTTCTTCCAGATGGCGGGCAACTTCTCGTTCGGCGACTACTTCAAGGAAGGCGCGATCGAGAACGCCTGGGAGCTGATCACCAAGTCCCAGGACGACGGCGGCTTCGGCCTCGACCCGGACCGGATCTGGGCGACCGTCTACGAGAAGGACAGCGAGGCGGCCGGCCTGTGGCGCAAGCTCACCGGCCTGCCCAGCGAGCGCATCCAGGTCCGCGACGGCAAGGACAACTACTGGGACATGGGCGTGCCCGGTCCCGGCGGCCCGTGCTCGGAGATCTACTACGACCGCGGCCCGGCGTACGGCCGTGAAGGCGGCCCGGTCGCCGACGAGGACCGCTACATCGAGATCTGGAACCTCGTCTTCATGCAGGACGTCCGCGGCGAGAAGAGCCCGAAGCTGGGCCACCCGCCGATCGGCGAGCTGCCGAAGAAGAACATCGACACCGGCATGGGCGTCGAGCGCGTCGCGACGATCCTGCAGGGCGTCGAGAATGTGTACGAGACGGACCTGGTGCGCCCGGTGATCGGCCGCGCCGAGGAGTTCTCCGGCCGCCGCTACGGCGCCAACCACGCCGACGACGTGCGCTTCCGCGTCATCGCCGACCACGCGCGCACCGGCGTGCTGCTGATCGGCGACGGCGTCACCCCGGGCAACGACGGCCGCGGCTACGTGCTGCGCCGGCTGCTGCGCCGCATCGTCCGCTCCACGCGCCTGCTGGGCGTGCAGGAGCCGGTGCTGCAGGAGTTCGCGAAGGTCGTCAGCAAGACCATGGGCCCGACCTACCCCGAGCTGGTCAGCGGCTTCGACCGGATCTCCGAGGTCGTGCGCGTCGAGGAGGAGGCGTTCCTCGCCACCCTCACCAGCGGTTCGCGCATCTTCGACCTGGCCGCGGCCGAGACGAAGAAGGGCGGCGGCGACGTGCTCGCCGGCGACAAAGCGTTCCAGCTGCACGACACCTACGGCTTCCCGATCGACCTCACCCTCGAAATGGCCGCCGAACAGGGCCTGACCGTGGACGAGGACGGCTTCCGCACGCTCATGGAAGAGCAGCGCAAGCGCGCGAAGGCGGACGCGGCGTCCCGCAAGAGCGGCCACGGCGACCTGTCCGAGTACCGCAAGGTGCTGGAGCAGCACGGCGAAACCGAGTTCCTCGGCTACACCGAGCTGCAGGCGGACGCGAAGGTCGTCGGCCTGCTCGAGGACGGCCTGCCGGTGCGCAGCGTCGCCGCGGGGCACAAGGCCGAGCTGGTGCTCGACCGCACCCCGTTCTACGCCGAGAGCGGCGGGCAGATCGCCGACACCGGCGTGCTGGTCGGCGACGGCGTCGAGCTGAAGGTGCTCGACGTGCAGAAGATCGTGCCGGGGCTGTTCGTGCACCGCGTCGAGGTCACCCAGGGCGAGGTCGGGATCGACACCCGGCTCACCGGATCGGTGGATGCGAACCGCCGCTTGTCGATCGAGCGCTCGCACTCCGCCACGCACCTGGTGCACGCGGCGGTCCGCGGCGCGTACGGCAAGCGCGCGGCGCAGGCCGGTTCGCTCAACGCGCCGGGCCGGATGCGCTTCGACTTCACCACTCCGGGCGCGGTGTCGACCGACATCCTCACCGAGGTCGAGCAGGAAGTGAACGACTACCTGCAGACCGACGTCGAGGTGCAGAGCTACACCACGACCAAGGACAAGGCCCTCGAGCTGGGCGCGGTCGCGCTCTTCGGCGAGAAGTACGGCAACGACGTCCGCGTCGTCGACATGGGCGAGTACTCGCGCGAGCTGTGCGGCGGCACGCACGTCGGCCGGATCGGCCAGCTCGGCCTGGTCAAGCTGGTGTCGGACGCGTCGGTCGGCTCCGGCGTGCACCGCGTCGAGGCGCTGGTCGGCCCGGACGCGCTGAAGCACGTCCGCAAGGAGCAGCTGCTCGTGTCGCAGCTGGCGAACACGTTCAAGGTGCCCTCGGACGAACTGCCCGGCCGCATCGAGGACGTGCTGTCCCGGCTGAAGAACGCGGAGAAGGAGATCGAGCAGCTGCGCACGCAGCAGGTGCTCGGCTCGGCGGGCGCCCTGGCGGACAAGGCGCAGGACGTCTCCGGCGTCTCGGTGGTCGCCGAGGTCGTGCCGGACGTCGACGGCAACGGCCTGCGCGCGCTCGCGTCGGACATCCGCGGCCGGCTCGGCGAACGCGCCGGTGTGGTCGCGCTGTTCGCGCCCTCGGGGGAGAAGGTGGCCTTCGTGGTCGCCACGACCTCCGCGGCGCGCGACAAGGGAATCGCGGCGGGCAAGCTCGTGCCGTCGTTCGCCGAGGCGATCGGCGGACGCGGCGGCGGCAAGCCGGACATGGCCCAAGGCGGCGGCAGCAACCCGGCGGGCGCGGAGCAGGCTGTGACGGCCCTGCGCGCGGCGGTCGCGAACCTTGGCCGCTAACCCCCGGAGAGGCCCGGATCGGCCCGGCGAGTCCGATCCGGGGCGGGGCAGGCGGCTCGCGGTCGATGTCGGGTCTGTCCGGGTGGGGGTCGCGCTGAGCGATCCCGCCCCCGTGCTCGCGAGCCCGCTCGTTACCCTCTCCCGTGATGCGAAGGACGACAGCGATCTGGACCGGCTTGCCGATCTCGTCACCGAACACGAGGTGGTCGAGGTGATCGTGGGCTTGCCGAGGACGCTGGCGAACCGGCAGGGCGCGGCCGCGGACATCGCGCTCGCGTATGCGGAGAAGCTCGCCGGGCGCGTGGGGGACGTGCCCGTGCGGCTGGCAGACGAGCGGTTGACGACGGTCAC
Source organism: Amycolatopsis sp. NPDC114503 (assembly GCF_055633655.1). Lineage (NCBI taxonomy): Bacteria > Bacillati > Actinomycetota > Actinomycetes > Pseudonocardiales > Pseudonocardiaceae > Amycolatopsis > Amycolatopsis sp. NPDC114503. Next base: position 356,410 of record NZ_JBVKDT010000009.1, on the reverse strand, counting down.
CGCGTCGCGAATGCTGTCCCAGCGGGGGGTCAAGGGACGCAAGCAGCGCGCCGTGGTGGACCAGGCAGCGGCAGTCGAGATCCTGCAAGCCTGGCTCGACGCCGCCGCCGCGCACCGCGCCCGGAAAGGCGACTCATGACCGACCCCCGCGGCCCCGGCGACCCGGGCGGCCGCCGTCGGCTGCGCAACCCCGACACCCCGGATTTCCCGGACCCCGCAGCGGGTCCCGGCGCTCCGGGCGGGCGGCGCAGGCGACGCGAGCCTGAAGACGAACCACCTCCTCGCCGCGCGCGCGGCGAGGCGCCGGACGGCATGCCGCCGTCCGGAGAACGACGACGTCCGCGTGGCGAAGTTCCTCCGCGTCCTCCCGCCGCGGAGGGACGCCGTCGTGCGCCCGAGGGAGCACCTCGTCCGGCCGGCGAAGCGACCCGTCGCGTCGCACCGGACGCGATGCCTCCCGCCGAGCCGCCTCGTCGCGCGGCCGCCGACGCGCCGCCGGCCCGGCGTCGCCGTCCGGCCCCGCCGCAGGACCGGCCGAAGCGCTCGACGGAGAACTGGGACCTGCCGCCGCACGCGGCCGACGACCTTCCGCGCGCCCGGCCGCGCCGGATAGCCCCGGGCGATGCACCGGTGGCCGGGAACGAAATTCCGCCCGCTGACGTCGAGCCGCCAGCCGGTCGCCGCCGTCGCCGCGAGGACGTTCCGCCTCCGGCCGACGCCGAGCCTCCGGCAGGCCGTCGCCGTCTCGAAGACGCGCCGCCGCCGGTCGAGCCTCCCGCTGGCCGTCGCCGTCGGCGCGAGGACATTCCGCCTCCGGTCGATGTCGAACCGCCGTCCGGCCGCCGTCGCCGGGACGACGTCGACTCTCCGGCGGAAGCCGCCGCGCCTGGCCGTCGCCGGGCGCCGGACCTGCCGCCGCCCCCTCCGGCCCGGCGTGCGCCCGCGCCGCCGCCGGACGGCTCGATGCCGCCGGATCCCCGGTTCGCCGAGGCCTCGATGCCGCGCGACCCCAGGTTCGCGGACGCGTCGATGCCGCCGGACCCGCGCTTCGCTGAGGCGTCGATGCCGCGCGATCCCCGGTTCGCCGACGCTTCCATGCCGCGCGACCCGCGTTTCGCGGACGCGTCGATGCCGCGCGATCCGCGCAGCCAGCCGCCGCGCAGGCAGCCGGTCGAGCAGCCCACCGAAGTGATCCCCACCGTGCCCGCCGCCGCGCACGAACCGGAGCACCCGGACCAGCAGCCGATCGACGACCTCTTCGAAGACGAGTACGACGAATACGGCGAGTACGAGGACTACGACGACGAGTACGACGGCTACGACGAGGACGGCTACCCCGCCGAAGACGCGGCCGAGCCGCCGGTCGAGGAGCCGCCCGCGAAGAAGCCGCGCAAGAAGCGCAAGCGCGCGATCGGCTGGATCGCGGCGGTGCTCGTGCTCGTCCTGCTCAGCGGCGGTGCCTATTTCGGGTACCAGAAGATCTTCGGCTACGCGGACTTCGACGGCCCCGGCGAGGGCGACGCGCTCGTGCAGGTCGAACAGGGCGACACGACGTCCGCGATCGGCGCGAAGCTCACCGACGCGGGCGTGGTCGCCAGTTCCCGGGCGTTCGTGAAGGCGGGCGCGGAGAACACCGCGCTCAGCAAGATCCAGCAGGGCTACTACCTGATGCGCCAGCACATGTCGGGCGAGGGCGCGGTCGACCTGATCACCTCGTCGACGGCGCGGGTCGGGCGGCTGGAAATCCGGCCGTACACGCAGTTCGACGACATCACCCAGCCCGACGGCAAGGTCACGCCGGGCGTGTACAGCTTGATGTCGAAGGCCTCGTGCGCGACTGTGAACGGCAAGAGCACCTGCATTCCGGTCGATCAGCTGCGCAAGACCGTCGCCGACGCCGACCTCAAGGCGCTCGGCGCGCCGGAGTGGGCGCTGGCCGACGCGGGCAAGGCGCTGAGCAAGGACAAACGGCTCGAAGGCCTGATCGCGCCCGGCGTCTACGACGTGAAACCCGGCTGGAGCGCGACCGAACTGCTCACCGATCTGGTGAAGCAGTCGGCCGATTCGATCCAGGCCGCCGGGCTCACCGCGCAGAACACCGGGCCGGGGAAATCGCCGTACGAGACGCTGATCATCGCGTCGCTCATCGAACGCGAGGCGATCAAGCCGGACTTCGGCAAGATTTCGCGAGTGATCTACAACCGGCTCTCGCAGAGGATCAGGCTGCAGCTGGACTCCACGGTCAACTACGTGCTGGACCGCCCGACGCTGCTCACGCAACCCGAGGACCGGGCGAAAGCGGGACCGTACAACACCTACGCCAACTACGGTCTCCCGCCGACTCCGATCGCGGTGCCCAGCATGGACGCGATCAAGGCCGCGGTCAGCCCGACCCCTGGCGACTGGGCGTACTTCGTGAAGTGCGAGAAGGACGGGCATTCCTGCTTCGCGGTCACGAACGACCAGCACAACGCGAACAGGGCCCTGGCGGAGCAGCGTGGCGTCATCAAATGACCGGCCGCGCCGCGCGGCGGTGCTGGGCAAGCCGGTGGCGCATTCGCTGTCGCCGGTGCTGCACCGCGCGGCGTTCGCGGCGCTAGGCCTGGACGGCTGGACTTACGACCGCGTCGAGACGGATGCCGCTGAGCTGCCCGGGTTCGTCGACGGTCTCGGTCCGGAGTGGGTCGGCCTTTCGGTCACCATGCCGGGCAAACGGGCTGCGCTCGACCACGCCGCCGAGGTCACCCCGCGCGCGGCTGCGGTCGGCGCGGCGAACACGCTCGTGCGCCTTCCGGAAGGCTGGCTCGCCGATTGCACCGACGTCGACGGCGTGACCGGAGCCCTGCGGTACGCCGGTGGCTATTCGCCTTCCGCGAGCGACCAGGCGGTGGTGCTCGGCGCGGGCGGGACGGCCGCGGCCGCGGTGGTCGGATTGGCCGCGCTGGGCGTCACGAAGGTGCGTCTGGTGGTGCGGGAACCGGCGCGGGCCGCGGAAACCGTGGACGCGGCGAAACGCGCGGGGCTGGACGTGGACGTGCTGCGATGGTCCGAAGTGGACTTCGCGGAGCTGGCGGACACTGCGGCGGTGCTGGTCAACACGGTGCCGCCGGACGCGGTCGTGCCGCACGTCGCGGAGCTGGCCCGGGTCGGCAGCGTGCTCGACGTGATCTACCACCCGTGGCCGACGCCGCTGGCCGAAGCCGTCGAACGGCGCGGCGGACGGCTCGCGACCGGGCTCGACATGTTGCTGCACCAGGCATTCGGGCAAGCGGAGCATTTCACCGGGCGACCGGCACCGCGCGAGGAAATGCGGGCGGCGCTGCGCGAGGCGAGCGGAAACATCCTGCCGCTGCCGATTTCCTGATATCCTGGTCGGCTGCTTTCAGTCGACAGGGGGGAATCACTGTGGCCAGTCAACAGAACGACGAGGCGTCGATCCAAGCGGCGTCGGTCGGCACAGCGCCGAAGCACGGCAAACCCATCACGCTCGCCGAGTACGACCCGGAATGGCCGCGTCTCTACGAACGCGAGGCGGCACGGATCCGCGACGTGCTCGGGGAACGCGTGCTGGTGCTCGAACACGTCGGGTCCACGTCGGTGCCCGGCCTCGCCGCCAAGCCCATCATCGACATTCTGCTCGAAGTGCCTGATTCGGACGACGAACCGGCGTACGTGCCCGACCTCGAAGCGGCGGGATACCGGCTGACGATCCGCGAGCCGGACTGGGAGAAACACCGTTTGTTCAAGGGTCCGGACACGAATATCAACCTGCACGTCCATTCGCCGGGCAACGGCGAGACCGAGCGTTACCGGCTGTTCCGCGGCCGGCTGCGCAGCCATCCGGAGGAGCTGGCGCTGTACCTGGCGAAGAAGCGCGAACTCGCCGCGCGGACCTGGGAATACGTCCAGTACTACGCCGACGCGAAGAGCGAGGTGATCAACGCGATCATCGAGCGGGCGCGGAACGCCTGACCCTCGGGTTACGGTGGGCGGCATGAAGATCGCGATCCTCGACGACTACCAGAACGTGGCTCTCCGGTGTGCGGACTGGGAGTCGCTCGGGGCGGAGATCGAGGTGTTCAGCGAGCCGTTCGCCGGGCCGGACGAGGTGGTGACGCGGCTGGCCGGGTTCGACGTCGTGGTCGCGATGCGCGAGCGCACGCCGTTCCCGGGCGCGGTGTTCGACCGGCTGCCCGCACTGAAGCTGCTGGTCAGTACCGGTCGGCGGAACGCTGCGATCGATCTGGACGCGGCGAAGCGGTGCGGCGTGGTGGTGTCCGCGACCGGTGCGCTGGCCGCGCCGACGGTGGAACACGCTTGGGCGCTCATCCTGGCCGGTGCGCGCAATCTGCCCTTGGAGTTTCTTTCGATGCGCGAGGGCGGCTGGCAGGTCGGGCTCGGGATGGCGTTGCGGGACAAGACACTCGGTCTGCTTGGCCTCGGCAGGCTGGGTGCCGAGGTCGCGCGGATCGGCCAGGCGTTCGGGATGAAACCGATTGCGTGGAGCCAGAATCTCACCCCGGAGCGAGCGGCGGAGCACGGTGTCACGGCAGTGTCCAAAGAGGACTTGTTCACTCAGTCTGATGTGCTGTCCGTCCACTTGGTCCTGTCCGAGCGCACCCGGGGTCTGGTCGGTGCTGCCGAATTCGACGCGATGAAGCCGTCCGCGCTGCTGGTGAACACCTCGCGTGGCCCGATTGTCGACGAGTCGGCATTGGTGGATGCGTTGCGCGCCAAGAAGATCGCCGCGGCGGCGTTGGATGTCTACGATGTCGAGCCGCTGCCTGCGGACCATCCTCTGCGGACGCTGGACAACGCGATCCTGACGCCGCACATCGGTTACGTGAGCCGGGAAACGTACGAGATCTTCTACGGCGGCGCGGTGGAGGACATCGCCGCGTTCCAGGCGGGCGAGCCGATCAACGTGCTGAACGGCTAGGGGAACGGCCGGACCTCCGGCGGATAGACAGTCCCGTCCGGAGGCACGGTCAGATCCGCGAAATACCGTGCCATGGCTGCGGAAGCGGCCGTGCTGGGCACGTCGAGCGTCGTGTGCCCGGCACCGTCCACCACGGCCACGTGGCCGTCGCCGAGTTCCCGCGCGGTGGCCTGGGCGTTGGCGAGCGGCGTGACCGGGTCGTTCCGGTTGGCCAGGATCAGGATCGGGTGCTGCCGCGACCGGTTCCACGGCCCGAGGTAGCGGTCCTCGTCCCGCGCGGGCCAGCCGACGCACTGCGCCATCGAAAACACCGGCGCGACCCCGAAGTACGGCTGCCGTTTCGCTTCTGCCGCAGCGAGTTCGGTGTAGCTGGCAGTGTCCTGCGGGAGTTCGCTGTCCAGGCATTGCACGGCGAGGAATCCGGGCGAATGCGTCGGCACACGCGGGTCGAGGACGGGCGCGGGGGAGACTGGCGACGACGGTACGAGCCCGGCGAGCGTCTTCGCCAGACGCGGCCACCGGGACGATTGATACAGCGCCCGATCGATCGTTTCCATCAGCGACGACACCGTCATGCCGCCGACCGGGCCGTGCGTCAGCCGCGCGTAGACCGCAGCGAATTTCTGTTTCAGGTCACCGCCCGCGAACGCGCATTTGTCTGGCCCAGCTGCGTCGCAGGCGGCGAAGAATGCTTCGAGTTCCTGCTGCTGAGCCGTTGCGACGTCGGCGCGCACGTCGACCGGTTTGTGCTGCTGGCCAGGCTGTCCGGTGGCGTTCGCGACGAGGTCGAGCGTTCCGTCGAGAACCATCGCGCGCAGCTTGCCGGGGAACAGGTTCGCGTACGTGCCGCCGAGATGCGTGCCGTACGAATAGCCGTAGAAGTTCAGTTGCTGCTCGCCGAGCGACTGGCGGAGCAAATCCATGTCCCGTGCGACGTTCGCGGTCGACAGGTGCGACAACTCGGCACCCGTGCCCGCCGCACAAGCCTTGCCGACGGCCGCGCTCGCGGTCCAGAACGCCGCGCTGTCCCGCAACGGAGAACCGGCTGCTGGCGGCGTTCCCGGGCACTGCACCGGAGCGCTGCCGCCGATCCCGCGCGGATCGAAGCTCACCAGGTCGAACTTGGCCCGAAGCTCTTCCGGATAACGCGGGCCGAACCGCATCAGCTCGCCGACCCCGTCGGTGCCCGGGCCGCCGAAATTGATCACCAGCGACCCGGCGCGATGCGCGGGATCGGTGGCGGGCATGCGAATCACCGAGAGGTTCAGCTTCGCGCCGCCAGGCTCGCGATAGCTCAACGGAACCGGCGCGGTCGCGCACTGGAATCCGCCGTGGCACGGTGTCCAGTCGAGCTTGGGTGCCGCGGCACCGTTGGTGCCCAACGGAAGCGGAGCGCCCGGCGCGGGCAATGCTTGCGGCGCTGGGGTTTGCGCGGCCGGAGCTGAACAACTCGCGACGAGCAGCAGAGCAGCTAGCGCTGGCCAGAGTCTCACGCGGAGAGTTCCGCCAGCACGGCGTCGGTGAACGGCGGCCACACTTGCGCCGCCCACGGCCCGAATGACCGGTCGGCGAGCCCGACGCAGGCGTGGCCCGCTTCCGGATCGACCCACAGGAAAGTCCCCGACTGCCCGAAGTGGCCGAACGTGCGCGGCGAGCTGTTCGCACCCGTCCAATGCGGACTCTTGTGGTCGCGGATTTCGAACCCGAGACCCCAGTCGTTCGGTTTCTGGTGCCCGAAGCCGGGCAGCACGCCGTTCAGCCCGGGGAAGGCGATTTCGGTAGCCGCATTGAGGGTTTCCGGCGCGAGAAGCTTAGGTGCCTGCAGCTCCGCGGCGAACCGCAGCAGATCGTCCAATGTGGACACCGCGCCCGCGGCGGGCGAGCCGTCCAGATGGGTCGACGTCATGCCGAGCGGTTCGAACAGCGCTTCACGCTGATACTCGGCGAACGCGATGCCGGAATGCTCGGCCAGCGCGTCGGCAAGCTCCTCGAACCCGGCGTTGGAGTACAGCCGGCGCGTGCCGGGCTCGGCCATCGCCTTGTGCGCGTCGAAGGCGAGCCCCGAGGTGTGCGCGAGCAGATGCGCGACGGTGGAACCCTCCGGCCCGGCAGGCGTGTCCAGCTCGACGACGCCCTCTTCGATCGCGATGTGCGCGGTGTAGGCAGTGAGCAGCTTGGTGACCGACGCGAGCCGGAACGGACGGGCCGGGTCGCCGTGGCGTCCGCGCACCTCGCCGGAAGCGGAGACCACCCCGGCCGCGGCGTTGTCCACTGGCCATTCGTCGATCAGGCGCAGACTCTCCATGTCCGCCAGCATAATAGAGCCGTTCGGCGGCCAACTAGTCCGCCCATCATTGGTCTCTAGCGCCGTGTGGGTCCGCAAAGCTTCCACCTGATGGAGCAACCGTCGCAGCTTGGCGTCATGTCTTGTCTTCGGTCACTCGGTTGGCGGGTTTCCGTCCTGTTCTCCAGCAGTATGGTCGTAGTTGCAGGGGAGGGCGTGGGGATAAGCTCAGTCGGAGATTGGTTTCGATATTTCTGGAACTGACTTCCTTTTTTGGATTTCAACTTGTGGTGGCAGGTTAAAAACACTGCTACCCTTGTGTTCTCTTTGCTCTCGAACTGTCCTGCATGGTCAGCATTTATCGCAAAGGGATGATAAAATGGAAAATGACGCGCGAATTGCGTTCTTGAATCGCGTTGAGGTGAATCTCGATTCGCCTGCGCCTAGGGCTGGGTTGAACCATGGTGCACGCCGGCTGAGAACCAAGCTTGCGGTGGGTGCACTTGCTGCTGGAGCCGCCCTTGCCGGTTTCGGCGGAGTTGCAGAGGCGGCGCCAGTCACGTCGGCGCATGCGGCGACATCGCGGGCGGTGAAGGTGATGTCGTGTGACCTCGAGCCTATTCCGCGGTCTCAGTCGAGGTATTGCGGGACCGCGGAATTCTATTATCAATACTTGTACAATTACTCGCCGAATGGTGGAATTGTGCGCTGCTATGTATTTCATCTTACGATTTACTTCGGTGCATGCGGCGCACCGGAGACTGACGGTGGGCAACAGGAAGCCTGTGTGCGAGTTTTTGCCTGAGTTTAGATGATTTAGGCTCTGGGTGCGCGACGGGAAATATTTGTCGCGCACCCAGGCGGCAGGGGGTGAAAAATGGCGATCCCGAAGGTCAGTATTCTTATACTGGCAAAAAATGAGGCACGGTGTATTGTGCGCTGTCTTGACAGCGTAGTCGACCAGGGATTTTTCCGGGTTGTAGTAGTCGACACCGGTTCGGACGATGGAACATGCGAAATAGTCGGTCGTTATGCTTCTTTCGGTGTTGAATTAGTCGAAACGCCATGGGTGGACTCGTTTGCAGATATCAGAAATTTTGCGCTCGACCTAGTTGGCGAAGGTTGGGTGTTCTTTCTAGATGCCGACGAGTGGCTTGCGACTGGCGCGGCCTCGGATCTTCTGGCGGCCTTGGGTAGTATTCGTGCTGGAGGCTCGAGAGGTATTGCTATTGCGCCAGCCATCTTCGACGTCGACCGTAATTCGTGGGTTAAGAATGTCCCGCGAATATACCGGGCCGACGGAAAAATCAGATACCGCGGTGAGGTTCACGAATATCCGATAGTCGACAAGGCGGACGGCCTTCCAGTTAGCCTGGTTAAGGTGGATGTCACTGTAAATCATGACGGCTATGGGGATCAGGTCCGACGTATCAAAGGTAAGATCGAAAGAAACCTGTCTCTGCTGGATTTGGCGCGAGGGCGTGACCCAGGGAATCCGCGATGGCTGTACTTTACTGTGCGTGACGGCCTGTCAGTCCTCGGGCCGGACTCAATCGCCGCCGCCTGTGAGGAGCTTCTTCGAAATCGTAAAGATGAGCCGCAGGGAGGAGATATAACCGCACCAAGGGTCTATTTGCGCAGCACTCTCGCGCTGGCATGTCAAAATCTTCTATTTCACAGATTTTTCATAGAGGTCGAGAGTTACTGCTCAAAAATGGATGACCTTGATGGTGGATGCAGTCCTGATGCGTGGTACTTTCGAGGAATATCGATGTTGATGGCTGACGGCTTGACTGATCCGTCCCTTAAGAGACTGATCAGTGTGCGTAAGGAAGATAGTCTAGTTTCGAAGAGTACGGTGAGTTCGGATGGGCGCCACTTGGATGCTGTCATCGCCGAAGGCATAGCGATGCGCTACGGTGATGCAGAGGGCGACCAATATCGATCTTTATGTTTACCTTGGGAAGATTTGTTCTTCGCGTCATCCAAGTGGCGAGGGCCCGTAATGTTTTTCGGCCACTCGAAGGGTCTTGCGAAGAACTATACGGCCCGCTGAATGGAGAGAACTGTCAATTCTCCCCATTCAGCAGATGGCAATTAGCCTGCGTCTAGATCGGTGGCGACCAGCTCGGCGACGGCCTCGACCGCCGCCTCGGCGCCTTCTCCTTCGGCGCTGATGACGACCTCGTCGCCGTACGCGGCGGCGAGGGTCATCAGGTTGAGGACGCTGCCGGCGGCCACCGGGTCGCCGCCGTTCTTGGCGATCTGCACCGCCACGGGCTGGGCCGCGGCCGCCTTGGCGACCAGGGCAGCCGGGCGGGCGTGCAGCCCCACCTTGCTGGCCACGGTGACGCGTTTCTCCGGCATGGTGTACCTCTCTTGCTTTTCTCGGGTGTTACTTCGCGGCCGTGCGCTCGAGGTCGGCCTCGACCGAATCGTCCTCGCGGCCCGGCGTGCGCAGGTTGAACTTGGTGATCACGAAGCGGAACACCACGTAGTAGATCACGGCGAGGACGAGCCCGATCGGGATCAGCAGCCACGCCTTGTGCGCGGTGTCCAGCGACGAGTTCAGCGCGAAGTCGATCGCGCCGCCGGAGAACGAGAAGCCGAGCTTGATGCCCAGCGCGTTGCAGACCGCGAGCGAGATGCCGGTCATCACCGCGTGGAAGATGTACAGCGGCCACGCGACGAACATGAACGCGAATTCGATCGGCTCGGTGACGCCGGTGACGAAGGCGGTCAGCGCGGCCGAGATCATGATGCTGCCGACGAGCTTGCGCTGCGCGGGACGCGCGGTGTGCACGATGGCGAACGCCGCGGCCGGGAGGGCGAACATCATGATCGGGAAGAACCCGGTCATGAAGGAACCGGAGCCCTGCACGTGGTTGAAGAAGTTCGTCAGGTCGCCGCCGCCGAAGATGAACCACACCGGCACGTTCAGCAGCTGGTGCAGGCCGATCGGGATGAGCAGGCGGTTGAGCAGGCCGTAGATCCCGCCGCCGAGGACCGGCGAGCCGACGACGGCCTTGCCCGCCGAGGTGATCGCCTCGTCGACGTACTTGAACAGCAGGCCGAAGACGACGCCGAGCACGATCATCGCCAGCGCGGTGATGATCGGCACGAACCGGCGGCCGCCGAAGAAGGCCAGCCAGGACGGCAGCTTGATGCGGTGGTAGCGCTGCCACAGCAGGGCCGCCACGATGCCGGACACGATGCCGGTCAGCACGCTGTAGGGCCAGTGGATCGGCGCGAGGTCCCAGCCGGGCTTGTAGCCCTGCTGGCTCTTGATCGGGGCGATCGCCTGGATCACCTTGTTGAACACGACCCAGCCAATGACGGCCGCGACGGCGGTCGACCCGTCGCCCTTGCGGGCGAAACCGACCGCGATGCCGATCGCGAAGATCAGCGGCAGCCAGTCGAAGATGCCACCGCCCGCCGCGCCGATCACGTCGGCGGCCTTGCCCCAGTTCAGGCCGTCCTTGCCGAGGACGTCGGGCTGGCCGAGCCGGTTCAGCAGACCGGCCGCGGGCAGCGTGGCGATCGGCAGCATGAGGCTGCGGCCGAAGCGCTGCAGCCCGGCAAGGCCGCCGCCCTTCTTCTTTCCGCTAGCCCCAGCCGCGGTGGTGGCGCTCATCGGATACCTCCATTGTGGGGTTGGTCGCCGGAACTCGGGGCGTTCCGGTCCAGCTGCATGGTCACCTGGTAGTGGTCGCCCCGGTACCAGGACGTCATGTCCTCGACCGGTTCGCCGCCGGAGCTGGAAACCCGGCGGAACACCAGGAGCGGACTGCCGGTGCGCATGCCGAGCAAGCGCGCCGTTTCGCGGTCCGCGGATTCGGCCCACACCGTCTGGTACGCCTGGTCCGGACGGCGCGAGAACGCGTCGGCCAGCTGGGCGTAGAGCGAACGGGTCAGGTCGAGGTCGAGCAGGCCGGGGGTCCGGCCCGCGTGGTACCAGCCGCGTTCCACGGCCAGCGGGACGCCGTCGGCGCGCCGCAGCCGCACGAGCCGATGCGCCGCCACGCCCTCGGACAGGCCGAGTGCGCGCGCCGAAGTCACCGGCGGGACCTCGGTCGAGGTCGAGATCACTTCGGTGGTCGGGGTGAGCCCGCGCCGGCGCATGTCGTCGGTGAACGACATCAGGTACACCTGCAGTTCCATCCGCCGGGCGGCGGTGAAGGTGCCCTTGCCCCTGACCCGGGCCAGCAGTCCTTCCTCGACGAGCTTCCCGATCGCCGAGCGGACGGTGAGCCTCGAGACGCCGTAGTGCTGCGCGAGCTCTCGCTCGGAGGGGATCGGCGAACCCGGCGGGAGCTCGCGCTCCACCAGGCGGCGCAGGATCTCCCGCAGCTGGGCGTGCTTCGGGGTCGGCCCGTTCACCACGCGCTCGGCGGGGTCGGACGGCGGAATGTGCGCGGCCGCACTCATCTCGGTGTCACCCTCCCTCGCTTCGCGCACCGGGGCCGGTGCTCGCGTCCGCGCCGGAAGATTGGTACGTTCCGGTCTAGACCAATGATCTGATGGGGCAGGATGCTCCGCAGCGCGAGCAGGTGTCAACCACCGTTATCCGTTCGTGGCCGGGCTCGCCGGGCAAGGCGGCAAACGGCGTAGTAATGGTGGCGGAGCGCACCTGTTCCAGGTGGAAAACCAACGGGATACGAGGAGGCCGCGATGGCGGATGACAGGCCGGAAAAGATTCTCGCGGCGCTCGGCGGCGCGGACAACGTCATCGAGATCGAGGGCTGCATCACGCGGCTGCGGTGCGAGCTCGAGGACATGTCCCTCGTGGACGAACCCGCGCTGAAGTCGGCCGGTGCGATGGGCGTCGTGAAGATGGGCTCGGCGGTCCAGGTCATCGTCGGGCCGGAGGCGGACACCATCGCCAGCGACATCGAGGACTTGATGTGAGCCTGCCGATCCTGAGCCCGGTCGCGGGCGAGGTCGTCGCGATCACCGAGGTGCCGGACCCGGTGTTCGCCGAGGCGATGGTCGGCCCCGGCATCGCGGTCAAGCCGTCCGGCGGCCGCGCCGACGCGGTCGCGCCGGTCGACGGGACCGTGGTGACGCTGCACCCGCACGCGTACGTCGTGGCCACTGAGGACGGCCGCGCGGTGCTCGTGCACCTCGGCATCGACACGGTCAAGGAAAAGGGCGAGGGGTTCACCCTGCACGTCGTCAAGGGCGAGAAGGTGCGGGCCGGCCAGCCGATCGTGGGCTGGGACCCCGAGGCGGTCGCCGCCAAGGGCTACTCGCCGATCGTCCCGGTCGTCGGCCTCGACGCGTCCGCCGACGTGCTCGCCGGCCTCGAAGGCGGGCGCACGGTCGCCGCCGGCGACGAGTTGTTCACCTGGAACGATTGATCACCGGTGCCCTTTGTGGACAGTGAATGTCCACAAAGGGCGATCCCGGTCACGCCGTGACGACCTCGCCGTTCTCGATCTTCACGGCCACTTTGGACAGCGGCTGGCTCGCCGGCCCCTGCTTCACCGCGCCGGTCAGCGCGTCGAACACCGAGCCGTGGCACGGACAGCTCGCCTGACCGTTCTGCGGCGGGTTCACCGTGCAGCCCTGGTGCGTGCAGACGGCGCTGAAACACACGACCGTCCCCGCTGACGGCTGCGCCACGAGCACTTCTTGCCCGTCCGGCGTTTTCGCGGATTTCGCTTGGCCCACCGGCACTTCCGCCAGCGTGATCACCTTCCCGCCCTCCTTCGGCGCGGCTTGTCCGGTCCCGCTGCCGCCGCTCCCGCAGGCGGCGAGAGCGACGGCGGCGGTCCCTGCGACGGCCGCCCCAGAGGCGAGTACGGAGCGGCGGGAATGAAGTTCGGCAGTCATGCCTTGTGCAACGAATCGGGACCGTCCGGGTTGCCGGTGAACCGCCGTCCTCGCCCGTGCGTGTAGTCCGTATCCGGCATTCCGCACGGAAGGAGACGCCCATGGTGACCACCTGGATGCGCGTGCTGGGCGCGGCGGGCCTGGCCGGCTCGGCGGCGATCCACTTCTACCTGTACTGGGGCAGCGGCTACGCGGACATCCCCGTGGTCGGGCCGCTCTTTCTGGTGAACGGCATCGCCGGTCTGGCGATCGCCGTCGCGCTGCTCGCCTGGCGGCACTGGCTGCCGGCGTTCTTCACGCTGGGCTTCGGCGGCGTGACGCTGCTGGCCTACCTGCTGTCGGTGACGGTGGGCTTCTACGGCGTGCACGACCAGTTCAACAGCCAGTACGAGTACTGGGGCGTGCTCTCCGAAGCGGTCTGCGTGATCTGCGGCCTGGTGCTGCTGGTGCAGGCGATCCGCGCGCGGCGGACGGCTCAGAACGCGTAGCGGTGCACCTTGTCCGGGTGGATGACGACCCGGACCTGGGGGAGGTCCTGCAGGATTTTCGCTCCTGCCTGGCCTTCCGGGGTGCTGAGGTCCCAGTACCGCCCGGCGAGCCTGCGGGCGAGATCGTGCCCGCCGTCGGCCTCGATCGTGACGCGCCCGGCGACGGACACCCAGCGCTCGCTTTCCCCGACCGGCGCCGCGACGACGATCGACGCGCGCGGGTCCTCGCGCAACTGGCGGATCTTGGCCGAATCCGGGGCGGTGAACAGCTGGATCGTGCCCTCGTCGGTGGCCTCGAACCACACCGGCCGAGGCTGCGGCGGCCGCGGCCCGGCGGCGACGGTCAGGAAGCCGTGCAGGGGACGGCGGAGGAATTCGAGATCATGGTCGGTGAGGGTGCTCATGGCTTCGATTCAACCGGGCTTGCTCGGACGATCCCATAGGCGATACGCCGGATTGCCTGTCTATTCGTCTAACCTCGGGGGAGTGGACGCGTTCAGCGATTTGATCCGAGGTGTCCGGGCGCACGGCTCGCTGTTCGGCTGCTCGGCCCTGTCCGCGCCGTGGTCGCTGCGGTTCGTGGAGGGTCCCCCGCTGACCCTGTGCACGCTGCTGAGCGGCGAAGGCTGGGTCGTGCCGGAAGACCATCCGCCGGAGCTGTTGCGTGCCCGCGAGACCATCCTGGTCCGCGGCCCGTTCTCCTTCGTGGACCGCCTGGACACCTCCGCCGTCCCGGTCGAATGCGGCGAGTTCTGCGCCACTCCCGATCAGGGCGGCACCCAGCACCACCTGGGCTGGAACGACCCGTTCCACGGCGAAACCAACCTGATCGTCGGCGCGTATCCGGTCCGGAGCCGCAGCCGGATGTCCGCTTTGCTGGATGCGCTGCCGGTCGTCGTCCGGCCGCCTTCCTCGGCCGAGGAAGATCCCGTGCTGCACCATCTGGCGGCCGAACTGGCCGTCGACGCGCCGGGACAGCAGGTCGTCCTGGACCGTCTGCTGGACTGGATGCTGGTCTGCATCCTGCGCGACTGGTTCGACCGTCCGGGCGGCTCGCCCCCGCGGTGGTGGGCGGCCCAACGGGACCCGGTGGTGGGCGCGGCTCTGCGGTTGCTGCACGCGGATCCGGCAGCCCCGTGGACGGTCGTCACGCTGGCCGCCCGGACCGGGGTTTCGCGGTCCACCTTGGCCAAGCGCTTCGCGGATCTGGTGGGGGAGCCGCCGATGGCGTACCTGACCCGCTGGCGGATGACTCTGGCCGCGGATCTCCTGGCGGAACAGCCGTCGATGCCGATCGCGGAGGTGGCCCGGGCGGCGGGGTACTCGGACGCGTTCGGGTTCAGCTCGGCTTTCAAGCGGGTGCGCGGGGTCAATCCGACTGAGCACCGCCGGGCTTTTCTTGCTGAGGATCTCGCTGAGGACGGGGTTCTGGCTTCTTCCCGCCGCTGAATTCCGCCTCCGTTGCTGGGGCCGAAGCGTTGGCGACGATCCGGGTACTGCGCCGTTTCTGCCTCCGTCGAGTGAATCTTCCGGCGTGTCGCGCACGAGGGGTCCCCTCGCGCCCCGATCTGTTTGCCCTGGTCGAAGCCCTGGCGGCAGGCTGGTTCGCATGGTCCTGACAGCAGTGCTCGCAGCCGGGGCGGTGGTCCCCGTGCTGCTGGCGATGATGAAGAAAGCCGACGCTCCGGTGTCGGCCGTGCTCGGCCTGACGGTTGCTGTCGCGGCAGCCGCAGTGGCAGCCGCGCGTGCCGAGGCAGGCGCGCTCCCGGCTTGGTGGTTGCCGGTGGCGTGGCTGGTTTCGGTGCTCGGCGTACCCCTCGCGCTGGCCGATGCCCGATACCGCCGCCTGCCGGACATCCTCACTCTGCCCGCTTATCCCGCTGTCGCCCTGACACTCACGCTCGCCGCCCTCAGCGGCGGAGGATGGCGACTGGCCGCCGGAGCCGTTCTGGGCTTCCTCCTGTTCGGCGGCACGCACCTGATCGTGCACCGATTGTCGGCAGGCGGTCTCGGTCCCGGAGACGTCAAACTGGCCGGATCTTTCGGTGCTGTGCTGGGCGCGATCGGCGGACTGGCCCCGGCCGTGGCGGCCGTCCTCGCGGCGATGGTGAGCTTGGCGGGCGTGGTGCCGATGTGGTTGATGCGGCGAATCCGCGAGTCCCGGGCTTCTGCCCGGTGGCCGTCCCCTCAACCCGGCCAGGTTTCACCCGCCCGCGTCGCCGTCCGATCCCTTGGAGAACTCCGCCAGCCCACTCCGGACCAACCCGGCTCCACGCCTCAGCCGATTGCTTCTGCCCAGCCATCCGCGCCGACAGCCGCTGCCTCCGCGCCCGCCGACGTCACGCTCCTGCCGACCGTCCGGGCTCCCGCGCCGACGGTCACTGTCCCCACGCCAACCGTCCCGGCACCGCCAACCGCTCCGGCTCGTCTGCCAAGGGCTGCTGCACCCACGCCAACTGTCCCAGGGCCGCCGACAGGCCCGGCTCCTGTGCCGATGGCCGCCGCCTCCACACGAGCCGTCCCGGCACCGCCGATGGGTCCGGCTCCTGTGCCGATGGCCACCGCTCCCACGCCAACCGTCCCGGCTCGTGTGCCAAAGGCCGCTGCTCCTACGCCAACCGCCCCGGCAGCCCCCGAACCTTCACCACCCGACGTCACCCTCCTGCCAAGCGTCCCGACTCCCGAGCCGACGGCCACCGCCCCCAACCCACCCGCTCCCGCCTCGCCAACAGACCCGACTCCCGCCCCGACAGCCGAAGCCCCCTCACCGCCGTCAGCCCCCGCCCGCTCCCGAATCCGAGCCGGCCCCCTCCGCGTCCCCTACGGTCCCGGCCTGGTTCTGGCCACCTGGGCGTGCGCGGTCTTCCCAGCCGCTGGAACGGGCATCACCTGAGGCCAGGGGCTCTGCCGGGCCTTCGGACCGGCCGTGACAGGATTGTCCGGTGCTGCGCTGGATCACCGCTGGAGAATCGCACGGACCCGCCCTCGCCGCTGTGCTCGAGGGGCTGCCTGCCGGGGTGGAGGTGACGACCTCGGACCTCTCCGCGCAGCTCGCGCGGCGCCGGCTCGGGTTCGGCCGCAGCCCGCGGATGGGCTTCGAGACCGACCAGGTCCAGTTCCTCGGCGGGGTCCGCCACGGGGTCAGCCAGGGCGGCCCGATCGCCGTCCAGATCGAGAACGCCGAGTGGCCCAAGTGGGAGAAGGTCATGGCGGCCGATCCGGTCGACGAGGCCGAGCTCGCCGGGCTCGCCCGCAACGAGCCGCTGACCCGTCCCCGCCCGGGGCACGCCGACCTGCCCGGCATGCAGAAGTACGGCTTCGACGAGGCCCGTCCCGTTCTGGAGCGCGCCAGCGCCCGCGAGACGGCTTCGCGGACCGCGCTCGGCACCGTCGCGCGGAACTTCCTGCGGCAGCTGCTCGGGGCCGAGGTGCTGAGCCATGTCGTCTCGATCGGCGGCGCCGACGCGCCCGACGGCCCGCTTCCGCAGCCGGGCGACCTCGCGGCGATCGACGAGAGCCCGGTGCGGGCGTTCTCGGCCGAGGGGACCGAGGCGATGGTCGCCGAGGTCGACGCGGTGCGGAAGGCCGGCGACACCGTCGGCGGCGTGATCGAGGTGATCGTCTACGGCCTGCCGCCGGGCCTCGGCTCGCACGTGCACTGGGACCGGCGTCTCGACGCGCGGCTCGCCGGCGCGCTGATGGGCGTCCAGGCGATGAAGGGCGTCGAGGTCGGCGACGGCTTCACCACCGCCCGCCGCTGGGGCAGCCAGGCGCACGACGAGATCGACCGCGGCACCGGGCCGGTCGGCGTCACGCGCCGGTCGAACCGCGCGGGCGGGCTCGAAGGCGGCATCACCAACGGCGAACCGCTGCGGGTGCGCGTCGCGATGAAGCCGATCTCGACCGTGCCCAAGGCACTGTCCACAGTGGACGTCCGGACCGGCGAGCCGGCCGTGGCGATCCACCAGCGCTCCGACGTGTGCGCGGTGCCGCGCGCCGGCGTGGTGCTGGAGTCGGTCGTGGCGCTGGTCGTCGCGGACGCGGCGCTGGAGAAGTTCGGCGGCGACTCGCTGGCCGAGACCCGGCGCAACGCGCAGGCGTACCTGAAGGCGCTCGAGGAGCGCTGGTGAGCCCGCGCGCGGTCGTCGTCGGACCGCCGGGCTCCGGCAAGAGCACGGTCGGCCCGCTGCTGGCCGCCGCGCTCGGCGTGACCTTCCGCGACACCGACGACGACATCGTCGCCCGCGCCGGACGCGCCATCTCGGACATCTTCGCCGACGACGGCGAACCCGCGTTCCGTGCGATCGAGGCGGAAGCGGTCGCCACGGCACTCGCCGAACACGACGGCGTGCTCTCCCTCGGCGGCGGCGCCCCGCTCACCCCGGGCACCCGGGAGCGGCTTCAGGACCACACGGTGATCTTCCTGAACGTCGGGCTCGCCGCCGGCGTCCAGCGCACCGGGATGTCCAGCGCCCGCCCGCTGCTCGCGGGCATCAACCCGCGCGCGACCTTCAAAGCCCTGCTCGACCAGCGGCTGCCGGTGTACCGCGAGGTGGCGACCGTCGAGATCGAGACCGACAAGCGGACGCCCGAAGAGGTCGTCGCGGCCGCTGTCGCCGCCCTCGAACCCGACCGGCCGCCCGCGCCCGCTCAAGTCCGTGAGGGGAACCCTCAGGAACTCTGAGTCCCTGAGGGTTCCCCTCACGGACCGCAAACCCCGCTCCAGGACCGCCGGGTCCGGGAGCAGTGAGGAGAACCGTGTCCGCCACCCAGCCCGTCCGGATCCGGGTCGCCACCGCGCAGCCGTACGACGTGCTCGTGGGCCGCGGCCTGCTCGGCGAACTCACCGAGCAGCTCGCCGACGCGTCGAAGGTCGCGCTGATCCACCCGCCGACGCTCACCGCCACCGCCGAGGCCGTCCGCGACGAGCTGGCCGCGGCCGGGCTCGACGCGCACCGCGTCGAGATTCCCGACGCGGAGGACGGCAAAGCGTTCTCCGTCGCCAGTTTCTGCTGGGAAGTCCTCGGCCGGATCGGCCTGGACCGGCGCGGCGTGGTCGTCGCGCTCGGCGGCGGGGCGGTCACCGACCTCGCCGGGTTCGTCGCGGGCACCTGGATGCGCGGCGTCCGGCTGGTGAACGTGCCGACGACGCTGCTCGGCATGGTCGACGCGGCGGTCGGCGGGAAGACCGGGATCAACACCGAAGCGGGCAAGAACCTCGTCGGCGTCTTCCACGAGCCCTCCGCCGTCCTGGTCGACCTCGCGACGCTGGAATCCTTGCCGCGCAACGAACTCGTCGCCGGAATGGCCGAGATCGTCAAGACCGGCTTCATCGCCGACCCCCGGATCCTCGAGCTGATCGAGGCCGATCCGGCACAAGCGCTCGACCCGGCGGGCGACGTGCTCGCCGAGCTGGTCCGCCGCTCGATCCAGGTGAAGGCCGACGTCGTCGCGGCCGACCTGCGCGAGTCGGACCTGCGCGAGATCCTCAACTACGGCCACACCCTCGGCCACGCCATCGAACGCCGCGAGCGCTACCGCTGGCGCCACGGCGCGGCGGTCAGCGTCGGCCTGGTGTTCGCCGCGGAGTTGGCCCGTCTCGCCGGCCGCCTCGACGACGCCACCGCCGACCGGCACGCCTCCGTCCTCGAACTGATCGGCCTGCCCACCAAGTACGACGCGGACGCGCTCGGGCAGCTGATGGAAAGCATGAAGGGCGACAAGAAAACCCGCTCCGGCGTACTGCGCTTCGTCGTCCTCGACGGGCTGGGCAAACCCGGCAGGCTGGAAGGCCCGGACCCGTCCCTGCTCGCCGCCGCGTACTCGGCGATCGCGGCCGAGGCCCCGGAAAACGGCGGGAGCGTGCTGCTGTGAAAACGTTCGTGTTCAACGGCCCCAACCTCGGCCGCCTTGGCAAACGCGAACCGGCCGTCTACGGCTCGACTACGCACGACGACCTCGCGCAACTGTGCGTCGCGACCGGCCGGGAACTGGGCCTCGACGTCGAGGTGCGGCAGACCGACCACGAGGGCGAGATGGTCGGCTGGCTGCACGAGGCCGCCGACGCGGGCGCGCCGGTCGTGCTGAACGCCGGAGCGTGGACGCACTACTCGATCGCCGTCCGCGACGCCGCCGCCCAGCTCACCGCTCCGCTGATCGAGCTGCACATCAGCAACGTGCACAAGCGCGAGGAATTCCGGCACCACAGCGTGCTTTCGGACGTCGCGACCGGGGTGATCGTCGGTCTCGGGGTGGACGGTTACGCGCTCGCGTTGCGCTGGGTTGCCGCGCATCCGTCCTGACCTGGTGCTCGGAAGGCAAGCTCGCCGCCAGCCGGGCGATTTCGGCGGCACGGCGCGCTTTCCGACATCGTCGACTGGTGTGTTCGCCGGTCTCAGGACGGGCAGTTACCCGCTCGCGCTGCGTCGGATCGCCGCGCACCCGGCCTGACCTGGCACCGAAACAGCAAGACTCGCGCTTGCCAGGCCGTGGACGGGCGTTTTCGGCACCACAGCGCGCTTTCCGCCCTCCCGACCGGTGCGATCGCCAGTCGCGAGGGCGGACGGCCGAACCACCGCAGGCACCGCGAAGCAAGCCCCCGGTAAACCCGCCGCCTGACCGGCCGATGCTCGACGTGGTTCACCCATCCGGTGCCGCTGTCGCTACACTCGGCGATCATGCACCCGTTTCGTCGTGGGGGTCGGCGACCCGTGCGTCAGCTGCTCTCGCTGCTGATCGCCGGATCTCTTGTTTCCGGGTGCAGCCAGACGATGGCCCAGCCGCAAGCCGAGGGCACCGACCACGGCGGCATCGCGGGCGGCGCACCGCAAGCCCCCAAGGATCCGCCTCGTGCGGCGGACGTTGCGCTCACCGCGGGAGCCAGTCGCGCGAGCGGGGGCGTGGTCGCCGCCGGGGCCGTGGACGCGTCCTACAACTACGGCCCCACCGTGATGGTCGAGAACGGCCGCACCCGGATCTGGTGGTGCAGCCAGTACAGCAGCGCTCCGCCGCCGGGCGACGACATCCTCTACGCCGAGGGTCCCTCGGCCGACGGACCCTTCACCGGACCGGGTGGGACCCCGCCGCCCGCGGTCCTGTCCGGCGCGCCCGGCAACTTCGACGGCATGCACACCTGCGACCCGTCGGTGCTGCGCGTCGGCGGCACGTACTTCCTGTACTACACCGGCGCCGCCGGCGATCACGCGCTCGGCAACGCGATCGGCATGGCCACGAGCCCGGACGGCATCCACTGGACCCGTTCGAACGGCGGCAAACCGATCCTCGGGGCGTCCCACGACGTCCACCGCGCCAACGTCTACGGCGCCGGCCAGCCCTCGGTGGTCTTCCTCGACGGCTGGTACTACCTGATGTTCACCGACACCACCGGCCGCGCGGCGGGCTGGAACGGGGCGGGCCAGTTCGTGATCCGGGCGCACGACCCGGCGTTCCGCGAAGGCGTGGAAGCGTTGGGGGAGAAGGGATTCGAGCCCACCGCGACGACTGCCGCGCCGCGGACCCGTTCGGTGGTCGACGCGTTCAGCGTGGACCTGGAGTGGGTCGGCGCGCTCGACGCCTTCGCCATCGCGCACGAGACCGCCGACGGAACCACGATCACTTTCTGGGACCGCGATTTCACGATGCAGCCGTACAAACCGGTCGTGATCCCGGGCGCGTGGAAGGAAGGCCCCGGCCTCGTCCGCCGTCCCGACGGGCACGCGCCGACGTCGGTCAGCGATCCGTGCGATCTGGTCTCGCTGGATGTCGTGCGAGCCACGGAGATCGGGCCAGCGGGCGCGCCGACCGGGCTGAAGCATTTCGGGCTCGACGTGAAGGGCGCGGGCGGCTGTTCGACCTCGTCGCGCAGCACCGCGACCTTCGACGGCGTCGCGATGCCGTCGCCGGACCGCATGATCGACCTCTACCGGCGCGGCGAACGCATCCGCATCGACCGTCGTTCAGTCGCCTCGGTGCTCGCCGGGGAGCTGGTCGACCGGCCGCTCCCGCAGGTGCCGGAAGTGCCGGTGAAGACCCGTCTGCGCTCCGGGGCGACCGTCGTGCACTCGTACGGCCGCGGCTACGGCATGGTGCTCGACGGCCAGCTTTACGGCCTGCCGGACACGACGATCGTGTCGCTCAACGGTTCCGGGGTGCAGGAGATCGACCCGCAACAGTGGGACGGCGCCGCGCGCGGTTTGCCGCTGGGCGGCTGACCGGCGAAGGCTTCGGGGCGCGCGGGGTCGGGCTCGGCGGGAGTTCGAGTTCGCCGGAGCGGCTGCCGGTGCCGTCTTCGTCCTCGTCGTCCGGCTCCGGGACGGATCCGGACGAGTCATCTTCGTCGGAAGACGCCGGACGCCGGATCCGGCCGCCGACGAACAATCCCAGCCCGGCGGGCACCAGCACGAGCAGCGCGGAGAACGCCGCCCCGCCGGTGAGCGCGGCTCCCAGCTCGGAAACCCCGGTCTGGTCGACGAAAATCGCCCGCCCGATCACGTACAGGATGCCCGAGACCACGCCCGCGACCAGGGCGGCGATGAACCACGCGCGCCCTCTGTCGCGCAGGCCGCGCCAGCCGTCGATCGCGCTCCACAGCGCCGCCAGGCCGACCAGTACGGCGATGGTGAGCGACGTGAACAGCGTCTGGCCGGTCGGGTGGAACACGGACCACTTGGCGAGCAGCGTCATCGCGGCGGCGTGCACGACCGCCATGACCAGCCCGCGCGTCAACCAGGCACCCAGCATGGACGGAGTGTAGGCGCGCCGAAGTTAACCGCCAGTAGGCCGTCCTCGAACCGCGGCCGAAGCGAAGCCCGGAAGCCGCTGGTTAAGCTGGCCGGGTGCCGGAAATCCACGCTCACCGCCGTGCCTCGCTCGCCGCCCTGCTCCACGAGAACGGGGTCGACGCGCTGCTGGTCACCGATCTGCTCAACATCCGCTACCTGACCGGGTTCACCGGGTCGAACGCCGCGCTGCTGCTGCACGCCGGCGGCGACGCGAAGACCCTGTTCTGCACCGACGGGCGCTACACGACCCAGTCGGCGTCGGAGGTGCCCGACCTGGAACGCGTGCTCGACCGCGCCAGCGCCCGCGCGCTCGCGGCCCACGCGGGGAGCCGCCTCTCGGACTACGGCCGGACCGGGTTCGAGAGCCAGCACGTGAGCGTCGAGGAGCACGAGAACCTCAAGGTGCCCTTCGACCGCGTCGAGCTGATCCGCACGCCAGGGCTGACCGAGCAGCTGCGGGCGGTCAAGGACGAGGTCGAGATCGCCGCCCTGCGCGCCGCGTGCGCCGCCGCCGACCGCGCGCTGGCCGACCTGATCGAGGCCGGGGGAGTCCGGCCGGGCCGGACCGAGCTGGAAGTGGCCCGCGACCTGGAGAACCGAATGCTGGAGCACGGTTCGTCCGGGATCTCGTTCGAATCCATCGTCGCCGCCGGGCCGAATTCGGCGATCCCGCACCACCGCCCGACCGGGGCCGAGCTGAGCCGCGGCGACTTCGTCAAGTTCGACTTCGGCGCCACGGTCGACGGCTACCACTCGGACATGACCCGCATGGTCGTCATCGGCGAGCCCGCGGACTGGCAGCGCGAGATCTACGACCTGGTGCACCGGGCGCAGGCGGCGGGCTGCGAGGCGGTCCTCCCCGGCGCTGTGGTGTCCGAAGTGGACGCCGCGGCCCGGTCGGTGATCGCCGGTGCCGGGTACGGCGAGCAGTTCGCGCACGGTCTCGGCCACGGCGTCGGGCTGGAAGTGCATGAGGCACCGAGTCTCGCCGCGGCGGGCGTCGGTACACTGTCCGCCGGTATGGCGGTCACCGTCGAGCCCGGCGTGTACCTCGCGGGGCGCGGTGGCGTGCGCATCGAGGACACGCTCGTCGTGCGGGACTCCGGACCCGAACTCCTCACCCTGAGCACCAAGGACCTCGTGGCCGTCTGACGGCCGCGGCCGAAGAGATCGAACACAGGAGACCTGAAGACT
Source organism: Amycolatopsis sp. NPDC114503 (assembly GCF_055633655.1). NCBI lineage: Bacteria > Bacillati > Actinomycetota > Actinomycetes > Pseudonocardiales > Pseudonocardiaceae > Amycolatopsis > Amycolatopsis sp. NPDC114503. The sequence continues at coordinate 332,890 of NZ_JBVKDT010000009.1, read as the reverse complement.
CGTGGCCACCACCAACGACCTGAAGAACGGACTCGTCCTCAACCTGGACGGCCAGCTGTGGAGCGTCACCGCGTTCCAGCACGTCAAGCCGGGCAAGGGCGGCGCGTTCGTGCGCACCACCCTCAAGCACGTGCTGACCGGCAAGGTCGTCGACAAGACCTTCAACGCGGGCACGAAGGTCGAGACGGCCACGGTGGACCGCCGGAACATGACGTACCTGTACAAGGACGGCGCGGACTTCGTCTTCATGGACGGCGACACCTACGACCAGATCACCGTGCCCGCCGAGACCGTCGGCGACAACGCGAACTACATGCTCGAGAACACCGAGGTCCAGGTCGCGGTGCACGAGAACGAGCCGCTGTACGTCGAGCTGCCGACCTCCGTCGAGATCGTCATCCAGCACACCGACCCCGGCCTGCAGGGCGACCGCTCCACCGGCGGCACCAAGCCGGCGACGCTCGAGACCGGCGCGGAGATCCAGGTCCCGCTGTTCCTCTCGACCGGCGAGAAGATCAAGGTCGACACCCGCGACGGCCGTTACCTCGGCCGCGTCTCCAGCTGATGGCGGACAAGCTTCCCCCGCACCCGAACCGCGGCGGCGCGATCAGCAGGCGCCAGGCCCGCAGGCGCGCGGTCGAGATGATGTACGAGGCCGCCCAGCGGTCCGCCGACCCGGTCACGCTGCTGGCCGACCGGGTCGGCGCGGTCGAGGTCGACCCGGTCGCGGACTACACGATCACCGTCGTGGAGGGCGTCACGGCGAACCGCGAGCGGATCGACGAACTGCTGGCGGAGCACTCGCAGGGCTGGACTCTCGAGCGGATGCCGCCGGTCGACTTGGCCGTCCTGCGCGTCGGCGTGTACGAGATGCTGTGGTCGGCGGACGTCCCCGACGCGGTCGCGATCGACGAAGCGGTCGGCCTCGCGAAGGAACTTTCGACGGACGATTCGCCGCGGTTCATCAACGGCGTGCTCGGCCGCATCGGCACGATCGCCGACCGCCTGCGCGCGATTCTGTAGTCCCGGCGGTCCGGTAGTCAGAGGTAACCCGGCTGGGGGAAAGCGCCACCTGAATGGCCGCTGCCTGATCGGGTCACGGCCGGGCCTCGTCGGCCGGCGCGGGGGGCGCTCGGGAGAAAATTGATCACCGAGCGGAATCAGAACCGGTCGGCGGGCGCCATTCGCGGCGCGCTGGCCCGCTCGGTTCGGCGGCGATCCGGTGAATTCCGGGCGAGGGTCTTCCGGGCTCGCTGCGGTGAGTGAGCAGTCCGGCGGAGCGGAACCTCGGCGCAGTGAGAGCCGGAACGGCGGGGCGGCGGTCGTGGCGAATCTGGGGAAACCGCGGCGCGGCAATGCTTTTTCCGCGGCTGAGCGGCGAAAGCGAAGTTGAGGCCGGGCCGGAGAATGTTCTGGGCGGAAAGCGCTGAGAACGGACGCGGCCTGGCGTTGAGGAGCTTGCCCGGCGCGGAAAACCGGCTGGGAGCGGGGAAACGCTCGGTGCGGAGGACCGCGGCCGGGCTGGGGAAGTGCCTGGTGCCGGAAGTTTCGGGCTGGCGGGGAGCGTTCGGCGCGTATCTGCAAGCCGGGCAGCTCACCGCTGGAAGTTTCGGGCTGGCATCCGGAAACGTTCGGCGCGTGCCTTCAAGCTGGCAGGGCGAACTGCTTTGACGCTGGGGGTTCGGGGTTGGCGTCCGGAAGCGGGATGCGTTCGGCGCGTGCCTTCAACCCGGGCAGGGCAAGCTGCTTGCGGGCTGACATCCGGAAACGCCCGAGCGAATCCTCAAGCCAGGTCAGCGAATACACCCGCCCGCAGAACTCCGGAGCGGGGAGCGGCCGGGGAGAGGAAACGGTCCCCGGCGGCACCGCGGCTCGGAGCGGGAAATGCGCGAAAATCCGGCTGAAGCCGATTCCCGGCGGGAAACGCGGGAAATTCAGGCCGGTTCACCGGAGCTTCGCCGCACGGCAAAAGAGCACGTCAGCGCGACCGCGGGCGAGATCGACCCGGCGCCTGCGCTGCGGCGGAAAAAAACCAGCACCTCGGCGGCTGGAGCCTCACCCGAAGCGCGGCGGGCGTTCCCGGTTCCCCGGGCGCGGGAAGCCCGCCGCGTCGTGCACGGCCGTTGCCGCCATCTGTCCTCAGTCCTCTTTGGACGGCCGGGCTTCCGGCGGGAGGACGCCCCAGTCGATGAGCTGCTCGGTGAGCTCGCCGGGGGTCATGTCGTAGATGATGGCGAGCGAGCGCAGGTCCTCGGTGCGGATGGAGAGCACCTTGCCGTTGTAGTCGCCGCGCTGGCTCTGGATGGTGGCCGCGTACCGGGCGAGCGGGCCGACCTTCTCCGCGGGCAGCTGCTGGAGCCGCTCCAGGTTGATCACGATCTTCGTGGCGGGCTCGGCCCCGGACGGGACGCGGCCCTCCGGCAGCAGTTCGACCACCGGGACGCCGTAGAAGTCCGCCAGTTCGGCCAGCTTCTGGACGGTGACCGCCCGGTCGCCGCGCTCGTACGAGCCGACCACGACGGCCTTCCAGCGGCCGCCGGACTTCTGCTCGACCCCGTGCAGGGACAGGCCTTGCTGCTGGCGGATCCCGCGGAGCTTGGCCCCGAGCGCCTTGGCGTAATCGCCCATCTGGTGGTTCTCCGTTTCCTCACCCCGCGCCGGCCGGGAGGACCGGGCCGGGGACTCCTCGAGTCGAATACTCAGAGTAATGGTTACGCATAGTTGTCACCAGGTCAAGCAGAAGGTCGGTCCGTGCAGGTGGCGGCCGTGCGCGTACCACCCGGAAGACTGATTGACCGGTCCTGCTACTGTCGGTGCGGTTTCCGGCAGCAGCCGGTTGCCGACGTCCTTTAAGGACCCGTCCAGAGAGGCGGGGAAGGAGGTCCGCCTTGTCGTCACGTCCGCGTGGCGCGGCGGAGCCGGCGGGGGAGCGCGAGCTGCTGTCCGCCGGTGATGTCGCGCGCACGATCGCGAGGATGGCCCACCAGGTCATCGAGAAGACCGCTCTCGGAGCCGGTCCGCCGGAGCAGTACCCGGTGCTGCTCGGCATCCCCACGCGCGGCACTCCGCTGGCCGCGCGCCTCGCCGAGAAGATCGGCGAGTTCGCCGGGGTCGCGCCGCCGCACGGCGCCCTCGACGTCACCCTCTACCGCGACGATCTCCGCCGCCGCCCGCCGCGTGCTCTCGAGCAGACGCAGCTGCCGCCGGGCGGGATCGACAACCGGGTCGTCATCCTCGTCGACGACGTCCTGTTCTCCGGCCGCACCATCCGCGCCGCCCTCGACGCCTTGCGCGACCACGGCCGCCCGCGTGCCGTCCAGCTCGCTGTGCTCGTCGACCGCGGCCACCGCGAGCTGCCGATCCGCGCCGACTACGTCGGCAAGAACGTGCCCACCGCGCGCGCCGAGGGCGTCTCCGTGCTGTTGTCCGAAACCGACGGCCGGGACGCGGTGCTGCTGCGCGCGCCGGAAGGAGAAACCCGGTGAAGCACCTGCTCGCCACCGACGGTCTCGACGCGGACACCGCGACCGCCGTGCTCGACACCGCCGACGAGCTGAAGCACACGCTGCTCGGCCGCGAGGTGAAGAAGCTGCCGACGCTGCGCGGTCGCACCGTCATCACGCTCTTCTACGAAAACTCCACGCGCACCCGGGTGTCGTTCGAGATCGCCGGGAAGTGGATGAGCGCGGACGTGATCAACGTCTCGGCGTCCAGCTCCTCGGTGAACAAGGGCGAATCGCTGCGGGACACCGCGCTCACGCTGGCCGCAGCGGGCGCCGACTGCGTGATCATCCGGCACCCCGCCTCGGGCGCCGCGCACCGGCTGTCGGGCTGGCTCGCCGGGCCGGGCACCGCGGTGGTCAACGCGGGCGACGGCACGCACGAGCACCCGACCCAGGCGCTGCTCGACGCGGCGACCTTGCGCGAACGCCTCGGTTCGTTGAAGGACCGGCGGATCGCGATCGTCGGCGACGTCCTGCACAGCCGGGTCGCGCGGTCGAACATCCACCTGCTCAGCACCCTCGGCGCGGAGGTGGTGCTCGTCGCGCCGCCGACGCTGCTGCCGGTCGGTGTCGAGAAGCTGCCGGTCACGGTGTCGCACGATCTTGACGCCGAGCTGCCCGCGGTCGATGCGGTGATGATGCTGCGCGTCCAAGCAGAGCGCATGCACGGCGGGTTCTTCCCGTCGGCGCGCGAATATTCGATCTCCTACGGGCTTTCGGAGCGTCGCCAGGCGCTGCTGCCCGAGCACGCCGTCGTGCTGCACCCCGGCCCGATGCTGCGCGGCATGGAGATCTCCTCCGCAGTCGCGGATTCCCCCTCCTCAGCCATTACCGAACAGGTCCGCAACGGCGTCCACGTGCGCATGGCGGTCCTCTACCACCTGCTGGCCAGTGAAGGAGCTGCCGCGTGAGCATCGTGATCAAGGGTGCCCGCCCGTACGGCGAGGGCGAGCCGGTGGACGTCCTGATCGAGGACGGCGTCATCGCCGCCATCGGCGAGGTGAACGTTCCCGAAGGCGCCGAGGTGCTCGACGCCAAGGGTCAGATCCTGCTGCCCGGGTTCGTCGACCTGCACACCCACCTGCGCGAGCCGGGCCGCGAAGACACCGAGACCATCGACAGCGGTTCCGCCGCCGCCGCGCTGGGCGGCTACACCGCCGTGTTCGCCATGGCCAACACCGATCCGGTCGCCGACAACTCGCTCGTCACCGACCACGTGTGGCGGCGCGGGCAGGAAGTCGGCCTGGTCGACGTCCACCCGGTCGGCGCGGTCACCGTCGGGCTCAAGGGCGAGAAGCTCGCCGAACTGGGCACGATGGCCAAGGGCACCGCGGCGGTGCGGGTCTTCTCCGACGACGGCGTCTGCGTCGCGGACCCGCTGCTGATGCGCCGCGCGCTGGAGTACTCGACCGCGCTCGACGCGGTGATCGCCCAGCATGCCGAGGAGCCGCGGCTCACCGTCGGCGCGCAGGCGCACGAGGGCGAGCAGGCGTCGCGCCTGGGCTACCCGGGCTGGCCGGCGTCGGCGGAGGAGTCGATCGTCGCGCGCGACTGCCTGCTGGCGCTGCACGCGAACGCGCGGCTGCACGTCTGCCACGTCTCCACCGCGGGCACGGTCGACGTCCTGCGCTGGGCGAAGGAACGCGGCACCAAGGTGTCGGCCGAGGTCACGCCGCACCACCTGCTGCTCACCGACGACCGGCTCGAGACCTACGACCCGGTCAACAAGGTCAACCCGCCGCTGCGCACCGGCGGCGACGCGGAGAAGCTGCGCGCCGCGCTGGCCGAGGGCGTCGTGGACTGCGTCGCGACCGACCACGCGCCGCACGCCCCGCAGGACAAGGACAGCGAATGGGCCGCGGCCCGGCCGGGCATGCTCGGCCTGCAGACCGCGCTGTCGGTGGTCGTCGAGACGATGGTCAAGACCGGTCTGCTCGACTGGCGCGGCGTCGCCCGCGTGATGAGCGAGCGGCCCGCGGAGGTCGGGAACCTGGCCGGGCACGGCCGTCCGATCGAAGCGGGCGAACCGGCGAACCTGACGCTCGTCGACCCGGACGCCGAATGGACCGTGCGCGGGGCCGAACTGGCCAGCATCGCCGCCAACACCCCGTACGAGGGAATGCGGTTGCCCGGCGTGGTGACGGCGACCCTGCTGCGCGGGCGGATCACCGCGCGCGAGGGGAAGATCTGCTGATGGAGCGGCTGCTGCTGACGCTGGGGATCGTCGCGTTCTTCCTGCTGTGCCTGTGGGGCATGTGGACGGGCTGGCGGCGCAAGGCGCGTTCGCAAAGCGCGCGGATCGCGCCGTTCCCGGAGATCCCGGCCGACCCCGGCGAGTTCCAGCTGGAATCTGCCGGCGTGTACGTGGGCACCACGACCGCGGGCAACTGGCAGGACCGCGTCGTCACGCGGGGCGCGGGCCCGAGGTCCGGCGCGGTCTGGCGGCTGCACCCGGACGGGGTGGCCGTGGAACGCGGCGGGCTGCCGGACTTCTGGATCCCGCGCGCCTCGATCACCGGGATCCGCCGGGACTCGCGGCTCGCCGGGAAGGTCACCGGCACCGACGTGCTGCTGGTGATCACCTGGCAGCTCGGCGACGTCGCGCTGGACACCGGGTTCCGCGGCGACGATCTCGACGACTATCCACTGTGGATCAACGAACTTACCGATCACGACATCAAGGGAGGTGCCCAGTGAGCACCGGCACTCGCGGCCCCGCCGCCCTGGTTCTCGAAGACGGCCGGGTGTTCCGCGGCGCGGCCTACGGCGCGCGCGGGCGGACGCTCGGCGAGGCGGTGTTCTGCACCGGCATGACGGGGTACCAGGAAACGCTGACGGATCCGTCGTACCACCGGCAGATCGTGGTGCAGACCGCGCCGCAGATCGGCAACACGGGCTGGAACGACGAGGACGACGAATCGGCCCGGATCTGGGTTTCCGGTTACGTGGTGCGGGATCCGGCGCGCACGCCGTCGAGTTGGCGGGCGAAGCGCACGCTGGACGACGAGCTGGTGCGCCAGGGCGTGGTCGGGATTTCCGAAGTGGACACCCGGACTTTGACGCGGCATCTGCGCGAGCAGGGCGCGATGCGCGCGGGCGTGTTCTCCGGCGACGCGCTGGGCAGCGACGAGCAAATGGTCGCGGAGGTGCTGGCGAGCCCGCCGATGAAGGGCGCGGATCTCGCGGGCGAAGTCTCCACGGACAAGCCGTATGTCGTTGAGGCGCAAGGAGAACGGCGGTTCCGGGTCGCGGCGCTGGACTTGGGGATCAAGTCGAACACGCCGCGGCTGATGACGCAGCGGGGCATCGAGGTGCATGTGCTGCCGTCGAGCACGAGCGCGGAGGAGTTGCTGGCGCTGGGGCCGGACGGGGTGTTCCTGTCCAACGGTCCCGGCGACCCGGCGACGACCGCGCACGCGACGGCATTGACGAAAACCGTTCTGGAGCAGCGGATTCCGCTGTTCGGGATTTGTTTCGGCAACCAGATCCTCGGCCGCGCCCTGGGTTTGGACACGTACAAGATGCGCTACGGGCACCGGGGGATCAACATCCCGGTGATCGACGTGGCGACCGGCCGGGTCGCGATCACCGCGCAGAACCACGGCTTCGCCCTCGAAGGCGAACCGGGCCAGCGTTTCGATTCGCCTTACGGGGCCGCGCAAATCAGCCACTACTGCCCGAACGACGACACGGTCGAGGGCGTGCGCGCTTTCGACGTGCCCGCGTTTTCCGTGCAGTACCACCCCGAAGCGGCGGCGGGTCCGCACGACGCCGCGCCGCTGTTCGACGAATTCGTTGACTTGATGGAGAAGAAGGCCTGATGCCGAAGAGGACGGACATCCAGCACGTGCTGGTGATCGGCTCCGGGCCGATCGTGATCGGGCAGGCGGCCGAGTTCGACTACTCGGGCACGCAGGCCTGCCGGGTGCTGCGCAGCGAGGGTCTGCGCGTGTCCCTGGTGAACTCGAACCCGGCGACGATCATGACGGACCCGGAGTTCGCGGACGCGACCTACATCGAGCCGGTGACGCCGGACTTCGTGGAGAAGGTCATCGCCGCCGAGCGCCCGGACGCGATCCTGGCGACGCTGGGCGGGCAGACCGCGCTGAACTGCGCGGTGGCGCTGCACGAGCGCGGCGTGCTGGAGAAGTACGGCGTGGAGCTGATCGGCGCGGACATCGACGCCATCCAGCGCGGCGAGGACCGGCAGAAGTTCAAGGACATCGTGCGCACGGTCGGCGCGGACGTGCCGCGCAGCCGGGTGTGCCACGACATGGACGAGGTTCGTTCCACGGTCGAGGAACTCGGCCTGCCGGTGGTCATCCGGCCGTCGTTCACCATGGGCGGCTTGGGTTCCGGCATGGCGCACACGCCCGAGGACCTGGAGCGGCTCGCCTCGACCGGGCTCACCGAGTCTCCGGTCACCGAGGTGCTCATCGAGGAGAGCGTGCTCGGCTGGAAGGAGTACGAGCTCGAGCTGATGCGCGACAAGCACGACAACGTCGTGGTCGTGTGCTCGATCGAGAACGTGGACGCGATGGGCGTGCACACCGGCGACTCCGTCACCGTGGCTCCGACGATGACGCTGACCGACCGCGAGTTCCAGGTGATGCGCGACGTCGGCATCGCGGTGCTGCGCGAGGTCGGCGTGGACACCGGCGGCTGCAACATCCAGTTCGCGTTCAACCCCGAGGACGGCCGGATGGTCGTGATCGAGATGAACCCGCGGGTGTCGCGAAGCAGTGCCTTGGCGTCGAAGGCGACGGGTTTCCCGATCGCGAAGATCGCGGCGAAGCTGGCCATCGGCTACACCCTCGACGAGATCCGCAACGACATCACCGGCGAGACCCCGGCGGCGTTCGAGCCGACGCTGGACTACGTGGTGGTGAAGATGCCGCGGTTCGCGTTCGAGAAGTTCCCCGGCGCGGACCCGACGCTGACCACGACGATGAAATCCGTCGGCGAAGCGATGTCGTTCGGCCGCAGTTTCCCCGAAGCTCTCGGGAAGGCGATGCGGTCGATCGAGACGAAGGCGACCGGGTTCTGGACCTTGCCCGACCCCGAGGGCGCGACTGTCGAGTCCACTTTGGACTCGCTGCGCACGCCGCACGAAGGCCGCCTCTACGAGGTGGAACTGGCGCTGCGGCTCGGCGCGACGGTCGAACAGGTGCACGAGGCGTCCGGGATCGACCCGTGGTTCATCGACCAGATCGCGCTGATCGGCGAGGTCGGCGCCGAGGTCCGCGACGCCCCGGTGCTCGACGGAGACCTGCTGCGGCGGGCGAAGCGCACCGGCCTGTCGGACCGGCAGATCGCCGCGCTGCGCCCCGAATTGGCGGGCGAGGACGGCGTGCGGGCGCTGCGGCACCGGCTGGGGGTGCGGCCGGTGTTCAAGACGGTCGACACCTGCGCGGCGGAGTTCGCGGCGAAGACCCCGTACCACTACTCGGCCTACGAGACCGACCCCGCGGCGGTTTCCGAGGTCGCGGCACAGGGCGACAAGCCGAAGGTGCTGATCCTCGGCTCCGGCCCGAACCGGATCGGGCAGGGCATCGAATTCGACTACTCCTGCGTGCACGCGGCGATCGCGTTGCGCGAGGCCGGGTTCGAGGCCGTGATGGTCAACTGCAACCCGGAAACCGTGTCCACTGACTACGACACGAGCGACCGGCTGTACTTCGAGCCGCTGTCGTTCGAGGACGTGCTCGAGGTCGTGCACGCCGAGCAGCAGTCCGGCACCGTCGCCGGGGTGATCGTGCAGCTGGGCGGGCAGACCCCGCTCGGGCTCGCGCAGCGGCTGGCCGACGCCGGGGTGCCGGTCGTCGGGACGCCGCCGGAGGCGATCGACCTGGCCGAGGACCGCGGCGCGTTCGGCGACGTGCTGACCGAGGCCGGGCTGCCCGCGCCGAAGTACGGCACGGCGACCTCGTTCGAGGGCGCGAAGCGGATCGCCGACGAGATCGGCTACCCGGTGCTGGTCCGCCCGTCCTACGTGCTCGGCGGGCGCGGCATGGAGATCGTCTACGACGAGGAATCCCTCGCCGGCTACATCCGCCGCGCCACCGAGGTCACGCCTGAGCACCCGGTGCTGGTGGACCGGTTCCTGGACGACGCCATCGAGATCGACGTCGACGCGCTGTTCGACGGCGAGGACCTCTACCTCGGCGGCGTCATGGAGCACATCGAGGAGGCCGGGATCCACTCCGGCGACTCCTCCTGCGCCCTGCCGCCGATCACCCTCGGCGCGCAGGACCTCGACGCGGTCCGCCGCTCCACCGAGGCGATCGCGCGCGGCGTCGGCGTCCGCGGCCTGCTGAACGTGCAGTACGCGCTCAAGGACGACGTGCTCTACGTCCTGGAAGCCAACCCGCGGGCCTCGCGCACCGTCCCGTTCGTCTCCAAGGCCACCGCCGTCCCGCTGGCCAAGGCCGCGGCGCTGGTGATGACCGGTTCGACGATCAAGGACCTGCGCGCCAGCGGCGTCCTGCCCGCCGAGGGCGACGGCGGCCGGATGCCCGCCGATTCGCCGGTCGCGGTCAAGGAAGCCGTGCTGCCCTTCCACCGGTTCCGCACGCCGGAAGGACACGGCGTCGACTCCCTGCTCGGCCCGGAAATGAAATCCACCGGCGAGGTCATGGGCGTCGACACCTCCTTCGGGAAAGCATTCGCGAAATCGCAGAGCGGCGCCTACGGATCCCTTCCCACTTCGGGCCGGGTTTTCGTGTCCGTCGCCAACCGCGACAAGCGTTCGCTCGTCTTCCCGGTGAAGCGGCTGGCCGATCTCGGCTTCGAGATCCTCGCCACCTCCGGCACCGCGGAAGTGTTGCGGCGCAACGGGGTTGCCTGTTCGGTCGTGCGCAAGCACTCCGAGCCGGACCCGGGCACCGGCGAGCCGAACATCGTCGACGTGATCCTCGCCGGCGAGGTCAACATGGTGATCAACACTCCGTACGGAAACAGCGGGCCGCGCGTGGACGGTTACGAAATCCGTACTGCCGCGGTGTCGCGCGATATTCCGTGCGTCACCACGGTTCAGGGTGCCGCGGCGGCCGTGCACGGCATCGAAGCGCTTATCCGCGGCGACATCGGCGTGCGCAGCCTGCAGGACCTCCAGGCGGCTTTGAAGGCGACGTCGTGACCGCGCGGTTCGGGGCCCGGCTGGCCGAAGCGGTGGCCGCGCGCGGGCCGCTGTGCGCCGGGATCGACCCGCATCCGGGCCTGATCGAGGCGTGGGGCCTGCCGCTCGACGCGAGCGGGCTCGAACGCTTCGCGCTCAGCGCCGCGGAGGCGCTGGGCGAGGTGGCGGCGATCGTGAAGCCGCAGTCGGCGTTCTTCGAGGCGTTCGGGTCCGCCGGAGTGGCGGTGCTCGAACGCGTCGTGGACGTCGCCCACGACGCCGGAGCGCTTGTCCTGCTGGACGTGAAGCGCGGCGACATCGGCTCGACCATGGCGGCCTATACGGCGGCGTACGTGGCCGAGAAGGCGGCTTTCACCGCCGACGCGGCCACGGTGTCGCCGTACCTCGGCTTCGGCGCGCTCGACGCGGCTGTTGCGGCGGCGCGCGAAGCGGGCAACGGGCTCTTCGTGCTTGCGCGCACGTCGAACCCGGAAGCGAACGCGTTGCAGCGCGCGCGGCTCGAAGACGGCCGTACGGTCGCTCAGAGCGTCGTAGACGCTGCTACGGACCACAACGCAGGTGCTGAGCCGTACGGAGACGTCGGCGTGGTCGTAGGGGCCACTGTGGCTCCTGGGGAAGTCGACCTGAGCCGGCTCAACGGACCGGTGCTCGCGCCCGGTTTCGGGGCGCAGGGGGCAACTGAGGCGGATTTGCGGGCAGTCTTCGGGGAAGGCCTGCCGGGCCTGCTTCCGGCGTCCTCGCGAGACCTGCTGCGCCGCGGCCCGGACACCAGCGCGTTACGCCGTGCGGCCCAAGAGGTGAACGGCCGGTTGGCGGGACTGCGCGGAAAAGGCCAATAGCAGGCCCCGGAATCGCGCTCCACCAGCCACCCCCGCATTGTGGCCCCTGCTCAGGGGTGGGTACCGTCGCGTCACCCACCCAGATGTGAGAACTACCGGAGGAAAACGTGGCACTTCCCCAGCTGACAGAGGAACAGCGTGCTGCGGCGCTGGAGAAGGCCGCCGCCGCCCGCCGCATCCGTGCTGAGCTGAAGGAGCGGCTGAAGCGGGGCGGTACCACTCTGGTCGACGTGCTGAAGCAGGCCGAGGAGAACGAAGTCCTCGGCAAGATGAAGGTTTCGGCCTTGCTCGAGGCGCTCCCCGGCGTCGGCAAGGTGCGCGCCCAGCAGACGATGGAACGACTGGAGATCGCCCCCAGCCGCAGGCTCCGCGGGCTCGGCGACCGGCAGCGCAAGGCGCTGCTGGCCGAGTTCAGCGGCGAGTGAGCGGCGTCGGTCAGGACTACCCGGTGACCCGGGGCGCCGACCGCGGCAGTGAGCCGGTGGCAGGAGACATCTCCCGCCCCCGGCTCACCGTCGTCTCCGGCCCTTCCGGCGTCGGGAAGTCGAGTGTGGTGGGACAGCTGCGCCTGCTCGAGCCGAACCTGTACTTCAGCGTTTCGGTGACGACGCGGGCGCCGCGGCCGGGCGAGGTCGACGGAAACCATTACCACTTCGTGGATTCCGCCGAATTCGACCGGATGGTGGCCGGGAACCGGCTGCTGGAATGGGCCGAGTTCGCGGGCAACCGGTACGGCACGCCCCGCGAGCCGGTGGAGAACGCGCTGGCGGACGGCCGTCCGGCGGTCCTGGAGATCGAACTGCAGGGCGCCCGGCAGGTCCGGGCCGCGATGCCGGAGGCGCGGCTGGTCATGCTGATGCCGCCGTCCTGGGAAGAACTGGTCGGCAGGCTCACCGGCCGGGGCACCGAGACCGAGGCCGCGGTGGCCGCCCGGCTGGCCGAGGCGGAACGCGAACTGGCCGCGGCCGGGGAGTTCGACGAACGGGTCGTGAACGCCGACGTCGAGGTCGCCGCGCGGCGGTTGCTAGACTTGATTACCGGCGGTGGCGATTCTGCCGCCGATCGATGTGACGATACGGAGCACCACGAGTGACTGTGCAACAGGCGACGCTGGAAGAGCTCGAAGGCATCACCAACCCGCCGATCGACGACCTGCTCGAGAAGGTCTCCTCGAAGTACGCGCTGGTGATCTACTCGGCCAAGCGGGCCCGGCAGATCAACGACTATTACGCGCAGCTGGGCGAGGGCCTGCTGGAGTACGTCGGCCCGCTGGTCGAGCCGGGCCCCCGCGAGAAGCCGCTGTCGATCGCGCTGCGCGAGATCCACGGCGGGCTGCTCGAGCACACCGAGGGTGAGTGACGCCAAGCCCAGGGTCGTCCTGGGCGTGGGCGGCGGCATCGCCGCCTACAAGGCGTGCGAGGTCCTGCGGGGCCTCACCGAATCCGGGCACGACGTCCGCGTCGTGCCCACCGAGGCCGCGCTGAACTTCGTCGGCGCGGCGACCTTCGAGGCACTGTCCGGCAACCCGGTGCACACCGGGGTCTTCACCGAGGTGCCCGAGGTGCAGCACGTGCGGGTCGGCAAAGAGGCCGACCTCGTGCTGGTCGTCCCGGCGACCGCGAACCTGCTGGCCAAGGCCGCGCACGGGCTCGCCGACGACCTCCTGACGAACACCCTGCTCACCGCCCGGTGCCCGGTCGCCTTCTTCCCGGCGATGCACACCGAGATGTGGGAGCACCCGGCCACCCGCGACAACGTGGCGCTGCTGCGCTCGCGCGGCCTGGTCGTCACCGAACCCGCGGCAGGCCGGTTGACCGGTGTCGACACCGGCAAGGGACGGCTCGCCGACCCGGCCGAGATCGTCGATCTGGCCCGGCTGCTGCTCGCCGAACCGCGCGCGCTGCCGCGAGACCTCGAAGGCCTCCGCGTGGTGATCTCCGCGGGCGGCACCCGGGAACCGCTCGACCCGGTCCGCTTCCTCGGCAACCGCTCGTCCGGCAAACAGGGCTTCGCCCTCGCCCGGGTCGCCGCGCAGCGCGGCGCCGAGGTCACGCTGGTCGCCGGGCACACCGACGAGCTGCCCTCCCCGGCGGGCGCGACGCTGCAGCGCGTGTCCACGGCGGAAGAAATGCGCAAAGCGGTGCATTCCGCCGCGGCGGACGCGGATGTCGTCGTGATGGCCGCCGCGGTCGCGGATTTCCGCCCCGCGACGCTGGCCGATCACAAGATCAAGAAGTCCGACGACAGCCCGGACCCGGTCATCGCGCTCGACCGCAACGCCGACATCCTCGCCGAGCTGGTGCGCGGCAAGCGGGACGGGCAGATCGTCGTGGGTTTCGCCGCGGAAACCGGCGACGAGAACGGCAGCGTGCTCGACCACGCCCGCGCGAAACTTCGCCGCAAGGGCGCGGATCTGCTCGTGGTCAACGCGGTCGGCGACGGCAAAGCGTTCGGCACCGAGGACAATTCGGGCTGGCTGCTCGCCGCGGACGGCACGGAGCAGGTCATCCCGCAGGGCGCCAAGGCTCGGCTGGCGGCCACATTGTGGGATGCCGTAACGGCGTTGATCGAACGTCGACTCTAGCTACAGGCCCGCTGGGTAGGGTGGGCTGTGCCAGGAGCGCCTGAAATACCGGTGGGGCGCCATCGCTTGACCGAGGGAAGTGACGAGGTCGTGTCTGCGTCCACGAAAAGGCTGTTCACGTCGGAATCCGTGACTGAGGGCCACCCCGACAAGATCTGTGACGCCATCAGCGACTCGATCCTGGACGGCCTGCTGACCAAGGACCCGCGCAGCCGGGTCGCCGTCGAGACCCTGATCACGACGGGCCAGGTGCACGTCGCGGGCGAGGTGACGACCGAGGCGTACGCGGACATCCCCACCATCGTGCGGGACGTCATCCTGCGCATCGGCTACGACTCGTCGGCCAAGGGCTTCGACGGCAACTCCTGCGGCGTGAACGTGGCGATCGGGTCGCAGTCTCCCGACATCGCGCAGGGCGTCGACACGGCGTACGAGTCGCGCGTGGAATCGGACGAGGACGAGATCAACCGCCAGGGCGCGGGCGACCAGGGCCTGATGTTCGGCTACGCCTGCTCGGACACGCCCGAGCTGATGCCGCTGCCGATCGCGCTCGCGCACCGCCTGTCGCGGCGGCTGACCGCGGTCCGCAAGGACGGCGTGCTGCCGTACCTGCGCCCGGACGGCAAGACCCAGGTGACCATCGAGTACGCGGGCGAGCAGCCGGTCCGGCTCGACACCGTCGTGGTGTCCACCCAGCACGCGGACGGGATCGACCTGGAGCAGATGCTCGGGGTCGACGTGCGCAAGCACGTGGTGGAGCCGGAGCTGGCCGAACTGGGCCTCGACACCGACAGCACCCGCCTCCTGGTGAACCCCACCGGCCGCTTCGTGATCGGCGGCCCGATGGGCGACGCCGGGCTCACCGGCCGCAAGATCATCGTCGACACCTACGGCGGCATGGCCCGCCACGGCGGCGGCGCGTTCTCCGGCAAGGACCCGTCCAAGGTGGACCGTTCGGCCGCGTACGCGATGCGCTGGGTGGCCAAGAACGTGGTCGCCGCGGGCCTGGCCGGACGGGTCGAGGTGCAGGTGGCGTACGCGATCGGCAAGGCCGCTCCGGTCGGCCTGTTCGTCGAGACCTTCGGCACCGAGACGGTCGACCCGAGCAAGATCCAGTCGGCCATCAGCGAGGTCTTCGACCTGCGCCCCGCCGCGATCATCCGCGACCTGGACCTGCTGCGCCCGATCTACGCCCCCACCGCCGCGTACGGCCACTTCGGCCGCCCGGACCTGAACCTCCCCTGGGAAAGCACCGCCCGCGCCGACGCCTTGCGCTCCCTGGCCGGCGCCTGACCCGCTTCTGGTCCGTGAAGGGCTCCTTGAGGGAATCTGATTCCCTCAAGGAGCCCTTCACGGCTTTCGGGACAGACCCTCGAACCGTCAGCACAATCAGGCTTCGGCGGCACCCCGCCGCACCTTCCCTCGGCGACAGGACTGTCGGCCCTGTCTGGTAGAGATCTTCTGGTGACCAGCTCCGAACCCGCCCCGCTGTGGGACCTCCCGGAGCCTCCGCGCTCCGCCCCGGAGCCGAAGGCCACCCCGGCGAAGAAGAAGACACCGGCCAAGACCCGCTCCCGCAAAGGCCAGCAAACCCCTGCCCCGGAACTCCCCGTCGCCAAGATCGCCGTCGACATCCCCCTGGCCCACCTGGACCGCACCTTCGACTACCAGGTCCCGGAAAAACTCCACGAATCGGCGGTCCCCGGCTGCCGGGTCCGAGTGCGCTTCGCCGGCCAACTGGTCGACGGCTACCTCATCGAACGCACCGACACGACGGAATACGAACGAAAACTCGCCTACCTGGAACGAGTCACCTCCAGCGAACCCGTCCTCCCGCCTTCTTTGCACGCCGTCTGCCGCTCGGCAGCCGACCGCTACGCCGGAACCCTCTCCGACGTCCTGCGCCTGGCCCTGCCCCCGCGACACGCCAAGGTGGAAGCCGAACCGCCCGCGGAACCGGCCCCGGCGCCGACCGCGCCGGACATCTCCGCGTGGTCCCGCTACCAACGCGGCGAAGCCTTCCTGGAAGCCGTCACCGAAGCCCGCCCAGCGAACGCAGTCTGGCAAGCCCTCCCCGGCGAAGACTGGCCCCGCCGCCTAGCCGAAGCAGCCGCCACCGCGGCTTCCCAGGGCCGCGGCGCCGTCCTGGTAGTCCCCGACCACCGCGACCTCGCCCGAGTGCACGAGGCATGCATCGAACTGGTCGGAGAACAGGGCGTCGCCGCGCTGATCGCCGGTCTGGGGCCGGCAGAGCGGTACCGTCGCTGGCTTTCCGTGCTGCGCGGCGCAGTTCGCGTAGTAGTCGGCACTCGCGCGGCGATGTTCGCCCCCGTCGCCGATCCGGGCCTGTTCGTCGTCTGGGACGACGGAGACGACCTGCACCTGGACCCGCATGCCCCGTACCCCCACGTACGGGATGTGCTGATGGATCGGGCCCACGCAACGAAATCAGCATTCCTGGTCGGCGGATTCGCCCGGACCGCCGAGGCTCAGCTCTTGGTGGAATCCGGCTGGGCGCAGCAAATCCAGGCCGATCGCACCGAACTCCGCGCCGCCGCACCGCGCGTGACTCCCGTCGGCGAGGACTTCGACGTAGCGCGCGACGAAGCCGCCCGCGTAGCCCGCCTGCCCGCAGTCGCTTTCGAGGCGGCACGCCAAGCCTTCGCCGCCGGATTGCCCGCTCTGGTCCAAGTCCCGCGCCGCGGCTATGTCCCCGGATTGTCCTGCGGCCAATGCCGAACGCCTGCCCACTGCCGCCGCTGCGCCGGTCCGCTCGCGTTGCCCGGCGGTTCGGTGGACGGTGCCCCGCGCCCGCCCGCCTGCCGGTGGTGCGGCGTCCCGGAGACCGCTTTCCGTTGCCCCGCTTGCGGTTCCGTTCGCTTGCGGGCGGTCGTCGTCGGCGCGAAACGCACGGCCGAAGAACTGGGCCGGGCTTTCCCCGGGGTGCCGGTCCGGACCTCCGGGGCCGCCGAAGTCCTGGCGACCGTCCCCGGCCGCCCGGCTCTGGTGGTCTGCACGCCAGGTGCGGAGCCAGTCGCCGAAGGCGGTTACGGAGCGGCGCTGCTGCTGGACGGCTGGGCGCTGCTCGGCCGTCAGGATCTGCGTGCGGCGGAAGAAACCCTCCGCCGCTGGATGGCCGCAGGCGCGCTGGTCCGCCCGGCGTCGAGCGGCGGCCGGGTGGTCGTCGGCGCGGAGGCCGGGCTGCCGGTGGTGCAAGCGTTGGTGCGCTGGGATCCGGGATGGCACGCGAGCCAGGAACTGGAGCAACGCCGGGAACTGGGCTTCCCGCCCGCGATGCGGATGGCGAGCGTCGAGGGGAGCCCGGCCGCGGTGGCGAGCGTGCTGGACGACCTCCCGCTGCCGGACACCGGCGAGGTCCTCGGCCCGGTCCCGCTGGGCGATTTCGACGACGAAGGCAACGCCGAACGCGAGCGAGCGCTGGTGCGGGTGGCCCGCCCGGACGGCCGCGCCCTGGCGACGGTGGTGCGAGACGCGGTGGCCCGCCGGGACGCCCGGAAGGCGGTCGAGCCGGTGCGGGTGCAGTTGGATCCGCTGGACTTGATTTAGGCGGTTGGGTGCCGTCGGTTGGGGCGCGTGGTGCGGGGACGCGGTCGGGCCGGTGCGGTGCGGTTGGATCCGCTGGACTTGATTTAGGCGGTTGCGCGCGGTCTGTTGGGGCGCGGGGAGACGGTAGGGCCGGTGTGGGAGCGGTTGGATCCGCCGGATCTGATTTAGGTGATTGGCGCGGTGTGTTGGGGCGCGGTGCGGGGATGCAGTCGGGCCGGTGTGGGTGCGGCTGGTTCCGTTGGACTTGGTTCAGGTGGTTGGGCGCGTGGCGAGGAGGTGCGGCAGGCGCTCGGGCCGGTGCGGGTGGACCCGTTGGACCTGATTTAAGCGGTTGCGGTGCGGTCGGTTCCGGCGCGTAGCCCGGTAGCGCGCGAAAGCTGCGAAAGGCACTCGACCCGATGCGAGTCCCATTGGATCCCTCCGCTCATTGCCTGACGACAGGAACCTCCGCGAGCACCACGGCATTCGTTCACCCGCATGAGCCGCAGTCGCACGCGGACGCGAGACGCCGCCGACCCCAAGCAGTCGCTCAAGGTCGCCAGCAGCCCTGCCAACGCGCGGAGTGACAGGCCCGCAATCCGCCCCCACCCCCTGCGCAGGCAACTGGATCCGCGGACTCCGATCTAGTCAGCCGCTAATTCCCTCCTCGAACCCGGCCCCGGAAGCCGTTTTCCGTGCTGCTGCACGAGTTCCGTTTGAACCGGTTCGTCCCGGGGTGTATTGGGGAGGTGGAAACCGGGGGAGGGGCGTGGTCGCGCAGGGTAGCCGGTTGCTCCGTTCGCAGGACCGGGCTGCGGCATCTGCAGTCTTCGCGCCTACCGAGAGCACACTTACTCTTGAGGCCGGGCGGCCATGATCAGGACCGCGGCCCGGGCCGGTTCCGGGCCGGCCTCCCGCTCGCGTGCCGCGTGCCCGGTCCTGCGGACAGGAGTCGGCGTTGATGGGCGACGTCTCGATCCGGCCGGCCGAGCAGGCGGACCTCGCGACGCTGGCGGAGGTCTTCGGCGACGAGGGGTTCTTCGAGGACCGGTTCACCCGGCAGGCGAAGGGGCTGGGCGTGCTGTTCGCCGCGTGGTGCTCCGCGCGGCCGGTCGGCGACGTCTACCTGTGGCTGGAAGACGCCGAGGAACCGCCGATCCGCGGCCATCTGCCGGGCGTTCCGCTGCTGACTCACCTGGAAGTCGCCCCGGACGCGCGCAACCGCGGCATCGGCGCGGCTCTCGTGCATGCGGCCGAGGACTACCTGGTCGGCCACGGCCATGCCCTCGGCGCGCTCGCGGTCCGCACCGACAACACCCGCGCCGCCCGGCTGTACAGCCGCCTCGGTTACCGGGACTGGGGCCACGGCACCGTCGTTTGCTACGCGGAGCGAGTTTCGCCCGACGGGCGCACGATTTCCGAGGCCGAACGGTGCCATGTCCTGGTGAAAGGGCTGCCGGACGACAGCCCCGCACCTCTGGCGAGCCGCACTTGCGGCGAGCGCTGAACCTTCAGGACTTGTGCACGATCTCCGAGATCCCCAGCGTGTCGAAGGCGGCGTCCGGATCGCCCGGCGCCCCGTGCCGCGCACGCAGCGACAGCAGATGCGTCTGCCAGGTGTCCCGGTCCCGCTGCCAAGCACGCAGATACCGGGCGCACAGGTCGGGCTCGATCAGCCGGCTGCGGCCGTAGGCAGCCTTCAGCGCGGCGATCATCCGGGCCTCGTACGCACCGGTCAGCTGCGGCGCTTCCTGGACCTGCCGAATCGTGGTGTTGATGAACGCCCGACGGCTTTCCAGGAACCTCGCCCAGTGCTCAGTGGTCGCGTCGGCGATGCTCATGCCGTTGTCCAGGAGGCAGTAGACGCCCTCGGCGAGCGTGTCGCCCAGTTCCTCCGACCTGGCACGCATGGTGTCGCGAAAGGGGTCGTAGTCGTCCTGGTACGCGGAGCCAGTGACCGCGGTGGCGCGCAACCCGGTGCCGCTGAGGAGAAAGAACCAGTCCTCGTTGTAGATGTCCGGGAAAAACGACGAGAACGCGTCGCGCCCGACCGCCAGCGCGCCGCCGCCGACGAACGTGTCCTGCTCGCCTCCGGACTGGTGGTAGGCGTGGCACACCACGGAGTTGTCCCGCATGCCGGTGTTGGCGAGGCCGACCGCCGCGTATTCGTCGAGCAGGCCCGCGGCGGCGCGCAGATCGTCCGGCCGCGAAAGGTGAATGTCGTCGTCGAGGAAGAGGATGCGCCGCCATCCGGCGAGGTCGGCGACGAGCACGCCGAGGTTGCGCTTGAAGCTCGTGTCAGTGCGGCGCAACTGGCGTTTCGCCTGCAGCAGCTTGCTCGTCGCGAAGGGCGGAACGGCGCCGAGGCCGGCGGCTTCGTCCGTGTCGATCGCGAGGACGCGCACCCCGTCGCGCTTCGCGGCCAGCACCGCGTCGGTCGCCCGGGCGCTCTTGCTGCACAGCAGCAACAGCGTGGCGTCGACCTCGCGGGCCGCGCGGAAAGCGTCCTTGAGGTAGGCGGCGGGGCGGCCGTTGGGCACGACGATCGCGTCAAGCTGGGCTTGCGGAGCGTCCTTCGCGGCGACGTGATGCAGCAGCCGCTGGTGCGTCGTGTGCTGCGCGGGCGCTGCGACGGTCGCGGTCATGGGAGGCTCGATTCTGGCCACTCGTGCAGCCGGTTCTCTCGCAGGGTCCAGTCTGGGGTGAGCCCCTGGTTGTCGAAGACCGGGACCCGGCTGATGATGCTGAAGGAATCCGCGCCCGCGAAGCGCTGGTCAAGGTAGGCCTGGTTGCGATCGCGGAAGCGGCGGTCGGTCAGCGCTCGTACGGCCCCGAGGGTGCCGCGGCCGTACATCCCGTTGCACACGGTCACAGTGCGCTTGCGGTTGAGCGGGCTGACGCCGTGGTAGAAGTGCGCGACGTCCTCGATCAGAACGCCGTCGCGCAGTTTGGCGCTGAACATCCGGGTCGTCCCGTCCGCGCAGGTCACCTCGAACCCGCTGTCCAGCTGCTCTTCGTCGCCCTTGCGGCTGATCTGGCGGACCGGCACGTCGACCCGGTCGAGCAGCGCGCGGGTCTGCGGGTTCCAGTCGACGCCGCCGAGCAGCACCAGGTGCGCGGTGTACTCGTCCGCCGACAGCGTCGTGTTCTGGTCGGTGGTGCGGAAGGTGACGTCGCTCGCCGGGTTGCACGCGCGGATGTGGCCGTAGAGCTCGATCAGCGCGTCCGGGTCGGCGTAGGTGTAGAGGTTCACGTAGTCCGGGCTGGAGGGGTCGGTGTAGGCGATGCGGTACTTCTCCGGCAGCTGCGCGCAGACGATCACGATGTCCTGCTTCGGCGGGAAGTGCCACAGGCTCTCGGGGGCGAAGACCGGCTGGGCCGGCGGGTCTTCGAGGTCGCCGCGCAGCGTCTGCAGCTCCGCGAGCAGCTCCTTGCGGACGGTGTGCTCGTCGTCGGTCAGGTCTTCGACTTTCAGGAGGTGAAGGCGGGGGCCCTGCACCGAACGGCGGGTGGCGAAGAAGGTCGCGTATGCCTCGAGCCGCGGCGGCGGGGGCGTCACCGGCTTCGTCACGTTCTCCCACGCCGACAGCAGCCCGGTGCTGACGCCGAAGGCCTCGGCGAGCTGTTTCTGGGTGAGCACCACGTCGGACCAGCTCTCCTTGCGCAGAGTACGCAGGCGAGCGGCGAGCGCGGGGTTGGGCTGAGACACGACTTCAGACCCTTCAGTGAAGTTCAGCCAGGCGTGAATGGCGGGGATTCTACACCCGGGAGGCCGGAGTTGCCGGACGGGCCGGGGGTGGGGTGTCGGCGAGTGTTCAGGGGTGGTCAATCGCGGACCGGACCCGTGCTTGAACGGAAGATGTCGTGTGCGCGACACCATTGTTTCAGTCCGGGCCCGCCCTTATAGTAGCTCTTGTGAAAGTCTACTAGATTTCAGTAGCTTCCTGAAATAGGGGGGCGGTCATGGACACCTCAGCAGTACAGGCACCAGTACACCGAGCCATCGTGGTGGTCGACATCGAAGGGTCGACCACCCGCACGAACCCGGCTCGGGCCGGGCTCCGTTCGGTCCTGTTCGACCTGCTCGACGAGGCGTTCCTGGCCGGGGGCATCACCGAGCAGTTCCGGGACCCGTTCGTCGACCGGGGCGACGGCGCGCTGTGCCTCGTCCGGCCGGTCGACGAGGCGCCGAAGACGGTTCTGCTCGCCCGCGTGGTGCCCGCGCTGGCCGAACTGCTCGCCCGGCACGGCGACCAGGACCCCGAACTGGCCTTCCGGCTGCGCGTTTCGGTGCACGCCGGCGAGGTGCACTACGACGCCCACGGCCCGTACGGCGAGGACATCGACATCGCCTGCCGGCTTCTCGACGCGCCTGACCTGAGACGCAGGCTGCGCAGCTCCTCCGGCCCGCTCGCTCTCGTCGTCTCGAACGCCATCCACCGCTCGGTCGTCCGGCACGGCTACGCCGGGATCGACCGCAGCTCCTTCGCCCACGCCTTCACCGTGCGGGTCGGCGGACAGCGGACGCGGGGCTGGGTCCGCACCACCGACGCCGTCCGGCCGGGAGCGGGACTGATCGCCTGAGCGGTCCCGCCGGCGACGAGGAGGGTGGACCGTTGTGGAGACGACCGGGTTCTGGCCGGCGCTGGGCGCCGCGGACCGCGCGAAGTTCGAAGAGCTGTCCGTCCGCAAGGCCTATCGGCGCGGAGACGTCCTCTGCCGCGAAGGCGAGCGGGCCTCGGTGGTGCTTCTCCTGCTGGCCGGGCACGTCCGGATCACCAACGCGACGCCGGACGGGCGCGAGGTCGTGATCGGCGTCCGCGGCGCGGGCGACGTGATCGGCGAACTGGCCGTGATCGACGGCGGACGGAGGTCGGCGACAGTGCAGGCACTCGACGAACTCGACGTCCTGGTCGTGCCCGCCGCGCGGTTCGTCGCGCTGTGCCGGCGCGAGGCGGCGATTTCCTGGGCGCTGCTGCAAGTCCTGGCCGACCGGATGCGCGACGTCGGAAGGCAGTGGCTCGACATCGGCGGCGGGACGAGCGCCCGCCGCGTGGCCGCGCAGCTGATGCAGCTGGCGGTGCAGCACGGCGTGCGGCGCGGCGCGGACATCGAAGTCACGGTGCCCGGCACGCAAGCGGAACTCGCGATGACAGCCGCGATTTCGCGCGAATCGTGGGCACGGGTGACGCGGGAACTCCGCCGCCAGGGGGTGATCAGCACCGGGCGCGGCAAGGTGACCATTCACCGGCTCCCGGAATTGCGGAGACTCGCCCGCTGAACGTGTCAGCTGACACAGATTTCCCGGCTTCGCCGGGGTTTTCTGGAAACACACCACCGAGGGAGGCAGTCATGGAACCGTTTCTTCCCGCTCCTCAGCCGGTTCGCTGGCGTCGGGGGGTGTACGCGGCAGCTCTGGTCGTCCCGTTCACCGTCGCTCAGGTGTGGGCGCTGCTGGTGTTGCTGAGCTTCGAATCGTTCCACGGGCTTGTCGCGCAAGCGTTCCTGGTGATCCTCATCGGCTCCCTGATCGCGACGGCCGCGGGCTGGCGCTGGGTGTGGCAGCTGGGTTCGGAGCGCAAGCGCGTTCAGGCTCGCGAGGAACTGCGCCGGCGGGCGTACGAGAACATGCGCGAATTCGGGCGCGAGGACCTTCGCGAACCGCGGATACGGGTGGGGATATGACCACCGCGCTGGCCGCCGCGCAAAGCGGGCAAGGCGTGCCGGCCGGGGTGCTCGTGCTCGCGCTGGTGGTGCTGGTCGCGGTGATCCGGGTGCTGCGCTGGATCGCCGGGCTGGCGGTGAAGCTGGCCGGGTCGGTCGCCGCGGTGTCCGGGCTGGTGGTCGGAGTGTTCGGGGTCGGCGGCCTGGCGACTCTGACCGCGGTGGCGATGGCGGCCTCGAAATGAGTGTGGACACCGGTTCTGCCGCGGGGCAGACTCGCCCGCATGCCCACGACCGGAAAGCGAATCCTCGCGGTGCTCTCCGTGGCCGCCCTGGTGTCCACGGCCGGGGCGGCCACCGCCTCGGCCGCCGTTCCCACTCCTAAATCGCCTGTCGCGACCGGCTATCTCGGCGCGGTGTCGAGCATCGACGCCGACGCCACGGCCATCGGCACGCAGGTGCTGCGCGGCGGCGGCAACGCCGTCGACGCGGCGGTCGCGGTCGCGGCCGCACTCGGCGTCACGGACCCGTTCTCGGCCAGCATCGGCGGGGGCGGGTTCTTTGTGTACTACGACGCGAAGACCGGCAAGGTCCATACGCTCGACGGGCGGGAAACCGCGCCCAAGACCGCGGACGAGAACCTGTTCGTGGAGAACGGCAAGCCGCTGCCGTTCGCGGATGCCGTGACGAGCGGGCTGAGCGTCGGGGTGCCGGGCACTCCGGCTACTTGGCGTGACGCGTTGCGCAAGTGGGGGACGCGCTCGCTCGCGCAGTCGATCGCTCCGGCGGAGCGGTTGGCACGCAAGGGGTTCGTGGTCGACCAGACGTTCCATGATCAGGTCGCGCACAATGCCGGTCGGTTCGCTGCGTTTCCTTCTACCCGGTCGTTGTATCTGCCGGGCGGGCAGCCGCCCGCGCCGGGGACGGTGTTCCGGAATCCTGATTTGGCCGCTACGTATGGGCAACTGGCTCGGCGGGGGACGGATGCGTTGTACCGGGGCGAGATCGGGGCGG
The DNA here is from genome assembly GCF_055633655.1 of Amycolatopsis sp. NPDC114503. NCBI lineage: Bacteria > Bacillati > Actinomycetota > Actinomycetes > Pseudonocardiales > Pseudonocardiaceae > Amycolatopsis > Amycolatopsis sp. NPDC114503. The sequence goes on along the minus strand of NZ_JBVKDT010000009.1, from coordinate 308,602 downwards.
ATATCGCCCGGACTGTCCAGCGGCCGCCGGTTGATCCGGCTTCTTCGCTGAATGTTCGGCCGGGGAAGCTCTCTGTTGCTGATCTCGCTGATTATCGGGCCATTGAGCGGGAGCCGACGCATGCGGAGTACCGCGGGCTGGACGTGTATGGGATGCCTGCGCCTTCGTCTGGCGGGCTTACCGTGGGCGAGGCTTTGAACATCCTGGAGAATTTTGATCTCCGAGGGGCCAGCAAGGCTGATTATCTGCAGTATTTCCTGGAGGCTTCGCGGTATGCGTTCGCTGACCGGAATCGGTGGATCGGCGATCCCGCGGTGGTCGATGTGCCGGCGAAGGAATTGCTCAGTCAGGGGTTCGCGGACAGCCGGGCTTGCTTGATCTCTCGGGATCGGGCCGGGGTCAGTCCGGTTGCGCCTGCTGATCCGCGGAATCCTCAGCCTTGTGGTGCTGGTTCTGTCGGGGCGCCTACGCCTTATGAAGGGGAGAACACTACTCACCTTACTGTGGCGGACAAGTGGGGGAATGTTGTCGCTTACACCCTGACTATCGAGCAGGAGGGTGGTAGCGGGATTGTGGTGCCTGGGCGGGGGTTCTTGCTGAACAACGAGTTGACTGACTTCTCGTTTGTTCCGGTTACGCCCGGGGTGCCGGATCCTAATCTTCCTGGGTCTGGGAAGCGGCCTCGGTCTTCTATGGCTCCTACTGTGGTTTTGCGGGACGGGAAGCCGTTCTTCGCCACGGGATCGCCTGGAGGGGCGTCGATTATTACTACGGTGTTGCAGGTTGTGCTGGGGAGGATTGATCGGGGGTTGTCGTTGGAGGATGCGATTGCTGCTCCTCGGGCTTCTCAGCGGAATTCTGCCAAGGCTGATGTGGAGGCGGGGTTTTTGGCTCAGCCGGAGGTTGCGGATTTGCAGGGGCGGGGGCAGGTGTTTTCGGGGTCGCCTGCGGAGATCGGGGCGGCTACCGGGGTGGAGAGTTTGGGGGGTGGACGGTGGGTTGCTGCTGCTGAGCCGGTGAGGCGGGGGCAGGGGGCTGCTCAGGTGGTGTTGCCTTGGGGGTGGCCTGGGGGGGGAGGTAGGGCGGGCTCGTCGCCTGGCGGCGACATTGCGCCCGGGGTCGTGGGGGCACCCCGAAGCTGATTGTGATGACGGGCGACGGGTGCTTGTCAAGGCGGGAAAGATGCCTTGACAAGCACCCGTCGCCCGCATTTGTGGCTTCGTATCGGGGTGCGGGGGAGTGTGGGTGCGCTGGGTTAGGTGGGTGCGGGGGGTCGCCTTGGGGGGTGGGGGCGCGTGGCTTGGGTGTTTTGGTGAGTGGGGTTCGCGGGTGCGGGGGTGGTGGGTGTGCCGGGGCTGGGTGGCTCAGTGAGTGGGTTTGCGCGGGTGCGGTTTGGCGGGTGTGTCCGGCCTGGGTGCTGTGGCGAGTGGGCTTGCGGGTGTGCTCGGTTTGGGTGCCCGGACGTGATTTGCGCCTTGCCGCCGGTCTTGCTCCTCGTTGCGCGGCATCCACTTGCACCGCTGTCGATCGCGCTGACCGGTGCCAACGGGAGAAAAGCCCAATGCGGCGTTGAGTGCGTCGCGGCGGCGCGCGGATAGTCCGACCCGGTCCGTGAAGGTCCCCTTGAGGGAATCCGGGTCCGTGAAGGGGCCCCTCACGGACTTCGGCGGGTCGTGAGGGGAACCCTGGGGGAATCAGGGTCTGTGAGGGTTCCCCTCACGGACGTCGGGCGAAGCGCGGGGGCATCGCAGCAAAAGCAGGGTGCAAGGCCAGCGAGGCCAGCAAGATCGGCGAGGTCAGCCGGCGGAGAGTTGGCGTTTCACCTCGGCGGCGACCCGGGAGCCTTCCGCGCGTCCGGCGATCTTCGGCTGCACCGCCTTCATCACGGCACCCATCCCGGCCATCCCGGAGGCGCTCGTTTCCGTCACGGCCTCGGTGACCAAGCCGCGCAGCTCGTCGTCCGAGAGCTGGGCGGGCAGGTAGCCGGTGAGGACCTCCGCCTCGGCTCGTTCGCGCTCGGCCGATTCCGCGCGGCCTGCCTTCTCGAAGGCCTCGGCGGCGTCGCGGCGTTTCTTCACCTCTCGGGTGATGATCTTCAGTATCTCGTCGTCGGAGAGTTCGCGTGCGCTGTCGCCTGCGGTTTCTTCGTAGCCGATCGCCGAGAGGGTCAGGCGCAGCGTTGCGGAGCGCAGCTGGTCCCTCGCCTTGATCGCGGTCGTGAGGTCGTCGTGCAGGGTCGCCTTCAGCGTGGTCATATACCCGATCCTGGCGCCCGCCCCGGCTGGCTGCCCGCGCCGCGCCGCCGGGGACGGGGTCTTCTAGACTCGCTTCCGATGTCCGACCAGCCTGAAATCCCCTTTTCCCTTCCGGAGGTGCGGTGATGCGTCTCGTTTTCGCCGGCACCCCGGAGCCTGCCGTGCCGTCGTTGCGCGCGCTGATCGAGTCCGGGCGGCACGAGGTCGTCGCGGTCGTCACGCGGCCGGACGCCCAGGCCGGGCGCGGGCGCAAGGTGCTGCGGTCCCCGGTCGGGGCCCTTGCCGACGAGCACGGCATCGAGGTGCTCACGCCCGCCCGCGCCGGTGACCCGGCGTTTCTCGCCCGGTTGCGCGAGCTGGAGCCGGACGTCTGCCCGGTGGTCGCGTACGGGGCGTTGCTGCCGCAGTCCGCGCTCGACATCCCCGCGCACGGCTGGGTCAACCTGCACTTCTCGCTGCTGCCCGCGTGGCGCGGCGCGGCTCCGGTGCAGGCGGCGATCCGGGCCGGGGACGAGATGACCGGCGCGTCGACCTTCCGGATCGTGAAGGAACTCGACGCGGGTCCGGTGTTCGGCGTGGTGACCGAGACGATCGGCCCGGCTGACACGTCCGGCGCGCTGCTCGGCAGGCTCGCCGAGTCCGGGGCGCATCTGCTGGTGTCCACCGTGGACGGCATCGAGGACGGCACGCTCCGCGCGGTCGAGCAGCCGGGCGAGGGCATGAGTTACGCGCCGAAGGTGACCGTCGAGGACGCGCGGGTGTCGTTCGCGGACCCGGCTTCGGCGGTCGACCGGCATATCCGCTCGGTGACGCCGGATCCCGGCGCGTGGGCGGAGTTCCGCGGCGAGCGGTTCAAGCTGGGACCGGTCACCGTGCTCGACGAACCCGGTCCGCGGCCGGGCGAGCTGGTGGTCGAGCGCAAGCGCGTGCTCGTGGGCACGGCGACGAAACCGGTGCGGCTGGGCGAGGTCCAGGCGGCCGGGAAGAAACGAATGGCTGCCACCGACTGGGCGCGCGGCACGAGGATCGACGAAGGAGAGCGCCTGCGGTGAACGAGCGTGGAGAACGGCGGCCGTCACGGCCGCAGCGGGGCCGTCCGGCTCCGCGCAAACAGGGACCGCGGCGTCCGCCGGAGATCGATCCGGCCCGCCAGGTGGCGTTCGACGTGCTGCGCGCCGTGCGCGAGAAGGACGCGTACGCCAACCTCGTCCTCCCGCAGCTGCTGCGGGAACGCCGCGTGAGCGGTCGCGACGCCGCGTTGGCCACCGAACTGACTTACGGGTCTGCCCGTGCGCAGGGCCTGCTCGACGCGGTGATCGCCGCGTGCGCCGACCGGCCGATCGAGAAGACCGACCCGGTGGTGCTCGACGCGCTGCGGCTCGGCGTCTACCAGCTGCTGCGCACCCGGATCCCGGAGCACGCCGCTGTCGGGTCCACTGTGGACCTGGTGCGCGCCGAAGCCGGTTCGTGGGCAACGGGGTTCACGAACGCCATCCTGCGCGCGGTGTCCACAAAGGACGAAGCGCAGTGGCTCGACGAACTGACGCCGAACGAGGCCACCGACCCGATCGGCGCGTACGCGCTCCGCACCGCGCACCCGCGCTGGGTCGCCCGGTCGTTCGCGGAAGCGTTGGGGGACAAGGGCGCTGAGCTGAAGGCCGCCCTCGAAGCGGACGACGCCCGCCCCGAGGTGCACCTGGTCGCGCGCCCCGGCGAAATCAGCGCCGACGAACTGGCCGCGATCACCGGCGGCGACCCCGCGCCGTACTCGCCCTACGGCGTCCACCTGCCCGCAGGCGCCGGAGACCCGGCCGACGTGGAGCCGGTGCGCGAACGCCTTGCCGCTGTGCAGGACGAAGGCAGTCAGCTGTGCGCCATCGCCGTCACCAAGGTCCCGCTGGAGGGCTCCGACGAGCGCTGGCTAGACCTGTGCGCGGGACCCGGCGGAAAAGCGGCGCTGCTCGGCGCGCTGGCCAAGAGCAGCGGCGCGCACGTGGACGCTGTGGAGAAGGCTCCGCATCGGGCTCGGCTGATCGAGAACGCCACCCAGGGCCTGCCGGTCGCCGTGCATGTCGCCGACGGTCGTGAATCCGGCCTGGAACCGGGCTACGACCGGATCCTCGTCGACGCTCCGTGCAGCGGCCTGGGCGCGCTGCGCCGGCGCCCCGAGGCCCGGTGGCGCCGCAAGCCGTCGGACGTCGCGGACCTCACCAAGCTGCAGGGCGAACTGCTGATGGCGGCGCTGGACCTGGTGCGCCCGGGCGGCATCGTCACGTACGTCGTCTGCTCGCCGCATCTGGCCGAAACCGAAGGCGTGGTAGGCGAAACCGCCCGCCGCACCAAGTCCGAGATCGTGGACGCCCGGGAGTTCTTCCCCGACGTCCCGCAGCTCGGCGACGGCCCGTACGTCCAGCTGTGGCCCCACCGACACGGCACCGACGCGATGTTCTGCGCGGTGCTGCGCAAACCGTGACAGAGCTGGGTTTGGTCGCCAGCTCGTGCGGCGGACTGGACACCCGGTTCACCGACGAGCTGGCGAAACCGGCGGTCGCCCGAGGCTGGCGGCTGGCCATCACGCTCACCCCGACCGCCTGGGGCTGGCTGAAAGCGACCGGCGGGCTGGGCGAACTCGAAGCCACGACGGACCTTCCGGTGCGCAGCACGTCCCGCCTTCCCGGCGAACCGCGTCCGCACCCGGATCCGAAGGTGTTCCTGTTCGCGCCCGCGTCCGCGAATTCGGTGGCGAAGCTGGCGCTGGGGATCGCGGACAATCAGGCGCTCACACTGCTCGGCGATGTCCTTGGCGCACCAGGGATCACCATCGTCGTGGCCTACCAGATTCAGCCGACCAGGGCACACCACCCAGCCTGGCAACGGCACCTCGACACCTTGGCCGAGGCTGGCGTACGGCTGCATCGGCTCGACCCGCGCCGCCCCTGGTCGGAACCTCTCGACCTGCTGCCCTCGCCTGCGTAGAAAGCCGTGAAGGGCTCCTTGAGGGAATCTAGTTCCCTCAAGGAGCCTTGGGGTCATGGGGTTGTTGCAACACCGCTTTGTTGAAGGGGTGGGGTTGTGGCGCGGGTGTTTCGGTGGTTGCCGCGGTGGGTGCAGGTGGAGTTTTGGGAGCGGATTCGGGCGGGGGCGGCGGTGAAGCCGGCGGCGTGGTCGGTGGGGATCGCCGGGCCGACGGGGGCCCGGTTGTTCCGGCAGGCTGGCGGGGTGATCGGGAATGCGCCCGCTCGGCCGGGGCCGGTGCGGTTGAGCCTGGCCGAGCGGGAGGAGATCGCCTGTCTGCGGGCGGCGGGTCAGGGGGTTCGCGCGATCGGGCGGGCGATCGGGCGGCCCGGGTCGACGGTGTCGCGGGAGCTGGCCCGCAACACCGGGTCCGCGGGACGTTATCGGGCCGTCAGTGCCCAGCACGCCGCGGAGCGGCGCGCGAAACGACCCAAGATCGCGAAGCTGGCGGCGGATCCGGTGCTGCGGGAGGCGGTGGCGGCGGGGCTGGGGCGGAAGTGGTCGCCGCGGCAGATCTCGGCGAGACTGGTGCTGGAGTTTCCCGACCGGCCGGAGATGCGGGTGTCGCACGAGACGATCTACCAAGCCCTGTACGTGCAGGGCCGGGGAGCGCTGCGCCGGGAGCTGGCCGCGGCGCTGCGGACCGGGCGGGCGCTGCGGGTCCCGCGCGCCCGGGCCCAGGCCCGCCGGGCCCGGCCCGGGGCCCGGATCGCGGACATGGTCAGCATCAGCGAGCGGCCCGCCGAGGCTGATGACCGCGCCGTCCCCGGGCACTGGGAAGGCGACCTGATCCTGGGCAAGGACAACAAGTCCGCGATCGCGACCCTGGTGGAACGCTCGACCCGGTTCGCGGTGCTGGTGCCCCTGCACGGCGGCCGCGACGCCGCCGCGGTCGCGACCGCGATGACCGAAGCGATCCAGGCCCTGCCGCCGCTGCTGGTCCGGTCGCTGACCTGGGACCAGGGCACCGAAATGGCCCGCCACAAGCAGATCGCCCTCGCCACCGGGATGGAGATCTACTTCTGCGACCCCCACAGCCCCTGGCAGCGCGGCAGCAACGAGAACACCAACGGCCTGCTGCGCCAGTACTTCCCCAAAGGCACCGACCTCTCCCGCCACAGCACAGCCGACCTCGCCCGCGTCGCCGCCGAACTCAACGGACGACCACGCCACACCCTCGACTGGCACACACCCGCCGAAACCCTCGACGCACTACTCTCACACCACCAGACACCAGGTGTTGCAACCACCACCTGAATCCGCCAGCCCTTCACGGACTTGAGGCTCAGCGCAGGCGAAGTGCCCGCTTCACCGTGCCGAACAGGTCGGTCTGGTTGGTCAGCCCGACGACGTTCGCCGCCTGCGGCCCGTAAGCCGCGATCCGGACCTGCGTGCCGGTGTGCTCCATCGAGGAACCGGGCAGCGCGGTGCCGTAGTTGAGGGTCATGTTCGCACCCTCGTTGGTGATCAACGTCGCGGTCTGGCCAGGCGTCTTCGCGTCGTTCGACACGATCTGGCTGGTGTGGCCGTGGTCCGCAGTCACGACGACGAGCGTGTCAGTGTGGCTGCGCGCGTAAGCGAGCCCGGCCGCAACGGCGGCATCGAAGTCGATCGTCTCGCCGATCTGGCCGCACGGGTCGGCCGCGTGGTCCTGCTTGTCGATCGAAGCACCCTCGACCTGCAGGAAGAAACCCTTGTTGCTGCGCCGGTCTTCAAGCAGCTGCAACGCCTTCTGCGTCTGCGCCACGAGCTTCGGCTGCGTCTTCGGCAGCGCCGCGTTCGGGGTGCAGCGGGTCGGCGCGGTGCCGCCCTGAACGGCCTTCGGCCCGGTCCAGTTCACCGGCATGTTGCCCGGTGCGAACAGCCCGAGCACCGGCTTGCCGGGACGGGCCTTGGCCAGGTCGTCAGCGGTGTTGACCACGTTGTACCCGGCAGCCTTGGCCTGCTCCAGAACCGGCTTGCCCTTGAACTGCCCGGCGGTGGCCTTCTGGTCGAAGTACTTCGCGCCGCCGCCGAGGAGCACGTCCGGGCGGGTCTGCACGAGCTGCTCGGAGATCGAGCCCGCGCCGCCGTTCTCCTTGGCGTTCTGCGCGCACTTCTTGGTCGTCTCGTCCGGACCCTTGCAGTCGCGGTCGACGACGTGCGCGCCGAGCACGGCCGGGGTCGCGTCCTGGACCTCGGCGGTGGTCACGTCGCCGGTGCGCAGGCCGCCGCGCTTGGCGAGTTCGAGCAGCGTCGGGACCGGGTTGCCGTAGGCGTCCACGGAAATCGCGCCGTTGTAGGTCTTCGTGCCGGTCGCCCAGCCGGTGCCGGACGCCGCGGAGTCGGTGACGTAGTCCGGCTTCGCCGGGTTGCCCTTCTCGACCGCGTACGTGGTGTAGTCGCCGGTCAGCGGGAACTCGTCCATCGCGAGCCGGCCTGCCGCGCCGCGCTCGTAGTTGCGCGCCGAGGTGATCTCGGACTGGCCCATGCCGTCGCCGATGAACAGGATGACGTTGCGCGCGTGCCCGCCCTGGATCGCCTGGCGGACCTCCTGCGTGCGGTCGCCCGCGCCGGCCGAAGCGGCGCGCGCGCCTTGGTCGTCCTGGTTGCCCTGCGCGGCGATCGCGACCGGGGCCGCGGCGACCATCGCGACGCCCAGCGCGCCCGCGGCCAGCCACTTGCGGCGGCCTGCCAAGACCGTTCTCATGGTTCTCCTCGAAGTGCTTCCCGTCCGGAACTTCCGGACGTGACCCATTAGTGCTCGACGATGTGTTCGATGCGGAGAATCCGGATGAGCGCCGGATGTCCGTAAAGCGAACTCCGGTGCGGTCACGGCCGGTGAACAGGCCGGAACCGGGTCCTCTTACACTCGGGTCGTGGCTTCACCTCTCATCGCACCCAGCATCCTGTCCGCCGACTTCGCCAAGCTCGGCGAGGAGATCGCGGCCGTCGCGCACCCCGGGGAAACCCGGGCCGACTGGGTGCACGTGGACGTCATGGACGCGCACTTCGTGCCCAACCTGACCCTCGGCCTCCCGGTGGTCCAGTCGATCCTCAAGTCGACCGACGTCCCCATCGACTGCCACCTGATGATCGACGACCCGGACCGCTGGGCGATCGGCTACGCCGAGGCCGGCGCGTACAACGTCACGGTGCACGTGGAAGCCGCCGCGGACCCGGTCATGCTGGCGAAGAACCTGCGCGCCGCGGGCGCGAAGGCCGGTCTGTCGATCAAGCCGGGCACGCCGCTCGAACCGCACCTCGAAACCCTCAAGCACTACGACACGCTGCTCGTCATGTCGGTCGAACCGGGCTTCGGCGGGCAGTCGTTCATCGCCGACGTGCTGGAGAAGGTGCGCACCGCGCGCCGCCTGGTCGACACCGGGCACCTCAAGCTGATCGTCGAGATCGACGGCGGGATCAACTCCGACACCATCGAACAGGCCGCCGAAGCGGGCGTCGACTGCTTCGTCGCGGGCTCGGCCGTCTACGGGGCCGAGGACCCGGGCCGCGCGGTCGCCGCGCTGCGCGAGCAGGCCGCCCGCCTCCGCGTCAGCTGACCTCCCGGCCCGGGAAGCTCCCGGGGCCGGACGGGTGTTGGATGGAGGGGCCACCGAGGGCGGTGGCCGGGCGAGGAGGCAGCAGTGTTCACGGGAATTGTCGAAGAGGTCGGCGAGGTCACCGCGGTCGAGCAGCTCACCGACGCGGCTCGGCTCACCGTGCGCGGCCCGCTGGTCACCTCGGACGCGGGCCACGGCGATTCGATCGCGGTCAGCGGCGTCTGCCTGACCGTCGTCACGGTCTCCGGCGGCGAGTTCACCGTCGATGTGGTGAACGAGACACTCCAGCGTTCGAGCCTCGCGAAGGTGGCCGTCGGCGACGCGGTGAACCTCGAGCGCGCGACCCCGGCGGGCGGACGGCTCGGCGGGCACATCATGCAGGGCCACGTGGACGGCACCGGCGTCTTCGTCTCCCGCGACGAGCGCGGCGTGACGACGTTCTCCCTGCCCCCGGCCTTGTCGCGGTACGTCGTGGAGAAGGGCTCGATCGCCGTGGACGGCGTTTCGCTCACCGTCGCGAGCGTGTCCGAGGACCGGTTTTCGGTCGCTTTGATCCCCACCACGCTCGAAGTGACGACGCTCGGCAGGCGGCAAGAAGGCGACCACGTGAACCTCGAAGTGGACGTCGTCGCGAAGTACGTGGAGAAGCTCACTGCGCCACACGTGGCGGCGAACGCGCACAATGTGTGACATCCACCCGGCGGCGGCAGCGAAGGAGCACCCGTGAGCGAGACGAAGGCGGCCGAGCCGCAGACCGGTTGGACCCCGTGCGGAGCAGGCGCGGTGGTCGACGTCGACGCCATCGAGGCCGCGATCGCGGACATCGCCGCCGGGCGTGCGGTGGTCGTCGTCGACGACGAGGACCGCGAGAACGAGGGCGACCTCATCTTCGCCGCCGAGAAGGCGACGCCGGAGCTGCTCGCGTTCATGGTGCGCTACACCTCGGGCTACGTGTGCGTCGCGCTGACCGAGTCCGAGGCGGACCGGCTCGACCTGCCGCCGATGTACCACACGAACCAGGACCAGCGCGGGACCGCGTACAGCGTCACGGTCGACGCGGCGGAGGGCATCAGCACCGGCATCTCCGGCACCGACCGCGCGCACACCACCCGGCTGCTGGCCGACCCCGAAGCCACCGCGAAGGACTTCCGCCGTCCCGGGCACGTGGTTCCGCTGCGCGCCAAGGAAGGCGGTGTGCTGCGCCGTCCCGGGCACACCGAGGCGGCGGTGGACCTGGCCCGGCTGGCGGGCCTGCACCCGGCCGGCGCGCTCTGCGAGATCGTGTCGCAGAAGGACGAGGGCGACATGGCCCGGCGCGACGAGCTGGAAGTGTTCGCCGCCGACCACGACCTGAAGATCATCTCGATCGCGGACCTGATCGCCTACCGGCGGCGCACCGAGAAGCAGGTCGAGCGCGTCGCCGAAGCACGGATCCCGCTGGCCGCGGGCACGTTCCGCGCGGTCGGGTACGACAGCCTGCTCGACGGGATCGAGCACGTCGCCTTCGTCTACGGCGAGGTCGGCGACGGCGAGGACATCCTGGTCCGGGTGCACTCCGAATGCCTCACCGGCGACGTTTTCGGCTCGCTGCGCTGCGACTGCGGCCCGCAGCTGGACGCCGCGCTGCAGAAGGTGGCCGACGAGGGCCGCGGGGTCGTGCTCTACATCCGCGGGCACGAGGGCCGCGGCATCGGCCTGCTGCACAAACTGCAGGCGTACCAGCTGCAGGACGCGGGCGCGGACACCGTCGACGCGAACCTGGCTCTGGGCGTGCCCGCGGACGCGCGCGACTACGGCACCGGCGCGCAGATCCTGTGCGACCTCGGCGTCCGGTCGATGCGGCTGCTCACGAACAACCCGGCGAAGCGGGTCGGTCTCGAGGGCTACGGCCTGCGCGTCACCGGCCGCGAGGCGCTGCCGATCTCGCCGAACCCGGAAAACTTGCGGTACCTGCGCACGAAGCGCGACCGGATGGGGCACGACCTCAGCCAGCTCGAGCACTACGACCAGGTCGGCGCGACCGACCCGGGCACCGAGGAGGACACCACGCGATGAGCGGCGAGGGGCGGCCGGAAGCCGCGCTCGACCTGCGCGACTGCAAGTCCCTGCGGCTGGCGGTCGTCGCGACGCGGTGGAACGCGAAGATCACCGACGTGCTGCTGGAACGCGCGCTCGCCGCGGCGAAGGACGCCGAACTGGAGGAAGAGCCCACGGTCGTCCGCGTCGCGGGCGCGGTGGAGCTTCCGGTCGCGGCGCAGGCGCTGGCGCGCAATCACGACGCGGTCGTCGCGCTGGGCGTCGTGATCCGCGGCGGCACCCCGCACTTCGAGTACGTGTGCGACGCGGTCACCGCAGGCCTCACCCGGGTCGCGCTCGACGAGAGCACCCCGGTCGGCAACGGCGTCCTGACCTGCGACACCGAGCAGCAGGCGCTCGACCGTTCCGGCATGCCCGGCTCGGTGGAGGACAAGGGCTACGAAGCGGCCGTGGCGGCGCTCGACACCGCGCACGTGCTGCGCGGCCTGGGCAAGCCGTGGACCGAGCGGGGATTCGTGTGAGCGTGATGACCGAGCAGCAGGCCACCCTCGTCATCCGGCCGCGCCGGGCGCTCGTCATGTGCAGCGTGCTGGCGGTGGCGCTGCTCGCGGCGTTCGTGGTGGTCGCGGTCCTGCTGCGCAGTTCGCACACCGGCGTCGTGTTCGAGGCGTCGGACCAGATCGCGATGATCGGCATCGGCGTCGCGCTGTCGGCGGGCACGCTGCTGTTCGGCAATGCCCGCGTCCGCGCGGACGCCACCGGCATCGAGGTCCGCAACGTGCTGGCGCGGCGGGTGTTCACCTGGGACCAGGTGCTGTCGATCAGCTTCCCGGACGGCGCGTCGTGGGCCCGGCTGGAACTGCCGGACGACGAGTACTTCTCGGTGATGGCCGTGCAGGCGGTGGACCGCGATCGCGCGGTGGCGGCGGTGCGCGCGCTGCGGAAGCTGCACCGGGCCGCCACCGGGGCTTGAGTTTCTAGAGGTCCAGATCCACGACGACCGGCGCGTGGTCGGACGGTCCCTTGCCCTTGCGGGCTTCGCGGTCCACGTAGGAATCGGTGACCGCCTTGGCGAAAACCTCGTTGCCGTAGACGAGGTCGATGCGCATTCCCTTGTTGTTGGGGAAGTTCCCGCCGCGGTAGTCCCAGTACGTGAACGGGTGGTCGTACTTCAGCGGCCGCGGGAAAACGTCGGACAGTCCCGCGTCGCGGAGCTTCTTGAGCGCGGCTCGCTCGGGCTCGGTGACGTGCGTGGATTCGGCGAAAACCGAGATGTCCCAGACGTCCTGGTCCGTGGGCGCGACGTTGAAATCGCCGAGCACGGCGAACGGGCGGGAGTGGTTCAGTTCCTCGCCGACGAGGTCGCCGAGCCTCTCGAACCACTCGAGTTTGTAGGCGTAGTGCGGGTTTTCCGGCTCGCGCCCGTTCGGCACGTACACCGACCAGATGCGGATCCCGCCGCACGTCGCGCCGATCGCGCGCGCCTCGGCCTGCCCGTCGAACCCCGGTTCGCCCGGCAGCCCGCGGACGACGTCGCCGAGGCCGATCTTCGAGAGGATCGCGACGCCGTTCCACCGCCCCAGCCCGTACGCGGCGACCTCGTACCCGCGCGCGGTGATCTCGTCGGCGGGGAAGGCTTCGGTGGTGTTCTTGAGTTCCTGAAGGCACAGGACGTCCGGAGCGGTGTTGTCGAGCCAGTCGAGCACGCGGGGCAGCCGGGGAACGATGGAGTTCACGTTCCAGGTGGCGACGCGGACGGTCATGGCTGCGCTCCTGATCGTTCGGCGGATCGGCGACGCTACGGTACGCCCACGGCGGTTTCGCGCCGCGAAGGCGGGGGGAAGCAGTGGCGGAAGTCAGAGTCACCTACGACCGGGTAGCCAATGCGGCTTACATCTATTTCGTGGCCCCGGGCGATTCCGATTCCACGAGGGTGGCGCACATGTACCCCTGCGACCCGGTCGCGGTCGACGGGATGATCAACCTCGACTTCGGCGAGGGCGGGCAGCTGCTGGGCGTCGAAGTCCTGGCCGCGAGCAGCAAGCTGCCGCAGTACCTGCTGGACTCGGCGGAGCAGCTCTCCTGAGAGCCGGAAGCAGCCGTCTTCTCCCGCCTCGCACAAGGGGTCTCACGGAAACTGTCGGACCCTCGCCATACAGTGGGGCACGTGGCTGATCCGACCACCTACCGACCTCAGCCGGGGAGCATCCCGGACTCGCCTGGCGTGTACAAGTTCCGCGACGCCGCCAAGCGAGTCATCTACGTCGGCAAAGCGAAGAGCCTCCGCAGCAGGCTCAACTCGTACTTCGCCGACCTGTCCGGCCTTCATCCGCGCACGCGGCAGATGGTCACCACCGCGGCGAGCGTCGAGTGGACCGTCGTCGGCACCGAGGTCGAGGCGCTCCAGCTGGAGTACAACTGGATCAAGGAATTCGACCCGCGGTTCAACGTCCGCTACCGCGACGACAAGAGCTACCCGGTCCTCGCCGTCACGCTGAACGAGGAATTCCCCCGGCTGCACGTCTACCGCGGCGCGCGCAAGAAGGGCGTCCGCTACTTCGGGCCGTACTCGCACGCGTGGGCGATCCGCGAGACGCTCGACCTTCTCCTGCGCGTTTTCCCCGCTCGCACCTGTTCCACCGGCGTCTTCCGCCGCCACGGGCAGATCGGGCGGCCGTGCCTGCTCGGCTACATCGACAAGTGCTCGGCGCCGTGCGTCGGCCGGGTGTCGGCGGACGAGCACCGGGCGATCGTCGAGGACTTCTGCGATTTCCTCGCCGGCCGCACGGACGCGATGGTGAAGCGGCTCGAACGCGAGATGGCCGCGGCTTCCGAGGAGCTGGAGTTCGAGCGCGCCGCGCGGCTGCGGGACGACCTGGGCGCGTTGCGTCGCGCGATGGAAAAGCAAGCCGTGGTGTTTGGCGACGGCACGGACGCGGACGTCGTCGCCTTCGCGCACGACGAACTCGAGGCCGCCGTCCAGGTGTTCCACGTGCGCGGCGGGCGCGTGCGCGGACAGCGCGGCTGGGTGATCGACAAGGCCGAGGAGATGGACGTTCCGGCCCTGGTCGACCACTTCCTCACCCAGTTCTACGGCGAGGAATCCGACCGCGTGGGCCGCGACGACGTCGAGGTCGGTCCGGTCGTCCCGCGCGAGGTGCTGGTGCCGGAGCTGCCCGCGGACGCCGACGCGGTCGCTGAGTGGCTGTCCGGCCTGCGCGGCTCGCGGGTGCGGCTGCGGGTTGCGCAGCGCGGCGACAAGAAGGCGCTCGCGGAAACGGTGGAGCGCAACGCGAAGGAAGCGTTCACCCAGCACAAACTGCGCCGTGCGGGCGATCTCACCGCGCGGTCCGCGGCGCTGCAGGAACTCCAGGACTACCTCGCGCTCGACAGTGCGCCGCTGCGGATCGAATGCGTCGACATCAGCCACATCCAGGGCAGCGACGTCGTGGCGTCGCTGGTGGTGTTCGAGGACGGGCTGCCGCGCAAGTCCGAGTACCGCAAGTTCGCGCTGCGCGAGGCGGCGACCGAGGGCGACGTCGCGTCCATCGCCGAGGTCGTGCGGCGGCGGTTCTACCGCTATCTCAAGGAAACCGCCGAAAACGCGGCTGAGGCAACGGAAACCGGCGCGGAAACCGCCGACGAGACCGTCGGGGAACCAGGGGACGAGGCGGTGCAGCCGGTGCGCGCCGGGATCGACCCGGAAACCGGCCGTCCGCGCAAGTTCGCCTATCCGCCGAACCTGCTGGTCGTCGACGGCGCGGGCCCGCAGGCGACCGCGGCCGCGGACGTGCTCGCCGAACTGGGCATCACCGATATCGCCGTCGTCGGGCTCGCGAAGCGGCTCGAAGAGGTGTGGCTGCCGGGAGAACCGGATCCGATGATCCTGCCGCGCACGTCCGACGCGCTGTTTCTGCTGCAGCGGCTGCGCGACGAGGCGCACCGGTTCGCCATTCGCTACCACCGCGAAAAGCGCGCCAAGCGCATGCAGGCGTCCGAATTGGACAGTGTGCCCGGACTCGGGCAGGCTCGGCGCACCGCGCTGATCAAGCACTTCGGCTCGGTGAAGAAGCTCAAGCAGGCCCGGGTCGAGGAAATCGAAGCGGTGCCCGGTTTCGGCAGGCGCACCGCCGAGGCCGTGGTGGCGGCACTGGCCGGGGAGACCGGCGCCGCACCGCAGGCAGTACCGGGAGGGGACCAGGGGTCGTGATCGGGAAGGAAGCACAGACGTGAGTGCGGAAGAGGAAAAACGGGGCAGCGGGATGGAGGTCGCGGTCGTGTCCGGCCTGTCCGGCGCGGGCCGCTCCACGGCGGCCAAATGCCTGGAGGACCTCGGCTGGTTCGTGGTCGACAACCTGCCGCCGGAGCTGATCGCCACCATGGTCGAGCTCGGCGCGCAGGCGCGGGGGGCGATCACGAAGGTGGCGGTGGTGATGGACGTGCGGTCGCGCGCGTTCACCGACGACCTGGCCTCGGTGATCAAGGACCTGGACGCGCGCGGGTACAAGCCGCGCGTGCTGTTCCTCGAGGCCACCGACGCGGTGCTGGTGCGACGCTTCGAATCGGTCCGCCGCGGCCACCCGATGCAGGGCGACGGCAGGCTCGCCGACGGCATCACCGCCGAGCGCAAGCTGCTCTCGCCGCTGCGCGAGGAGGCCGACCTGGTGCTCGACACGTCCGCGCTGTCGGTGCACGACCTGCGCGCGAAAATCGAGGACGCGTTCGGTTCCGAGGCCAGCACGCAGACCCGCGTCACCGTGCTGTCCTTCGGCTACAAGTACGGTTTGCCGATGGACGCCGACCTGGTGATGGACGTGCGGTTCCTGCCGAACCCGTTCTGGATCCCGGAGCTGCGCGAGCACACCGGCCTCGACGGCGAGGTGCGCAATTACGTGCTGTCGCAGGAAGGCGCCGAGGAATTCCTCGACCGCTACCACCAGCTGCTGCGGCTCATCGGCGCGGGCTACAAGCGCGAGGGCAAGCGGTACCTGACGCTCGCGGTCGGCTGCACCGGCGGCAAGCACCGCAGCGTCGCGATCTCCGAGGAACTCGCCCAGCGACTGTCCAATGAGGACGGCATGGCAGTAAAGGTGGTGCACCGGGATCTTGGCCGGGAGTGACGTGCGCGCGGTGGCGCTGGGCGGAGGACACGGGCTGCACGCGACGCTGACCGCGCTCCGGCGGATCACCCGCGCCGTCACGGCGGTGGTGACGGTGGCCGACGACGGCGGGTCGTCCGGCAGGCTGCGGCGCGAATTGGGGCTGCTGCCGCCGGGCGACCTGCGCCAGGCGTTCGCCGCCTTCGCCGCGGAGGACGGCGGGCGGCTGTGGGCGGAGGTGTTCCAGCACCGCTTCGGCGGCGACGGCGCGCTCGCCGGGCACGCGGTGGGCAACCTGCTGCTCGCCGGGCTGTTCGAGGTGCTGGGCGACCCGGTGGCCGCGCTCGACGAGGCCAGCAGGCTGATGGGCATCTCCGGCCGGGTGCTGCCGATGTCGCCGGAGCCGCTGGAGATCGAGGGCGAGGTCAGCGGCCTGGACAGCGAGGACCCGGACGCGATCCGGCGGATCCGCGGCCAGGTCGCGGTCGCCAGCACGCCCGGCCAGGTGCACCGGATCTCGCTGCACCCGGCCGGCCGCCAGGAACGCCCGCCGCGCGGCTGCGCGGAGGCGATCGAGGCGGTGCTGGAGGCGGACGTCGTGTTCCTCGGCCCCGGCTCGTGGTTCACCAGCGTGCTGCCGCATCTTCTGGTCCCGGACCTGCACGACGCGCTCGTGCGCACGAGCGCCACCAAGGTCGTGGTGCTGAACTTGGTCCCCCAACCGGGGGAAACCGGCGGATTCTCTCCGGAGCGGCATCTGGACGTACTCTTCGAGCACGCGCCCGCGCTGCGGGTCGACGCTGTCGTCGCGGACCGTGATTCCGTCCCTGACCCGGCAAGCCTGCGCCGGGCGGCCGAACGCCTCGGCGGAAGGGCCTGCCTGGGGGCGGTGGCCGACCCGAACGTGGCGGGACGGCATGATCCTGGTGCGCTCGCCCAGTGCATGCGAGAGGCACTAGGCCTCGGCGGGGAGCACTGTGGGTGACGGCGGGCGCGCAGCGAAAGGCAGGAGGGGCAGTACATGGCGATGACCGCCACGGTGAAGGACGAACTGAGCCGGCTCGAGATCACGAAGATCGGGCCGCGCCGGGCGGAGGTCGCGTCGCTGCTTCGCTTCGCGGGCGGGCTGCACATCGTGGCCGGCCGGGTGGTGGTCGAGGCGGAGCTGGACACGGGTTCGGTCGCGCGGCGGCTGCGCAAGGAGATCCACGAGCTGTACGGACATCATTCGGACGTGCACGTGATCACCGCGAGCGGCGGTCTGCGCAAGGGGACGCGGTACGTCGTGCGCGTGGTGAAGGACGGCGAGGGCCTCGCCCGGCAGACCGGCCTGATCGACCAGCGCGGACGCCCCGTGCGCGGCCTGCCCGCCGCCGTGGTGTCCGGCGGAGTGGCCGACGCCGAAGCAGCCTGGCGCGGCGCCTTCCTGGCACACGGCTCGCTGACCGAACCGGGTCGTTCGTCGTCCCTGGAAGTGACCTGCCCCGGCCCGGAAGCGGCCTTGGCTCTGGTGGGCGCGGCCCGCCGGATGGGCATCCAGGCGAAGTCCCGCGAGGTACGGGGCGCGGACCGGGTCGTGGTCCGCGACGGTGACGCCATCGGAGCCCTGCTGACCCGCCTTGGCGCGCACACGAGCGTGCTGCAGTGGGAAGAACGCCGGATGCGCCGAGAGGTCCGCGCGACCGCCAACCGCCTCGCCAACTTCGACGACGCGAACCTGCGCCGCTCGGCTCGCGCGGCGGTCGCGGCGGCTGCCCGGGTGGAACGTGCGCTGGAGATCCTGGGCGACACCGCCCCGGACCACCTCCTCGCCGCGGGCCGCCTGCGCCTGTCGAACCGGCAGGCGTCGCTCGAGGAACTGGGCCAGCTGTCCGACCCGCAGATGACGAAAGACGCGGTGGCCGGGCGGATCCGGCGGCTGCTCGCGATGGCGGACAAGCGGGCGAAGGAGCTGAGCATCCCGGACACCGAATCGGCGGTGACGCCGGAAATGCTCGAAGAAGAGGCCTGACGGCGGCTGCCGGGGCCGGGCTGGAGGAGAGGCGGCTGAAGCCGCGAAGCTCCCGAGCCGTGGCGGGGCTCTGCCCGGGGCTTGCCTAGGCCGCCGCGGTGGCTTGGGCAAGCTGTCTGGGCTCATTCGTGGTGGCTTGGGCGGGGGAGGGGCAACCTGCCTGGCCCATTCGCGGTGGCTTGGGCGGGGGAGAGGCGACCTGCCTGGCCCCCATTCGCGCCTGGCTCGGGCGGGGGAGGGGCGACCTGCCTGGCCCATTCGCGGTGGCTTAGGCGAGGGAGAGGCGACCTGTCTACCCCGCTTGCGCTGGCTCGGGCGGGCGACTCGCCTAGCCCTTTTTGCGGCAGTCTGCCTGGAAAGGCGGCCTGCCTAGACGGGCAGGGCGTTGGGGCGAGGGCTCGCGTGAGCGCTGGTCGAGTGCGGGCGCAAGTCTCCTGGGTGTTCGCGCCGGTTCTCACCCGCACGAACACCCCGCCCCACCGCCAAGATTCCGTCCACAGTGGACAAATCACCCCCGCCACACCACCGGGTTCGCTACCGTAGGGGCCATGATCGATGTGCCGCTTTCCGCACTTGAACTCGCGCTCGTCGAAGCCGGGCAGTCGGCCACGGCGGCGCTCGGGCCGCTCTCCACGGTCGCTCGGCGGCTCGACGACCTCGGCTACCACCGTCTCTGGTTCGCCGAGCACCACGGCTCCCCGGCGATCGCCAGCGCGTCCCCGCAGGTGCTCGCGTCGTATGCGGCGGCGGTGACGTCTCAGGTGCGGGTCGGGTCCGGCGGCGTCCTCGCGCCGAATCACGCGCCGTTCGCGCTGGCTGAGCAGTTCGGCACGCTTTCCGCGCTCAGCGGCGGCCGGGTCGATCTCGGCGTCGGGCGCGGGCCCGGCGCGCTCGATCCGGACATCATCCGGGCGCTGCGCCGAGGAGCCGAACCGGCGGGGGAAGCCGACTATCACGCTGACGTCGACGAACTTCTCGGCTACCTCGGCAGCGAAAAGGTGCTTCCGGGCGGAGTGACTGTGCCGGAGCCGTGGCTGCTCAGCTCCAGCCCGGCGGGCGCGGAGGTCGCCGCCGAGCGCGGGCTCCCGATCGCGTTCGCGCATCACATCCGGCCGGACAACACCGCGCCCTCGCTGGAGCGGTACCGGGAGAAGTTCCGGCCCTCGAAGTGGCGGTCCGAGCCGTACGTGCTGCTGTGCGTCGAGACGATCTGCGCGGACACCGATGCCGAGGCCGAATACCTGTCCGGGCCGATGAACGTCCTCAAATCCCACCTGCTCACCGGCGGCGGGGGAGACCAGCCGATGCTGACGCCGGAGCAGGCCGCCGGGTACGAGTTCGCGCCGGAGATGGTTCCGCAGCTCGAGCACTTCCGCGCCGCGCAGGCGTATGGCGAGCCGGAGCAGGTCAAAGCGCGGCTGGCGGAGCTGGCGAAGCAGACCGGCGCGAACGAAATCATGGTCACGGTGCCGGTCTTCGACGCGAAGGCGCGCATCCGCTGTTACGAACTGGTCGCCGGGCAATAAAAGGTGCGGCAGGGGGTGACCGGCGCCGCTCCGGTCACCCCCTGCCGCGGCTTATCCGGCGAACGCCGCGCCGGGGAACTTCAGCTGCACCACCACGTTGTCGATGGTGTCCGGCGTGCCGCCGAGCTTGTCGTTGTTCGTCGAGGTCACCCACAGATGCCCGTCCGGCGTCTTGGTCACCGAGCGCAGCCGGCCCCAGCGGCCGGAGAACACCGCCGACACGTCGCCGATGCTGTCGCCCTTGATCTGCGTCACGAACATCTGCTTGCCGGTCACCGCCGCGATGTAGATCCAGTCGTTCACGATCTCGATCCCGGACGGCCCGGCCTGCGAGGTCGGCCACGTCTTCTTCGGCGCGATCGTCCCGCTGCAGTCGCCGATCGTGCCCTCGCAGCCCGACCAGCCGTAGTTGCCGCCCTTCTGGATCAGGTTCAGCTCGTCCTGGCTGTTCTCGCCGAACTCCGACGACCACAGCCGCCCGTGCGAATCCCAGGCGAGGCCCTGCGGATTGCGGTGCCCGTAGCTCCAGACGTACCGCGCGTTGCCGCCGGTGGCGTAGAACGGGTTGTCGCTCGGCGCGGACCCGTCGGGGTTGAGCCGCAGGATCTTGCCGTTGAGCGAGCTCTTGTTCTGCGCGTTGGCCTTGACCTTCGCGTCGCCGACGGTGGCGTACAGCTTGCCGTCCGGGCCGAACGCGATCCGGCCGCCGTTGTGGTACTGGTTCTTGGACATCCCGGTCAGCACCGGAGTGGTGGTCTTCGACAGCGTCGTGCCGTCGTAGGTGACCTTCACGATCCGGTTGTCGCTGGACGACGTGTGGTAAAGGTACACCGCGTGGTCGGTGTTCCACTGCGGCGAAATCGCCAGCCCGAGCAGGCCGCCCTCGCCGTTCGTGGTGACCACGCCGGGGATCTTGCCGAGCGTCGTCTTCTTGCCGTCCGGGGTGATCTGCAGCAGTTCGAACCGGTCCCGTTCGGTCACCAGCGCGTTGCCGTTCGGCAGGAAACCGACTGCCCAGCCGAGGTCGACCTTCGCGATGTCCTTGTCGTACGAAGGGATTCTGCCGCCGGCACCGGTGTTGCTGGTGGTCTTCGCGGTGACCGCGTTGCTCGCCGCGGAGGCGTTTCCGTTGGGATCACGCGCCTTCACGGTGAACGTGTAGGACGTGTTCGGTTTGAGGTCGGTGACCGTGGCCGAAGTCTGCGTCGTGGTCGAGACGACGGTGCCGCCCTGGTACACGTCGTAGCCCGCGATAGAGCCGCTGTCGTCGGTGGAAGCCTTCCAGGACAACGAAATGCTGTCCGAGGTGCTGCCGGTGGTCTTGAGCGAGCCGGGCACGCTCGGCGGGGTTTTGTCGTCGCTGGGCGGGGTTTTCACGCCGACGACGTTGCTCGGCTGGGACGGGTTGCCCGCCGCGTCGTAGGCGATCACCGAGATGTCGTACGACGTGTTCGGCGTCAGCTGGTCGACCGTCGCCGAGGTGGTTTTGCCGTCCACGACCTTCAGCGTGTTGCCGCCGCGGTTGATCTCGTACCGCGTGACGCCGACGTTGTCCGTCGCCGGGTCCCAGCGGAAATCGGCCGCGGTGGGCCGGATGTTCGACGCCTGGAAGTTCTTCGGCGGCGTCGGCGGCTCGGTGTCGGCCGGTGCGCTGAAGCTGTCGGTGATCTTGTCCATGTTGGGCCCGCCGTTCGCGGACGCCGAAACGGTGCGGACGTGGTTGACGCCCGCGGTGAGCTGCACCGTCGCAGTGACGGTCTTCCACGTCGTCCAGGAACCCGTGCCGGGGAAGGAAACCGTGCCCTTGTCGCCGCCGTCGACCACGAGCTTCATCGGCCGGTCGTCGGCGGTTCCGTTGGCGTAGCGGAAAGTCAGCGTGTGCGTTCCGGCCTGCGCCGCGTTGACCGAGTAGTCGGCGTAGCTGCCGACGAGATTGTCGAAGTCCACGAATCCCTTGCCGGAGTAGCCGGAGTGGTTCGTGGCGATCTTGGCCTGGGAGAGCGTCGCGTCCTCGGACTCGTAGTCCCCGGTCGCCGCGGTCGCGGTCACGGGGGTCAGCAGTGCGCAGCCGAGCGCGGTCGCCGCGGTACCGGCGAACAGCGCGCTCAACGTCGAGCGTCGTGCCACGGGGGCCTCCTGCTTGAGGGGGATCGGGGCGGCGGCGGGGAAATGCGTCTTCGTTAGGAAAGTTTCCTATTTATCGGGACAGATCACACACCCTCGGCAGGTGCGGTGTCAATAGTGCGATCGCGGCATTACGCTCCGCAGCGAGTGCCGCGGAGCGTGCTGCCGAAAAAGCCGGGGTCAGAACCCGGCGATGTCCGCCCGCGCGATCACCTTCGTGATCCTCGCCCGGACGAGGGATTCTTCCGGGACGGCGTTGCGCTCGCCGTAGGCCGGGCCGTTCTCCTCGCCCATGTACCGCGCGCCGAGCCGGGTGGCCCACTCCCGCATTTCGTCCAGGTCGTGGTGCAGCTCCGCCTCGGCGGTGAACTGCACGTACGAGTACGGCGGCCGCTGGTCGTCCACTGCCAGCGAGAGCCTCGCGTCGCGGCGCAGGGCCTTGCCTTTCAGCGTGTCAGTGCCGGTGGTGAAGATCAATTCGTCGCCGTTGGGTCCCTCGTTCAGCAGGAACCACACCGGCGTGACGACCGGAGCCCCGTTGGCCCGCACGATCCCCAGCATCCCGGTCCGCGTGCCCTCGCTCGCGAACTTCCACCACTCCGCCCTGGTCATCTCCCGCATACCCGCCACGCTAGCCGTCCGCGTGTGCGGGCGCTCGGGCAGGCCGACTAGCCTGACCTGCTGTGCGATACGACGAGATGGGCGCCGCTGGGCTCGCCGACGAGGGGCTGACCCGTCGGCTGAAGGCGCTCGCCTGCACCGCGCCGTTGCACGACCTCGACGCGCGCAAGGCGAAGCTCGACTGGGCCGACGCCACCGTCTACCAGATGGCCGAGATCGCGCTGCACACGATCGACCAGGTCACCATCGCGATGGACTTCGACACCGGGGCCGGCCACGACCAGGTCATCGACCGGCTGCTGCCGTTCATCTCGCTGCAGGCGCCCTCGCGGATGCCGGACGAGCACGTGCGCGTCGCGAAGTGGGTGCTGGACAATCTGATCAACGTCGGCACCACCGACCGCGGCTTCCGGCGCGTCTACGGCTCGCTCGGCCCCGGCGGCTACCAGCGCCGCCAGTTCGACTTCAAGCTCCTGGTCGAGCTGGCCGCGCCGGACGGAGAGGTGTACCTGCGCGCCACCGACGAAGCGATCAACGTGCTGGTCGGCGCGCTGGACACGGACGTCGAGTCGGCGCAGATCGCGGCCGAGGTGAAGCTGGAGAACTTGATCAACCGCGGCCGGCTCGCCGACGCGAAGCTCGCCGCCGAGCAGGCGCGCTACCGCACCGTGCAGTACGGCGAGACGCTGCGCGCGAAGCTCGACGCCACCCGCCGCGACGTGCGCGCGGTCGACTGGGAGAGCGAGGTGCCGGAGCTGATCGAATCGGCGCTCGGGCACATCGAGTCCCGCTTCCGCGCGGAGAACGCGATCCTGAAGAACATCACCACCGCGCGGGACGAATCCGAGGACGCCGACCACAAGCGCCGCGCCGCCGAACTGGTCGACATCGTCGCCGACTGCATCCGGCGGCACACCCGGCTCCAGTCGCGGCTGGCCGACGCCGGCGCGGTCTTCCGCGCCGAACAGGACCGCCAGCAGTTCTCCGGACCGCCGCAGCGGGCCACGATCGACCTGTTCGGCCAGCTGCTGATGCCGACGCTCGGGTTGCCGCTCGCCGACGCCACCGCGCCCGCCGAGCACTTCTTCCACGCCGTCGCCGGCATCACGACGCCGGTCGTGCCGTCGCTGTCCTCGCTGGTGTCGCTGCTGCTGCGGCCCGCCCCGGAACGCGATCAGCTCGTCGGCGAGGTGCCCGAACCGGAGCTGGCGCCCGCCGAGGTGACCGACCGGTTCGGCGACGACGTGTGGCGCCTCGCCGACGAACTGCTGGACCTGCCCGACGTGCCGCGCCGGCTGTCCGGGCTGCTGGACGACGCGCGCCGCTCCGGGCAGCCGAACCTGGCGTCCCTGGTCGCGCTGCGTGCGCTGCACGCTTACAGTCCCGAGGTCGGCGCGGCGCGCCGGCAGGGGGAACGCCACGTGCTGCTCGCCGTCGACGACGGCACCCTGCTCGACGACCCGGACTTCGGCGGGGCTGATCTGCTGCTGTCCACCGCGCAGGTCGAACGAGCGGACGACGAGACCGAGGAGGTCGCCTGATGCCCGTGACGCACACGAGCGTCGACGCCGAGGCCGCCGCGCGCCTCGTCGCTTTCGGCATGCGCCCGAAGCAGCTGCCCGCCCGCGACGTCGTGTACGGCGAGCTGGTGCGCCGCTACAGCGAGGACAACGCGTTCAAGGCGCTCACCCACGCGGTCGCGTCCGGGCTCGGGCTGATGGTGCTGGAGGTGACGCAGCAGGCCGGATGCGTGCTGGCGGCCACCGACGAGTCCGTCTTCGAGATCAAGATGGACAGCTACGCGCGGCAGGCCAAGATCCGCGAGCGGCGCGAGACGGAAAAGGTGCTGCACGGCCTTATCCACCTCGCGACGGCCGCGCTCGGCTACCCGCGGCCGGACGACCTGGCCAACGACACGTACATCGGCCGGGTGAGCGTCGAGCAGGTCGACGCGATGGTCCGCGAAGCGGCGCGCGTGCTCGACGAGCGGGCGCAGCTGGCCGAGGCGAACAACGACCCGCTCGCGGACGCACCGGAGCTGGAGCAGGCGTGGCGCGCGTACGCCCGCCGTCCGGCCGCCGCGGCGACGAAGGACGGCCGGATGGCGGCGGACACCACTCGCGGGATGGTGTCGCGGGCGCTGCGTTTCCTTGCCGATCAAGGCTTTTTGGTGCAGGTGAGCGACGAGCAGGGCGGCACTTACCGGACGACGCCGCGGTATCAGATCCAGGTGCGCGAGCTGGCCGCGGACGCCGCGTTCGACGACCTGCTCGCGCTCGACGTCGTCGCGGTCGCCGGTGCTGGGGGCACGCTGCGCGCGATCGCCTCGGACACGCTGCAGTAAGAGGGGAAACGGATGTACGAGCTTTCGCGGGTCCGCCTGCATTCGGTGGGCCCGGCGGGCGCCCGGTACCAGGACGTCGTGCTGGACTTCAGCGGCGTCGGGGCCACGATCACCGCGCCGAAGCAGGACGCGCTGTTCTCCGCAGGCATCCACGCCGGCGGCCCGGTGCGCCGCCCGTCGCCTGCCAGCGTGCTGTTCCTTGAGAACGGTGGCGGCAAATCGGTGCTGATCAAGCTGATCTTCTCCGTCATGCTGCCCGGGCGGCGCCAGGTCGTCGGCACCACGAGCACGAAGGTGCTGGAGAAGTTCGTGACGGCCAAGGACGTCGCGCACGTCGTCCTTGAGTGGCTGCACGTCGAGACCGGGCAGCGGGTGATCACCGGCAAGGTGTCGGAGTGGCGCGGGCACGTCACGTCCGCGGATTCGGAAAACCTCGTCGACTCCTGGTACTGCTTCCGCCCGACCGCCGACGTCGCGCTCGATTCGCTGCCGCTGACCGAGGACGGCAGGCTGCTGACGATGTCCGGGTTCCACGACCGGATCGCGGGCGCGGCGATGGCCGAACCGGAGCTGGAGCTGTTCTGGACGCGCCGGCACCACGAGTGGACCGGACGGCTCGACCAGCTCGGCCTCGACACCGAGCTGTTCCGCTACCAGCGTGCGATGAACGCGGGCGAGGGCGAGGCGGCCGACGCGTTCCAGTTCTCCACCGACGAGGCGTTCGTGGAGTTCCTGCTGCGCGCGGTGCTCTCCGAGGACGAGCCGAAGGACCTCGCCGAGGTCGTGTCGACGTACGCGAACAACCTTTCGCAGCGCGGCGATCTGATGGCGGAGAAGGATTTCGTCGAGGGTGCGCTGGAACTCCTCGGTCCGCTGGCCGAGGAAGAAGGCGTGGCGGCGGCGTCGCGCCGGATCGCCGAATCGGCGCGGGAGGACCTCGGCGAGCTGGCCGGGCGGATCCACGCGCGCAATGAGCTGGAGAACGCGCGGCTGTCCGGGCTGGAGGAGCACGTCGACGAGGTGCGGACCGCCGAAAAGCTTGCCGAGGGCGACCATCGGCGGC
Source organism: Amycolatopsis sp. NPDC114503 (assembly GCF_055633655.1). Taxonomy (NCBI): domain Bacteria; kingdom Bacillati; phylum Actinomycetota; class Actinomycetes; order Pseudonocardiales; family Pseudonocardiaceae; genus Amycolatopsis; species Amycolatopsis sp. NPDC114503. Next base: position 282,965 of record NZ_JBVKDT010000009.1, on the reverse strand, counting down.
TGACCGCGGGCGTCACCGAGCTGCGCCGGCTGGTCGCGGTGCTGCGGCTGGAAGAAGCGCAGATCGAACGCGAGCGCGTCGACGGCGAGCTGGCCGAGGCGAAGACGCAAGCGGAGGCGTGGCGCGAAACCGCGACTGTGCTGAACCGGCTGAACGCCGCGCGCAAGGCGAAAGACCTGCGTGAGCTGGTCGGAAACCGCGAGGAGAAGGCGAAACCGGCGCTGGCCGCACGGGATGCGGCGGCGGTCGCGCTGGGGCGCGGTTTGCTTTCGCTGGCGCGTGATGCCCAGCGTCAGGCGGACAAAGCCGAGGCACACGCGGACGCGTTGCGGGCTGAAGCGGAGAAGGCGCAGACCGAAAGGGACGAGGCGGCGAATCTGGCTGCTGGCCGTCGGGCCGAGGCGCGCGGGCTGTCGTCGCGGATCGCCGAGCTGCGCGAGGAAATCTCGGAGTCTGTCCGCAGTGGACTGTTGGCTTCCGGGTCCGATGTCGCGGAGGCAGCCAGGGCGGCGCGGGCCGAAGCTGAGGCCACGACGGCGGAATCCGTTCGCCGGGAACAGGAACTCGACCGGATCGGCGAGGATCTGCAAGCGGCGCAACGTTCGGTGAACGAGGCGCACCAGCTCGCCGGGTCCACTCAGGACCGTCTTGTCCGGACGGCCGAAGACCTCGAACGCGCGCACCGGCGCACCGACGCGCTGGCCGCTGAGCCGCGGTTGATGGAGCTGCTCGGCGCGGACGACGTCAAGCTGGAGAGCGATCTTCCGGTGCTGCTGCAGCGTTTGCGGGACGCGAGCGCGGCGGTGGAGAAGGAACAGACCGCGCTGCGGATGGAGGAGTCGGCCGACGAACGGGCGCTCGCCGCGCTCGGTTCGGGCGGGCTGCTTCCGCCGCCGGAGGACGTGCAGGCCGCGCTGGATGCGTTGGAGCAGGCCGGAATCACCGCGTGGTCGGGCTGGCGTTATCTGTCCAAACTGGACTCGGTGCGGCGCGACGAAGTGCTGGAACGGATGCCGCAGCTCGTCGCCGGGGTGCTGCTGAACGACGCGGCGCAGGTGAAGCGGGCGCGTGAAGTGCTGGCGTCCGAAAGGTTGCTGCCGAGCGCGGTGATCGCGGTCGGGACCACGGATGCGTTCCAGAGCGCGGACGGTCCGGCCGCGGCGGGCGTCGAGTTCCTCGTGCCGCCGAACCCGGCGATGTACGACGAGGAAGCCGCCGACACCGAACGGGAAGCCGTGGCGCAGCGGCATGCCGAACGACAGCGTCGGCTGGAGCAGCTGTCGGAGTCGCTGGCCGCCGACGGAGCGTTGACGTGGAAGCTCACCACCTGGCGCGAGGACTACCCTGCCGGTGCGATCGGGACGCTCGCCGAGCAGGCCGAAACCGCTCGTGTCGCACGGGAGACGGCGCAGACCGCGCTCGGGCAGGCGGAGGCGGAATTCGCCCGGTTGAGCGAAAAAGTCACTTCCCTGCGGGAGCGGGTCCCGGCGTTGCGGACCGCTGCCGCGGAAGCCGAGGAGAAGGCACGTCGGCTCGGCGAACTGTCCACTCGGGCCGCACGCGTCGCGGAATGGACCGAAGAGGTCGAGCGGGCAACGGAAATCGCGGAACGCGCGGAGAATTCGGCGGCCGAGGCGTCGGCGCGAGCGGCGCGGTTGCGCGAGCAGGCGGGGGAGGAGCAGCGGACCGCCGACGGACACCGCCGCACCGTTACCACCGCGCGTTCCGAATTGGCCGAGGTGCCGGGCGCGGCAGAGCTGCCGGAGGACGTCGAAGCGCCTTCGGAACCGGTGGACGCGTTGCGGCGTACCTTCGTGTCGGCTTCCGAGTCGTACGCGAAGGTCGAGGTCGGCAGCGATCTTCGGGCCGAACTGGAGCAGGCCGAATCCGCCGAAGCAGCGGCCTCGTCCGCTTTGGAAGCGCTGGACGAAGAAGTCCGGAGGCGCGCGGCGACGTTGCTGGAGACGCCGGACGGTTCGGACTCTTCCACGCGGGCGGCGGCGTTGGCTCGCGCGCGGCGAGTCGTCGATGCGTTGGAGGAGGAACGCACCGAGGCGATCGGTCAGGTGTCGACGCGTCGGGCCGAGCTGGACGTGCTGCCGTTGCAGACCGGCGTCGCTTCTCCGGCCGAGCGACCGCGCGACATCGAACACGGCCTTGAGCTGATCGACGCGGCTTCGCTGGAAGTGTCCGCAGCGGCCCGGAAATGGGAAGAGCTGCAGGAACGCCGAGCCGCCGCGGAAGCGACGCTGGACGCGGCCAAGGCTTCGGCATCCGGCTTCGGATTGCTGTCGGAATCGTTGGCGCACTTGCGTTCTGAGGAGCCGGCGGACGCGTACGACGGCGATGTCGAGTCTGCGCGGACCCGGTACAACCAGCTCAACACCGTGCTGAACGACGCGCAGTCGGCCGCCGATTCCGGCGACCGCCGAGTGCGCGCGGCGGCGGACCAGCTGGCGCAGTACGCGACCGAGAAGCGATTCGAGAAGCTCAGCACGCCGGTTCGGCAGCAGGTGATTTCCGTTAAGCGGGACCAACTTCCCGCACACGCGGCGGAATGGGGCGAGGCCCTGCGGCCCCGGCTGCGGACGCTGACCGACGACCTCGCGCAGATCGACCGGCATCGCGGCGGAATCATCACGCGGTTGCAGGGGATGGTCGAAGGCGCGTTGCGCACCCTGCGGTCGGCGCAGCGGGTGTCGCGGCTGCCGGACGGGCTCGGCGACTGGTCCGGCCAGGAGTTCCTGCGGATCCGGTTCACCGAGCTGGAAGACCATGTGCTGGCGGAAAAACTCGGCGAGGTCGTCGACGAGGCCGCCGCGGGCAAGACCGCCGACGGCCGCGACGTGAAGCGCGACGGGCTGTCGCTGGTGCTGCGCGGGGTGCACGTCGCCTCGCCCAAGGGGTACCGGGTCGACATGCTCAAGCCGGACTCCGTGCTGCGCACCGAACGTCAGCGGGTGTCCGAAATCCGCGACGTGTTCTCCGGCGGCCAGCAGCTGACCGCGGCGATCATCCTGTACTGCACGCTGGCGGCGTTGCGGGCCAACAACCGGGGCAAGGCACGGAACCGGCATTCGGGCGTACTGTTCCTGGACAACCCGATCGGCCGGGCGTCGGCCGGGTATCTGCTGGAGCTGCAGCGGGCCGTCGCGGAGGCGCTGGGCGTGCAGCTGATCTACACGACGGGCCTGTTCGACGCTGGTGCGCTGGCGGAATTCCCGCTGATCGTGCGGCTGCGCAACGACGCGGACCTGCGCGCCGGGCGGAAGTACCTGTCGGTGGACGCGACGATCCGGAATTCCCTCGACGATCTCGGGGATCCCGACGGGGTGGCCCGGCTTTCGGCGACGCGGATGTTCAGCCGGGCGTCTTCTTCTCCCTCGGCGGACTCGTCCGCGGAAGAAGAACAACCGGCCTGACGGTCTGGCTGGCGCGCGGTCTGTCCGGGAGGACACACCGCGCGCCGAGACCCGTCAGCCGACGGGCACGTACGCCAGCCCGTGCCCGCCGGGCGCCCCCGCCGCTTCGGTGTCCAAAGTGGTCACCAGCGTGCGGGTCTCGAGATCGATGACCTCCACTTCGGTCGACGCCGCCCCGGACACGAAAGCGACCCGACCGTCCGGATCGGACAGAATGGTGAGTGGAAACTCCGTCCGCAGCTCCATCGATCCGAGCAACTCGTTGCTGGCAGCGGAAAACACCAGCAACCGCCCGCCCAGCTCGGCCGCGACGACTTCGCCGGACTTCGGGCAATGGATCGGCAACACCGGACGTTCCGTCTGAAGAATGGTTTCGAGCGACCCGGTGACCGCGTCGAACACCCGGACCCCAGGCGCCGCGCGAACCGGATCGGTGCCGTTGTCCAGATACGGCGTCGCGACGTACAACCGCTTGCCGTCCCGGGAAATCTCCAGGCCCTCACTGCCCGGCACGGAGACGTGATCGACCTCGCCGCTGTCAAGGTCCACAAAGGACACAAACGGCGCTTCCTTGTTGGTCACGTACCCACGCCGTCCGTCCGGACTGATCGCGACCCAATGCGGCCCCGGCGCACCAGTCGCGAGATGCCGCACCGGCCGTCGCGTCGCAGTGTCGACCACCACGAGACCGCCTTCGCTCCCCGGACCCGCCTCGACCGTCGCGTACAGCAGCCCGCGCATCGGGTCGATCGCCAACCCGTGCGGCGCGTGCTCCGGCGAGATGTCGACGACCTCCAGGATTTCGCGCGAATCCGGATCGATCGCAGTCAGTTCGGTCGCCCGCGCGCCGTGGCGGTGATAAGCACCGTCGCGGTACGCGCTCGCGCACCAGACGAGCCGGTGGACCGGATCGAAACAGAGGTCGTGCGGCTGGGCAGGCACTTCGACGGTGCCGAGATGCTTCCCGGACCCGACGTCGAAGAACGCGACCGCCGGCCCCTTCGCTCCCGCGACCGCGAGTATCGCTTCTTGCATAGTTCGTCTCCTCAAGGTGGCTTGCCAGATCCACTCTGGGCTGCCGCGGATTGCGCGTCGATGCAAGAATCGGCACGGAATTCTTCCGCCTCACGCAAACCTTCCGGGACGGTCATGGACCTCAACCTCTTGCGCGTGCTGGACGTCCTGCTGCAGGAAGGCAGCGTCACGCGCGCCGCGGCCAGGCTGGGCAGCTCGCCCGCCGCGGTGAGCCGCACGCTCGCCAAACTGCGCCGCGCCGCCGGCGACCCGCTTCTGGTGCGCGCGGGCCAAGGCCTGGTCCCGACCCCGCGCGCCCTGGAGCTGAAGGACGAAGTCGGTGCCCTGGTGCACCGCGCCGACCGCATCCTGGGCCCCGGCCCCGGTTTCACTCCCGCGGACTTGCGCCGCACCTTTACCGTCCAAGCCGCCGACCTGGTGGTAAGCGGTTTGGCCGGTCCCCTCGCCGCCCGCATTCGCGCCGAAGCTCCGCACGTCGAGGTCATCTTCCTGCCGGAATCCACAGAGGACAGTGGAGCGCTGCGCGACGGCCGGGTAGACCTCGAGATCGGCGCCGCCGGTCATCACGACCCGGAAACCCGCACCGAGCCGGTGGTGCGATCGACAGTCCTAGGCATTGCGCGGCAAGGAAATCCGCTCTTCGACGAACCCATCGACCCGGTCAGCTTCGCCTCCGCCGAACACATCGGCATCTCCCGCAGAGGCAAGCAACACGGTCCGATCGACACTGCCCTGGCCCAGCTGGGCCTGCACCGCCGGGTCGCCGTCGTCGTCCCCGGCCACCCGAGCGCCCTGGCCTTGGCGAGCAGCAGCGACCTGGTAACCATCGGCGTCGCAGGCTGGCTTGCCCCCTTCCTCGACGCCCTTGGCCTGCGGACCTTCCCTATCCCGCTGGACCTTCCGCCGATCGAACTGGGCCTGGCCTGGCACCCGCGGACCGCCGCCGACCCGGCCCAGCTCTGGTTCCGGGACCGCGCACGCACCGCCATGCTTGCTGGCTTGCCCTCTTGACCAGCACAAATGCGTTTTCTGTCGGTCGCTGGTGGTAGGAATCGAGTCGTGAAGATGACCCTCGCCCAGCGCCGGGCCCGCCTCGGCGCACGCCACCACCTGGCGGCCCGGACGACGACCGTCGAGGACGCAGTCGACGGTGTCGTCGCGCTGCACGCCACCGATCCCGCTTCGGTGTACCTGTCTGCCTGGTCGCGCGTACGCGAGGTCTCGGTCGCCGATGTCGAGGAGGCGCTGTACTCCCGCCGCACCCTCCTGCGGTTGCTGGGCATGCGGCGCACCATGTTCGTCACCGATGTCGCCACCGCCGGTTTGATGCAAGCGGCGTGCTCGTACGACATCGCGGCTCGCCAACGCCGTCTGCTGGAAAAGCAACTAGGCACCCTGGGCCACCCGGAGAACGTCCCGAATCCGGGCGAATGGCTGGACGAGGTGATGGCGAGCGTCGAAAAAGCCTTGCGCGCCAGGGAATCGGCAACCGCCCAGCAACTCGCGGACGACGAACCGCGCCTGCGTCAGCAACTGCTGATGGCGAAGGGAAAACCGTACGAGTCGATCGGCAATGTCACCAGCCGGGTGTTGTTCCAGCTGGCCGCCGAGGGCCACATCGTGCGCGGCCGTCCGCGGGGGAGTTGGCAGAGCACGCAGTACTACTGGTCCCCACTCACCGATTGGCTGGCGGACGCTGTTTCCGGCTCTGTCCCTGCTGCCCGCCCCGGTCCGGCCACCGGCTCCGCCGCCGTTGCTCCTGCCGGGTCAGCCCGCTCCGATGCCGGGTCAGCCCGCTCCGCCCCCGGCTGGCCAGCCCTCTCCGAAGACGAAGCCCGAGCCGCCCTGGCCCGTCGATGGCTTCACGCCTTCGGCCCGGCCCCGGTCGCAGATCTCCGCTGGTGGACCGGCTGGAACGCAGGCCAAACGAAAAAGGCGCTGACCGCCGTCGCCCCCGTCGAGGTGGACCTGGACGGCGAACCCGCAATCGCCCTGTCCGGCGATCTCGCTCCGGTCCCCGCTCCCGACCCATGGATCGCCCTGCTCCCCGCCCTGGACCCGACCGCGATGGGCTGGCAGTCCCGAGACTGGTACGTCGGCCCGCACCGCCCCGCCCTGTTCGACCGCAGCGGCAATATCGGCCCGACAGTCTGGAGCGACGGCCGGATTGTCGGAGCGTGGGCACACCGCGCGTCCGGCGAAGTCGCGGTCCGCCTGCTGGAGGACGTGGGAGCCGAGAAGGCCGCCGCGGTGGAGGCCGAGGCAGCCCGGCTGAGCGAATGGCTGGGGGAGGCACGAGTGGTGCCGAAGTTCCGCACCCCGGCGGAGAAGGAGCTGTCTGGATAGCGGTTCGCGCTGTGCCGAAATGACCAGCTGTCGCATGGGCAGTGCGCTGGGCCGGACGACCGGTCGGGCATGGCGGGGGAATGGCTCAGCGGCTGGGCTGCGTGGTGATCGGATTGGCCCGGCGGTGAGAGGCCACAGCGCGCCGGGGTCGCTTGGGAGTTCGTCCGGCTGTTGCGCCCTGGGGCAGCCCGGCGGGCGTCGGATCCAGGCCTCCTCTGAGCACCCGTCTCCGGTGCCGGTTGGCAGCTGCGCCCTGCGTCAGTCGCGGTGAGCTTTGGATCCAGGTCGCCTCTGAGCACCTGACTCCGTCCTCGCTTGGCAGTTCGTTCGGCCGCTGCGCCTTGCGTCAGTCGCGGTGAGCTTCGGGTCCATTTCGTCCCCGAGCCCTCGTCTCCGACTCCGCCTGGCAGTTCGTTGGGCCGCTGCGCCCTGAGCCAGTCCGGTGGGTTCTGATCCAGGCCGCCTCCGAGCAACCCGTCTCCGGCGCCGGTTGCCTGCGTCAGTCCCCGCGAGCGTCGGATCCAGCCCGTCCCCGAGCAACCCGTCTCCGGCACCGGTTGGCCGCTGCGCCCTGCGCCAGCCCCTGCGAGCATCGGATCCAGGCCATCCCCGAACACCCGCCTCCGCCCCCGCCCGATTCCCACCGCCCGTGTCGTCCCGCGCGTCCCGTTCCTCGCCCCGTCGCGCCCGACCAGACCTCCGGACCCCGCCCCGTCCGCCTCGCCTCCTCCGACAGCGCCGCCCGACAGCGTGAACCGGGGCACCAAGACCGATCAAGCCACTGGTCCGCTCCCGCCCCGGACCCCTGCGGGAGCGCCCGCCCCGTTTCGGGCGCTCACCCGGCTGAGCTGGGTTCTTAATCGATTCTTGACGTCTTCCGGCAGTGGTGGAAGTCTCGTCAGGGCAGTCCGGGGCAACGGCGCCCGCACGCTAGGGTTGCGCCGAAACCCGGAAGTCGCAGAAGTCGTCCGGGGCGGGCGCCCCGGGGAACTTCCGCAGTGTCCAACTTCAGCGGTCGGCGGCCGGTGGGCCGCCGCCGTGATCAACACCAGAGGAGTGGCAGCAGTGACCGTTCGCGTAGGTGTCAACGGCTTCGGCCGGATCGGCCGCAACTTCTTCCGTGCCGTGAAGGCGAGCGGTCACGACATCGAGGTCGTCGCGTTCAACGACCTCGGCGACGTCGCCACCATGGCCCACCTGCTCAAGTACGACTCGATCCTCGGCCGCTTCCCGGGCGAGGTCAGCGTCAGCGACGAGGGCATCGTCGTCGACGGCAAGACCATCAAGGCCCTCGCCGAGCGCGACCCGGCCAACCTGCCCTGGGGCGACCTCGGCGTGGACGTCGTCGTCGAGTCGACCGGCTTCTTCACCAACGCCGACGCCGCCAAGGCGCACATCGCCGGCGGCGCGAAGAAGGTCATCATCTCCGCGCCCGCCAAGGGCGAGGACCTGACCGTCGTCCTCGGCGTCAACGACGACAAGTACGACGGCTCGCAGACGATCATCTCCAACGCGTCCTGCACCACCAACTGCCTCGGCCCGCTGGCCAAGGTCCTCAACGACGCCTTCGGCATCGAGCAGGGCCTGATGACCACGATCCACGCCTACACGCAGGACCAGAACCTGCAGGACGGCCCGCACAAGGACCTGCGCCGCGCCCGCGCCGCCGCCCTGAACGTCGTCCCGGCCTCCACCGGCGCGGCCAAGGCGATCGGCCTCGTGCTGCCGGAGCTGCTCGGCAAGCTGGACGGCTACGCGCTGCGCGTCCCGGTCCCGACCGGCTCGGCCACCGACCTGACCGTCACCCTCAAGAAGCCGGCCACCGTCGACGAGATCAACGCCGCCTACAAGGCCGCCGCCGAAGGCCCGCTGGCCGGCATCCTGAAGTACTCGGTCGACCCGATCGTGTCCTCGGACATCGTCACCGACCCGGCGTCCTGCATCTACGACTCGCCGCTCACCAAGGTGATCGGGAACCAGGTCAAGGTCGTCGGCTGGTACGACAACGAGTGGGGCTACTCCAACCGCCTCGCCGACCTGATCAAGCTCGTCGGCTCGAAGCTCTGAACCGGATGAGCGTCAAAAACCTGGAAGACCTGCTGAGCGAGGGCGTTCAGGGCCGCTACGTGCTGGTGCGCAGCGACCTGAACGTCCCGCTCGACGGGTCGGCCATCACCGACGACGGCCGGGTCCGCGCCGCGCTGCCGACGATCAAGAAGCTCGCCGACGCGGGCGCGAAGGTCGTCGTCACCGCGCACCTCGGCCGCCCCAAGGGCGAGCCGGACCCGAAGTTCACGCTCGCGCCGGTCGCGAAGCGGCTGGGCGAACTGCTCGGCTCCGAGGTCCCGCTGGCCGGCGACCTCGTCGGCGAGTCGGCGAAGGCGCTCGTGGCCGGACTGAACGACGGCGGTGTCGTCTTGCTGGAGAACGTGCGCTTCGACGCGCGCGAGACCAGCAAGGACGCCGTCGACCGGTCCGAGCTGGCGGCCGAGCTGGCCGCGCTGACGCCGGGCGGGGCGTTCGTTTCCGACGGTTTCGGCGTCGTGCACCGCAAGCAGGCCTCGGTCTACGAGATCGCCGCGGTGCTCCCGGCGTACGCGGGCGGGCTCGTGCTGGCCGAGCTGGACGTGCTGAAGAAGCTCACCGACGACGTCAAGCGGCCGTACGTGGTCGCGCTCGGCGGCTCGAAGGTGTCCGACAAGCTCGGCGTCATCGCGAACCTGCTCACCAAGGTCGACCGGCTGCTCATCGGCGGCGGCATGGCGTACACGTTCCTCAAGGCCAAGGGCTACGAGGTCGGCACGTCGCTGCTGCAGGAAGACCAGATCGACCAGGTCAAGGGCTTCCTCGCCGAGGCCGACAAGCGCGGCGTCGAACTGGTGCTGCCGGTCGACGTGCTCGCGGCCGAGGGGTTCGCCGCCGACGCGGCGCACGAGGCCGTCGACGTCACCGCCATCCCGGCCGACCGCATGGGCCTCGACATCGGCCCGCGCAGCGCCGAGCTGTTCGCGCAGAAACTCGCTGACGCGGCGACCGTCTTCTGGAACGGCCCGATGGGCGTCTTCGAATTCGAGGCGTTCGCCGGCGGCACCCGCGCGGTGGCCGAGGCGCTCGTCAAGAGCGATGCGTTCACCGTCGTCGGCGGCGGCGATTCGGCGGCCGCGGTGCGGCAGCTGGGCCTGCCCGAGGACGGCTTCTCGCACATCTCCACCGGCGGCGGCGCCTCGCTGGAGTACCTGGAAGGCAAGGAGCTGCCCGGCGTGGCGGCGCTGGAGGGGAAGAACTAAGTGGCACGCAAGCCCCTGGTGGCAGGCAACTGGAAGATGAACCTCAACCACCTCGAGGCCATCGCCCTGGTGCAGAAGATCGCCTTCGCGCTGCCGGAGAAGTACTACGCGAAGGTGGACGTGACGGTGCTGCCGCCGTTCACCGACATCCGCAGCGTGCAGACCCTGATCGACGCCGACAAGCTCTCGCTCACCTACGGCGCGCAGGACCTGTCGCCGCAGGATTCGGGCGCGTTCACCGGCGACATCTCCGGCCCGATGCTGGCGAAGCTGGGCTGCAGCTTCGTCACCGTCGGCCACTCGGAGCGGCGCGCGATCCACGGCGAGACCGACGAACTGGTCAACAAGAAGGTCAAGGCCGCGCTCAAGCACGGCATCACGCCGATCCTGTGCGTGGGCGAGGAGCTCGAGATCCGCGAAGCGGGCGAGCACCTCGAGCACACCCGCAACCAGCTCGTCGAGGCCCTCAAGGGACTCAAGGCCGAGCAGGTGCAGGCCGTCGTGATCGCGTACGAGCCGGTGTGGGCCATCGGCACCGGCAAGGTCGCGACCGCGGCCGACGCCGAAGAGGTCTGCAAATCCCTGCGCGGGACGCTGTCGGAGAAGTACGGCGACGAGGTCGCCACCGCGGTCCGGGTGCTCTACGGCGGCTCGGTGAAGGCCGGCAACGTCTCCGAGCTGGTGGGCGCGGACAACATCGACGGCGCGCTGGTCGGCGGCGCGAGCCTGGACGGCGAGGAGTTCACCAAGCTCTGCGCGCTCGCCGCCGGTGGCCCGCTGCCCTGATCGTGGGCACTACCGGGTAGCCTGTGTGTTCGGTCCGTCACTAGAGCAGTGGACGAGTCCAGGGGTACGGTGAAGATCCGCACACTGTGCGGGTCCGGCCGTACCCCTGCATGCTCCGACAAGCACAGAGGATGACATGAAGCTGTTCCTGCAAATCCTGTTGATCGCCTCCAGCGTCCTGCTGGTGGTGGCAGTGCTGCTGCACCGCGGCCGGGGCGGCGGCCTGTCGTCCCTGTTCGGCGGCGGGATGCAGTCGAGTCTCGCGGGGTCCAGCGTCGCCGAGAAGAACCTCGACCGGATCACGCTGCTGCTCGGGGCCATCTGGCTGATCAGCATCGTGGGCCTCGGCCTCCTGCTCAAGGTCTGACCGGGTCCCCGGAAGGGGACTTGCGATCGGCGTGCCTATTGGGGGGCGCGCCGCCGATTCCAACGGGTGAGGATTCATGGTTGGCGGTAACGCGATTCGCGGCACCCGCGTGGGTGCCGGTCCTTCGGGCGAATCGGAGCGGGGTGAATCGGCGCCACGGCGCCGGGTGTCCTATTGGTGTGCGAACGGGCACGAAGCCCGCCCGTCGTTCGCGATGGACGCGGAGGTCCCCGAAGAATGGGATTGCCCGCGCTGCGGGCTTCCCGGCGGGCAGAACGAGCAGAATCCGCCCGCCGCGCCTCGGACCGAGCCGTACAAGACGCATCTGGCTTACGTGAAGGAACGCCGCAGCGACGCCGACGGAGAGGCCATCCTCGCCGAAGCGCTCGAGCGCCTCCGCCAACGCCGAGAATTGATCTGAGGCACGGTTTTTCTCCGGGACCACCGGCTTCCCGTCCGCGAGGGCGAGGGCCGGTGGTTTTTTAGTTCCCGGGGGCGGGTTTCGGGTGGTCTGGACCTGGTTGAGGGAGGTTCAGACCATGGGTGGGACGGGCGGCTCTGGGTCGGCGGAGAAGCTTCTGGTCGTGCTGCGGGGAGCTGGTGCCGTCCGAGGGGCCTTGGGCTGTGAGGGGCAGGTCTGGACCTCTGCGGGTGGCTCGGTTCGGGGGTGAGGCTCCGGCTCGGGCGGCGGGACCGCTGGTGTTCTCCGAGGGGGCTGGATCTGGCGGACGGGTCCAGGCCTCGGCGGGGCGGCGGCTCAGTTTCGGGGGAGACGCGCTCCTGGTGATGTCTGGGCGACCTTGGTTTGGTAGGGGGATAGGTCTGGACCTGTGCGGCCCGGGTGGCACGGTTCGGTGAATGGTCCGGTTTGGACGACGGTGCCTCGGGGGAGGCACGTCTGGACCTCTGCGAGGGGTCGGGCGCCAAAGGGTTCTTGACTCGAGCAGTTCTTGACCGGTCCAGACCAATCGCGTCGTCAGCCTGGTGACCGGAAACGGCTGCGGTGCGGCGATCTCGGAGGTCTTGCCCGGCAGCAAGGCCATCCCCGAATGGCCTGCCTGGCGTCGCGCGGCGCTGCGGAAACGAGCCGGGTGGCGCTGCAGGACTGGAGCCGGGCGGGCTGCGAATTGAGCCGGGCGGGGCTGCGGACCGAATCGGGTGGGCGGCGGAATCGAGCCGGGCGGCGCGCTGCGGGACTGAGCCGGGCGGGTTGCGGAACCGGATCTGGCGGGTTGCGGAACCGAGCCGGGCGGGCTGCGGAACGGACCTGGCGGATCGGCTCGCGGCGAAGCTTTCCGGTGGTCTGGACCTCCGCGACGCAGGTTCCACGGCCGCCTCGGACGCACGTCCGCAGCGGTGGATTTCCGCGCGGCCCGCGTCGATGCCGCTCCGGACCTGACCGCCGGAAAACGCGATGCGGACAGGGTTCTTGACCGGTCCAGACCAATCCCGGCCAGGCTCAGCGGTCCAGCGGATACCGCGCCCGCACCCGGAACCCGCCGTCCTCTGTGCCGGACGTTTCGAAGCTTCCGCCCAGCAGCCGGGCTCGTTCGGCGAGTCCGGTGAGTCCGTGGCCGCCCGACGGGAAGGCTTCGCCGGCGCGGCAGGCGCGGGCGTTCTCCACCTCGATGTCCAGCGCGCCGCTTGCCGCGTGGATGCGAATCGTCGCCGTCGCGCCGGGGGCGTGTTTGTGGACGTTCGTCAGGCATTCCTGCACCGTCCGGTACGCCGCCGCCGAGACCTGGCTCGGCAGGGTGTCCGGCAGTTGCTCGACGGTCAGCTGCACCGGCACGTCGCACTCGCGGATCAGGTGGTCCAGCTCTCCGATTCCGGGCCGCGGGCCGTCGTCGCCGGAGCCGGAGCGCAGCACGCTCACCAGCGAGCGCAGTTCCTCCAGCGTCCGCGTCGAGAGCTGGCGGATGACCTGCGCCGTTTCCAGCGCCGGGCCGTCCTTGGCCTGTGCTTGCAGCGCGCCGGCCTGCATGGCGATCAGCGTGATCTGGTGCGACACCACGTCGTGCATCTCGCGGGCCAGCCGCGCGCGTTCCTCGGCTCGCACCGCGTCGGCGTGGAAGCGGCGTTCGCGGTCGCGGCTCTTCGCCAGCTCGCGCAGCTTCGCCGAGATCTCCGCGCGCGCCCCGATCAGCAGGCCGATCGCGATCGGCATTCCGGCGACCAGGACGCCGTAGATCCCGTCGAGGACGTGTTCGCGCCAGCTCAGTTCCGCGAACTCCGACAGCGGCCACCGCACGAACCGGCAGGTGAACACCAGTCCCGCGCCGACCCAGGTCTGCCAGTGCAATTGCCGCCGCGTCGCGAGCATGCCCAGGTTGAGCATCGACGCCAGCTGCGCCCATCCGGCGAGGAATCCCGGCGCCGCGGCGAGCACCGCGAGGAACGGGAAGCGCCGCCGCACCACGACCGCGAGACACGCGGCGGCCGACAGGTACAGCGAATAGGGCTGTGCTTTCGGCGGCACGACCAGCCAGACGTCGAGCACCGCCAGCAGCACGACGACCGCTTCGACGGCGATTGTCGCGACGAGGGGTTTCCGGAACACGGCGAACACGCCGGTCAGGCTGGCGCGCCTGGCCCGTCGAGCGGCTCTCGCTGCGGAGCTGCTCATCGAGATGCCAGGAATCGAGAGTCCCTCAGTGCTCATCGCGGCGACCCCATTCGTCTTGTGGACTTAGTGATGAGATGCTCCGGCCACCCGATCGGGACGCGCGGCGGTGAACAAATGTGCGGATGCTAACGGGAACGTGTGTGTTGCCAGTAAGTTTCACCCAGAGTGGTTCTTGTGGTGTTGTAATCTCCACAACTGCTCCAACAGGATGAACTAAGCGCGGTCGACATCACCTAGTGTCGATCACATCACCTTATGTTCACCATACGGCGGTTCCCACATACTGGTGAGCCGCTTTTTGGCCGAGTGTCAGTTACTCCGTTTGCCTCCCAGGTCGACGCTGGATCCGAGCCACGCGAACAGGGGAGAGATCACCCGTGCGGGTGGGTGGGAAGTGTCGCTGCGCAGTCGAAGGCCGCCGCGTCGTGGCGAAGCACGACGCGGCGGCCTTCGAGTGATCGGCCCGCCGAGGTCTAGGCGGGGGTCTCCGCGGTCGCGACGAGCACCGCGCGGCCGAGCACGTGGCCGAACATGGTGAACCCGAGGACGGCGGGCGTCGCGTCGGCCGGGACGCCGATCGACTCGACATCCAAGGCGTGCACGACGACGAAGTAGCGGTGTTCGCCGTGGCCGGCGGGCGGGGCCGCGCCGATGAAGCGGGCGGCCCCGGCGTCGTTGCGCAGCTGGAACGCGCCGTCGGGCAGCCCGGATCCGGTGTCGTCGCCCGCGCCCTCCGGCAGGTCGGTGACGGTGGCCGGGATGTCGGCGACGGCCCAGTGCCAGAAGCCGGAGCCGGTCGGCGCGTCGGCGTCGTAGACCGTCACGGCGTAGCTCTTCGTGCCTTCCGGCGCGCCGGTCCAAGACAGCTGCGGCGACGTGTCTTTGCCTCCGGGCACGCCGAAAATCCCGGAGAACTGCTCGGCGGGCCAGGCCGCGCCGTCGGCGACGGTCGTGCTGGTGACGGTGAAGCTCGGCACCTCGGGAAGGCGCGCGAACGGGGAGTTGGCGGACATGGGTTCCTCTCACTGGAAGCGGTACCTGATCGACGATAGCACTAATAATCGATGATTTGGCAGATCGTCTATCCTGAGGGCATGAAGCAGATGCTGTCCGAGCAGATCTACGACCAGGTCCGCGCCGCGATCATGCGCGGCGAGGTCGAGCCGGGGCAGGCGCTGAAACCGCAGGAGCTGGCGGCGCGGTACGAGGTCAGCCTCGCCGTGGTGCGAGAGGCGCTGGTCCGGTTGGCGGGGGAGGGACTGGCGGAACGGCTGACGAACCGCGGTTTCGCGGTGCCGGCGCTCGCCGACCGGCGGTGGCAGGAGATCGTCGAGGCGCGCCAGACGGTCGAGCCCGCGATGCTGCGGTTGTCGGTCGTGCGCGGAGACTTGGAGTGGGAAACGCGGGTGCGTGCGGCGGGACACCGGCTCGCCCGGACGCCGATGTATGTGCCGGACGAAGGCAGCTACTACTCCGCTGCTTGGGCGGAAGCGCACCGCTTGTTCCACCGCACGCTGCTCGACGGCTGCGGAAACGCGGTGCTGTTGGAGAATTTCGACCGGATGTGGACCGCGAGCGAGCTGGCCCGGCGGTGGACGGTGCACCCGGCGTACCGGCTCCCCGTGGAGGACGTGCTCGCCCAGCACGAGGAGCTGGAACGGGCGGCGCTGGGCCGGGATCCGGAGGTGGCGGCAGGGCTGCTGACGGACCACTTGGGGGCGACAGCGGCGCTGCTGGCCGGCGCTGAGGCGGCGGGGGAGCAGGGCTCGTGAGCGTTAACCGCGGTTAGAATCGGGATAGGCGCGCACGACCCTCGCGCCCGCACACTTCCCTTGCGCCGCAACGAAAAAGGCTCCCCGCGCCAACGCGCGAGGAGCCCTTCCGGCAAACAGTCTTACTCAGCTGGCGGCTCGTACACCTTCGTCAGCTTCCCGGCCGCCTCGCGGTCCAGGAGCCACAGCGTCCGCCGGTAGCCGCGAGCGCCCGAGACCGGGATCTGCGTTTCCGGCGCACCGGCCAGAGCCTGCGCGACCGCGTCCGCCTTGGCGGTGCCTGCCGTCATCAGCCACACCTCGCGGGCGCGGCGGATGGCCGGCAGCGTCAGCGACACGCGCGTCGGCGGGGGTTTCGGGCAGTCGCGGACCGGCACCACCGAGCGCTGGGTTTCGCGCACCTCGGCGGTTTCCGGGAACAGCGACGCCGTGTGACCCTCGCCGCCGAGGCCCAGCAGCATGATGTCGAACTCCGGCACGTCCTCGCCGGAACCCGCCGCGTCGGAGAGGACCTTCGCGTAGGCCTCGGCGGCCGCGTCGACGTCGTCGCCGAATTCGCCGTCCGACGGGGCCATCGCGTGCACCCGCTCCGGAGCCAGCGGAACGTGGTCGAGCAGGGCTTCGCGCGCGCCCTTCTCGTTGCGCTCGTCCGAATCCGCCGGGACGAACCGCTCGTCGCCCCAGTAGATGTCCAACCGCGACCAGTCGATCGCGTCCCGCGCGCTCGACTCCCGCAGCTCCCGCAGCACGGCGATGCCGGTGCCGCCGCCGGTGAGCACCACCGACGCCGCACCGCGAGCTGCCTGCACGTCGACGATCCGGGTCACCAGACGTGCCGCGGCGGCCGCGGCGAGCAGGTCCGGGTTTTCGTAGACGACGACCTCGGTCCGGCTCATGAGGTGCTCTTTTCCGCCGTCTTGCGGCTGGCCGCCTTCGGCTTCGCCGCAGCCGCGGGCTTGGCGGAAGCCTTGGCAGCAGCGGGTTTCGACCCGTTGGACGCGGCGATCTTGTGCAGCCCGTGCAGCGCCGCCTCGTAGATCTCGTCCGGGTCGAGCCGCCGGAGTTCCTCCACGAGGCACTCCGGATTGCTGCGCCGCTGCAACGCGATCCGCCGCGTCGGCTGGCCCGGCTGGGTCAGCGTGCCGACCCGCCCGTCCGGCCGCGTCAGCTCCACCGCGCCCGATTTCCGCTCCAGCTTCACCGAAATGATGCCCTGCGCGCTCGAACTCTTGACCCGGTGCACCGGTGCCTTGAGGTACTCGGCGAGCCAGCCCGCGAGCAGTTCGGTGGACGGCGAATCCGCCTCGCCGGTCACCGTCGCACCGGTGATCTTCTCGTACGGCGGGAGGTCCAGCGCCGACACCAGCTGCGCCCGCCAGTGCGTCAGCCGGGTCCACGCCAGGTCGGTGTCACCCTCCACATAGGACTTCGCACGCGTGGTGAGAGACCTTATCGGGCTCTTTTCCGCGGCGGAGTCGGTGATCCGCCGCTGTGCCAGCTGGCCGAGCGGATCCTCCGCGGGAGCCTTCGGACCGGCCCCGGGCCACCAGGTGACGATCGGCGCGTCCGGCAGCAGCAGCGGCACCACGGCGCTCTGCCCCTGCGCGGCCAGCGGACCGTACAGCCGCAGCACGATGACCTCGCTCGCGCCGGCGTCGCCGCCGACGCGGATCTGGCCGTCTATGCGCGGCGCGGCCGTGCGCGCGCCCTTCGCCACGACGATCACCCGCGACGGGTGCTCGCGGCTGGCGTCGTTCGCGGCCTCGATGGCTTCCTCGAGCTTGGCGTCGTCGTCCGCGACGATCACCAGGGTCAGCACCCGGCCGAGCGCGACCTGGCCGCCCTGCTCGCGGATCTCCACCAGTTTCTTGTTCAGCGCCGACGTCGTGGTCGACGGCAGGTCGATGATCACGGACGCCTCCAGTGCCTGCCGGTACGCTCCAGCATTTCGTCAGCCGATTTGGGACCCCAGCTGCCCGGCGGGTACTGCTCCGGCGCGGTGCCGAGCTTCGCCCAGTGCGACAGCACCGGGTCGAGGATTTCCCACGACAGCTCGACTTCCTCGTTCACCGGGAACAGCGACGGCTCGCCCAGCAGCACGTCCAGGATCAGCCGCTCGTA
This sequence comes from Amycolatopsis sp. NPDC114503, assembly GCF_055633655.1. Lineage (NCBI taxonomy): Bacteria > Bacillati > Actinomycetota > Actinomycetes > Pseudonocardiales > Pseudonocardiaceae > Amycolatopsis > Amycolatopsis sp. NPDC114503. The sequence continues at coordinate 265,203 of NZ_JBVKDT010000009.1, read as the reverse complement.
GGCCTCCGGCGACGATTCGGTGAACGCGTGGCCGTAGCCGAAGTCCATCGTGACGTCGCGGACCTCCATCGTGGTCCCCGGCACCTTCGACCCGAACCGCAGCGTGATGCCCTCGTCCGGCTGCACGCGGATGACCAGCGCGTTCTGCCCCAGCTCCTCGGTGGAGGTGGAGTCGAACGGCAGGTGCGGCGCGCGCTTGAACACGACCGCGATCTCGGTGACGCGGCGGCCGAGCCGCTTGCCGGTGCGCAGGTAGAACGGCACGCCCGCCCAGCGGCGGTTCTGCACCTCCAGCGTCACCGCGGCGTAGGTCTCGGTCTTCGAGTCCTTCGCGAACCCGGCTTCCTGCAACAGGCCCGGGACCTTGGTGCCGCCCTGCCAGCCGCCCGCGTACTGCCCGCGCGCGGTGGTCTCGTGCAGCGGCAGCATCGGCTTGGTCGCCGCCAGCACCTTGGCCTTCTCCGAGCGCAAAGCCTTCGGCTCGAACGACAGCGGCTCGTCCATCGCGGTGAAGGCGAGCAGCTGCAGCAGGTGGTTCTGGATGACGTCGCGCGCGGCGCCGATCCCGTCGTAGTACCCCGCGCGGCCGCCGAGACCGATGTCCTCGGCCATGGTGATCTGCACGTGGTCGATGAAGTTGGCGTTCCAGATCGGCTCGAACAGCTGGTTCGCGAAGCGCAGCGCCAGGATGTTCTGCACCGTCTCCTTGCCGAGGTAGTGGTCGATGCGGAACACCGACTCCTCGGGGAAGACGTCGTTCACGATCGCGTTGAGCTCCTTGGCGCTCTTGAGATCGTGGCCGAACGGCTTCTCGATGACCACGCGCCGCCAGGTGTTCTCGTCGGCCTGCGCGAGGCCCGAGCGCGCCAGCTGCTTGGTCACCACCGGGAACGCGCCCGGCGGGATCGAGAGGTAGAACGCCGTGTTGCCGCCGGTGCCGCGTTCCTCGTCCAGCTCGCGCACGGTCTGCGCGAGCCGGTCGAAGGCGTCGTCGTCGTCGAAAGTGCCCTGGACGAACCGGATTCCTTCGGCGAGCCGGTTCCACACCGACTCCTTGAACGGCGTCCGCGCGTGCTCGCGCACCGAATCGTGCACCAGCTCGCCGAAGTCCTGGTGTTCCCAGTCCCGGCGGGCGAAGCCGACCAGCGAGAACCCGGCGGGCAGCAGCCCGCGGTGCGCGAGGTCGTAAATGGCCGGCATCAGCTTCTTGCGCGCCAGGTCGCCGGTGACGCCGAAGATCACCAGGCTCGACGGCCCGGCGATCCGCGGCAGCCGCTTGTCGCGGGGATCCCGCAGCGGGTTGTGCCAGGTCACTGAGCGGCCTCCTGCACTGCCCGGACGAGCTCGGCGAGCCCGGCGGCGCGGTCGGTCAGGTGCAGCCGCAGCACCGGACGCCCGTGCTCGGCGAGCACCTGGCCGTCGCCGAGGGCCTGCGCGTGCTGGAGCTGCCCCAGCGTGTACGGGCGGTCCGGCACCGACAGGTCTTCGTCGACAGCACCGGTGATCTGCAGGAAGCTGCCGTTCTGGTGGCCGCCCTTGTGGTACTGCCCGGTGGAGTGCAGGAACCGCGGGCCCCAGCCGAACGTGGTCTGCACGCCGGTCCGCTTGGCGATTTCGCCGCGCAGCAACGAAGTCGACGCGTCGTCCAGCCGGTCGAGGTACGCCTGGACGGCGATGTAGCCGCCGTCGGCCACCGAACCGAAGAACGCGCGCAGGACGTCGGCGAGCTTGCCGTCCGTCGAAACTCCTTCGCTGCCAAAGACTTCGACCGCACCGTCCACAGTGGCCGGTGTCTCGCCGCCCTTGAGCTTCTCCGGGTCGTCCAGCAGCGCGCGAGCCGCCTTCTTGGCCGCTTCGACGTCCGGCTGGTCGAACGGGTTGATCTCCAGCAGCCGTCCGACAAGCGCGGTCGCGAACTCCCACAACAGGAACTGCGCGCCGAGCGGGCCGGTCACCGAGATCTGCGCCGCGCCTTCCGGGGCGCCGATCGCGACCGCGGTCGCGTCCTTGCCGTGGTCGGCGAACCCGGGAGCGTCCGGACCCTCTACAGCCACCGGCAGGAGGCCGGTGCCGAGCTTGCCGGTGGACTCGGCGATGAGCTGCTCCGCCCAGTCCGGGAATCCCTTGATGCCCGAACCGGTGTCGGCCAGCACGACCTTCTCCGCGCCCGCCTCGTGGGCTGCGCCCCAAGCCGCCGCCAGCTGCACGGCCGGGTTCTCGGGCGCGTCCTCGGCGAGCGTTTCCGCCACCGACGCGGCCTGGTCGAGCAGCCGCGCGACGTCCGCGCCCGCGAGACCGGCCGGCACGAGGCCGAACGCGGTCAGCGCGGAGTAGCGGCCGCCGACGTGCGGATCGGCCAGGAAGGTCTTGCGGTAGCCCTCTTTCTCCGCCAGTTCGGAGAACGGGGAGCCGGGATCGGTGACGACGACGATGCGCCGCGCCGCGTCGATCCCGGCGTCCGCGAACGCCTTGGCGAAAATCCGGCGGTGGCTGTCCGTTTCGACGGTGCCGCCGGATTTCGACGACACCACGATGACGGTGCGCTCGAGGTCGCCCGCGAGCGCGTCGGCCACCTGGCCGGGGTCGGTCGTGTCGAGCACCGTGAGCGGGACGCCGGCGGTGGCGGTGATGACCTCCGGCGCGAGCGACGAGCCGCCCATGCCGGCGAGCACCACGCGGTCCACGCCCTCGCTGCGCAGTTCCGCGCGCAGCGCTTCGATTTCCCCGATCAACGGACGCGACGACTTGTGCAACGTCGTCCAGGACAATCGGATCGACGCTTCGGACTCGGCGTCCGGACCCCACAGCGTGGAGTCCTTGGCGGCGAGCTTGGCAGCGGCGCCGTCGGCGGCCAGCCGCTGCGCCAGCGGCGCTGCCTTTTCTGCCAGTTCGGCGTCTACGATCACGACGCCGGTTTCGTCCCCGCTCATGGTCTCTGGTTCAGCCCTTCGCTTTGTTCAGCTGCCCGGTCACCGTGTCCAGCAGTTCCTGCCAGGACTTCTCGAACTTCTCGACGCCCTCGGTCTCCAGTGTCACGAACACGTCCGGCACGTCGATGCCGGCTGCCGACAGCTTGTCGAAGATCGCCTGCGCCTGCTCGCCCTTTCCGGAAACCGTGTCGCCGGTGATCTCGGCGTGGTCGGCGACCGAGTCCATGGTCTTCTCGGGCATCGTGTTCACGACGTCCTTGACCACGAGCTGGTCGACGTACCGGGTGTCGGAGTAGGCCGGGTCCTTCACGCCGGTGGAGGCCCACAGCGGACGCTGAGCGTTCGCGCCAGCCTCGGCGAGCGCCTTCCACTGGTCCGTGGCGAACAGCTTCTCGAAGGCCGCGTACGCGAGCCGCGCGTTGGCGATGGCCGCCTCGCCCAGCAGCGCCTTGGCCTCGTCGGTGCCGATCGCGTTCAGCCGCTTGTCGACCTCACTGTCCACACGGGACACGAAGAACGACGCGACCGAGTGGATGCCCTTGAGGTCGTGGCCGTTGGCCTTCGCCTGCTCCAAGCCGGCGAAGAAAGCCTTGATGACGGCCTCGTAGCGCTCGACGGAGAAGATCAGCGTGACGTTGACGCTGATGCCCTCGGCGAGCACGGCGGTGATCGCGGGCAGACCCTCTTCGGTCGCCGGGATCTTGATCATCACGTTCGGCCGGTCGACGGTCTTCCACAGGTCCTTGGCCTCGGCCACCGTCTTGTCGGTGTCCTTCGCCAGGCGCGGGTCCACCTCGATGGACACGCGGCCGTCGACGCCGTTCGTGGCGTTGTACACGTCGCGGAACAGGTCCGCGGCGTTGCGCACGTCGGTGGTGGTCAGCTCCCGGACGGTGCCGTCGAGGTCCGCACCGCGCGCGGCGAGGTCGTTGACCTGCTCGTCGTAGGCGGCGCCGTTCGACAGCGCGTTCGCGAAGATCGTCGGGTTGGTGGTCACGCCGACGACGTGCTTGTCGCGGATGAGCCCGGCGAGGTTGCCCGAGTTCAGGCGCTCCCGCGAAAGGTCGTCCAGCCAGATCGAGACGCCTGCTTCGGACAGCTGTGCGAGTCGGTCAGTCATCGTGATCCCCTTTCAGTTCTTGGTGTTGGCGATCGAACGACGGGCGGCGTCGACCACGGCTTCGGCGGTGAAGCCGAACTCGCGGAACAGCGTCGCGGCGTCGGCCGAGGCTCCGTAGTGCTCGATCGACACGTTCTCGCCGGCGTCGCCGGTGAAGCGCTGCCACGGCATCGCGATCCCGGCCTCGACCGAAACGCGGGCCTTGACCGTCGGCGGCAGGACGGCGTCCTTGTAGTCCTGCTCCTGCGCGTCGAACCACTCGACGCACGGCATCGAGACCACGCTGGTGGGGATGCCGTCGGCCTCGAGGGTCTTGCGCGCCTCGACGGCCAGCTGGACCTCGGAACCGGTCGCGATCAGCACAACCTCCGGGGTGCCGTTGGACGCCTCGGCCAGCACGTAGCCGCCCTTCTTGACGCCCTCGGCGTTCGTGCCCTCCAGCACCGGCACGTTCTGCCGGGTCAGCGCGAAGCCGGACGGGTGGTGCACGTCCTCCAGCACGGCCTTCCACGCGTACGCGGTCTCGTTGGCGTCCGCCGGGCGGACGACGTTGAGGCCCGGGATCGCGCGCAGCGCGGCGACCTGCTCGATCGGCTGGTGCGTCGGGCCGTCCTCGCCGAGGCCGATCGAGTCGTGCGTCCACACGTAGATGACCGGAGCCTTCATCAGCGCGGCGAGCCGGACCGGCGGGCGCATGTAGTCGGAGAAGGTGAGGAAGGTCGCGCCGTACGGGCGGGTGCCGCCGTGCAGCGCGATGCCGTTGAGGATCGAGCCCATCGCGTGCTCGCGGATGCCGAAGTGCAGCGTGCGGCCGTACGGGTTGGTCTTCCACATGTCGGTGCCGGCCGCGGCCGGGCCGAACGAGTCGGCGCCCTTCATGGTGGTGTTGTTGCTCTCCGCGAGGTCCGCGGAACCGCCCCACAGCTCGGGCAGCGGCTCGGCCAGCGCGTTGAGCACCTCGCCGGAGGCCTTGCGGGTGGCGATGCCCTTGGCGTCGGGCTCCCACGACGGCAGGTTGTCCGCGAAGCCCTCGGGCAGCGTGCGGGTCGACAGCCGGTCGGCCAGCTTCTTGCGCTCCGGGTTGGCCGCGGCCCACGCCTCGAAGCGCTCCTGCCATTCGGCGCGCTGCTTCTCGCCGCGCTCGATCGCCTGACGGGTGTGCGCGAGCACCGCCTCGTCGACGTCGAAGTTCTTCTCCGGGTCGAAGCCCAGCGCCTTCTTGACGCCCGCGACCTCTTCCGCGCCCAGCGCGGCGCCGTGCGCCTTGCCGGTGTTCATCTTCGTCGGGGCCGGGTAGCCGATGATCGTGCGCACCTGGATGAACGACGGCCGCGTGGTCTCGGCCTGCGCCGCCTTGATGGCCGCCTCGAGCGCGACGACGTCCTCGCCGCCCTCGACGGTCTGCACGTGCCAGCCGTAGGCCTCGTACCGCTTCGCGACGTCCTCGGACAGCGCGATGTTGGTGTCGTCCTCGATGGAGATCTTGTTGTCGTCGTAGAAGACGATCAGGTTGCCCAGCTCCTGGCGGCCCGCGATGGACGAGGCCTCGGAGGTGACGCCCTCTTCGATGTCGCCGTCGGAGGCGATCACGTAGATGTGGTGGTCGAAGATGCTCTCGCCGGCGGGGGCGTCCGGGTCCAGCAGGCCGCGCTCGCGCCGCGCCGCCATCGCCATGCCGACGCCGTTCGCGAGGCCCTGGCCCAGCGGGCCGGTGGTGGTCTCGACGCCCTTGGTGTGCCGGTACTCCGGGTGGCCCGGGGTCTTGGAGCCCCAGCGGCGCAGCTGCTCGAGGTCTTCCAGCTCCAGGCCGAACCCGGCCAGGTACAGCTGGATGTAGAGGGTCAGGCTGGAGTGCCCGGCGGAAAGAACGAACCGGTCGCGGGCGGGCCACTCCGGGTCGGCCGGGTCGTGCCGCATCGTGCGCTGGAACAGCGTGTACGCCAGCGGCGCCAGGCTCATCGCAGTGCCCGGGTGCCCGCTGCCGCAGTTTTCGACGGCGTCCGCGGCCAGCACGCGGGCGGTGTCTACGGCGCGGGTGTCGGTCTCGGTCCAGTCGGCCGGCAGGTTGCGCCGGAGCAAGGGGCTGGTCTCGCTGCTAGAGGTTTCGGACACTGAACTCGAACTCCTGCGTCGGTGAAGTGATGGCTGTATTCCGTGCGTGCCGCTCAAGTGCTGCGGTGTGCGCCCTCAGTTATCTCAATCGATCCCGAAGGGACGATATTCCTGCTGACGGCGCTGTGCAGGCGGAGCGAGCGGCCCGACGCTGTCACCCTAGTGCGTACGCGTGCGCGCGAGCGCGGGCGCGCACCTTGCGGGTGAGGTGATCCTGCCCGCCTGTCCTTCTTCGGCTACCCGCCGCGGGCGTCCGCGACTCACGGCGGGCGGCGTGACGGAGGAGACACTGCCGGGCGTGTCCCGGACCCGCGGGCGTTGAGCCCATCCGCCACGTCTAACATCGATCGCGGGCCAGGCACGGAAGTTCTCCATGAGCACCACCTCTTCTTCCGGGCCGCCCGGCCCAGGACTGACTCAGGGAGAGAAATGTCGTTGGTGAACGCTGCGCACGGACGCAGTGAAGACACCAGCGCCGTACCCCCGGACGGCGGGCGACCGCGCGGGGCCCGGCGAAGCTTCCGCCAGGTGGCGGGCGCGTACGCCGCGCTGGCCAAGCCGCGCGTGATCGAGCTTCTCCTCGTCACCACGATCCCCGCGATGTTCCTCGCCGGGCGCGAGGTGCCGAACCCGTGGCTGGTGGTCGCGACGCTGGTCGGCGGCACGATGGCCGCGGGCAGCGCGAACGCGCTCAACTGCGTGATCGACAGCGACATCGACAAGGTCATGAACCGCACCAAGCGGCGTCCGCTGGTGAAGGACGCGGTGCCGCGGCGCAACGCGCTGATCTTCGGCCTCGTGCTGGGCGTCGCCTCGTTCGCCGTCCTGTACTTCACGGTGAACCTGCTGGCGGCGGTCCTCGCGATCGCGACCATCCTGTTCTACATCTTCGTCTACACCCTCGGCCTCAAGCGGCGGACGTCGCAGAACGTGGTCTGGGGCGGGGCCGCGGGCTGCATGCCGGTGCTGATCGGCTGGGTCGCGGTCACCGGCACCGTGCAGTGGCCGGCGTTCGTGATGTTCGGCGTGATCTTCTTCTGGACCCCGCCGCACACCTGGGCGCTGGGCATGAAGTACCGCGACGACTACGAGCGCGCCGGCGTGCCGATGCTGCCGGTCGTCGCGACCGCCGAGCACGTGGCCCGGCAGATCGTCATTTACTCGTGGGTGATGGTCGCCTGGACGCTGCTGCTGCTCCCGGTCACGAGCTGGCTGTACGCGACCTTCGCGATCCTCGCCGGCGGCTGGTTCCTCTTCTACGCGCACCGGCTGCAGGCCGCCGTGCACCGCGGCGAGGAAACCAAGCCGATGGCGCTGTTCCACCGGTCGAACACGTACCTGATGATCGTGTTCGTCGCGCTGGCGGTCGACTCGGCGATCGGCTTGCCGGTCCTCGGCCTGCCCTTCTGATCCGTTCTGCCCCGTTTCGGCCCGGACAGGAATGGCCCGGGATCCTCGCCGGTTGCACTCTTCCGGCCCCGATCCCGACCTGAAAGCAGGACCTTTCCTTGCCCGAGGAACCGGCCTACGAAGCCGAGCTGCGCCGCGAACAGGCCTACACCGACGCCCTGTTCGCGAAGCTCGACTCCGAACGCACCCAGACCCAGCGCCGGCTGGACGAAACCCTGCGCCAGACCGGCGGGACGCCGCAGGCGCGGACCGAACGCGAAGCCGCCACGATCCTGCACAGCGACCGGCTCGCCCAGCTCGGGTCGGTCGAGCAGGGATTGTGCTTCGGGCGGCTGGACTTCGTGCCGGGCAGCACCTCCGAAGACGCCGACGAGACCGCCTACATCGGACGGCTCGGCCTGTTCGACGAGGACGACGACTACCGGCCGCTGCTGATCGACTGGCGCGCGCCGGTCGCGCGGCCCTTCTACCTCGCCACCGCCGCTTCGCCGGACGGCGTGCGCCGCCGCCGGCATCTGCGGTCGCTGAGCCGTCGCGTCACCGGGTTCGACGACGAGATCCTCGATCTGACCGCCGCTGACCAGGGCCAAGACCTCGGGCTCGCCGGCGAGGCCGCGCTGCTGGCCGCGCTGGAGCGCCGCCGGACCGGCGAGATGGCCGACATCGTCTCCACCATCCAGGCCGAACAGGACCGGATCATCCGCGCGCCGCTCGGCGGGGTGATGGTGGTGCAGGGCGCGCCGGGCACCGGGAAGACCGCGGTCGCCCTGCATCGCGCGGCGTATCTGCTCTACACGCACCGCCAGCAGCTGACCACGCGCGGCGTGCTGGTCGTCGGCCCGAACTCGACCTTCCTGCGCTACATCGGCCAGGTGCTGCCCTCGCTTGGCGAGACCGGCGTGCTCCTGTCGACCATCGGCCAGCTGTGGCCGGGCTTGGACGCCGACGGCGTCGACTCTCCGGAGGCGGCCGAGGTGAAGGGCCGGCTGGTGATGGCCGACGTGCTCGCCAAGGCCGTCCGCGATCGGCAAGGTGTACCCGATCCGGTGATCGAGATCGAGCACGAACGCGAGATCCTCAAGCTCGACCGGAAGACCTGCGCGCAGGCCCGCACCCGGGCACGCCGTTCGCGCAGGCCGCACAATCTCGCGCGGCGGCTGTTCGTCTCCGACGTCCTCGACGCGCTCACCCGGCAGGCCGCCCGCGCTTTGGGCGAGGATTTGCTGGACGCGCAGGACGTCCAGGACATCCGCGTCGAGCTGGCGGCGAGCCCCGCGGTCGCCGCCGCGCTGAACTCGCTGTGGCCGAAACTCACCCCGGGCGGCCTGCTGGACGACCTGTTCGCCGACCGCGAACACCTCGACCGGGCGGCGGGCGACCTGCTGTCCGAAGAGGACCGGACGCATCTGGAGAGCGGCCGCACCGCGAAGTGGACGCCCGCCGACGTGCCGCTGCTCGACGAACTGGCCGAACTGCTCGGCGTCGACGACTCCGAGGAACAGGCCGAGGACAAGCGCCGCGAACGCGTCGAGCGGGCGTATGCCGAGGGCGTGCTGGACATCCTCGAGCAGGACGAGGAAATCCAGGACGAGGAGATCCTGCGGGTGTCCGACGTGCTGGACGCCGAGTTGTTCGCCGAACGCCAGCAGGCGCGCAGCGAGCTGACCGCGGCGCAGCGTGCCGCGCAGGACCGGACGTGGACGTTCGGGCACGTGATCGTCGACGAGGCGCAGGAACTGTCCGCGATGGACTGGCGGCTGCTGATGCGCCGCACGCCGAACCGGTCGATGACGCTGGTCGGCGACGTCGCGCAGACCGGGGCCGCCGGGGGAGCGCGGACCTGGGACGAGGTGCTGTCGCCCTACGTCGCGGACCGCTGGCGGCTCGAGCAGCTGACGGTGAACTACCGGACCCCGGCGGAGATCATGGAGGTGGCCGCGGGCGTGCTCGCCGAACTGGACGTCGATCTGGCCGCGCCGGCGTCGGTGCGGGAGACCGGGGTGCCGCCGTGGGGCGTGGAAGTCGCTTCGCTGGAAGAGGAACTGCCCGCGCTGGTGGCCGCGGAACTGTCCGCTGTGGACGGTGGGACCGTGGCGGTGCTGGTGCCGGGCGGTCGCGTCGACGAGGTGCGGAAGCTGCTTCCGGAGGACGAACGGCTGAGCGTGCTGACCGTCGACCGTTCCAAGGGGCTGGAGTTCGACGGGGTCGTGCTGGTATCGCCGGACGAGATCGTGGCGGGCTCGCCGCGCGGGCTCAATGACCTGTATGTGGCGCTGACCCGGGCGACGCAGCGGCTCGGCGTGGTGCGGACCGGTCCGGCGGTGCCCGCGCTCGGCGGGCTTGGTTAGTCTTCCGAGTCCGCTTTCGGGTGTTCCTCACGGAAAGTGTTGACCACGTTGCCGTCAGTGCATACCGTCGTTGAGGAGCGAGGTCGCGAAATGGCGTATTCGGATGGTCTGGTCTACGTGGGCCGAGTCAGCCAATGGGACGCGGACAACGGATGGGGAGTTGTCGAATCCGACAGTTTCAGCGATCCGATTTGGGTGCACTACTCGGTTGTCGATCCGGCGAGCCGGGGCGTGCTCGACAGCGGATTTCGCCAGCTTTACGTGGGCGATGAAGTCCGATTGATCGTCGAGCACGCCGAGCAGGACGATTTTCGCCTGCGGGCCTCGTGGATCATGTCGGCGAAGGAGCGCGGGAATGGGCCGGAAGAAAGCCGCTGAGGCGGTTGCCGTCGGTGCCGTCGTCCTGGCTGCGCTGGCGCTGGCGGCCGGGACGGCGAGTGCGGACCATTACCACACCTTCACCCAGGACAACACGACGTTCGACGCGACGGACGCGAACGGGCGGTTCACCGGCCAGGCGGTGACATTTCCCGGGAGGGAAGTTCCGATGGCGTGGTCTTTCCGGATCTCGCCCGCCGTCCAGGCTATCGCGGTGAGCTCGATGAACTGCACTGCCGGTCATATGCAGCTCCCGTACCACGATGCCCACAGCAATATCCCGGTCGACTATTTTTGGCATTCGACGGTGCAGGGAAACAAATCCGACAACACTCCCTACGACCTCTACGGGTCCTGTGTCTTCAAGGTGAAGAACAACGGGACCGCGAACTTGAAGTTCGTCTTTCACTACCTCATGCTGTGCGGACCTTGCGGTCCTCGCCCGGCGACCTGGCCTGAGCAGCGTTTGTCCACGCGTCTGGACATCGATCACCGACGGTGATCCCGGGCGGGGCGGCGTGAGTGCCGGGGCTGCTGCCGCCCCGCTGCGGGCGGGGCCGAGTTACGGAATCAGCAGCAGCTTCCCGGTCGTCCGGCGTCCCTGCAGGTCCTCGTGGGCCTTGCGGGCGTCGGCGAGCGGGTAGCGGCCGCCGATGCGGACGTTGAGCGAACCGTCGGCCACGGCGGCGAACAGTTCGCCGGCGCGCCAGTCGAGTTCCTCGCGGGTGCGCAGGTAGTGGCCGAGCGTCGGCCGGGTCAGGAAGAGCGAGCCGCCGGAGTTGAGCCGCTGCGGGTCGATCGGCGGCACCGGGCCGCTGGCCGCGCCGAACAGCGCGAGCGTGCCGCGGATCTTGAGGCTGGCGAGACTGCCGTCGACGGTGCTCTTGCCGACGCCGTCGTAGACCACGGCGACGCCTTCGCCGTTGGTCAGCTCGCGGGTCGCGGCGGCGAAGTCCTCGCGGTCGTAGCGGATCACGTGGTCCGCGCCGGCTCCGCGGGCCAGCTCAGCCTTTTCGTCGGTGGAGACGGTGCACAGAACTCGCGCGCCGCGCGCCTTCGCCAGCTGTACCAGCAGCAAACCGACGCCGCCGGCCGCGGCGTGGACGAGAATGTCGTCGCCCGCTTGCACTTCGTAGGTCGAGCGCACCAGGTAGTGCGCCGTCATGCCCTGCAGCATCGTGGCCGCGGCGATCTCGTCGGACACGCCGTCCGGCACCTTCACCGTGGCGCTGGCCGGGACCACCGCGCGCTGGGCGTAGCTGCCGAGCACGCCCTGCCAGGTCACCCGGTCGCCGGGGGCGAATTCGGTGACGCCCTCGCCGGTCTCCACGACCGTCCCGGCACCCTCGGAACCGAGGACGAACGGCAGGTCGATCGGGTAGATGCCCTGGCGCTGGTAGGTGTCGATGTAGTTGACGCCGGACGCGGCGAGGTCGACCAGGAGTTCGCCCGCGCCGGGCGGACCGGGCTCGATCTCGGCCAGTTCCAGCACTTCCGGGCCGCCGGTCCGGGCCACCTGCACTGCGGTCGGCATGGTTCCTCCTCGTAATGGGCGCGTCTGGCATCCACTATGGCCGAGAACACGGTCGGGCCGCGGGGGCGGGGGTCTCGGGTTAAGCTCCGGACGTGGCTGAGGAGACCGAAAACACGCCGACCGCGCCGACTGCCCGCCAGCTGGCGTCCGCCCGCGACTTCGTGGCGAAGCACGGCAAACCGTCGCGCGCCGTGGTCGAGAACATCGGCCTGGCCGGCGCGCGGGTCGTGCTCGTGGGCCCGGACGGGGCGATGGGCGACGTGCTGGTCGCCGGGGTCGAGACCGGGAACGCGCTGGTCGAGCAGGTCGACGACCTCGAGGCCGCGGAGTGGGACAGCGAAACCGTGAAGACGGTCAAGATCGGCGCCGCGCACCGCCGCAAGATGGCCGGGCCGCGAGCGGGCCGGTGACCCGCTCGGCGATTTTCGTCGGCTGCGCCGCACTGCCCGAAGGCGACGGCGACGAGGCCGCGGTGCTGCCCGCGCTCGCGGACCTCGGGTTCACCGTGAGCTGGGCGGCCTGGGATTCGGGTGCCGACTTCGCTTCGGCGGACATCGTGGTGTTGCGCGCCGCCTGGGATTACCCGGAGCGCCGGGAGGAATTCCTCAGCTGGTGCGAGGATGTGCCCGGGTTGAGCAATTCGGCCACGGTCGTGCGCTGGAACACCGACAAGACTTACTTGGGCGAACTGCTCGACGCGGGCGTGCCGACAGTGCCGGTCGAGATCGTGCCGCCGGGGGAGAAGCCGCGCTGGCCGAAGAAACCGTTCGTGGTGAAGCCTTCGGTGGGCGCGGGAGGCCGCGACGCCGCCCGGTTCTCGTCCTTCGGCGCGGACGCGGAGCAGCATCTGCGCGCGTTGCACGACGACGGGCGCACGGCTCTCGTGCAGCCGTATCAGTCCAGTGTGGACACTCAGGGCGAGATCGCGGTGACGTACTTCGGCGGCGTTTATTCGCACGCCTTCACGAAATTCGTGACGCTGGAGTCCGAAGTGGACTCTTCCGGGCTGTACCGGGAGGAGCGGCTCGCGGCTGCTGTCCCGGCGCCGGAGGTGCGTGCGGTCGCCGAGGACGCGCTGGACGCTGCGTGCGGGCTGCTGGGGATTTTGCGGGCGGAGCTCCTGTACGCGCGGGTGGACCTGGTCCGCGGGGACGACGGTCGTCCGCTGGTGCTGGAGCTGGAGTTGACCGAGCCGTCGCTGGGCTTCCGGCACGCGGACGCGGGTGCTCCGTTGCGGTTCGCGTCCGCGGTGCGGCAGCAGCTGGCCTAGCTGGGGCCCGCCAACGCTTCAGCCGGGCTGCTGCACGCGTTTGGCGGCGAGCCGTTCCGCCCGGGGGCAGCGGATGTGAGTTGCTCGGCCGAGGTGGTTCGTTGCGTGGGGACCAGTTCGCGGCGGTGATTGGCGTCCGCTGGAGCTGGAGCTGAGCTTGGTTGCGGGTGCGCCGCTGCGGTTGACGTCGGCTGGTGTGGCAGAAACTGGCTTAGCTGGCCTAGCTCGCGCGGCGTTTGGCGGCGAGCCGTTCCGCCCGGGGCCACCGGACGTCGCTCGCCCATCCGAACCGCTCGAACGCCCAGATCACCCGGGCCGAGACATCCACCTGCCCGCGCAGCACGCCGTGCCGGGCGCAGGTCGGGTCGGCGTGGTGGGAGTTGTGCCACGACTCGCCCATGGACAGCAGGGCCAGCGGCCAGAAGTTCGCCGCGCGGTCGCGGCTCGCGAACGGGCGGTCGCCGATCAGGTGGCACACCGAGTTCACCGACCAGGTCACGTGGTGCAGGAACGCGATCCGCACCAGGCCGGCCCAGAAGAACGCCGTCAGCGCGCCCTGCCAGGTGCCGCTGAACGCCCAGCCGAGCGCGGCGGGCAGGGCGAGGCTGAGGGTGATCCACAGCCAGAAGAACCGGTTCACCAGCCGCAGGTCGCGGTCGCTGACGAGGTCGGGGGCGAAGCGGTCGGCGTTGGTGACCTCGCGCTGGAACATCCAGCCCATGTGCGCGTGCCAGAACCCGCGCAGCAGCGCGGCGGGCGAGGTGCCGAACAGCCACGGGGAATGCGGATCGCCCTCGCGGTCGGAAAACGCGTGGTGGCGGCGGTGGCTCGCGACCCAGAAAATCACCGAACCCTGCACGGCCATGCTCCCCGCGATGGCGAGCGCGATCCGCAGCGGGCGGCTCGCTTTGAAAGCGCCGTGGGTGAAGTAGCGGTGGTACCCGACGGTCACGCCGAGCGTCGCGAGCACGTAGAAGACGGTCGCGAGGATCAGGTCGGTCCAGCCGATGCCCCACCCCCACAGCAGCGGCACGGCGGCGACCAGCGCGGCGAACGGCACGAGCAGGAACGTCTTGAGCACGATCATCTCGGCGGTCCCGCGGCGGCCGGACAGAAGGGGTTTGCCGGGGCGGGCAGGGGCGGTCGGCATGGCGGCACCTCGGGCTTTTCGGGGCTTTCGGAAAGCCGGACGGCGATGACGGTAAGCCGCCGACCTGTCCGCCGGGCCGACGCGCAGTTACGCCCGGATGACCGTCAGTTCGCGGTGACGAGTTGGCCGGGGAGCGCTGCCGAGCGCGGGGAGCGTCAGTTCGCGGTGGCGAGTTCCCGCTTCGGCGCGGGCTCCAGCGAAGTGACCGGCCCGCGGTCGCGCGTCCCCGTCCACAGCACGGCCGTCACCACGATCACGAGCGCCGAGCCGAGCACGTGGAACGACACCATCGCCTCAGGCACGCCCAGCGCGTACTGCACGGTCCCCAGAACGCCTTGCAGCAGCGCGACAATCCACACCCACGCATACCGCTGCCACACGCTCTTCGGCGCACCGACGCGCATCAGCGTGAGCCCGAAGACCCCCAGCACCACGAGATAAGCGATGAGCAATGCGCTGTGCACCCGAGCCAGCTGCTCGATCGGGGCGTCCAGGCGATGCGTGTTGACGTCGCCGCCGTGCGGGCCCGCTCCGGTGACCGTCGTGCCGGCGATCAGGACCGCCCACATCAGCACCGTCAGCAGCACCAGCATCTGCCGTCCCAGCTTCGGGACCAGCGGGCGCGCGGGTTCGTCTCCTTCGCGGAACGCCTTCAGCAGCAGCACCGCCAGCCACACCAGCGGCGTGGACGCCAGGAAGTGGATCGCGACCGTCCACCATTCCAGTTTCGCCAGCACGGTCAGCCCGCCGAGGACCGCCTGCAGCACGACGCCGCCGGGCATCGTCCAGGCGAGCTTCACCAGCCGCTTGCGTTCCGGGTGGTCGATCTGGATCCGCCACGCGGTGAGCACCGCGAGCGCCGCCACCACGATGACGACGCCGGTCAGCATCCGGTTCGAGAACTCGATCCACTGCGTCACCGCGTCGATGCCGGAGTGCCGCACCGGGACCAGGCTGCCCGCGACGCACTGCGGCCAGGTCGGGCATCCCAGCCCGGACCCGGTCACCCGCACCACGGAACCGGTGACGCCGATTCCTGCCTGCGCGACCACCGCGGCGATCCCGACCGCGCGCTGGACCGCGGCGGACGGATACGGCAGGCGGGCGATCAAACTGCGAAGGGACACGCGGAAAGAATACTCGCGCGCGTTTTCCCGCCTTCACGCGGCGGTATTGTCCGGCGCGGATTTGCCAGCGCGCGCAAGGAATCGGGTGCGGCGGCCGTCACATTCGGAGGTCGAATTCCGCACGGAAACCGGATGTGGGATTCAGGTGAGTTTCGTAGTCCGTGTCGCCAGGACTCCGGCCGCCGCGGCCCACACCAGCAGCACCGCCGCCGGGCCGAGCGGGAACTGGCCGTCCACCAGCGCCGCGCGCATGCCTTCCGCCAGCGCACCCGACGGCAGCAGCGACACCACCGCGCCGACCCCGGACGGCAACGCCGACGGCGCCAGCAGAATCCCGCCCGCCAGCAGCAGCACGAACCACACGATGTTCGCCAGCGCCAGCACGGCTTCCGCGCGCAACGCGCCGCCGAGCAGTACGCCCAGCGCGCCGAAAGCCAGCGTCCCCAGCACCAGCAGCACGACCGCGGAGCCGATCCCGGCGGCCGACGGCGACCAGCCCAGGAAAGCCGCCACCACGCCGAGCACCACGGACTGCAGCGCCACCACGACCAGCGCGGCCACGACCCGTCCGGCCACGAGCAGCCAGCGCGGCAGCGCCGTCGCCGAAAGGCGCTTCAGCACGCCGTACCGGCGGTCGAAGCCGAGGGCGATCGCCTGTCCGGTGAAGGCCGACGACATGACGGCCAGCGCGAGGATCCTCGGCGTCATCCAGTCCACTTTGGACGCTGAGCCGAGCTGGCTCGCGGGCAGGATGTCCAGCGAGCTCAGGCCGATCAGCAGCGCGAGCGGGATGATCAGGGTGAGCAGCAGCTGCTCGCCGTGCCGCAGGGTCAGCGCGGCCTCGACGCGCGCGTGCGTGCGCAGCATCTTGCCGAGCGAGCCGCGGCCGGGCGCGGGGGCGAAAGTGCCTGCGGGGAACGGAGAACTCATGCGCGCAGCTCCCGTCCGGTGAGTTCGAGGAACACTTCTTCGAGCGTCCGCCGTCCGACTTGCAGTTGTTCGGGCAAGACGCCCTGTTGCGCGCACCACGCGGTGACGGCGGAGACCACCTGCGGGTCGACCGCGCCCTCCACCAGGTACGAACCGGGTGCGGTTTCGCTGACCCGGTACCCCTCCGGCAGCGCGGCCGCGAGCAAAGTCGTGTCGAGCTTCGTGCGGGCGCGGAACCGCAGCTGCGCCGCCTCGCCCGCCTCCAGCGTCAGCGAATGCGGCGTGCCTTCGACGACGACCTTGCCGTGGTCCACGATCACCACCTGGTCGGCCAGCGTTTCCGCTTCCTCCATGAGGTGCGTGGTGAGCAGGACGCTCACGCCGTCCGCGCGCAGCGCCGCGAGCAGGTCCCACACCAGCCGCCGCGCCTGCGGGTCCATGCCCGCGGTGGGCTCGTCCAGGAACACCAGCTCCGGTCGGCCGACGAGCGCGCACGCCAGGGAAAGCCGCTGCTGCTGCCCGCCGGAGAGCCGTTTGAACGGCGTCCGCTTGGCGCCGGCCAGCCCGAGCACGTCGAGCAGCCACGCCGGATCGTGCGGGTTCGCCGCGCAGGAAGCCACTAGCCGCAGCATTTCCTCCGCGCGCACGCCCGGGTACGCGCCGCCGCCTTGCGGCATGATGCCGACGCGCGGGCGGAGCCGTGAGCTGTCCGCGACGGGGTCGAGGCCGAGCACGCGCACCCGGCCCGCGTCAGGTCTGCGGAAACCCTCGCAAATCTCGACAGTGGTCGTTTTTCCGGCGCCGTTCGGCCCGAGCAGGGCCAGCAGGGAACCACGCTCCATGCGCAGGTCGATGCCGTCGACCGCGGTGGTGGAGCCGTAGCTTTTCGCCAAGCCGGAGATCTCGACGGCGGGGTTGTCCACAACGAATCACGATACGACGTCGGCGGGCGCGCGCGGTGCTGGGGACGCCGGAGGTGTCCTGGACAACAGCAGCGGCGAAACCCGGTACACGATCGCGAGCCCGCCGAGGGTCACCAGAGCGGCCGCGCCGTAGGCCCACGGCAGGATGTACGAGCGGCCGTCGAAGGTGCCGCCGGTGGGCGGAAGCAGGAACGGCAGCCCGGCGCTGATGACCGTGGCGACCACCCGGAACCGCGACGTCCCGGCCGCCGCGGCGAGCGGGATCACCGCCCACAGCAGGTACCACGGCTGCAGGTTGATCTGCAGGATCATCGCCGCGCCCAGCGAGACGCCGAGCCCGATGATCGGCCGGTAGCGCCATTTGAAGCTGGCCCACAGGAATTTGACCGTGACGGCCGCGGTGATCACGTTGCCGAGCGTGCCGAGGATCGGCACCAGCGCGTCGGTGTGGTTGCCGAGCCCGAGCGCGATGCCGAGGACGCCGCTGAGGTTCGCGATCTCCGCGGTGGGGGAGATGAACGACCGCACCAGCCCCGGGGTGCTCGCCGTCGCGCCGATCCAGCCGAAGCCCAGTCCGGTGCCGACGCAGATGCCGGTGAGCACCACGCCGAACAGCAGCGCCATCGGGGCGCCCGCCCACACCAGGTCCTTCAGCCGTCCGTGCCATCTGCGCGCGACCATCACCGAAAGGAACGGCAACGCCAGCACAGCCGGGATTTTCACCGTGGCGCCGATGGTGATGATGACGACGCCGAGCGCGATGAAGAGGAGTTCGCCCTTCGCCAAGGGCGGCGGGCTGTCGCCTTTCACCCGCACCGGCAGCCGCCGGATGCCGATCTCCAGCCCGGCCACCATGAGCCCGATGGCCAGCGAATCGTTGTGCGCGCCCGCGACGAAATGGAAGATCAGCAACGGGTTCGCCGCGCCGAGCCACAGCGCGGTGGCCGGCTGCACGCCGAACCGCCGGGCCAGCCGCGGCACCGCCCACACGATCAGCAGCACGCCGACCATCGCGAGGCCGCGCTGCAGCAGCACGCCGACGACGATGTTGTTGCCGCCGACCGGAGCCAGCCAGCCGCCCAGCCGCAGCAGCAGCGGGCCGTACGGGGCGGGGGTCTCGCGCCAGATGTTGGTGACGCCCGCGGTGAGCGGGTCGGCGACGCCGAGCGCCTGGGCCGGGCCCAGCTGGTAGGGGTCCATGCCGCGGTGCACGATCTCGCTCTGCGCGAGATAGCTGTAGACGTCGCGGGAGAACAGCGGGGGGATCAGCAGGAGCGGCGCGACCCACATCGCGACGGTGCGGGCCAGCTGGCCGCTGGTCGCCAGCCGGGCGCTCGCCGGACGGGCGAACCGGGCGAGCAGGAGCCAGCTCAGCACCAGGATGCCCATCCCGGAGAAGGCGATCGCGAGCGAGACCGTCGGGATCCGGATGAACAGGCGCAGCACCGGCAGGTCCTGCACCGGGTTGATCACCGGCGCGGCCCCGGCCCCGAGCGAGCCGAGCGCGAGGAACAGCGAGCCGACCGTGCCGAAGCGGCGGACCGCGTCGAGGCCGCGGGTCTCGGCGGCGTTCAGCGGATCGGTGCGGCGCGGGCCGACCGGGGACGGCGCGGCCTCGGGAACCGGCGGAGCGGCCACGGCGCCGTCAGCACCGCCCGGTTTGCCGGATAAGTCCGGTTCCGGTGCCCGCTGGTCCGGGTGTTCGCCGACTGCCACGCCCGGAAGCGTATCGAGTCCGGTTCGAGCGGAGTTTCGAGCCGTTCGGTCCGCGGTGCCGCACCGGTCGCTCCCGTCGGGTCGGTGCGGCTCTCGCCGGGTTTGGCGCGGCGGTGCCTGTCGTCCGTGAGGGCCGCCCTGAGGGAATCAGATTCCCTCAGGGCGGCCCTCACGGACTGGAGGCCGGTCCTGCGGCGGCGAGTCCGGCCGCGCGTGAGTCGGGTCACTGCCCGACACCCCGCCTTTGCCCGCTGGCCGGAAATAAGACACACTTGTGTTGTGAAAAAGAACGGGACCACCGGCGAGGGGCGCGGCGAGCAGCCGCGCACCGCGGCCGTCGGCGTTCCCGTGCAGGTCAGCGCGGTGAACGTGGCCGAGGGCCGCACCCGGCACGAGGTCGCCCGGCTGCTGCTGGAGCAGGGCCCGATGACCGCCGCGGTGGTCGCCGAGCAGCTCGGCATCAGCCCGACGGCGATCCGCCGCCACCTCGACGCGCTGCAGGCCGACGGCGAGGCCGAGACCCGCGACGCCCCTCGCAAGGGCCCGCGCGGACGCGGCCGCCCGGCCAAGCTGTTCCTGCTCACCGAAGCGGGCCGCGCCCGGTTCGGGCACGCCTACGACGACCTCGCCTCCTCGGCCATCCGCTTCCTCGCCGAGCACGCCGGCCCGGACGCGGTGCGCGCGTTCGCCGAGCGCCGGGTCGAAGGGCTCGTCGGGCCGCACCGCCAGGCGATCACCGGATCGGCTGATCCGGTCGAGCGCGCCGAGGCCCTCGCCACCGCGCTGAGCAGGGAAGGCTACGCTGCCTCGACCCGCCAGATCGGCGCGGGAGCCCCGACCGCGAACGCCGGCGCGCAGCTGTGCCAGCACCACTGCCCGGTCGCGCACGTCGCCGCGGAATTCCCGCAGCTGTGCGAGGCCGAAACGGAAGCGTTCGCGAAGCTGCTGGGCACCCACGTCCAGCGGCTGGCGACCATCGCGCGCGGAGACAACGCGTGCACCACACACGTACCCGCCGGACCGGCGGGTATCCCGGCCCATCCCGAGCCGGACCGCACGACGACGCCCGGAGAAGCGGCCCCGCCGCCCGAAGGGCACGCACCACGGATCCCGAATGGAGGGAAACCCGCATGACTGCCGCTGCCGAGCAGCGCACTCCCACCACCGAGCCGTTGAGCCAGGAAGAGACCATCGCGTCCCTTGGCAACTACGCCTTCGGCTGGGCGGACTCCGACGAGGCTGGCGCCAGCGCCCGCCGCGGCCTGAGCGAGGATGTCGTCCGCGACATCTCCGGCAAGAAGTCCGAGCCCGAGTGGATGCGCGACGCCCGATTGAAGGCGCTCAAGCTGTTCGACCTCAAGCCGATGCCGAACTGGGGCGCCGACCTCTCGGGGATCGACTTCGACAACATCAAGTACTTCGTGCGGTCCACCGAGAAGCAGGCGGCCAGCTGGGAAGACCTGCCCGAGGACATCAAGAACACCTACGACAAGCTGGGCATCCCCGAGGCGGAGAAGCAGCGCCTCGTGGCGGGCGTCGCCGCGCAGTACGAGTCCGAGGTCGTCTACCACCAGATCCGCGAGGACCTGGAGGAGCAGGGCGTTCTCTTCCTGGACACCGACTCCGCGCTCAAGGAGCACCCGGAGATCTTCCAGGAGTACTTCGGCTCCGTGATCCCGGCGGGCGACAACAAGTTCTCCGCGCTGAACACCGCGGTGTGGTCCGGCGGCTCGTTCATCTACGTGCCGAAGGGCGTGCACGTCGAGATCCCGCTGCAGGCCTACTTCCGGATCAACACCGAGAACATGGGCCAGTTCGAGCGGACGCTGATCATCGTCGACGAGGACGCCTACGTCCACTACGTCGAGGGCTGCACCGCCCCGATCTACCAGTCGGACTCGCTGCACTCCGCGGTCGTCGAGATCATCGTGAAGAAGGGCGGCCGCTGCCGCTACACGACGATCCAGAACTGGTCGAACAACGTCTACAACCTGGTCACCAAGCGCGCCAAGTGCGAAGAGGGCGCGACCATGGAGTGGGTCGACGGCAACATCGGCTCCAAGGTGACCATGAAGTACCCGTCGGTCTTCCTCATGGGCGAGCACGCCAAGGGCGAGGTCCTCTCGGTCGCGTTCGCGGGCGAGGGCCAGCACCAGGACGCCGGGGCCAAGATGGAGCACCTCGCGCCGCACACGTCCTCGACCATCGTGTCGAAGTCGGTCGCGCGCGGCGGCGGCCGGACCTCCTACCGCGGCCTGGTCAAGGTCGCGAAGCGGGCGCACCACTCGCGCTCCAGCGTGGTCTGCGACGCCCTGCTGGTGGACACCATCTCGCGGTCGGACACGTACCCGTACGTGGACATCCGCAACGACGAGGTGTCCATGGGCCACGAGGCCACCGTGTCCAAGGTCAGCGAAGAGCAGCTGTTCTACCTGATGTCGCGCGGCCTCGACGAGGCCGAGGCGATGGCGATGATCGTGCGCGGGTTCGTCGAGCCCATCGCGCGCGAGCTGCCGATGGAGTACGCGCTCGAGCTGAACCGCTTGATCGAGCTGCAGATGGAAGGGTCCGTCGGCTAAATGTCCGTGGCAGAGAACAACGTTTCCGAGTCGCTTCGCGAGGGGGCCGTCATTCCGGCGGCCTCCCGCGCGGAGCGGTTCACCTCTTACGACGTCGAGGCCTTCGAGGTCCCGGGCGGTCGTGAGGAAAACTGGCGCTTCACTCCGATGAAGCGCCTGCGCGGCCTGCACGACGGTTCCGCCGTCGCCTCCGGCGAGATCACGCTGGAGACCGAGGCCGCGCCCGAGCTGAAGATCGAGACCGTCGGCCGCGACGACTCGCGGCTGGGCCAGGCGGGCGTGCCGAGCGACCGGATCGCCGCGCAGGCCTACTCGTCCTTCGCCAAGGCCACCGTCGTGACGGTGCCCAAGGAGACGAAGGCGTCGACGCCGTCGGTGCTGCGCATCCACGGTCCGGGCGAGGACAAGGTCGCCTACGGGCACCTGCAGGTCCGCGCCGAGGCGTTCGCCGAAGCCGTGATCGTGCTCGACCACGTCGGGTCCGGCACCTACGCCGACAACGTCGAGTTCGTCATCGGCGACGGCGCCAAGGTCACCGTGGTCAGCGTCCAGGACTGGGCCGACGACGCGGTGCACGTCTCCGAGCAGCACCTCAAGCTGGGCCGCGACGCCGCGCTGCGGCACACCGTGATCACCCTCGGCGGCGACCTGGTCCGCATCTCGCCGACCGCGACCTTCGCCGACAAGGGCGGCGACGTCGACATGCTCGGCGTCTACTTCGCCGACGGCGGCCAGCACCAGGAGCACCGGCTCTTCGTCGACCACGCGGTGCCCAACTGCAAGTCGCGGGTCGGTTACAAGGGCGCGCTGCAGGGCGAGGGCGCGCACGCGGTGTGGATCGGCGACGTGCTGATCCGGGCCGCGGCCGAAGCCACCGACACCTACGAGTTCAACCGCAACCTGGTGCTCACGCCCGGGGCGCGCGCGGACTCGGTGCCGAACCTGGAAATCGAGACCGGCGAGATCGAAGGCGCCGGCCACGCGAGCGCGACGGGAAGGTTCGACGACGAGCAGTTGTTCTACCTGCAGTCGCGCGGAATCGCCGAAGAAGCCGCCCGCCGCTTGGTCGTGCGCGGGTTCTTCCACGAGATCCTGGTGAAGATCGACGTCCCCGAGGTGCGCGAGCGCCTCGAAGCCGCGATCGAGGCCGAACTCGAAGCCGTCGGCGCCTGACGCCCTCCACCGCAGACTTTAGGAAACGAAGAATGGCTACCCTGGAAATCAAGGACCTGCACGCCTCGGTGAACACCGACGAAGGCGCCAAGGAGATCCTCAAGGGCGTCAACCTGACCATCCGGTCCGGCGAGACGCACGCGATCATGGGCCCGAACGGCTCCGGCAAGTCCACCCTGTCCTACGCGATCGCCGGCCACCCGAAGTACACGGTGACCTCCGGCGAGGTGCTGCTGGACGGCGAGAACGTGCTCGAGATGAGCGTTGACGAGCGCGCCCGCGCCGGCCTCTTCCTCGCCATGCAATACCCGGTCGAGGTGCCCGGCGTCTCGATGTCGAACTTCCTGCGCACCGCGGCCACCGCGGTCCGGGGCGAGGCTCCCAAGCTGCGCCACTGGGTCAAGGAGGTCAAAGAGGAGATGGGCAAGCTCGGCATCTCCCAGGAATTCGCCGAGCGCTCGGTGAACGAGGGCTTCTCCGGCGGCGAGAAGAAGCGCCACGAGATCCTGCAGCTGGCGCTGCTCAAGCCGAAGTTCGCGATCCTCGACGAGACCGACTCCGGCCTGGACGTCGACGCGTTGCGCGTCGTGTCCGAGGGCGTCAACGAGTACAAGTCGGGCAACGAGGTCGGCGTCATGCTGATCACGCACTACACCCGCATCCTGCGGCACATCACCCCGGACTTCGTGCACGTCTTCGCCGACGGCCGCATCGTCGAGTCCGGCGGCCGCGAACTGGCCGACGAGCTGGAGGAGAACGGCTACGTCAAGTACGTCGGCTCTCCCGAGCCCGCCAAGGCCTGACGTTTTCCCGCGCCCCGTTCCCGACGACACCGAGAGAGAGGAGTTGGCTCGATGACCACCACGGCTTCGAACAGCCCGACCAACTCTGTTCCCCTTGACGTGGCGGCACTGCGTGCCGACTTCCCGATCCTGACGCGCACCGTGCGCGACGGGAAACCCTTGGTGTACCTGGACTCCGGAGCGACCTCGCAACGGCCGGTGCAGGTGCTCGACGCGGAACGGCGGTACGTGTTCACGTCGAACTCGGCCGTGCACCGCGGTGCCCACCAGCTGTCCGAAGAGGCCACCGACGCCTACGAATCCGCGCGCGCGAAGACCGCGGAATTCGTCGGCGCGGACCCGGAAGAGCTGGTGTTCGCCAAGAACGCGACCGAGGGCATCAACCTCGTGGCGTACGCGATGAGCAACGCCGCCACCGCCGGTCCGGAGGCTGAGCGTTTCCGGATCGGCGAAGGCGACGAAATCGTCATCACCGAGATGGAGCACCACGCGAACCTGGTGCCGTGGCAGCAGTTGTGCCAGCGCACCGGGGCGACGCTGAAGTGGTTCAAGGTCACCGCCGAAGGCCGTCTTGATCTGTCCGATATGGACAGTCTGATCACGCCGCGCACCAAGGTGGTCGCGTTCGCGCACCAGTCCAACGTGCTCGGCACGGTCAACCCGGTCGACAAGCTGGTGGCCAAAGCGAAAGAGGTCGGCGCGCTGACCGTCCTCGACGCTTGCCAGTCCGTTCCGCACTTCCCGGTGGACTTCCACGCGCTCGGCGTCGACTTCGCGGTGTTCTCCGGGCACAAGATGCTGGCCCCGTCCGGGATCGGCGTGCTGTACGGCCGGACCGAACTGCTCGAAGCGATGCCGCCGTTCCTGACCGGCGGCTCGATGATCGAGCTGGTCACCATGGAGCGCACCACGTTCGCCGCGCCGCCGCAGCGGTTCGAGGCCGGGGTGCCGATGACGTCGCAGGCGATCGGCCTCGGCGCGGCGGTGGACTACCTGTCCGCCATCGGGATGGACCGCGTCGCGGCGCACGAGCACGAGCTGGCCGCGGCCGCGATCGCGGGCATCAGCGCGATTCCGGGCGTGCGCATCGTCGGGCCGACCGACCTGAAGGACCGCGGCGCGACTGTCGCGTTCGTGATCGACGGCGTGCACCCGCACGACGCCGGCCAGGTGCTCGACAGCCTCGGCATCGCGGTGCGGGTGGGACACCACTGCGCGTGGCCGCTGCACCGGGCCTGCTCGGTGCCCGCGACCGTGCGGGCGAGCTTCTACCTGTACAACACGCTGTCCGAAGTGGACGCTCTGGTCGCCGGGATCCGCGAGGCGCAGAAGTTCTTCGGGGTGGCCCAGGACGGGGCCGAGAAGTGAACCTGGAGAGCATGTACCAGGAGATCATCCTGGACCACTACAAGAACCCGCACGGGCGCGGCCTGCGCGATCCATTCGACGCGGAGTCGTTCCAGGTCAACCCGACCTGCGGCGACGAGATCACCTTGCGGGTGAAGGTCAGCGACGGCAAAGTCGAGGACGTGTCCTACGACGGGCAGGGCTGCTCGATCAGCCAGGCGTCCGCGTCGGTGCTGACCGACCTGGTCGTCGGGCACACGGTCGACGAGGCGTTCACGACCATGGACGCGTTCGTGGAACTGATGCAGGGCAAGGGCAAGGTCGAACCGGACGAGGACGTACTGGAGGACGGCGTCGCGTTCGCCGGCGTCGCGAAGTACCCGGCGCGCGTGAAGTGCGCCCTGCTCGGCTGGATGGCGTTCAAGGACGCGGTGTCCAGCACCACCACAGGAGCTGAGAAGGCATGAGCGAAGAGACGGCCACCGACCCGCGCGAGGGGCGCACCGCCGCGGACCTGCCCGAGCAGACCGCCGCCGTCCCCGCCGACATCGCGAAGATCGAGGACGTCGAGGAGGCGATGCGCGACGTCGTCGACCCCGAACTCGGCATCAACGTCGTGGACCTCGGCCTGGTCTACGACATCCGGGTCGAGACCGACAACACCGCGACGATCGACATGACGCTCACGTCCGCGGCCTGCCCGCTGACCGACGTGATCGAGGACCAGACGTCGGCGGCGCTGACGTCCGGCGGTCTCGTGGACGACTTCCGGATCAACTGGGTCTGGATGCCGCCATGGGGCCCGGAGAAGATCACCGACGACGGCCGCGAGCAGTTGCGGGCGCTCGGTTTCACTGTCTGAGGCGTGCGTTTTCGAAGGCCGCTCCCGGTTCGCCGGGGGCGGCCTTCGGCGTATCCGGGGCTGGTGCGTTCGGGCGCTGCCAGGCGGAACGCCGGATTCTGTCGGGGTTGGGTGCTATGACTGATCGATGACCGAACCTGACTCCGAATCCGTGACCGCCTCCGAGGAAAGACCCAGCCGCGGCCTGGCCGTGGGAGCGGTGTCCGTGGCCGCGGTGAGTTTCGCGCTCGCGGTGCTGACCTGGCTGGCCTGGCTGCTGGTCCGGCCCCGGATGCTGATGACCGGGGTGTATCCGATCGTGGCCGAGGTGTTCATCCTGGTGCTCGGCGCGCTGTGGTTCGCGGCGCTGCTGGCCGGAGTGCTCGCGATGGTGCTGGGGATGCTCGGGGGAGGGCGGCGCTACGGCGGCGACCTGGCCCGCAAAGGCTCGCTGCTGGGCGGGCTGACGGTGGTGGTGGCGCTGGCCGGGACGGTCGCGTTCACGGTGAGCCCCGGACTGATGCCCGTTTACGGCGACGGCGGACGACCGCTCAACTCGATCATCAGGCAGTAAGTATCGTATAACGACCTATACGGCGGCGGATGATCTCGGCTGTCCATTATGGACAGAGCGGCACAATCCGCCCGGACGATGCCGGGCCGCGTAACGGATTCTCGGTTGTCGCCGATCCTCGCGAGGTGATCGACGGTTTTCCGGCCCCGCCGCCGGTTTCCCGCGCCCCTCGCCGGTTTTCGCCCGCGCTGGCGCTGTGCGTCGTGCTCGCGCTGGCCGGGGTTGCCGGATGCGGGTACGGGCTGATGACGGTGGTGAGCTATCGCTGGGTGAAAGTGCCGACGAACGTGATGGCGCCCGCTGTGCCAGCCGGGACGGCGATCATGATCGGCAAGCGGGACGGGCAGGTCTACCACCGCGGCGACGTGGTGCTGGCTCGCATGCCCTCGCATCAGGGCGACCGGGCGTTCACCGTGCTGGGCCGGGTGATCGGCGTGGGCGGCGACGACGTGCGCTGTTGCGACGAGAAGCACCGGATCGTGGTGAACGAGAAATCCGTCGACGAGTCCTACGCGAGCGGTGACGGACCCCGGTTCCGCGCGCTCGTGCCGAAGGGCGCGGTCTTCGTGGCCGGTGACCGGCGCGATCTCGGCTGGGACTCCCGGAACGTGGAAGCCAGCGGACTGGACGGCTCGATCCCGCTGTCCGAGGTGTGCGGGGTGGTCGTGGCCACCGGGCCGAACCGGTGGTGGGCGCGTACGCTGCCTCCGACGACGGCGTTCACCGCCGCCGGGTTGCCGGGCGCGCCCGAGGTGGACGACGGGCCGTTCCTCGGGCGAGTGTGGGCAGGAGCAGGGGCGGGGGTGTTCCTGATCGGGTTCCAGGGCGCGGTGGCGACGGGAGTGCGCCGGAGCCGGAAACGACGCCGGGCGGCCGCTGGAGCGGGGTGGCTTCCGGCGGGGTAACGACTGTCCGGATTGATCCGATGATCGCTTCGTGACGGAAAGCTTCCCAGCTGCTCCACCTCCTGCCGCGCGTGCGCCGCGCCGGTTTCCCTGGCTGCTCGCGGTCTTCATCGTGGTCGTGATCGCGGGCTCGGCCGTGGCGGCGACCGGGCTCCTCAAGGTGTTCAGCTACCGGTCGGTGACCGTGACCGGCGGGTCGATGGCGCACACCATGGCTCAGGGCGACCGGGTGGTCTTCGGGCTGCGCGAGGGGCAGGAGATCCACCGCGGCGACGTCGTCGTGTTCAACGCGGGCGCGTTCAACGACGGACGGCGCGGGATGTTCCTGCAACGCGTGATCGCGGTCGGCGGCGACGAGGTCGAGTGCTGCGACTACGACCGTCGGATCAAGGTGAACGGCAAGTCGATCGACGAGCCTTACGCGGTCGGCGAGCAGACGACCTTTTACGCGAAAGTGCCGCAGGGCACGGTGTTCGTGGCGGGGGACCAGCGGGATACCGCGGATGATTCCCGGTGGCGCGCCAACAATCCCGGTGCCGGAGCGGTGCCGCTGTCCCAGGTGTACGGAGTCGTCTCGGCGACCGGGAATCTGTTGTGGGTCAAGCAGTTCCCGGCGACCACCGCGTTCGCCGACGCCGGTTTGCCCGGTACGACAGCGCCGGATTCCGGGCCGGTCACCGGCCGGATCACCGCCGGGATCGGGGCGGCCGTGTTCCTCATCGGGTTCGCCGGTCTGCTCGTGACCGTCGTCCGGAGCGCCGGAAGACGACGAAAAGCAGCCGCAGCCCCGCCAGTGCGCTGATCATCAGCAGGTTGTAGCCGAACACGTGGTTCAGCGTCAGCCCTGGCACCAGCTGCGGGCCGCTCGAACTGGACAGCAGCAGCACGGCCATCAGCCCGGTCGCGATGCCGACCAGCGCCAGCAGCACCTCGTGCACCAGGCCGGTCACCAGGTCGCGGTCGCGTTCGTCGGAGAACAGCCGCATGTTCACCGACAGCCGGCCTTCTTCCAATGCCGCGCCGATCCGGTCGACGCGCCGGGGCAGGCGGCGGAGCACCGGCAGCAAGGCGGTGAATTCGTCGGTGACGGTGCGGTGCAGGGTTTCCGGGCGCAGGCCGATGCGCTCGGTGGCGAACGCGCGGGATTCGGCGACCAGGTCGAAGTCCGGGGCCAGCGTCGCGAGCGTGCCTTCCATTGTCGCCAACGCCCGGAACACCGCGGCGATCGGCGGCGGGACGGCGAGGCGGAAGTCGGCGATGACGCGGAACAGGCCGGTGAACAGGTCGAGACCGGGGCTGCGGCCGGGGCCGAAGTGCCGGGCGAGCAGGGCTCCCAGCGCGCGTTCCAGGCGTTGTTCGTCGAGATCGTCCGGGCGGTCGACGATCTCCAGCAGTCCGTCGCGGACGCCGGCCGGGTCGCCTCGGTCGATGGCGGGCAGCAGGGCTTGCAGACCGGCGCGCAGACGTGCGTCGAGGCGGCCGACGGAGCCGAAGTCGAGCAAGCCGAGCGTGCCGTCTTCGAGCAGCAAAACGTTGCCAGGGTGCGGATCCGCGTGGAACACCCCGCCGAGCAGCACCTGGTCGAGCAGGCCGCGCAGGAAAGTGCGGGCGAGTTCTTCGCGGGAGTGTGCGGAACCTGTGGCGAGCGGTTTGCCCTCTAGCCGTCGCATCACCAGAACGCGCTCTGTGGACAGTGCTTTGTGGACGGTCGGCAACGTGACGCCGGCGACCGGATGTGCGGCGATGGCGTCGATATTCGAGGCTTCGGTGCGGAAGTCGAGTTCGTCCTCGAGGGACTCGGCGAATCCGTCAGCCAGGTCCAGCACGCCGAGCGACCGTGCCCAGGCAGCTCGTTCGTACAGGACGGTGGCGAGGCGGCGGACGATGTCGATGTCGCGTTCCACCTGTTCGCGGATCCCGGGCCGCTGCACCTTCACGACGACCTCGGCGCCGGACCGCAGCCGAGCGCCGTAAACCTGCGCGATCGACGCTGCGGCAAGGGGTTCGTCGTCGATGTGGGCGAAGGCGGTGAGGTCGATTTCCTCCCGCAGCAAGGCGCGAACCTCGTCTTCGGGCGCGGGCGGAACCTGATCGTGCAGCCGGCTGAGCTCGCGGATGTACACCGGCGGCAGGAGATCCGCGCGAGTCGAGAGCAACTGGCCGAGCTTCACGAACGTCACGCCCGCCTCTTCCAGCGCCAGCCGTAGCGACCGGGCGAGCTTCGCCGAGCCGTCGGGGCCCGCGGTGCGGCGGCCGGTGAGGAACGAGCCGAGACCGTGCCGGATCGCGATGCGCATGATCCGCGAGTAACGCCGGGCGCGGGCCGCGCGGGACCGCAACGACCGCATCCTGGCGAGCAATCCCGGCCCGCCGGACGGAATCGCGAGTTCGGCGACAAAAAGGACTAACAGCGTCACCGCGAGCGCGCTGCCGGCGAGCGGGATCAGCAGTCCGACCGCGACCCCGGGGGTGGTCAGCACGACGAGCGGGAACGTCCGGATGACGGTGCCCGCGACGAGCCAGCCCGCCAGCGCCGCGCCGAGCGCCCGGACGAGACCGACGCGGACCCCGAGCACTTTGCGGGCCGCGGCGACGAGCGGCCACAGCACGACGACGTAGGCCAGCAGGCCGAGCAGCAGCGTTTGCATGCCGACGAGCACACCAGCGCGGCGGCGCGCGCGGATCCAGCCGGGGCGGGACGGGCCTCCCTCTCGCGGGGGAGCGTCCTACTTTCGGACGTAGTCGCCCCGGTGGTGAACTTCTAACGTCGTCGAGCGGACAAGGGTTGCTTGCTTTCCCGATGACGTACGGAGGACACGATGCACGCACGAGGGTTCCGGCGGATCGCCGCACTGGCCATGGCGACCGCCGCTCCGCTGGGCTTCGGCCTGGCGACCGCACCCGCCGCGTCCGCCGCCGCGGCGACCACCGTCTACTACAGCTCGGCGGGCGCGCCGGACTACGTCGCGCAGATCGACCAGGGCGCGGCCAACTGGAACGCCGCGGTCAGCGACGTGCAGCTGGTGAAGGACGAGGGCAAGGCGACGGTGAAGATCCACGAGGTGAACAGCGGAGGTTCGTACACGCAGACCGACGGGCACGGCAACGGCGACGTCTATTTGGACACGAGCCAGGTCGCCGAGGGCTACGACCCGACCCGCATCGCCGCGCACGAACTCGGCCACAACCTCGGCCTGCCCGACCACTATTCGGGTCCGTGCACGGAGCTGATGTCGGGCCACGGGCCGGGCACGTCCTGCACCAACGCGAAACCGGACGCGCAGGAGTCGGCGAAGGTGCAGCAGTTGTGGGCCAACGGGGTCCGGGCCGCGGGCACTCGGGTCACGACGACTGTCTACTGAGGACTCGTGAGTGTTTATGCCGGTGAGAACCGGCATAAACACTCACGACACCCCAGCGCACTCGGGCCCGCGCCGGGAAGTCCTCGCCGGACCTCGTGAGTGCTGGCGCCGGTTAGAACCGGCGCCAGCGCACACGACGCCCTACTCCGCGTGCAGCACGAAGAACAGAAAACTCGGGCTGACGCACAGCATCCGGTAGTCCTCCGGGAACAGTTCTTCCGCCTCCGGCACGGGTTTCGGCTCGCTGAGCACCGAGATCCGGAACCCGGCCGCGGTGAACGCGTCGGTCATCGCGTGCAGCGGCCGGTTCCAGAAGCGCATCGGCGTGGTGCGGCCGTCGACCTCCCAGTCCTCGGTCCACTCGTAAGTCGCCGAATAGTCGGTCTTCTGCCCGGCCTGGCGTTGCAGCATGTGGATCGCGTACGGATGGTCGACCACCACGATCAGCCGTCCGCCGGGCTTGAGGATGCGGTGGAACTCGCCGAGCGCCGGGCCCCAGTCTTCCAGG
Organism: Amycolatopsis sp. NPDC114503; assembly: GCF_055633655.1. NCBI lineage: Bacteria > Bacillati > Actinomycetota > Actinomycetes > Pseudonocardiales > Pseudonocardiaceae > Amycolatopsis > Amycolatopsis sp. NPDC114503. Next base: position 234,163 of record NZ_JBVKDT010000009.1, on the reverse strand, counting down.
TAGTGCAGCACGAGCGAGGCGACGACGTCGTCGAACGCGTTGTCCGCGTAGGGGAGCGGCTCGGCGACGTCGGCGACGCGCAGGTCCACGTCGGGGCCGAGCCGCTGGCGGGCGATCTCGAGCATGCCGCTGCTGAGGTCGAAGCCGGATACTTCCGCGCCGCGTTCGCGCAGCGCGACAGTCAGCGGTCCGGCGCCGCAGCCCGCGTCGAGAATCCGCCGTCCGGCCACGTCCCCGGCCAGCGCCAGCACGGCGGGCCGCTCGTAGTAGGCGTTCTGGATTTCGGTGTCCGACCATCTGGTGTAGGTGTCCGCCAGCAGGTCGTAATCGTTGACCACGGTGGTCTCTTCTGGAGGCATGAGATCCACAGTGCCAGAAAATCGGCGGCCGGGTCCCGCGCTGGAGGGAGGCGCCCGCCGGAACCGCCTGTCAGGATTGGCGGGTGCGTTTCTTCCGTCCGCTGGTCAGCGGGGTCACCTATCGCCGGTGGGTGTACTTGATTCTCGGTGCCGCGCTCAGCGTGCCGTACCTGCTTCTCGCGATGATCGCGATGCCGTCGCTGATGCCGTTCACCACGACGGTGGGATGGGCGAGCCTGGCCGGATTCGTCGTGACGCTCGCCGTGCTGGCCGCGACCGCGTTCCTGCCCGCCGTGCGAGTGCTGGAGGCGGCGGCGGTGCGGGAACTGCTCGCCCAGCCCGCGCCGGGACGCGGCCGGGTGCGGTGCGCGGTGATGTTCGTGCTGCACGTCGGGTCCGGGATGGCCATCGGACTCGCGACGCTCGCGGTGCCTGCCGGATTCGGGTTCGCGATCAACGCGGTCTTCACCGGTCGGCTTGTCGACACGCCGGATTTCCAGCTGACGGTTCCGCGCGGCTGGGCTTCGGCGTGGCTGCCCGCGGCGTTCGTGGTGGCGTTCGCCGTGCTGATCTACGTCGTGTGGGGCGTCGGCGGAATGCTGCGCCGCGTGGCGGCCCGGTTGCTGGGCTGGTCCGCCGCCGAACGCATCGCGCAGCTCGAACGCCGCACCGACCTGCTCGCCGAACGCACCCGGCTCGCGCGCGAGCTCCACGATTCCGTCGGCCACGCGCTTTCGGTGGTCACGCTGCAAGCCGGGGCCGCGCGGCGGACGTTGCACACCGATCCCGGCTTCACCGAGGAAGCGCTCACCGCGATCGAGGAATCGGCACGGACCGCGCTCGACGACCTTGACCACGTGCTCGGCCTGCTCCGCGACGAAGCGCGCGACCGGACGCCGCACGCGGGTCTCGCCAACCTGCCCGCGCTGATCACCGTGACGCAGCAGTCCGGCACGGATTGCCGCTACGAGGTGCGGGGCGATGTCGCCGCGGTGCCGGCGGTGGTTTCCCGGGAGGTGTACCGGATCCTGCAGGAATGCCTCACCAACGCGGTGCGGTACGGGAAGGCGCCGGTCACCGTCGCGCTGGCGGTCGCGGACGGGCAGTTGCGGGCCGCGGTCGCGAACCCGCTGGGCTCCGCCCGGCCGTCGCGCGCCCGGGGCGGACGCGGTCTGCGGGGCATGGCGGAGCGGGCGGAACTGGTGGGTGGCAAGCTGTCGGCGGGACCGGCGGGCGAAAACTGGGAGGTCGTGGTGACGGTGCCGTGGGGGAACCGGTGAGCGTGCGAGTCCTGCTGGTGGACGACGAACGGCTGATCCGGGCCGGGTTGCGCGCGATCGTGGACAGCGAACCGGACCTGACCGTGGTCGGCGAGGCGTCCGACGGCGCGGAGGTGCCCGGACTGGTCGCGCAGCTGCGGCCGGACGTCGTGCTGATGGACGTGCGGATGCCCGCCGTGGACGGGATTCGCGCGACTGAGCACCTTCTGTCCACTATGGACGATCCGCCGAAGGTGATCGTGGTGACCACCTTCGAAAACGACGACTACGTGTACGACGCGTTGCTCGCCGGGGCCAGCGGATTCCTGCTGAAACGCGCTCGCCCGGAGGAGATCGTCGCCGGGATCCGGACGGTGCTGGCGGGGGATTCGCTGTTGTTCCCGGCGGCGATCCGGGGAATGGCCGCGCGCCGTTCCGCCGCGGCTTCGGCGGCGCCGCTGGACTTCCTGACCGAACGAGAACGCGACGTGCTGCGCCTGATGGCGGCCGGACTGTCCAATGGGGAGATTGCCGCGGAGCTGTATCTGGGGCTGCAGACGGTGAAAACGCACGTCGGAAACGTGCTGTCGAAGCTGGGCGCGAGGGACCGGACGCAGGCGGTGATCCGGGCTTACGAATCGGGGTTCGTCACGCCGACCGGCTGATGGCGACGTCGCGGCCGATGCCGCGCAGGACTTCGACGCGGTCGCTGCCGGGCCGGCTGAGGACCCAGCTCGATCCGGGAACCGCCTTGGCGCGCTTTTTCAGCGGCGCGAGGAGCCGGGAAGCGTCCCGATAGGACGGAATCGTCCCGCTGCCGCAGACGAGCGTCGCCAGCGACACCGTGACCGGCATGCCCTCGGCGGACCAGCGCGTGTCCAGCAACGCCGCGGCGACCGTGCCGATCTCGTCCACGTCGCACACGATCAGGAAGTCGTCCCCGCCCACGTGGCTCACGCGCATCCGCGGCAGCCGCCGGGAGAGATCGGTGAGCGTTTCGCCCAGCGCGCGGATCAGGTCGTCTCCCGCGGCGAAACCGGCGTTGTCGTTGACCGATTTGAAGGCATCGACGTCCAGCCACGCCGCCACGAACTGCTCGCCGCTGGCGATGCGGCGTTCGACGTCACGCGCCGCCGCTTCGCTGCCTGGCAGCCGCGTGAGCGGGCTGAGCGTGACCGCCTCCTCGACCTTCGCCTCGGCGACACCGCGCACGACCTCGGTCACCAGCACCACGCCGAGACAATGCCCGGCCGCGTCGACCACCACGACGTCGTCGCCGGTGCGGCCCCAGTCGGCGTCGGTGACCAGTTCCAGGAACTCCAGCGCGCTCGCGCCCGCCTCGATCAGATGCGGTTTGTCGGCCAGCCTCGCCGCGGACCGCTTCGCGTGCAACGCATGCCCGTACGGACCGGTGATGGTCACGAGGAAGCGCGTCCGGTCGACTGACCACTGTGGACGGTTGTCCGCGTCGACGCCGACCACGCCGCTCGGCGCGTCCGCGGCGGCGAGCACCTCGCGGACGTCGTCGCAGGTCGCGTCGACCGGCAAGGTGGTGGCCGGGCGCAGGAAATCGCCGACGCGCGGGGCCTGCGGAGGCACGGGCGAGCGGCGGTCCTCCGGGACGACCGCGCCGGCGGCGGGCGCGGACCGGTGCGCGGCGGGCGGCGCGAGCAGGTTGCCCTGCGCGATCCGGACACCGAGGTTCTGCGCCGCGTCGAGCTGGGACTCGGTCTCGATCCCGGTCGCGACCAGCCGGGTGTTCGTGCGCGTCGTGAAGTGCAGCAGCGCCTCGACCACCGCGGTCGACGCCGGGTCGCCGGGCAGGCCGCGCAGCACGCTGCGGTCGAGTTTCACCAGGTCCACCGGGGACTGCGCGAGCAGCGCCAGCGGCAGGTCGCCGCGGCCGAGCCCGTCGAGCGCGAGCCGGAAGCCCTGTTCGGTGAGCGCGCGCATGCCGTCGAGAAGGCGGCCGGTGGGCAGATGCGTGAACGGCGGCCCGACCTCGAGCACCACGTCGCGGGTGCGCCGTCCGGCCGCGCCGAGTTCGGCGATCAGCTCGTCGAACGCCTCCAGCGGCGACGCGAGGGTGCGCGCGGAAAGGTTGAGGTGCAGCGGGAGCGCGCTGGGCCGCTCGGCTTCCTGGCGCACCGCGGCGGCGGCCAGACCGAGGTCGACCTCGGTGAGCTTGCCCGCGCGACGGGCCTCGGCGAGCAGTTCGTGCGCCGTGCCCCGGCCCGGCCGGGCCAGCGCTTCGTACGCGACGACCCCGCCGGTGTGCAGGCTGTACATCGGCTGGAAGGCGAATCGGACCGCTCGCAGCGTCGTCACGGAGGCGATACTGGCATCGCCGAAGGGGGCTGCGAAACCGTTGTCAGCTGATGTTCACCGGCACGGCACTTTGGCCACCGGATCGGACTAACAAAATGCTTTCCCGTTCCCTCGATCGGGCACCGGAAAATTCCCGGCACGCCGTCAGCCGAGCAACCTCCGGCGGATCCCGGCCGGAGCCGTGCGGAACAGGTTTGCCATGGTCGCGGCGGTGCCGGGGAGGTCGGCGCGGCCCGAGGTGAACGCGCGCTGCGCCGGGACCGGAAGATCGAAGAACAGGTCGAAAAATTGCGCCGACTGGGCAGGTGACATTCCGCACAATGCACGGAGTCCGTGGCGGCGCAAGGCATGCACAGCGCGCGCTTCGGCTGGCCACAATGCCTTCCGCGCCGCGCCGGCCGCGGCTGCTGGACCCGCGTCGAACGAGTCCGCGAGAGCTTCCGCGACGCGAGGCGCGAGCTGCAAGGCCGTCGCGAGGCTGTAGCCGGTCGCCGGGTGCACGAGCCCGCCCGCGACCCCGAACGGCACCGCTTGGCCGCGCTTCGGCAGCGGGACGTCGAGCACTATCCGCACCCGCTCGACCCGGCCGGCAGGACGGATTCCGGCCCCGGCGAGCCGCGTGTGCAGCCGCCGGGCGAGTTCGGCCACCGGGAGCCCGGGCTTGCGGGCCAGGGACGTCTCCTCGACCAGTACGGAGCCGTCGCCGAGTGGCAGCAGGTAGCGGAAGCTGTCCGTGCCGTCGCGCCAGTCCATGAATACGGCGGTGTCGGCCGGGGCCAGCCGCTCGGCCTGATCCGCGGGCAGCACGAGCCCGTACGCGGTCTGCTCGGCACGCGGGCCGCGCAGCTTGGGCGCGCCGGACGCGTCGACGAACACCGCCGCCGCCAGCCGCCGACCGTCGGCGAGCAGGACCGTCGAACCGTGCGGACCGTGTTCCGCGCCGGTCGCCTTGCCCACGATGATCTGAACCTTCGGCTCGGTGAGCCACTCGCGCAGACCGGCGTTGTCGAGCACCCGATACGCCCGGTCGACGCGGTGCTCGCGCGTGCCGTACGCGAGCGTCGCCGCCGGAGCCGCCGCGATCGCCTTCTCTGGCAGCTCAGGGACTTCGTCCGCCCACAGTCCGTAGGTGTTCGGCCACTTTCGGTGCGGATCCGGGTCGAGCACGGCCGTCTCCAGCCCTCGCCGGGCGCACGCGGCCGCCAGCGCCCGTCCGGCCGGGCCGCCGCCCGCCACCAGCACGTCGGTCATCCCGCAATCCTGCCGGACGGGCGGATACGGTGGGACACATGGACGAGACCGATCCGAGGGCAGCGCGCCGGGACCCGGAGAACGGGGCAGGCGGGTTCACCGATCTGGCGACCAGCCCGTTCCGCGTCGACCGCGACCGGATCACCGCGTCGCCGTTCTTCGCGCGGCTCGGCGGGGTCACCCAGGTGGTCAGCGCGGGCGGGGCCGGGCTGCTGCACAACCGGCTGACGCACAGCCTGAAGGTCGCGCAGGTCGCGCGCGGGATCGCGGAGCGGATCACCGGGTCGAGCGAGTCGGCCGAACTGGCCGCGAAACTCGGCGGCTGCGACCCGGACGCGTGCGAGGCCGCCGCGCTCGCGCACGACCTCGGCCATCCGCCGTTCGGGCACCTCGGCGAGCAGACCCTGGACCGCATCGCGCGGCACCGGTTCGGCCTCGCCGACGGTTTCGAGGGCAACGCGCAGTCGTTCCGCATCCTCACCACCACGGACGTGCGCGGCCCGTCCTCCATCGGCCTGGACCTGACCGCCGCGGTCCGCGCCGCGGTCCTGAAGTACCCGTGGGCGCGCCTGCATTACCCGCAGCCGCACCCGACCTCGATGCCGTCGCCGCCCCGCGGCGCCGCCGAACCCGACGACGCACCCGGCACCGGCGCGAGCAAGTTTTCCGCCTATGTCACGGAGTTGGACGACTTCGAACAGTCGCGCGCCCCGTTCGCCGGCCGGATCGAGCCGTGGCAGCAGACAGTGGAAGCGTCCGTTATGGACACTGCCGACGACATCGCGTACGCGATCCACGACCTGCAGGACTTCCACCGCATCGGCGTCCTGCAGCACGCGCCCGTCGCCGCCGAACTGGGGGAGTGGCTGGCCCACGCCGTCGATCTGGCCTCTTTGGACGATGCCCGGCTGACCGCGGAAATCCGCCGCCCAGGCCGTTCCCTGGAGCGGATGCGCCGCCGGATGCACCTGAAGGACAGCTGGATCGTGGACGACGACGCCTTCGCCGCGGCCGTCGCGCGAGTCCAGCGCGAACTCGTCGACGGCCTGCTCGCGGACGGCTTCGACGGCTCGACCGAAGCCGAACAAGCGACGGCCGCCTTCTCGGCGAACTGGATGGTGCGGCTGGTGGACGGGGTTTTCGTCCTGTCGTCGCCCCCGACGCGGTCCGGACACGTCTCGCTGCGGCCCGCGCAGTGGCACGAGGTGCAGGTCCTGAAGTTCGTCCACCGGCGATTCGTGTTGCTGCGCCCCGATCTCGCTCTGCATCAGCGCGGCCAGGCCAGTCTGGTGACGACGTTGGTCGACGCGCTGGACGCCTGGCTCCTGGACCGCGACGAGGCTTCTCGGCTGCCGCGCCGGCTGCACGACCTGATGGAGCTGGCGCGCGGCGAATACTCGGACCTCGCCCGGACCTCGCCGGAGTTGCTCGTCGGCGCGACCGGCGAGCGAATCGAGGGCGCGGACGCGGTGCGCGGGCTGGCCAGGGGACGGGCGGTCGTGGACTTCGTGGCTTCGCTGACCGACAAGCAGGCGGTGACGCTGCTGGACGCGTTGTCGGGGCGGTCGAGCCAGCCTTGGTCGGATTCCTTTGTGCTGTAAATAGGTTGCGCTCGTGGAGGCTGGTCAGCACGGTAGGCGGATGCCTTTTGCGATCCGGGAAGCCGGCGCCGACGATTGGCCGCGGATCTGGCCGATCGTCCAGGACGTGGTGACCGAACAGCAGACGTTCCCGTACGACCCGGCCATGAGCGAATCGGACGCTCGCCGGCAGTGGCTGGTCCCCGCTCCGGCGCGGGTGGCGGTCGCGGTCGACGGGGATCGGGTGCTGGGCACGGCGAACATGTATGCGAACCGGCCGGGGCCGGGCAGTCATGTCGCTTCGGGAAGTTTGATGGTGTCCCGGGACGCGCGCGGCTCCGGAGTGGGGCGTGCGCTGGCTGTCGACTTGATCGCTTGGGCGCGGCGGGCTGGCTTCGCGGCGGTTCAGTTCAATGCGGTGGTCGAGACCAATGTGCCCGCGATTCGGTTGTACGAGAGTTTGGGGTTCGTGACGCTGGGGGTCGCACCGGGGGCGTTTCGGCATCCGGTGGAGGGACGGGTGGGGTTGCGGATCATGTGGCTGGAGCTGTGACCGGCTTCGCGGAGGTTTTCGATCTCGGCGTGCGGTTGCCGGACCAGGTTTTCCGGGAAGTTCCAGGGGATTTCCTGTTCTGCGAGTACGACGCTCTTGTGGCTCCGGAAATGTGGCCGGCGCTTCGGGAAATGGCCCGCTGGCACGGCGACGAGCGGGTCGACCTGCTGGTGCTCGAACCGGGTGCCCAGCGGACGGTTTCGTTGCCCGCGGACGCGAGCACGGATGTCTGCTGGGCGGCGATCGGACATGAATCGGACGGCGGCTTCCTGGGCTCGATGGCGGTTTCGGCGGACGTTGTCGCGGTGACGGGACCGTCCCGGATGCGGGGCTGCTGGCGCGAGCGGTTCGGCCCGTTCCTGGACGCGGTGCGGGCCGGTTCCGGACGAGTTCGCGGGCGCGCTGGCCGCCGACTACGGCACCGGGTGACGCGGTGATCGAGGCTCGGCGAGCGGGAAGGGAATCCCGGATGCTGTTGTACCGGCTCGTGTCCGAGGCGGACCGGCCGGATTTCGCGCTGGCATTCGAATCGCTGGCCGGCTTCTTCGGCGAAGAGGCGACCGCTGGGCTGGTGACCCTCGAAAACGTCCGCGGCGCGGCCGACGCGATACCGGTGACTGTCGACGACGCGGCGATCGAGGTAGTCGACCATGCCGGAAAAGCAATCGGACGCTACGGGCCCGTCCGCCTGGAATTGCGGCCGAAGAACCTCGTCCGGACACCGGACAGGTCGACGAATCTCGAAATTCCGTCGTGGGGCGGCTCGCATCCCCATGCGCAGGCGATCTGGTCACGGTGGCATCGCGGTTCGATTCTTCCTCGCGAGTGGACGCGGTATCCCGCGGCGCAGCACGGCGACTGGCTCCACGTCGTGCAAAACGCGTGGTTCGTTTCCGGGAAAAACGCGATGCGCTACGGCACCGGCGACCTCGTCCTCGACGGGCGGGAGCTGCCGTCGAAGGATTCGTTCTATTGCGCCCTCGGCGAGGCGGCGAACGGACCGGGCGGCTACTTCGGCAGCAACTTGGACGCGCTCGACGACTGTCTCCGGAGCGGATCCGGTTCCAGGCCGCGCTATTCGGTGCTCTGGAACGCCGCTGCGGCATCCCGCCGCGTCTTGGGCGACGCGTTCGTGGACGCGGTCGCGGAAGTCTTCCGCGAACACGGCGTCGAACTGCGCGAACAGTGAACCCGCTGTCCGGTCGGCCGCCGTCAGGACAGCCGGGGCGGCAGCGGCTCGGCCGAACAGCCTACGACGTCCGGCGGGCACCGGAAATTGCTCGGCAAACGTCACCCCAACGGCCGTTTTTCCCGGACAGAAGTGGTACTTAGCTGGATCCAGCCGGTGATCACCGGCGTTGGCCAGCGTGAGTCGGGGCACGCGGTGTGAGATCGGAGGCGCACGTGCGTCGTACCCGTTCACCTGGAGCCTCGACGAAAACTGCCAGAAGACGGACGGGCGTGGTCGCCGCGGCGGTCCTCGCCGCCGGGCTGGCGACCCCGCCCATAGCCGGAGCGCAGGAGTCCACTGTGGACTCCACGGCGAACAGCCAGATCGCCGCTTTGCAGGCGGTGAAAGCAGGACAGACCGCGGCTGAGTCCAAAATAGACAGCAAGCTTCTCGTTCAGGAGAAGATGCGCACGCGGAGCCTGAGCGCGGCCGCGTTGCCGGGAATCGCCAAGACCGCGGACAAGGCACTGGTCGACATCCGCGTCACGAAGGTCAGCGACGGGCTTGTCGACGACCTGCGCAAAGCGGGAGCCGAGGTGCGCGCGGTGTCGAGCACGGCGGCGAGCATCCGCGCCGAGGTGCCGTTGACCGCTTTGCCGGAGATCGCGCAGCGCGGCGACGTGAAACACGTCGAGACCGCGGATCAGGCGATGACCGCGCGGCAGCGGGAAAACACCAAGGAAGACACGGAAACCAAGCAGCAGAAGGCTGACCGGATCGATCGGCAGCTCAAGGAAGCGATCGGAACCAAGACGCAGGTGGTCAGCGCGGGCGACCGGGCGCATAACGCCGACACCGCGCGCCAGCAGTTCGGCGTGACCGGCACCGGCGTCAAGGCGTGCGCGCTGTCCGACGGGGTCGATTCGCTCGAGGTTTCCCGCACCAAGGGCGAGCTTCCGGCCGTCGATGTCCTGACCGGACAAGCCGGCACCGGCGACGAGGGCACGGCGATGCTGGAGATCATCCACGACCTCGCCCCGAACGCGAAGCTCGGTTTCGCCACGGCATTCACCTCCGACGCGAGTTTCGCCGACAACATCCGCAAACTGCGCTTCGAAGCGCATTGCGACGTGATCGTCGACGACGTCATTTACTTCAAGGAATCCCCGTTCCAGGACTGGATCATCGCGCAAGCGGTGAACGACGTGACGGCCGACGGCGCGCTCTACTTCTCCTCCGCGGGCAACGAGGGCAACGTCGCCGACGGCACCGCGGCGCACTGGGAAGGCGACTTCGTCGATTCGGGTGTCCCGATCGGCAAATTCGCCGGCACGGCGCACAACTTCGCCGGCACCGCGGGGAAGCAGGTGTTCGAGCCGATCTCGGACGCGTCGTCGGCCAACATCCCGGTGACGCTGCATTGGTCCGACCCGCTCGGCGCGGCCGCTGACGACTACGACCTTTACCTCCTCGACGCGCGCGGCAACGTCGTGAGCTTCAGCCAGGACGTCCAGAACGGCACCCAGGACCCGTACGAGCAGCTGGCCACCCCGCTGTTCGGCGGAACCGGACTGCGGCTCGCCGTGGTCAAGTTCTCCGGGGCCGGCCGGTATCTCTCGCTGACCGCGTTCGGCAGCCGGTTCCGCGACTCCGCGGACGGGCTCAAGGCGTACTCCACACCTGGCGCGGTCGTGGGCCACGCTGCCGCGCGCAAGGCGTTCGCGGTCGCCGCGGCACCGGCCGAGGCGGCGTTCGGACGGCCGCTCGAGCCGGGCGACCCGGCGAACCCGACCGGACCGTATCCGGCGGCGTATTCCTCGGCCAGCAAGGCGGAACGGTTCAGTTCGGACGGTCCGCGACGCGTGTTCTACGAAGCCAACGGAACGCCGATCACACCGGGCGATGTGTCCTCGACCGGCGGGGAAGCACGGCAGAAGCCGGAAATCACCGCGGCGGACGGCGTGCACACCTCGGTGAGCGGATTCGACCCGTTCTTCGGCACCTCGGCCGCCGCACCGCACGCGGCCGCGATCGCGAGCCTCGTGCTGTCCGGCAACCCCGGACTGTCCTCTTCGGACATTCGCGAGGCGTTCCTGAAGACCGCAGTGGACATCGAAGCGCCGGGCACGGACAACCTCACCGGCGCCGGAGTGTTGTTGGCGGACAAGGTGTTGGCCTACACCGGAGCCAGCCCGCAGCCGTATGCGGAGGCCGGGCAGCCGACGGTCCGCGGGCCCAACGGCGGCAGCACGCTCAACCCCGGTGACACCGCGACCGTCACGCTGCCGGTGAAGAACAACGGCGACGGCACAGCGGTGTCCACGAGCGTCGTGCTCACTTCGCCGACCCAGGGCGTCACGATCGAGCCGCGGGCGAAGTCGTACGGCACGATCAGCCCGGGACAGACCGGAATCAACGACTTCACCGTGACGGTTCCGGCCAGCCAGCAGCTCGGCTCGCCGGTGGTGCTCAACGCGAAGGTGACTTTCGCGGGCTCGTACTCGCCGCGCACCAGCACGTATTCGCTGTCAGTCGGCACGCCGTCGCCGGTTTCGCAGGCGTTCGCCTACGCCGGTCCCGCGGTCGCGATTCCGGACAACTCGCAGCTCGGCGCGTCGGTTCCGCTCGTGGTGAGCGGCGTCGGCCCGGCGTCGAAGGTGTCGCTCTCGATCGACGGCAGCACCTGCACCGCCGCGGAGAAGGCGACCACGGTCGGCATCGACCACACCTACGTCAACGACCTGGTCGGCACGCTGACCTCGCCGTCCGGCGCGACGGCGACGCTGTTCCAGAAGGGCGGCGGCAGCGGCAACAACCTCTGCCAGGTGGTGTTCGACGATTCCGCGGCCAAGCTGTTCAGCACGACTGGGTCCGCGGACGCGCCGTTCACCGGCACCTACCGTCCGGTCACGCCGCAGACCCAGGCGGGCGCCTCGGCGGACGGCACGTGGACGTTGAAGGTGGTCGACACCGCGGGCGGCGACACCGGTTCGCTCCGCAGCGTTTCGCTGCACGTCAACGGGTACGTCGCGGCCGGGCGTCCGGCGGACGTGCACAAGACGGTGACGACGGGGCCGGTGCGGCCTCAGCTCGCCTGAGAAGGATGCGGGGCCGTCGCGGCGCGCGGCGGCCCCGTACCGTTTCCGGCATGGCACGGCAGGTCGCAGGTGGCGGACGGGCGGTGGAAGTCCCGCCCGAACGGCTCGACGGCTGGTTCGCGCGCTTCGCCGAACGCAACGACGGCGTGCGCACCACCGTGCTCATGCCGACAGAGGTGCGAATCGTCGCCGAAAACGGCACCACAGCCACCGCGACTGTCCCGTTTGGACCGTTGCCGGCTCAGGGCGAGTACCCCGGGCTGGCCGTCGAGCCATTGATCCGGCACGCACAAACTCCGAGGCTGATCGCGCTGCTGCTGGTCCGCAAAGGCAGCCATTCGCTCGGCCTCGCGTACGACGGCCGCGTCGTGCTCTCCCGGACCGACCGGCACCACGTGCAGGGCCGAACCGCGGCGGGCGGCTGGTCACAGCAGCGCTTCGCACGCCGTCGCGAAGGCCAGACGCGAGCCGCGCTGCAATCAGCCGCTCAGGACGCCCGCGAAGTCCTGCTGCCGCGACTGTCCGAAGTGGACGCCGTAGTGCTCGGCGGAGACCGCCGGGCGCTGGACGAACTGCGCGCCGACCGTCGGCTCGCCGAGCTGTTCGACCGGGCGGAGCCGCGCGTGCTGGAGATCCCCGAACCGCGCCGCGAGGTGCTGGCCGAAGCAGCACAGCGAGCGCGCGCCGTGGAGCTGGTGGTGAGGGATCCGACAGCGGGGCGCGAGTGAATCCGGACACGGCCGCGAAAACCGTTCGACGCCGACCCGTACACTGGGTCCGTGGTCATCAGGGCATTCGTGCGGATTCAGAGAGAATAACCGCCCGCCCCGCATCGCACGCGGTGCCGGGGCGCTCCTGCACGTCCACCTGACCACCCCCGTCTCCGGGAGTTCTCTTGATCACGGCCACCGGCCTTGAGCTGCGCGCCGGTTCGCGCATCCTGCTCAACGGCGCCACCCTCCGCATCCAGTCCGGCGACCGCATCGGCCTCGTCGGCCGCAACGGCGCGGGCAAGACCACCTCGCTCAAAGTCCTCGCGGGCGAGGGCGAACCGCACGCCGGCGACGTCCGGCGCAGCGGCGAACTCGGCTACCTGCCGCAGGACCCGCGCGAGGGCGACCTGTCGGTCACCGCGAAGGACCGCGTGCTGTCCGCGCGCGGCCTCGACACCCTGCTGCGCGACATGGAAAAAGCCCAGACCGCGATGTCCGAGCTGGTCGACGACAAGCAGCGGGACAAGGCGATCAACCGCTACGCGCGGCTCGAAGAGCGGTTCTCCTCGCTCGGCGGGTACGCCGCGGAGAGCGAAGCGGCGCGGATCTGCTCGAACCTCGGCCTCGCCGACCGCATCCTCGCCCAGACGCTGAGCACGCTGTCGGGCGGTCAGCGCCGTCGCGTCGAGCTGGCGCGGATCCTGTTCGCCGCCGCCGAGGCGGGCGCGGGCGGCAAGTCCGAGACGATCCTGCTGCTGGACGAGCCGACCAACCACCTCGACGCCGACTCGATCAACTGGCTGCGCGGCTTCCTCAAGCAGCACGACGGCGGCCTCGTGGTGATCAGCCACGACGTCGAACTGCTCGGCGACGTCGTGAACAAGGTGTGGTTCCTCGACGCCACGCGCGGCGAGATCGACATCTACAACATGAGCTGGCAGCGCTACCTCGACGCGCGCGCCACCGACGAGAAGCGCCGCCGCCGCGAGCGCGCGAACGCCGAGAAGAAGGCGTCCGCGCTGCAGGCCCAGGCCGCGAAGCTCGGGGCGAAGGCGACGAAGGCCGTCGCGGCCAAGAACATGGCCCGGCGCGCGGAGCAGATGCTCTCCTCGCTCGACGAGACGCGCCAGGCCGACAAGGTCGCCCGGATCAAGTTCCCGGAGCCCGCTTCGTGCGGGCGCACGCCGCTGACCGCGGACGGATTGTCCAAGTCGTACGGTTCGCTCGAGATCTTCACCGGCGTCGATCTGGCGATCGACCGCGGCTCGAAGGTCGTGGTGCTCGGATTGAACGGCGCCGGAAAGACGACATTGCTCCGGTTGCTCGGCGGAATGGAAACGCCGGACACCGGATCCGTCGAACCGGGTCACGGATTGCGTTTGGGCTATTACGCACAGGAACACGAAACTCTCGACCACGAAGCGTCGGTGTGGGAAAACATCCGCCATCTCGCGCCGGACACCGGCGCGCAGGAGCTGCGGAACCTGCTCGGGTCCTTCCTCTTCACCGGCGAGCAGCTCGACCAGCCCGCCGGGACGCTGTCCGGCGGCGAGAAGACCCGGCTCGCGCTCGCTGGACTCGTGTCCAGCCAAGCCAATGTGCTGCTGCTGGACGAACCGACGAACAACCTGGACCCGGCCAGCCGCGCGCAGGTTCTCGACGCGCTGCGCAGCTTCGCCGGCGCCGTCGTGCTGGTGACGCACGACCCGGGCGCGGTCGAAGCGCTCGAACCCGAGCGCGTGATCCTGCTTCCGGACGGAACCGAGGACCACTGGTCCGCGGATTATCTTGAACTTGTCCAGCTTGCCTGACCGAGTGCGTCCGTTCGGGTGCTTACCGTGTCGGGCAAAGCACTGGAATGGCCCAATGTGATCGCGGTTTCGATCGTTTTACGGCTGTCGTCTGGCAATCCGGCGCGTAGTGTTCGATCATTGCCCCGGCAGGGGCCGTGAATGGCCCGGAACAACCACTCGGCGGGAAGGCGATCGACGTGGCTGATCTCAAGAAAGGCGCGCGGATCACCGGCAACACGCGCGACAAGCTGGCCGCTGACCTGAAGAAGAAATACGAGAAGGGCTCGAGCATCCGGGCTCTGGCCGAATCCACCGGACGGTCCTACGGGTTCGTCCACCGGGTGCTGTCGGAGTCCGGGGTCCAGTTGCGGGGGCGCGGCGGGGCCACGCGGGTCAAGAAGAAGTAGCGTCAGCGCGGCCGTTGCGCGGGGGGCGCGCGGTCGGTCCGGAGGCCCGGAAGGCCAGCGCGGCGCCGAGGAGTACCAGCGGGTACACGAGGTAGCCGTACCGGGTGGCCGGAGTGAGAAGGATCAACGCGCCGAGTCCGACGGCGGTTCGCGTCAGTGCAGCGGATCCCGTCGCGGGGGGCCGGCGTGCCAGCCAGATCAGCATCGCCACTGCCGCAAGACCCACCAGCACCAGGGAAATCGCGGTGCCGACCGGTCCGGTCTGTGCGATCAGATGCCCGGGCAGCGGGCTCGCCGCGGGGGAGCGGACCGCGCCCATGCCGAGCGGGAAGCGGATCACGTGCTCGGTGAACGCCGCCGGGTTCGCCAGATACACCGGCAGATGCAGCGCGATCGTCGTCGCGGCCAATGCGCCCGCGAAGCGACCTGTTGCGGCCCAAGGATTTTCGCCGCGCGCCCGCCGGTAAACGAATACCGCGAGCACCGCCGCGGCAGGCGCGACGATGAGTTTCGCGCTGATCACCAGCGCCAGCACGAAACCAGTCCACCCTGGACGGTCGGACGCGGCGAGCGCGAAGGCCAGCACGAGCAGGCCGACGATCGCGAGGTCCGGACCGGCTACCGCCCAGGTCAGCGCGGTGAGAGGGCAGGCGATCGCGAGCTGTGCGGCGAAAACCGGGATCCGGGGCCGGTTCAGCAGCCGCCAGGACGCGTACGCGCAGAGCACCGCGGCGAGCGCGAACATCCAGCGCGCGTCGGTCAGTGCATTGAGGACCGGATTGCCGCCCAGCAACGCGCGCGGCAGCCCGAAGACGGTCATCACCGGGCCGTACGGGGTGTAGTCGTTCACCACCGGAGCGCGGTTGAGCGAGGCGAGGTCGACGTACGGGGTTCCGTGCCGCAGCAACAGATCCGCGCTGCGTTCGATCACCCACACCTCGGGCTGCGCGGCCCAGGAGAACGGGGTGATCAGCCAGTCCGTTCCGGTCAGCCGCCGGATCACGAGCATCAGCAACGGTGCGCACATCGCGAGCACGACAACCGCGCCGATTCCGATCCAGCGCGAACCGAATTTGCCGTTAGTTTGCATTCCGCGGCGCGCGGAAATCGTCAGCCAGGCGCTGTGCGCGGCGGCCAATCCGTATCCGGCGACGGCGAAATTGCCCCAGATCCGGTAGCCGTAGAACTCCGAAGCGAGCGCGGTGCCGAGCGCGAAGGCGAAGCAGCCGAGATAAAAGACGAGATCCCAGGCGACGACGCGCACGGGATGAGCCGTTCCGGCGCGCGCAGGGGCCATCAGCAGTTGCACCCGCGTTTCCTCCCCGGTTCGCCGACCCCGAAACGCCAGGCTACCGAGCCGGGCCCCGCCTGCCCGCACCGCCCGTGCCCCGCCTGTGCACGAGGTCCGTGACGGGAACCCCGAGGGAATCCGAGTCCCTCGCAGTTCCCTTCATGGCCATCGGGAAGAATGCCGGGCGTCCCGGTGTTGTGCAGGTCATCTCCGGAAAAAAGTTCAACTAATCTAGAGGTTTTCACGAGCTGGGGGACACTCCAATGGACAACACGTGGGCGCTGCTCAGCTCCGCGATGCGGGCGGGCGACGCGCCGAAAGCGCTGACCAGGGGCACGGTCCGCCGGGTCGCGCGGTTCGCCCGGCCGCACTGGAAGCGGCTGCTGGCTTTCCTGGTGCTCACCGTGATCTCGGCGGTGCTCGCCGTGACGACGCCGGTGCTCGCGGGCAAGGTGGTCGACGCGATCGTCGGCAAGCACGAGCTGAACGTGGTGATCTGGCTGTCGGTGGTGATCGCGGTGCTGGCGATCGTCGACGCCGGGCTCGGCCTCGCCGAACGCTGGCAGTCCGCGCGGATCGGCGAGGGCATCATCCTCGACCTGCGCGTGGCGGTGTTCGAGCACGTGCAGAAGCTGCCGATCGCGTTCTTCACCCGCACTCGCACCGGTGCGCTGGTCAGCAGGCTCAACAACGACGTGATCGGCGCGCAGCGCACGTTCACCGCGACTTTGTCCGGTTTGGTCACCAACGTGATCCAGCTGGTGCTGTCGCTGATCGTGATGGTGTCGCTCTCGTGGCAGGTCACGCTCGTCGCGCTGGTGCTGTTGCCGATTTTCGTACTGCCCGCCCGGCGGCTCGGCCGCCGCATGGCCGGACTGCAGCGCGAGGCCGCGCAGCTCAACGCCGGGATGACCACGCAGATGACCGAACGGTTCTCCGCGCCGGGCGCCACGTTGGTGAAGCTCTTCGGCCGGCCGCGGCAGGAGGTCGCCGACTTCGGCCTCCGCGCCGGACGGGTGCGCGACATCGGCGTCCGCACCGCCATGCTGACGCGCTGGTTCATGACGAGCCTGACGCTCGTGTCCGCGCTCGCGCAGGCGCTCGTCTACGGCCTCGGCGGCTACCTGGCGCTCACCGGGAAGCTCGAACCGGGAACCGTGGTGGCGCTGGCGCTGCTGCTGACCCGGCTGTACACACCGCTGACCGCGCTCGCGAACGTGCGCGTGGACGTGATGACCGCGCTGGTGTCGTTCGAGCGCGTCTTCGAGGTGCTGGACCTGGAGCCGATGATCAAGGAGCCGGCCGAGCCGAAGAAGCTTCCCGAAGGCGGGGTTTCGGTCGAGTTCTCCGACGTCCGGTTCGGCTACCCGGCGGCGGACAAGTTCTCGCTCGCCTCGCTGGAGGACGTGGCCACTTTGGACAGCCGGGGCGGCGAAGAGGTGCTGCACGGCGTCAGCTTCCGCGCCGAGGCCGGGCAGATGGTCGCGCTGGTCGGTTCGTCCGGCGCGGGCAAGTCGACGATCGCTTCGCTGCTGCCGCGGCTGTACGACGTGGACGCCGGTTCGGTGCGGCTGTCCGATGTGGACGTGAAGGACCTGAGTTTCGCTTCGCTACGCGAGACGGTCGGTGTGGTGACCCAGGACGGGCACCTGTTCCACGACACGATCCGGGCCAACCTGAGCTACGCGCGCCCCGACGTCGCGGACGACGAGATCTGGGCCGCGCTGGAGAAGGCGCGGCTGGGCGATCTGGTGCACTCGCTGCCGGACGGACTGGACACGACCGTGGGCGAACGCGGTTACCGGCTCTCCGGCGGCGAACGGCAGCGGCTCACCATCGCGCGGCTGCTGATCGCGCAGCCGAAGGTCGTGGTGCTGGACGAGGCGACCGCGCACCTGGATTCGGAATCCGAGGCCGCGGTGGGCGAAGCGCTCACCGGCGCGCTGGAAGGCAGGACGTCGCTGGTGATCGCGCACCGGCTGTCGACCGTGCGGGCGGCGGACCTGATTCTGGTGGTGGAAAACGGGGACGTCGTGGAACGCGGCACGCACGAGGAGCTGCTCGCGCGGGAAGGCCGGTACGCGGAGCTGTACCACACGCAGTTCTCGGAAGAACCGGCTGCGGCGTAAGGGCTTGTGAGTGTTGGCGCCGGTTCTAACCGGCGCCAACACTCACAACGTCCTCAGCGCAGAGCGGGAACTCGCGGTTCGTACTTGGCCAGCAGCGCCGCGTTCGCCTCGTCGCCGCCCTCCACATTGGAGCTGCGCCACAACGGAACGTCGAGCCCCTCGGCGATGCCCCGGTCGTAAACCTCGGCCAGGATCAGGTTCCACAGAAACGCGTTGACCACAGTGGACAGCGGCCCGGTGCGCGGCGCGGACGCCGGATAGCCGGCGTCGCCGGGAATCACCAGCGAATCCAGCACCACGCTGCCTTCCTCGACCAGCGTCGTGGCGGACCGGCGCGGTGCGGCGGCGACGCAGGCCCGCGACGTCACGGCGATCACCGCGGCGCCCCGGCGGCGTGCGCCGGCGGCCAGTTCGACCGGGTACGGATTCACGCCGGACGTGGAAAACACGACCAGCACGTCGTCCGGTCCGGGCGCGCGTTCTGCCAGCACCTCTTCGGCGAGCCCGGAACGGCGCTCGGTGCGCGTGCTGTGCTGCGCGCCGTGCAGCGGCAGCAGTTCCGGGTGGTACACCGGATACACGCAGGCGAGCCCGCCCGCGCGGTAGAACGTCTCGGCGACCGCCGCGAGCGAGTGCCCGGCGCCGGCGGTGAAGACCAGCGCGTCGGCCCGGATCACCCCCAGCAGCAGGTCCGCGGCGGCGGACACTTGCGCGGCGTTGGCCTCCGCTGCCGCCGCAAGCTGGTCCGAAGTGCTCTTCACGAGATCCGTGGCGCTCACCACACCTGCCCTTCCTCGCGGGTCCGGGCACCGAATCTATCGGGTGGACACGCTTCGTGGTGGATTACCGTGGGGTTGATCGGAATGGGGGTGCCGGTGAACGGGAAACGGCAAGGCGGCCAGGCGGATCCGGCCGTGCGGGTGTGGCGGGCCCCCGGGCAGACCCGCGCGGTGGCGCTCGTCCTGCACGGCGGGGCCGAACGCAGCACAGTGGCCGTCCAGCCGTGGCGGCTGGCGTATCAGCGCATGGTGCCGCTGGCCCGTTCGCTGCACCGGGCCGGAAAGCGGCACGGCCTGGAAGTCCGGCTCATGCGGAACCGGCTGTACGGCTGGAACGGGCGGCTGGAAAGCCCGGTTCCGGACGCTCGCTGGGCCCTGGAACGGATCCGCGCCGACCATCCCGGGCTCCCGGTGGTCCTCGTCGGCCATTCGATGGGCGGCCGCGTCGCGCTGCGCGTCGCCGACGATCCGGCGGTGACCGGGGTGTGCGCGATGGCCCCGTGGACGCCGCAGGGCGAGCCGGTGGACGCCGTCGCGGGCCGGGCGGTGCTGATCGCGCACGGCACCCGCGACCGGATGACGTCACCCGCCGAGTCCTATGCCTTCGCCGCGCGCGCCCGCGAGGTCACCGACCTGGTGGCGCGGTTCGAGATCGCCGGGGAAGGCCATTCGATGATCCGCCGTCCCGCGGTCTGGACCCGGCTGATGTGTGCTTTCACACTGGACCGGATCGGAGTGGGCGAGACGGACGAGACTCTTCGTCAGGCCTGGTCCCGCCCCTCCGGCGACCGGCTGCGCATCCCGGGGTAACCGGAATTCGCGGCCCGCTCGCGAGGGCGACGGGGACGAAGCGGGAATATCATGGGGAAGGGCTCGAAAGCCCGTTCGGAGGGAGTGTCTTGTCCACGTCACGAGTCGATCCGACAGTGGTCTCGCAGCCGGTGCCCGACGAATCCCGATGGCCCGGCCTCGCCACGCCGCCGCGTTCGCCGCTGCGGGCGCGCGCGGCCGAGGCGCTGTTCCGGCACGCGGTGAAATCGCTGGCCGTGCGCGTCACGTTCCCGGACGGCACGGTGCTCGGCGCGGGCGGCCCGGACGCGCCGGAGATGCGCATCCACCGGCCCTCGGCGTTCTTCCACCGGCTCGGAGCCGACGCGAAGATCGGCTTCGGCGAGGCGTACCTGGTCGGCGACTGGACCGCGGACGACCTGGCCGGCGTCCTCACACCGTTCGCCGAACGGCTCGCCACGCTCGTTCCGCCGTTCCTGCAGCGATTCCGCCGGATCGCCGAGCGCGTCCAGCCGTCCGAGGAAGAGAACACCGTCGAGGGCGCGCGGTCGAACATCCACCGGCACTACGACCTGTCGAACGATCTGTTCAGCGCATTCCTGGACGAGTCGATGATGTATTCCTCGGCGCTGTTCGGCCCCGGGGACACGCTCACCCAGGCGCAGTACCGCAAGCTCGACAGCGTGCTCGACTACGCCGGCGTGCGCAAAGGCAGCGAGGTGCTGGAGATCGGCACCGGATGGGGCGAACTGTCCATCCGCGCGGCCTCGCGCGGCGCGAAGGTCACGTCGCTGACCATCTCGCAGGAGCAGAAGGTGCTCGCCGACGCCCGGATCGCCGAGGCGGGCTTTTCCGACCGCGTAGACGTGCGGCTGTGCGACTACCGCGAGGCCACCGGAGAGTACGACTCGGTGGTCAGCGTGGAGATGATCGAGGCGGTCGGCGCGTCCTACTGGCCGACGTTCTTCTCCACGATCGGCAAGCGCTTGCGCCCCGGCGGGCAGTTCGGCCTGCAGGCGATCACCATGGACCACGACCGGATGCTGGCCTCGGCCAAGTCCTACACGTGGATCCACAAGTACGTCTTCCCCGGCGGCATCATCCCGTCGGTGCAGGCGATCGAGGACGGGATGCGCGAGAACACCCGGCTGAAGCTGGCCGGGATGCGCGAGTTCGGCCAGGACTACGCCCGCACGCTCAAGCTGTGGCGGGACCGCTTCCACCAGCGCTGGGACGACATCCGCGGCTTCGGGTTCGACGACGTGTTCCGGCGGATGTGGGAGTTCTATCTCGCCTACTCCGAGGCCGGGTTCTCGTCGGGGCATCTGAAGGTCCACCAGTTCGGGTTCGCCGACCCGCGCTGAGGCCGACGCTCCCCGCCGGGACAACCCGCGTAGGGTCCCGCACGTCCAACGCAGGAGGGCCGCGCAGGACACTGCGCGGCCACACCCACCGGATCGGGGAGACAGGCCCATGACGTACGGAGGCGACGACGGCAGGCGGCGGATGCCGCCCAGGCCACCGCAGCCCCCCGCACGCCCGCGCCAGCAGCAGCGGGCGCAGATGATGCCGCTGCCGGGGAGAGGGCAGAGCCCGTACGACGCCCGCACCCGGCCGATGGGCGCGCGCGGCGAGGCCCCGGCCCCGCCGCCCGTGCCGCCGAGGCAGGACCCGCCGGAGCACGGGGGCCGGCAGCCGCGGCCGCGCCGTCGCCGCCGGTGGAGCGTCGGCAAGATCCTGATGACGCTGCTGATCGTGTTCGTGCTGTTCATCGGCGCGATCTGGGCGTATCTGGAGTTCAACATCAACCGGGTGGACGCGATCGGCGACTACTCCGGGCGCCCGGCCGCGGCGTCGGGCACCAACTGGCTGATCGTCGGGTCGGACAGCAGGCAGGGCCTGTCCGCGGAGGACGAGGAGCGGCTGGCCACCGGCGACACCGGCGAGGCGGGCGGGCAGCGCACCGACACCATCATGATCGCGCACCTCCCGGACAATTCGACCAAACCGACGCTGCTGAGCCTGCCGCGCGACTCGCAGGTGAAGATCCCCGGCCACGGCACGAGCAAGATCAACGCCGCGTTCGCCCTCGGCGGGCCGAAACTGCTGGTCCAGACGGTCGAACAGGCCACCGGGCTGCGCATGGACCACTACGCGGAGATCGGCTTCGGCGGCTTCGCGAACATCGTCGACGCGATCGGCGGGGTCGACATGTGCATCGACAAGGACATGAACGACCCGATGACCGGCATCGACATCAAGGCGGGCTGCCAGAAGCTCGACGGACGTTCGGCGCTCGGCTTCGTCCGGATGCGGCACGCCGACGCGACGCCGCGCTCGGACCTCGACCGGGTGGCGAACCAGCGCAAGTTCATCGGCGCCCTGGTGAGCCAGGTCGCGAGCCCCGGGACGCTGCTGAACCCGTTCGACTTCTTCCCGCTGCTGGGTTCCGCGCCGGACGCGCTGACCATGGACACCGGCGACCACGTGCACAACCTGGCCGGCCTGGCGATCGCGATGCGCGGCATTTCCTCCGACGGCGTCACGACCACGACGATGCCGATCACCGACGCGTCGGCGCAGCACTGGGACAAGAAGAAGTCCGGGCAGCTGTTCGACGCGCTGAAGAACGACACCGAGGTGCCGTCCGACATCGTGATGAACTGATCGCTCGCCGGAGACGGCGGCAGGCTTCGCTGAAATTCGCGAGCCTGCCGCCGTTTCTGCTGTCAAGATGACTCGCATGGACACTCTCACCGACGGTGTGGTCACCCTCGTTCGCTGGCGCTCGGACCATCGGGACGCGCAGGTGGAGGCCGTGGTGGGATCCCTGGACCACCTGGCCGCGTGGATGCCCTGGGCGATCGACGGCTACGACGAGGCGAAGGGCGATGAGTTCCTGACGCGCGTGGCCTCGCAGTGGGAGAGCGGCGAGGAGTACAACTACGCGATTTACACGCCGGATGACGAACTGGCGGGCAGTTGCGGGTTGATGCGGCGTGACGATGGGTGGGAGATCGGGTACTGGCTCGCGAAAACCCATACTGGCAAGGGGTTTGTGACTCGGGCTAGCGCTTTGCTGGTGTCTTTGGCTTGGCGGTTGGATGCTGCGTATGTGTTGATCAAGCACGATTCGGAGAATGTGCGCAGCGGCGCGGTTCCGGAGCGGTTGGGGTTTTCGCGGGTGGGGGAGGAGAAAGCCGAGGGGCGGCTGCCGTCGGCTTGCAGCGGGGTGAATGTGGTGTGGCGGCTTGAGCGGACCGCGTGATTTCTCCGGTTGAGATAGCGGTCCGCTGAGCCGGGTGCGAGCTGAGTAGTTCGCGGCCCGGCTGACCGGAAACCGCGTTCGGCCGGCTCGACGGAGACAATCGCGGGTTCTCGTTCGATCCCGGCGCGTCGTCGCGAATGGTCGTCGCCTGGGACACCGACACGGGAAGGGTGAGCTTCACCGTCAGCCGCAGTTCGAAGAAAGGCGGGTGGATCTCCAACGTCGGTGGGGGAGCCCACCATAACCCCGACAAGATCTAGCCCGCGCATCCGATCGTCCCGGGCGGCGACAACGATCTGCAGATCGTCCGGCAGACCTCGGACGGCTACCTGGCGGCCAACTACGTGGGGCTCAACGGGCTGCTTCCGCTGTTCCACGTTCGCGGGCACGTCGAGGTGAAGATCGACAGCCAGGTGGGCACGAGAACCAACATCGGCGGTGACGATTACCCGGACTTCGAAATCATCCAGTACTGGCAGCACGAGGCCCCGCGAGGACTCGGTTCCGACAGCATGGGGCCGCTTCAAGGGGTCGGCACGGCACCGGGGATGTCCCACCGCAACGTTTCCTGGACTAACGGGCAACTGCAGTAAAGGCTTTCTCGAGCGGACGGCGTGGCGCGTGACCGGAACAGCCGATCGCGCGCCACGCGAACCTCGGTTAGGGTGAAATCGTGGGCAAAAGCCGTCGACGGGTGTCGGTGTGGTGGTATTTGCTGCCGTTCGGCTTGATCGCGCTGACGGTTTTGTGCGGGCCGTTCGTGCGTGTGCACGGAACCGGGATTGCCGAGCGTCCGGCGAATCCGGCGGCCGGGCCGGGATCCGTGCTCGCCCTGGAGATGAGTCCCGGGGTCACTTATCGAGTGTTTCAAGAGAATCAAGTCCGCCATATCGGCAGGACATGCTGGCTCTCGGTGGGGAAAGAGCTGCGGCCGGAGCTTGAAGGTACTGGGGAGCCCTTCGGCGGGTTTCGCAATCCGCCTCAGCGGGTCGCCTACGATAGTCGTGAGTTCGATTATCTCCTGTCCGTTTTCAGCGCGCGTCCGGTGACCGCGACAATTTCTTGCGAGGGCGGGCCGTTGCTGGCTGAGGCGGCCTCGGTGTCCGGCGACGCGGTCAAAGGCGTCGTGATCATGGCGGGGGTGAGCCTGCTGGCCTTGGCTCTGGTGATCGCCGCTCGGCTGTGTACTCGCCGGTTTCCGCCGGCGCTTGCACAAGACCGGGGCCGGGTTTCTGCCTCTCGCCGCGGATGGGCGATCGCCGGAGCTGTACTGGCGGTCCTGGCTAGCGCGGTGATGGCGACTTCGCCGAATGTCGCAGACGGCACCGCTGGGGTCTACTGGTTCTTCACCCTCGCCGCCGCCGTGCCGGTGTTCACGACCGGGTCTCGGCAGTTCCGCGTCGCCTGTCTCGCGGCAGGCACGGCGCTCGTCGCCTTCTCGGTGATCGGGTTCTTCTGGTTCTTCGTCTACCTGCTCCCGACCGGAATCATTCTCCTGGCGACGGGCGCGTCGGTCACGCCTCCGCTCGCTCCCGAAGCACCTTCAATGCCCGATCCGCATGCGCCGTGAAGTTCAGTTCGCTCTTGATCACGTCCAGCACCCGCCGATCCTCCGCGATCACGAACGTCTGCCGTTTCGTGTGCAGGGGCAGGATCTTGCGCCATACGCCGAACTGTTTCGCCACCGCACCGTCCACATCGGACAGCAGCGGGTAGTCGAAACCGTGCTTGGCGGAGAACTCGCGTTGTTTGCCGACCGCGTCCGGGCTGATGCCGACGCGTTGCGCGCCCGCTTCGGCGAATTCCGCGGCCAGGTCCCGGAAGTGGCAGCTTTCGGCGGTGCAGCCGGACGTCATCGCGGCCGGGTAGAAGAACAGCACGACCGGGCCGTCGGCGAGGAGGTCCGACAGGGTGCGTTCGACGCCCTGGTCGTCGGGGAGGGTGAAGTCGGGGGCGAGGTCGCCGGGCTGCATCGCGGAAGGGGTCCTTTCAAAGGGGTCAGCGAGTGAGGGAGTCCCACAGGCTCATCAAGTGGTCCAGCGCGCCGTCGATCGTCTTTGCCGGTACGCCGTCGCGGGCCTCGGTGGAGATGCCCGCGACGAACATGTGGAACAGTGTTTCCAGGGCCGCCGCGTCGGTGTCCGGCGGGAGTTCGCCGTCGGCGACGGCCTGGTCGATGCGGGCCAGGAGGTTCCGGCGCTGGATGTCCCGGTACCCGGCGAGAAGTTCGCGGACACGGGCGTTGGCCGGGCCGGTGAGCGTCCCGGTCATGATCAGGAGGCAGCCGAGCGGGTGCGCGGAATCGGTCTGCATGGCGACCGAGGCGCGCAGGAAGCGTTCGATCGCCTCCCGGGGCGTGAGGTCTTCGTCGGCGAGGTGGCCTGCCACCGTTCCGTAGCCGGACATGTAGCGCTCGACGACGCGCGCGAACAGGTCCTCTTTGGACGAGAAAGCCGCGTAGAAGCTCGCGGACGACACCCCGAGCGCCTCGCGCAGCTGCGCCAGCGAGGTCGCCTCGTACCCGTGCTCCCAGAAGACCATCAAGGCGGATTCCAGCGCCTGGTCGAGGTCGAACGCGCGCGGACGGCCGGTGCGCACCATTCGAATCCCTCCCTTGCCGCCTGGTCGCTCAACGGCTCAATGGTAGGTCTTCCGGTCCGGACGCCGGGGTCGGATGTGCTCCCGGACACTTTCGGATCGATCGGTCCAGATATATGCCGATTCGCGGGTAACATTTCTGGCATGGTCGATCCAGAATTAGTGGCGGGCCGGGCGAGGCTCGGCAGGCCGACGGTGTGGTTGCTGGCGGTGGTGTGCGGTTCGGCGGTGGCGAACATCTACTACGCACAGCCGCTGCTGCCGGTGCTTGCCCGAGCCTTGGGCGTTTCCGAAGCGGCGGGCGGGCTGGTGGTCACCGCTTCGCAGATCGGTTACGCGCTCTCGCTGGCGTTGCTGGTGCCGCTCGGGGACGTGCTGGAGCGGCGCGGTCTGGTCAGCTTGCTGCTCGGCCTGACCGCCGTCGCCCTGCTCGGCGCGGCCGCGTCCCCGTCGCTCGGGCCGTTGCTGGCCGCGATCGCCGTCGTCGGAGTGACCTCCGCGGTCGCCCAGATCGTGGTGCCTATGGCGGCGTCGCTTGCCGCGGCTCACGAGCGCGGTTCCGTGGTGGGCACGGTCATGAGCGGGCTGCTCATCGGGATCATGATCGCGCGCGTCGTCGCCGGGTTGCTCGCTCAGGCAGGCGGCTGGCAGCTGGTGTTCGTAGTCGCCGCCGTGCTGATGGCGGTGCTCGCCGTCGTTCTCCGTTTCGCGCTGCGCCGGGTTCCGGCACCGGAGCGGACGCCGTATCCGCAGTTGCTGCGGTCGGTCCTGCACCTGGTGCGCACCGAATCGCTGCTGCGCCGGCGCATGGGACTCGCCGCCGTGGGCATGGCCGCGTTCACCATCCTCTGGACGGCGTCCTCCTTCCTGCTGGCCAATCCGCCGTACGACTACCGTCCGGCCGCTATCGGACTGTTCGGCCTTGCCGGGATCGCGGGGGCCGGCGCCGCTGTCGTGGCGGGACGGCTGGCGGACCAGGGTCGCGGGCGGCAGGTCGGCACGGCCGGGGTGATCCTGCTCTTGCTCAGCTGGGGAGTCCTCGCGGCCGCCGGCGCCGGCGGAGCCGTCGGCGTGACCGCGCTGATCGTCGGGATCATGGCGGTCAACCTCGCCCAGCAGTCGCTGCTGATCAGCCACCAAAGCGCGATCTACCAGCGGGCTCCGCACGCTCGGAGCCGGGTCACCACGGCGCTGATGGTCGCTTCGTTCCTCGGCAGCGCCGCCGCTTCGGCACTCACCGCAGCGCTCTACCCGCTCGTCGGATGGCTTGGCGTATGCGGGCTCGGCGCCGTGGTCACCCTGGCCGGCATCGGGATCTGGATCCGTGAACTTCGCCGCCCGAGCCCTTCCGATCCGTTGCCGGCCGCGAACCAGGTGAAGGAGCACAACCATGCCTGACATCCGCAGAATCGCTGTCCTCGACGACTATCAGCGAGCAGCGCACCGGCACGCCGACTGGAGTGCGTTGCCCGACGGCGCCGAACTGACCGTGTTCACCGAGCATCTTGGCGGCCCGGCTGACGTGGTCGCCGCGCTGGAACCGTTCGATGTCGTCGTGGCCATGCGCGAACGCACGGCGTTCCCGGCTCCGGTTCTGGCCGGGCTGCCGAACTTGCGCCTGCTGGTGACCACCGGTCCCGCCAACGCGGCCATCGACGTCGCCGCGGCCCAGCAACGGAACATCGTCGTCTCGGGCACTCGCGGCGGCGGTCTGACTTCGACAGTCGAACTCACCTGGGGCTTGATCCACGCCCTCGCCCGGTGCATTCCCGCTGAGGATCGGGGCGTGCGCGACGGTGCGTGGCAACGAACCATCGGACGAGACCTGCACGGCGCCCGCCTCGGCGTCATCGGGCTCGGCGGAGTCGGCGCGCCGGTGGCCAGGGTCGGGCTCGCCTTCGGCATGGACGTCGTGGGCTGGAGCCCGCACCTCGATCCCGGGCACGCTTCCTCGCTCGGAGTCACTCCGGTCAGCAAGGAAGAACTGCTGGCCACTTCCGACGTCGTGACGATCCATCTCAAGCTCTCGCCGAGCACCACCGGCCTCGTCGGCCGCGACGAGCTGGCGCTCTTGCGTCCGGACGCGCTGCTGATCAACACGTCTCGCGGGCCGATCGTCGATGAGGACGCCCTGCTCGACGCCTTGCGTGCCGGAACGATCGGCGGCGCCGGGCTGGACGTGTACTCCACCGAGCCGATTCCGGCCGATTCGGCCTGGCGCGACGTCCCGCGCACCGTGCTCACTCCGCATCTGGGCTACGTCACGGCGGGCACCTACGACGTCTTCTACCGCGATGCGCTGGAAGCCGTCCTCGCTTTCGCCGCCGGTGCCCCGATCCGGCAACTCGAACCGTGAAAACCCGTCACACCAAGAAAGGCATGACCCCGTCGTGACCAGCGCGCAGCACAACCCCGGCCATCCAGCGGCCCGGATGCCCGGACTCTGGACCCGCACCATCGGCGAACTCACCCTGAGCTACGTCCCCGACGCCGCCGTGGCCATGATCCCGACCCGCGTCTACCCGCTTTCCACCGGAGACGATTGGCAGCGGCGCCGCACGCACACGACGCCGGGAGGCCACCTGGCCATGGGCTGCGGCGCACTGCTCGTGGAGCGAGGCCGGACCCGCCTGCTCATCGACGCGGGCCACGGACGCATTTCCGGCGAGGAAACCGAGCACTTCCAGGACTCGTTCCACCACGTGCGGAGCCTGCCCGAGGCGCTGGCCGAACTCGGCGTCGACCCCGCCGGGCTCGAAACGGTCGCCTTCACCCACCTCCACGACGACCACAGCGGATGGGCCCGGCCCGACGCGGTCGAGGGCGGGCGAAGCCTGTTCCCGCGGGCTCGATGGGTGCTGGGCGAAGGCGAACTGGCGGGTATCGCCGCCGGGACCGGCCCGGTGCTCGCCGGTCAGGACGAACGCGCCGTCAGCGTGCCCGACGGGGAGGAGATCGCCGAAGGCGTATGGGCTTGGTCCCTTCCGGGACACACCGCCGGGCACACGGCCTGGATCCTCGACACCGGCGACGGCAGGGAGATCGTGGCCTTCGGCGACGCGATGCACTCGCCCGTCCAGGTCGAGCATCCGGACTGGGAAGTGGTCCTCGACGCCGACCGGGCGGCCGCCGAACGGTCGCGCCGCCAGCTCGTGGAGTACCTGGCCAAGGACGGCGTCTTCGGCTTCGGAGTGCATTTCGCCGACCAGCAGCTGGGCACCGTCGACAGCTCGGGCCGCTGGAGCCCCTGGCCAGAGGACGCGTAGACCGGGCGAGAAGTCAGCTGGCGTGCCGGGCGATCATTTCGTCGACCTCGTCGCCCGTCGCGGACTCCGCCACGAACGAACCCCTCGCCGCCAGCACGCCCAGCTCCCTCAGGCGTTCGGCGTGCTGGTCGTCGCGCACGCCCTCCGCGCCGATGCGCAGCCCCAGTTCCTTCGCGCGCGTGACCAGTTGCGACAGGTGCCGCACGTCGGTCTCGGCCGGGTCGGGCCCGGCCAGTGCGTCGACGACCGGGCCGCTCAGGATGACGTGCTTGACCGGGAGCTGGTAGCGCGGGATGAGTTCCAGATCGGACGATCCGGAGATGGTGAGCACGAGCTGCGCGCCGAGGTCGGCGAGCACGGTGAACGAGTCCAGCACGTCCCCTTTGTCGTCGAACATCGAGGAGCGGTCGGTGCACAGCCGCAGCGCCCGGGCGGGCAGGCGGTGCCGGTCGAGCTGGTTCTTGACCAGCAGTACCAGATCCTGGTCGATGGCCAGCCGTTGCGGCAGCCGGATGCACACGTCCGGCGCGGCGGGGCCGTACTGCTCGCGCCAGCGCGCGGTCGCGCCGAGCGATTCCTGCAGCAGCCATTTGCCGAGCGGCACGGTCATGCCGGTGGTCTGCGCGAGCGGGTAGAACTCCTCGGGCCCGAGTTCGCCGCGTTCGGGGTGGCTCCAGAGCAGGCCTGCGTTCACCGCGGCGATTTCGTCCGGCTTCGCGAGTTTGACCGTCGGCTGGTAGATCAGCGAGAACTCGCCGTTCTCCAGCGCACCGGCGATCACCGCGCCGAGCTGGTAGCGGTTGCGGTTCTCGTCGTCGCGCTGCGGGTCGTACTCCATCCACTGCGCCTTGCCCGCTTCTTTGGCCCGGTGCAGCGCCAGTTCGGCCGCGCGCAGCAGCTCGCCGTGACTGCTTTCGCTCGCCGGGCGCACGACGACGCCGATGCTCGCGCTGACGCCGATGCCGTGCCCGTCGACGTACACCGGCTCGCTGAGTTCCTCCAGCACCTCGTCGGCCAGAACGACCGTCTTCTGCGCGTTCAGCTCCGGCCCGCGCAGGATCACGGCGAATCCGTCGCCGGACAGCCGGGCGACATAACCGTCGTACTTGGCGGTGAACACCGCCTCCAGCTTCCGCGAGATCGCTTTCAGCACCTGATCGCCCATGCCGGTGCCGAGTCCGTCGTTGATCACCTTGAACCCGTCGACGTCCAGGTAGAGCAAGGCGATCTCGTCCGAACCGCTCGAGCCGAGCACGGTTTCCAGCCGGGCGTTGAAAGCGGCGCTGTTGGGCAGGCCGGTGAGCGGGTCGTGGAGGTTCTGGTGCCGCAGCCGCTCGCCGAGCAGGTGCAGGTCGTCGTCATCGGCCGCCATGAACACCGGGAAGTACGTTCCGGGCCGGTCGCCGGGCAGCGTCGCGATCGTGACGTTCGTAGTGAACTCGCCGTTGCGGCTGTGGCCGAGCTGCACGCTCTGGGCGGTCCGGCGGGCATCCGCAGTGAGCGGCAGCCCGTCGAGCGCGCCGCGCAGCCGCTCGGCGTCCTGCGGGCCGGCGGCGAGATCGGCGATGTGCTTGTCCCGCAACTCGATCGTGGACGTGCCCAGCAGCCGGGCCAGCGCGGCGTTCGCCTCGACGACGGTCCCGTCCGGGCCGGTGAGCGCGATGCCGATCGGCGCGGCGGAGAAGAGCGCGGTGAACCGGCGCGTGGCGCCCGCGTCCTCGGGACGCTCGGCGACCTCGCCGGCGAAGTCGAGCAGGATCCGCTCCACCTCGGCGGGAGGGAGCGTTACTCCGTTGGTGTCGGTCAGTGCCGCCGCGTACTTGCGCGCGACGTCGACCAACCCTGGCGTGGCACCAGGCTCCGGCACTCTCCACCTCTTCATACGCGGACAAAGGCCAGCTCAGGCCCGGTGCGGAGGATCCGAGGACCCACACTGGGTACGAGTCGGCCATAAGTGATGCCACGGCATCACGGACCAAACAGGGTGTCTACCGGCTGAACGAGTGATGGGCACTACACAACTGGTGACATCAAGTCACCTTGAGTACACGAAGGTGGCCTGTACTGCGGTTTTGTCTCCAGCTGTCGACCTTTCTGTCCCGCTCGGCGGCCGTCAACGATAGGCCAGCCGGGCCGGGAGTCCGTCGGCGGGCACCGGAAGCGAGACGTAGTCCCACTTGGCGACGTAGTCCTCGGGCACCGACCAGCGGTGCGCCCGCAGCAGTTCGTGCATGAGCGCCTTGACTTCCAGGCCGCCGAACTGCAGTCCGATGCACTTGTGCGCGCCGCCGCCGAACGGCATCCACGCGAACCGGTGCGATTTGTCCTCGCGGCGGTCCGGGCCGAACCGCTCGGGGTCGAAGCGCAGCGGATCGGTCCAATGCTCGGGGGAGTAGTGGTTCAGCGTCGGCGAAACCCCGACCAGCGTGCCTTCCGGCAGGTAGTGGCCGAGGACGGAAGTGTCCTTTGTGGTCTTTCGGGCCAGCGACGGCACCGGCGCGCGCAGCCGCAGCGCCTCCTTCATGACGAGGTCCAGAGTTTCGAGGCTTTCCAGCGCTTCCAGGTCCGGCAGGTCGTCGCCGAGGCGCAGCGACTCCTCGCGGGCGCGCTCCTGCCATTCCGGGTGTTTCGCGAGGTAGTAGGCCATCGCGCTGGCGGTGATGGTGGTCGTGTCGTGCGCGGCCATCATCAGGAAGATCATGTGGTTGACGATGTCGGCGTCGCTGAACCGGTCGCCGTCCTCGGAGGCCGCGTGGCAGAGCGCGGAGAACAGGTCGTCGCCGTCCGCGTCGCGCTTCGCCGCCAGGTTCTCGCCGAAATAGCGCTCCAGTGTCCGCCTGCCGCGCAAACCCGCGGCCCACCGACCGCCAGGCACCGGATACCGCACCACGGCCGTACCGGCGCGCACAGCGGCCACGAACGCGCGGTTGATGCGCTCGGCGTCGGCGGCGGAGCGCATGCCCATGAAAACCTGCGTCGCGACGTCCAGCGTCAGCTGTTTGAACGCCCAGTACAGCTGGGGCCGGCCGGACGGCAGCGCGGCGACGCCTTCGCGCAACGCCGGGCCCATCTGCGCGACGTAGCCGCGGAGCCGGTCGCGCGTGAAGGCCTCCTGCATGATGCGGCGGTGCAGGTGGTGCTCGCCGAAATCGAGCAGCATGAGCCCGCGTTCGAAGAACCGCTCGATGAAGAACTTCCAGCCCTCCTGGGAAAACGCCTTGTCCTTGTTCACGAGCGCGGCCTGCGTGGCCTCCGGCCCGGACAGCGACACGATCCGCTGGCCGAACACGCCCATCCACGACACCGGGCCGTACTGCTCGAAGCGGCGCAGGTTGAAGTCGAGGCCGAACCGCATCCCGTCGAGCGTGTGGCCGATCAGCGGCGGCCCGTCGTCGCCGAGTACCGGTTTCAGGCCGCTGCCCGCGGGCGGCGGCGCGAGTTCGCGGACCGGCCAGCGTGCGCCGAGCCAGCGTTCGTCCACCTTGCGCGGCAACGGGATCGCGGTCAGCGGCGGCATCCGGCCGCGCAGGTTTTCCGACAGTCTCGTGACGCCGTCGCTCCCGGCGTGAGCGACCTTGCCGAGTGCGCCAGGGCCGACCCGGGCAGCCCGGCCGAGCGCGCCGCCAGCCGTCGGGATTCCCGTTTTTCCGGTCACGTCCGCCATGGCGACCACCTCCCGGCCAGGGTATCGGTCGCGTCCACGGTCCCCTGTTATTGACGCAATGACAATACCTCGCGGGCCTGCCGTTCGGGTGATCCTCGGGCGGTGCCGGGCGACGGTTCCGCCCGGCACCGCCGGTGTCAGCGAGGTTCGGCGCGCAGTTCCCGGGCCGCGCCGACCAGATGCCGCAGCGCCGGTTCGACCTCGGCGTAACCGCGGGTCTTGAGGCCGCAGTCCGGGTTGATCCACAGCCGCTCCGCCGGAACCGCACCGAGCGCCGTGCGCACGAGCCCGGCTACCTCGTCCCGGTCCGGCACGCGCGGCGAGTGGATGTCGTAGACCCCGGGCCCGACGCCGCGGCCGAAGCCCGCTTCGTTCAGGTCGGCGAGCACCTCCATTTTCGAGCGGGCGGCCTCGATGCTGGTGACGTCGGCGTCGAGGGCGTCGATCGCGGGCAGTACGTCGCCGAACTCGGAGTAGCACATGTGCGTGTGGATCTGCGTGGTTTCCGCGACGCCCGAGGTGGCCAGCCGGAACGCGGGCACGGCCCAGTCGAAGTACGCTTCGCGGTCTGCCGCGTGGAGCGGAAGCAGTTCGCGCAACGCGGGTTCGTCCACCTGCACGATCCGGATCCCGGCCGCCTCCAGGTCGGCGACCTCGTCGCGGACGGCCAGCGCGACCTGGCGCGCGGTGTCGGCCAGCGGCTGGTCGTCGCGGACGAACGACCAGGCCAGGATCGTGACGGGGCCGGTCAGCATGCCCTTCACCGGCCGGTCGGTGCGGCTTTGCGCGTACCGGGCCCATTCGACGGTCATCGGCTTCGGCCGGGACACGTCGCCGAACAGGATCGGCGGCCGGACGCAACGGGATCCGTACGACTGGACCCAGCCGGACGCGGTCGCCGCGAATCCGGTCAGTTGTTCGGCGAAGTACTGGACCATGTCGTTGCGCTCGGGCTCGCCGTGCACCAGGACGTCTAGGCCGAGGTTTTCCTGAAGCCGCACGACGCGATCGATCTCGGCGCGCATCGCGGTGCGGTAGCCGGTGTCGTCGAGTTTGCCCGCGCGGTGTGCGGCTCGGGCTCGGCGGACCTCGCCGGTTTGGGGGAAGGAGCCGATCGCGGTGGTGGGCAGCGGGGGGAGGTTGAGGGATTTCTGTTGTGCTGCAGCGCGTTCTGGATAGGGGGTACGGACGTTATCCGCTGGCCGGAGCGCTGCGACGCGTGCCCGGACGTCGGCGTCGTTCAATTCCTTGGCGTCAGCCCGGTCGGCGACCGCGGCTCGTGCCGGGCCTAGGTCGACGGTCTCGCCGCTGAGCGCTCGGCCGAGCAGGACGACCTCGTCTACTTTCTGTCGTGCGAAGGCGAGCCAGTTCTTCAGTCGTGGGTTGAGATCTGTCTCCGCTTCCACGTCGTAAGGCACGTGGAGCAGTGAGCACGACGTCGATACGCTTACCTGTGCTGCGGTGTCCCTCAGCCGTGCCGCGCGGGCGAGCGCGACGTCGGGGTCGGTGCGCCAGATGTTTCGGCCGTCGACGACTCCGGCTAGTACTTCCTTGTCCCGTAAGGCTCCTTCTGCGGCTACTTTGTCCACAAAGGATGCTTCGGTGACCAGGTCGACGGCTACTGCTTCGACGGGGGAGCGGGCCAGTACGCCCAGTGCTCGGCCGAGTCCGCCGAAGTATCCGGCCACCAGCAGCTTCGGGCGGTGCTTTTCCTTTGCCAGCCAGTGATAGGCGCGGGTGAGGGCGTTGAACTCCGGGGTCGTTCGGTCGGCGGCGAAGGCTGGTTCGTCCAGCTGGACCCATTCGACGCCCTCGTCGGCCAGCTTGCCCAGCAGTTCGGTGTATGCGGGCAGAAGTTCGTCTAGCAGTTCCAGCGGAGTGAAGCCGGGTTCGGTTGCCTTGGCCAGCAATAGGAAGGTGACTGGGCCGACGAGGACCGGGCGCGGTGTGATGCCGAGTGCGCGTGCTTCGCGGACCTCGTCGATCGGTGTGGTGCCGGTGAGTGCGAATCGGGAGTCCGGGCCTAGTTCTGGGACTAGGTAGTGGTAGTTGGTGTCGAACCATTTCGTCATTTCCAGCGCTGGGGCGTCTGGGACTCCGCGTGCGGCGGCGAAGTAGGTGTCCAGGGGGGACAGGCCCAGCTTCGTGAAGCGTTCCGGCAGGGCGCCGAAGAGGGTGGTGGTGTCGAGGACCTGGTCGTAGAGCGAGAAGGTGCTGGACGGGATTGAGTCGAGGCCTTGGTTGCGGAGGGTTGTCCAGGTTTGCTCGCGCAGTCGTCGGCCGGTGGCCAGTAGGTCGTTCTCGGTGCTCTTGCCTGCCCAGTAGGACTCCAGTGCCCGCTTGAGTTCTCGGGCTGGGCCGATTCGCGGGTAACCGAGAATGGTGGTGCCGAGGGTGTTCACAGCATGCATCCTCACGTGCTCGCCGGAAGAGTCCGGGCACGCGGAAACGCGGTGCTTCGGTCGGTGCCTTGTCCCGCGAGGCCCGGACTCACGCACGCCGTCGGCGTGCGTGCCATTGGCAGGTATTCGGACTCGTGGGCGTATTGCTCGTGTCTACTGGCTGTCGCTTCCCGGGCGGGGGTGCCCAGTGCTTTACCGCGTTCGCGGTGACAGCGTTCGTTCCCACATACCGCTGCGGGGCAGTCCCGGAGTCTCACCGGGTTCCCTGTTGCCTCGTCAGGGCGCGGGGGCGTCCTGACGAACCAGTGGCGTGGGGGAGTTTAGCTGGTTTGGTACAAGGTGGGTGGGTGTCTTGGAGTGTGGGAGAGAGGGCGGCTCGTCGCCTGGCGGCGACGTTGCGCCTGAGGCGTTGCGTGGGGCACCCCGAAGCTTGATTGTGCTGACGGTCTGAGGGTGGTTGTCAAGGCGGGAAAGATGCCTTGACAACCACCCTCAGACCGCAGGGAGGCTTCGTATCGGGGTGCGGGGGAGGGGGTGGGTGCCTCGATGGTTGGGGTGAGTTGGTGCGGGTTTGTTGGTGTGTAAAAGAACTCGGCCACGCCCTGGTGGGCGTGGCCGAGTGTCGGTTGTGCCTCGGGTGGGGGTCAGTCCCAGTCGAGGGCGCCGCCGGACTGGTATTCGATGACTCGGGTTTCGAAGAAGTTCTTTTCCTTCTTCAGGTCCATTGCTTCCGACATCCACGGGAACGGGTTCTCGTTCTCGCCGTAGATCGGGGACAGGCCGATCTGCTGCGCGCGCCGGTCGGTGATGAAGTGCATGTACTGCTCGCACAGGTCGGCCGACAGGCCGAGCATGCCGCGCGGCATCGTGTCGCGGGCGTACTTGACTTCCAGTTCGCACGCGTCCTGCAGCATTCCGCGCACCTCGGCCTGGAATTCTTCAGTCCACAGGTGCGGGTTCTCGATCTTGATCTGGTTGATGCAGTCGATGCCGAAGTTCAGGTGGATCGACTCGTCGCGCAGGATGTACTGGTACTGCTCGGCGATGCCGACCATCTTGTTCCGCCGGCCCAGCGACAGGATCTGCGCGAAACCGGTGTAGAACCACATGCCCTCGAAGATCACGTAGAACGCCACGAGATCGCGCAGGAACGCCTGGTCGGCTTCCGGCGTGCCGGTCTCGAAGTCCGGGTTCTCCAGGTTCTGCGTGTACTTCAGCGCCCACGCGTCCTTGTCCGAAATGGACGGGACCTCGCGGTACATGTTGAACAGCTCGCCCTCGACCAGGCCGAGGCTTTCGCAGATGTACTGGAAGGTGTGCGTGTGCACGGCCTCCTCGAAGGCCTGGCGCAGCAGGTACTGGCGGCACTCCGGGTTGGTGATCTGCCGGTACACCGCGAGCACGATGTTGTTGGCCACCAAGGACTCCGCCGTCGCGAAGAAGCCGAGGTTGCGCTTGAGCATCTGCCGCTCGTCCTCGGTGAGGCCGTCCGGCGACTTCCACAGCGCGATGTCGGCCTGCATCGCGACCTCGGTCGGCATCCAGTGGTTGTTGCACGCCGCGAGGTACTTGTCCCAGGCCCACCGGTACTTCATCGGCAGCAGCTGGTTGACGTCGGCGCGCGCGTTGATCATCCGCTTGTCGTCGACGTTGATCCGGGCCGCGCCGACCTCGATCTCGCCGAGGCCGGTCGCGTCCGTCGTTTCCACGTTCGTCATGGTTTCAGGGATTCCTTACTGGCAGGCTTCGCAGTCGGGGTCGTCGATCCGGCAGGCAGCGCCCTCGGTGGCGACGAAGTCGACGTCGGTCTTCGGCATCTCCTTCGGCTCCGCCGGGACCGCCGCGGCGGGCGACGGCGACGGTGCGGGGGAGGCGGCCGGAACCGCGGCGGACGGCGACGGCGAAGCGGCCGGAGCGGGGGAAGCAGCCGGGGCAGCGGCAGCCGGGGCGGCCGGGGCCGGGGTGGCGGAGACGGCGTTCAGCTTGCCGTCGGTGCCGCGCAGGGTGCTCTTCTCCACGTGCGTCGCGGACTGCGCCCGCAGGTAGTACGTGGTCTTGAGGCCCTTGTGCCAGGCGTAGCGGTACAGCTCGTCGAGCTTGCGTCCGCTCGGCGCCGCGATGTACAGGTTCAGCGACTGTGCCTGGTCGATCCACTTCTGCCGCACCGAACCGGCGTCCACGATCCACTTCGACTCGATCTCGAAGGCGGTCGCGTACAGCGCCTTGAGGTCGTTCGGGACACGGTCGATCTGGCCGAGGCTGCCGTCGAAGTACTTCAGGTCGCTGACCATGACCTCGTCCCACAGGCCGCGCGCCTTGAGGCTCTTGACCAGGTGCGGGTTGACGACGGTGAAGTCGCCGGACATGTTCGACTTGACGTACAGGTTCTGGAACAGCGGCTCGATCGACTGGCCGACGCCGGAGATGTTGGAGATCGTCGCGGTCGGCGCGATCGCCATCACGTTGGAGTTGCGCATGCCGACGGTCTTGACGCGCTCGCGCAGCGGGGCCCAGTCCAGCGTCGTCGAGGTGTCGACGTCGAGGCCGTCGCCCTGGCGGGCGTCGATGAGCAGCTGCATCGAGTCGATCGGCAGGATTCCCTTGCTCCACAAGGAACCCTCGAACGTCTGGTACTGGCCGCGCTCCTGCGCGAGGTCGGTCGAGGCCGAGATCGCGTAGTAGGAGAGGTGCTCCATCGAGACGTCGGCGAACTTCACCGCTTCGGCGGACGCGAACGGCACGCCCAGCTCGAACAGCGCGTCCTGGAAGCCCATGATGCCCAGGCCGACCGGACGGTGGCGCAGGTTGGAACGGCGCGCCTCCGGGATCGTGTAGAAGTTGATGTCGATCACGTTGTCGAGCATGCGCACCGCGGTCCGCACGGTCTTCTCGAGCCGCTCAGTGTCCAAACCGGACGGAGTGACGTGCTTGAGCAGGTTCACCGAGCCGAGGTTGCAGACCGCGACCTCTTCGGTGTTCGTGTTCAGCGTGATCTCGGTGCACAGGTTGGACGAGTGCACGACGCCGACGTGCTGCTGCGGCGAACGCAGGTTGCACGGGTCCTTGAAGGTGATCCACGGGTGGCCGGTCTCGAACAGCATGGTCAGCATCCGCCGCCACAGCTCGACCGCGCGGACCTTGCGGAACACCTTGATCTCGCCGCGCGCGGCGGCCGCCTCGTACTCGCGGTAGCGCTGCGCGAACGCGTTGCCGTAGAGGTCGTGCAGGTCCGGCGTCTCGTTCGGCGAGAACAGCGTCCACTCGGCGTTCGCCTCGACGCGGCGCAGGAACTCGTCCGGGACCCAGTTGGCGGTGTTCATGTCGTGCGTGCGCCGCCGGTCGTCGCCGGTGTTCTTGCGCAGGTCGAGGAATTCCTCGATGTCGACGTGCCAGGTCTCCAGGTACGCGCAGGCCGCGCCCTTGCGCTTGCCGCCCTGGTTGACCGCGACCGCGGTGTCGTTGGCGATCTTCAGGAACGGCACGACGCCCTGGGACTGGCCGTTGGTGCCCTTGATGTGCGCGCCGAGGCCGCGGACCGGGGTCCAGTCGTTGCCGAGGCCGCCCGAGTACTTGGCCAGCAGCGCGTTGTTCTTGTACGCCTGGAAAATCGAGTCCAGGTCGTCGTCCACAGTGGTCAGGAAGCAGGACGACAGCTGCGCGCGGTTGGTGCCGCTGTTGAACAGCGTCGGGGTGGACGCCATGAAGTGGAACGTCGACAGCAGTTCGTAGAACTCGATCGCGCGGGCTTCGCGGTTGTCCTCGCGGATCGCCAGGCCCATCGCGACGCGCATGAAGAACGCCTGCGGCAGCTCGAACCGGACGCCGTTGTGGTGCTGGAAGTACCGGTCGTACAGCGTCTGCAGGCCGAGGAAGCCGAAGTCGAGGTCGCGCTCGGCGTGAATGGCGGCGGTGATCTTGTCCAGGTCGAAGCCCAGCAGTTCGCCGTCGACCAGTTCCAGCTCGACCGCGCGGCGCAGGTAGGCGCGGAAGTACGCCGGGTATTCGCTGGCCATCTCGTCCTGGCTGGCCTGACGCGGCTTCTGCGCGAGGTAGCTCAGCGCTTCGCCGCGCAGCTTGTCCAGCAGCAGCCGGGCGGACACGAACGAATAGTTCGGCTCCTGCTCGACGAGCACGCGCGCGGCCATGATCTGCGCGAGCGCCAGTTCGTCGGCGGTGATGCCGTCGTAGAGGTTGCGCTTGGCCTCGGCCAGCACCGGCTCGGCGGAGACGTCCTCGAGCCCGGCGACGGCCTCGCCGACGACGTGCGAAACACGCGCCCAGTCGAGCGGGCGGAGCGTTCCGTCGGTGCCCTTGACGCTCAGCGCGACCTCGGCGTGCGCCGGCGCGGCGGCCTCGCGCGCCTTCTTGCGCTCGTCGCGGTAGAGGACGTAGGCGCGGGCGACCTTGTGGTGCTCGCCGCGCATCAGGGCGAGTTCGACCTGGTCCTGGATCTGCTCGATGTGCAGCGGGGTCTCCGGGCCGGTGTGGCGCAGCAGAGCCGCCTCGACCTGCCCGGTCAGCTCCGCGACCACGTGGTGCACGCGGGAGGACGCGGCGGCGTCGCCGCCCTCGACCGCGAGGAAGGCCTTGGTCAGCGCCACCGAGATCTTGCCCGCGTCGAAGGGCGAGACGCTTCCGTCCCGCCGGATGACGCGGACCGCGCTCGGGGCCCCCTCCGCCGCCGACGGCGGCCGCTGACCGGTTTCCACTGACATGCGTGTCTCCAACAGTTCCTCGAAATGGGCGCGTTCGAGCGGCACACAGCCGGTCAAGGCCATGCGCTGCGGTTTCGTCGAAACAGCCCGGCCGCCCTCGTCAAGCGGTCTCCCCGTCGCTGGGGGCTGCCGGTTCCCAGAGACTACATCTTGGGGTTCAGGCTCGCACGCGCCCCAAGGTATGGCGTGTCACTCTCACCCTGGCGGGTTATCCGATCACCGAGGGCAAGATCCGAAGCGGAGCTTCGTGGCGCCCAGTGCCGCACTGGCCACGGGCCGTTTCCCGGCCAGATAGCCCAGCGGCCCGGCCGGGTTGACCGACCAGTCCGCGGCCGCCGCGCGGGGCTTCCCGCGCCACTCGACCGGGGTACGCAGCGGGCTGCCGCCGCGGTCTTGCGCGATCTCGAAGCGTACCGGGAGGGTGATCGGGAGCCCGACGCGCGGGGTGAAGGCGGCGGTGGCTATCCAGTCGTCGGAGGTCGCGGCGGTGAAGGTGCGCCCGCCGGTGAAGGTGAAGGCCGCCAGTTCCTTCGGGATGCCCCAGAGCTCGCGCCCGCCCGCGCGCGAGATCTCGCTGTCGACCCAGATGTCGGTGATCGACGCGGCGAGCCCGCGGCCGCGCACGGCGACGCAGGAGAGGAGTTCGTGGTAGCTCAGCTGGCCGGACGGGAGATAGTCGATCCAGGCGGTGAAGACGGCGGCCTGGTTGCCCAGGAGCAGCGGCTCGGCGCCGTCGGGAAGCGCGGGCAGTTCGTCGACCGGCACTCGCCAGACCGAGATGCGGGCGTCGGCGGCGAGGTGCCACGGTTCGGGCGGGTAGTCCGTCATTCTCCGGTCCACGGCAGGTACGGCGGCAGATCTCGGTCCACGCGCAACGGGAACTCGGGCGGGCGTTTCTGGAAGAACGAGGCGATGCCTTCGACGGCGTCGGGGTTCGAGCCGAGCTGGGAGATGAGCTTCGAGTCCACCTGGTGGACGTCGAACGGCGACGGGGCCGAGGCCATCCGGTAGAGCAGCTGGCGAGTGACCGCGACGGCGACAGGTGCGGTGGTCTCGGCGATTTCCTTCGCCTTGGTTTGTGCTTGGGCGAGGACGTCGCCGGGGTCGTGGATCTGGTGCACGAGCCCGGTTCGGAGCGCTTCGTCGGGGCCGAAGAGCCGCCCGCTGACCATCCAGTCGACGGCCGCGCCCATCCCGACGAGCCGGGGGAGGAACCACGCGGACGCGCCCTCGGGGTAGATCCCGCGGCGGGTGAAGACGAAGCCGAACTTGGAGTCGGTCGAGGCGAACCGGTAGTCGCAGGACAGCGTGATCGTGATCCCCGCGCCGACCGACGCCCCGCGCAACGCGGCCAGCACCGGCTTGTTCATGGTGAAGATCCGCTTCGACACGCGGCCCGCGGGTTCCTGCCAGTCGTCCGGCGGACGGTCGCCGAAGTCGAATCCGCCGGACGAGAGATCGGCTCCGACGGAGAAGTCCCGGCCCGTGGTCCCGAGCACGACGGCGCGGACGTCCTCGTCGCGGTCGGCGCGGTCGAGGGCGTGGGCGAGTTCGTCGGCCATCCGGGTCGTGTAGCCGTTGCGGGCCTCGGACCGGTCGAGCAGGACGGTCGCGACGGTGCCCGCGACCTCGTAGGCGATCTCCGCGTAGGAGTCCATGGGAGGACGGTAGGGCGCCGGAGCCTTGTTTTCAATGTGTCAATAACGGTTGGGCGGCTGGCGTCCGGGCATGCTCGGATCATGCTGAAGGTGGGCACGGTGGTGCTGGGAGTCGAGGACATGGAGCGCGCGGTCTCGTTCTGGAGCGACGCTTTGGGGTACGCGCGACGGGACGACGCGACGGATTTCGTGGTGCTGCTGCCTCCGGACGGCGCGGGGCCGGGGGTGGCGTTCCAGCGGAGTTCGGTGCCGGTGCAGGAGGTGCCGCGGGTGCATCTGGATCTGTACGCCGGGGACGCCGCGGACCAGGCGGCGGAGGTCTCGCGGCTGGTGGGGCTGGGGGCGCGGGAGGTGGACTGGCCGCATTACCCGCCGGATCCGGACTTCGTGGTGCTGGCCGACCCGGAAGGCAACCGTTTCTGCGTGATCGACACTTCGCGCGGCTGAGGAGAAGTCCGTGAAGGACTCCTTGAGGGAATCAGATTCCCTCAAGGAGTCCTTCACGGCACGTCCGCCGGAGCAAAAACAATCAGGCGCGCTTGATTTTTCCGGGGGCAGGGTCCACGCTGGGTCCCGCACGAGGTGGTGCGGCGGACGCAGGGAGGCGCAGGAATGGCTGATCTCGCGGGGATCCTCCGGGATCTCGCGGCCGAATCGCAGGCGGTCGACGACCTGGTCGCCGGGTTGCCCGCCGACGGGTGGGCGCGGCCGACGCCGGCGCCCGGCTGGAGCATCGCGCATCAGGTCGCGCATCTGGCGTGGACCGACGGCAAATCGCTGATCTCCGCGAGCCGGCCGGAGGACTGGCAGTCCGAGGTCGAAAACCTGTTGAGCATCGGCGAAAACTACGTCGACGCGGGTGCCGAGGAAGGTGCCCGGCTGCCCCCGGACGAGCTGCTGGCGCAGTGGCGCGCGGGCCGGGCCGCGCTGGCCGAGGCGCTCGCCGCGGTGCCGGAGGGGCAGAAGCTCCCTTGGTACGGCCCGCCGATGAGCGCGGCGTCCATGGCGTCCGCGCGGATGATGGAGACCTGGGCGCACGGCCAGGACATCGCCGACGCGCTCGGCGTCACGCGCGAGCCCACCGAACGGCTGTGGCACATCGCCCGGTTCGGCACGCGGACGCGCGATTTCGCCTACAAACTCCATTCGCTCGCGCCGCCGACCGAGGAATTCCGGGTCGAGCTGACCGCGCCGGACGGCAGCACGTGGGCGTTCGGGCCGGAGGACGCGGAGCAGCGGCTGACCGGCAGCGCGCTCGACTTCTGCCTGGTCGCCACGCAGCGTCGGCATCCGGCGGACACTGATCTGGTCGCGACCGGCGCGGATGTCGAGGAATGGCTGGGCATCGCGCAGGCCTTCGC
Source organism: Amycolatopsis sp. NPDC114503 (assembly GCF_055633655.1). NCBI lineage: Bacteria > Bacillati > Actinomycetota > Actinomycetes > Pseudonocardiales > Pseudonocardiaceae > Amycolatopsis > Amycolatopsis sp. NPDC114503. The sequence continues at coordinate 191,731 of NZ_JBVKDT010000009.1, read as the reverse complement.
CGGGCCGCCCGGGACGGGGCGCGAGCCGGGGCAGTTCGCGTGAGCGCGCCGTTGCGCGTCGGGAACGCGTCCGGGTTTTACGGCGACCGGTTCTCCGCCGTGCGGGACATGCTGACCGGCGGCCCGCTCGACGTCCTGACCGGCGACTACCTCGCCGAGCTGACCATGCTGATCCTCGGCCGCGACCGGATGAAGGACCCGGCCCGCGGCTACGCCAAGACGTTCCTCCGGCAGATGGAGGAAAACCTCGGGCTGGCGAAGGACAAGGGCGTCCGGATCGTCGCGAACGCGGGCGGGCTCAACCCGGCCGGGCTGGCCGACGCGGTGCGGGAACTGGCCGCGAAGCTCGGTCTCGAGGTTCGCGTCGCGCACGTCGAGGGCGACGACCTGATCGCGCGCGCGGACGAGTTCGGCTTCGAGAAACCGTTGACTGCCAACGCTTATCTCGGCGCGTGGGGGATCGCGGAATGCCTCAAGGCCGGTGCGGACGTGGTGGTGACCGGGCGGGTCACGGACGCGTCGGTGATCGTCGGACCGGCGGCGGCGCACTTCGGCTGGGCTCGCGACGACTACGACGCGCTCGCCGGAGCGGTCGCGGCGGGCCACGTCATCGAATGCGGTGCGCAGGCGACGGGCGGCAACTACTCGTTCTTCCGCGAACAGCCGATCGGTCTGCCGGGATTCCCTCTCGCGGAGATCCACGCGGACGGCTCCAGCGTGATCACGAAGCATCCGGGCACCGGCGGCGTGGTCAATACTGGAACTGTCACGGCACAGCTGCTCTACGAGATCATCGGTGCGCGGTATGCGAATCCTGATGTGACGGCCCGGTTCGACGCACTGTCGCTTTCGGACGACGGGCCGGACCGGGTGCGGATCAGCGGGGTTCGCGGGGAAGCGCCGCCGCCGACGTTGAAGGTGTGCCTCAACCGGCTCGGCGGGTTCCGGAACGAGACGACGTTCGTCCTTACCGGACTGGACATCGAAGAGAAAGCCGCGCTGGTGCGGGAACAGCTGGAAGGTGCTTTGGCGAAACGCCCGCCCGCCGAGGTCCGGTGGACGCTCGCTCGCACCGACCACCCGGACGCCGACACCGAAGAACGCGCCAGTGCGCTGCTGCATGTCGCGGTGAAGGACAACGATCCGAAGATCGCCGGACGTGCGTTCAGCGGAGCGGCGATTGAGCTGGCCCTGGCGAGCTACCCGGGATTCCACGTCACCGCGCCGCCTTCGGATGCTTCGCCGTTCGGGGTCTACTCAGCGGCCTTTGTGGACGCTGACGCGGTTCCGCACGTCGCGGTGCTGCCGGACGGGTCCAAGGTGGACATCGCGCCCGCTTCCGAGACTGTTGAACTGTCCGAAGTGGATGAACCCGCACTGCCGGAACCGTTGCGGGCGGACAAGGTGCGGCGGGTCCCGCTCGGTCTTGTCGCCGGAGCGCGCAGCGGGGACAAGGGCGGCAACGCGAACCTCGGGGTGTGGGTGCGGTCCGAGGAAGCGTGGCGCTGGCTCGTGCACCGGCTCACCGTCGGGGAATTCCGCCGGCTGCTGCCGGAAACCGAAGGACTGCCGGTCACCCGGCATCTGCTGCCGAACCTGTGGGCGATGAACTTCGTGGTCGAGGGCATTCTCGGCGACGGCGTCGCTTCGCAGGCCAGGTTCGATCCCCAGGCGAAGGCGCTCGGCGAATGGCTGCGGGCGCGCGAACTCGACGTCCCGGAGGCGCTGCTGTGACCGTGGATCCGTTCCGCACGCCGGAACGCACCGAACTGCGCGCCACGGTGCGCCGGTTCGTGGAGAAGGACGTGCTGCCGCACCTGGACGACTGGGAGCGGGCCGGGGAACTGCCGCGCGAGCTGCATCGCAAGGCGGGACAACTGGGTCTGCTCGGGGTCGCGTTCCCCGAGTCCGCGGGCGGCGGCGACGGCAATTACCTCGACGCGCTCGTGGTCGCCGAGGAAATGCACTACGCGGGCGGGTCCGGCGGGCTGTTCGCGTCGCTGTTCACCTGCGGGATCGCGGTGCCGCACATCGTCGAGGCCGGCGACCCGGTGCAGATCGAACGCTGGGTGCGGCCGACTCTCGAAGGCGAGAAGATCGGCTCGCTGGCGGTCACCGAACCGGACGGCGGCTCCGACGTCGCCGGGATCCGCACCACCGCGGTGCGCGAGGGCGACGAGTATGTGATCAACGGGGCCAAGACTTTTATCACCTCTGGTTGTCGCGCGGACTTTGTGACCACTGTGGTCCGAACTGGCGAGGCGGGCGCGCACGGGCTTTCGCTGATCGTGGTCGAGCGCGGGACACCAGGGTTCACGGTGTCGCGCAAGCTGGAGAAGATGGGCTGGGCGGCTTCGGACACCGCAGAGCTGTCTTATGTGGACGTTCGAGTTCCGGCGGAGAACTTGATCGGCGCGGAGAACAGCGGCTTCGCTCAGGTGGCCACGCAGTTCGTGACCGAACGGCTTTCGCTGGCGGTGCAGGCGTATGCGCACGCGCAACGGGCACTGGAGCTGACGGTGGACTGGTGCCGGATGCGCGAGACGTTCGGGCGTCCGCTGATCTCGCGGCAGCTGGTGCAGCACAAGCTCACCGAGATGGCCTGCAAGGTCGACGTCGCGCGGACGTATGCCCGGCAGGTCGCGCTCCGGCACGTGTCGGGCGAAGAAGTGATCGCCGAGGCGTGCTTCGCGAAGAACACCGCGGTGCAGACCGCTGAATGGGTCGTGAACGAGGCGGTGCAGCTGCACGGCGGTCTCGGCTACATGCGCGAGTCCGAAGTGGAGCGGCACTACCGCGACGTCCGCATTCTCGGCATCGGCGGCGGCACCACCGAAATCCTGACCGGACTGGCCGCGAAGCGATTGGGATACACCGCATGACCACTATCAGGTCCACAGTGGACAACCGGGCCGACGAGTTCGCCGCGAACCGCGAGGCGATGCTGGAGAAGCTCGCGGAGATCGACGCCGAGCAGGCCAAAGCGGTCGCCGGCGGCGGCGAAAAGTACGTCGAACGGCATCGCAAGCGCGGGAAACTGCTGGCGCGCGAGCGGATCGAACTCCTGCTGGACGAGGATTCGCCGTTCCTGGAGCTGTCGCCCTTGGCCGCGTGGGGCTCGGACTACAAGGTCGGCGCGAGCGTGATCACCGGGATCGGCGTCGTCGAAGGCGTCGAATGCCTGATCTCGGCCAGCGACCCGACGGTCAAGGGCGGCGCGAGCAACCCGTGGACGACGAAGAAATCGTTCCGGGCGGCGGACATCGCGGCGCAGAACCGGCTTCCGGTGATCAACCTGGTCGAATCCGGCGGCGCTGATCTTCCCACCCAGAAGGAAATCTTCATTCCCGGCGGCCGGGTCTTCCGTGATCTGACCAGGTCCTCGGCGGCGAAGGTGCCGACCGTCGCGCTGGTGTTCGGCAACTCGACCGCGGGCGGCGCGTACCTGCCCGGCATGTCCGACTACGTCGTGATGGTGAAGGAACGCGCGAAGGTGTTCCTCGGCGGCCCGCCGCTGGTCAAGATGGCGACTGGCGAGGAATCCGATGACGAGTCCCTCGGTGGCGCGGAAATGCACGCGCGGACGTCCGGGCTCGCCGATTACCTCGCCGTCGACGAGGAGGACGCGATCCGCCTCGGCCGCAGCATCATCAAGCGGCTCAACTGGACCAAACAGGGTCCGGCGGCCAAACCGGACTACGCCGAGCCGGTGTTCGACACCGAAGACCTGCTGGGCATCGTCCCGACTGACCTGAAGGTCCCGTTCGACCCGCGCGAGGTGATCGCGCGCGTCGTGGACGGTTCGGACTTCGACGAGTTCAAGCCGCTGTACGGGCCGAGCCTGGTCACCGGATGGGCGAGCATCCACGGCTATCCGGTGGGAATCCTGGCGAACGCCCAGGGCGTGCTGTTCGGCGAGGAATCGCAGAAGGCCGCGCAGTTCATCCAGCTGGCCAACCAGATCGACACGCCGCTGGTGTTCCTGCACAACACGACCGGCTACATGGTCGGCAAGGAATACGAGCAGAGCGGCATCATCAAGCACGGCGCGCTGATGATCAACGCGGTGTCGAACTCGAAGGTGCCGCATCTGTCCGTCCTCATGGGAGCGTCCTACGGGGCCGGGCACTACGGAATGTGCGGCCGGGCCTACGATCCGCGATTCCTGTTCGCCTGGCCGAGCGCGAAGTCCGCGGTGATGGGGCCGGCTCAGCTGGCCGGCGTGCTGTCCATTGTCGCCCGTGCCGCGGCGGCGAGCCGGGGCCAGGAGTACAGCGAGGAAAACGACGCCGCGATGCGCGCCATGGTCGAGAACCAGATCGAGGCGGAATCGATGCCGATGTTCCTCTCCGGCATGCTTTACGACGACGGCATCATCGACCCGCGCGACACCCGCACGGTGCTCGGGATGAGCCTGTCGGCGATCCACAACGGACCAGTGAAGGGCGTCGAAGGCGGCTTCGGCGTCTTCCGGATGTGAGGGCCATGATCCAGAATCTGCTGGTCGCCAACCGGGGCGAAATCGCCCGCCGGGTGTTCCGCAGCTGCCGGGACGCCGGAATCGGCACGGTCGCGGTGTTCTCCGACGCGGACGCCGATTCCCCGCACGCGCGGGAGGCCGACGTCGCCGTCCGGCTGCCGGGCAACGCACCGGGCGAGACCTATCTGCGCGGCGAACTGATCGTCAAAGCCGCGGCGGACGCCGGGGCCGACGCGATCCATCCCGGGTATGGCTTCCTGTCCGAGAACGCAGGTTTCGCCCGCGCGGTGCTCGACGCCGGGCTGACCTGGATCGGCCCGCCGCCCGCGGCGATCGAGACCATGGGCTCCAAAGTGGAGTCGAAACGGCTGATGGCCGCCGCCGGGGTCCCGGTGCTGTCCGAATTGGACCCGTCGTCGGTGACCGAGGCCGATCTTCCTTTGCTGGTCAAGGCTTCCGCCGGCGGCGGCGGTCGCGGGATGCGTGTCGTGCGTGCGCTGGGCGAGCTGGCCGAAGCCGTCGAGAGCGCTCGTGCGGAAGCGGGGTCGGCGTTCGGCGACCCGACGGTGTTCTGCGAGCGCTACCTCGAAACCGGACGGCACATCGAGGTCCAGGTGCTCGCCGACTCGCACGGCACGGTCTGGGCGGTGGGGGAGCGGGAGTGCTCCATCCAGCGCCGGCACCAGAAGGTGGTCGAGGAAGCGCCATCGCCCTTTGTGGACGATGCCATGCGGGCCGAGCTGTTCGACGCGGCGCGCAAGGCCGCGCAGGCGATCGACTACGTCGGCGCGGGAACCGTCGAGTTCCTGGCCGGTCCGGACGGCCGGTTCTACTTCCTGGAGATGAACACGCGGCTGCAGGTCGAGCATCCGGTGACGGAGAACGTCACCGGGCTGGATCTGGTCGCGTTGCAGCTTTCGGTGGCCGAGGGCGCTCGATTGCCCGACGAACCTCCTGCCGCCAAGGGACATTCGATCGAAGTCCGGCTGTACGCGGAAGACCCGTCGGCCGGATGGCAACCGCAGAGCGGGACGCTGCACACTTTCGAAGTGTCCGGTGTGGACCGAGAATTCACCCACGGAGCCGGGCTGCGCTTGGATTCCGGTGTGGAATCCGGGTCCGTCATTGGCGTCCACTACGACCCGATGCTGGCGAAGGTCATCACGTGGGCGCCCACACGGGCGGAAGCCGCGCGTCGGCTTGCCGGTGCTTTGGCCGGAGCGAAGATCCACGGCGTGGTGACCAACCGCGACCTGCTGGTCCGGATCCTGCGCCACGAGGCTTTCCTCGCCGGGGAAACGGATACCGCGTTCTTCGACCGGCACGGACTGGACACTTTGGCCGCACCACTGGCTACTGTGGACACAGAACGCTGGTCCGCCCTGGCAGCCGCGCTGGCCGATGCCGCCGGGAACCGGGCCTCTGCCACCACTCTGGGACGGCTGCCGAGCGGCTGGCGCAATGTCCGCTCCGCCGGTCAGCGGAAGGTGTTCGCCAAGGGAGACAACCGTTACGAGGTCGTCTACTCGCTGACCCGCGGCGGCCTGCGCGCCGAGGGCTACGACGACGTCACTCTGGTATCGGCTACGCCGGGCCAGGTGGTCTTCGACATCGCCGGAGTTCGCCGGACTTTCGAGGTGTCCCGGCACGGATCAGTGTCCTATGTGGATTCGCCGCTGGGTTCGGTGGCGCTGACCGCCGAGCCGCGGTTCGCCGATCCCGATTCGGCTCTGGCGGCGGGGTCGCTGCTCGCGCCGATGCCGGGCACGGTCGTGCGGCTCGCGGTGTCCGCGGGGGACAGTGTGCGGGCAGGCGATCCGTTGCTGTGGCTGGAAGCGATGAAGATGGAACACCGGATCTCGGCCCCGGCGGACGGCGTGGTCGCCGAACTGCCGGTCGAGGTCGGGCAACAGGTCGAGGTAGGCGCGGTGCTGGCTGTGGTGGGAGAGACCGAATGAACGCGATGAACTTCATCGAGCCCGAAGAGCGGGTGGCGCTGCGGAAGGCCGCGGCCGACCTGGCGGGCAAGTACGGGCACGAGTATTACGCGAAGAAGGCCCGGGCGGGCGAAAAGACCGACGAGCTGTGGGACGAGGCAGGACGGCTCGGTTACCTGGGCGTGAACCTGCCGGAGGAATACGGCGGCGGGGGAGCGGGGATCGCGGATCTCGCCGCGGTGCTGGAAGAATTCGCCGCCGCGGGCTCGCCGCTGCTGCTGATGGTGGTGTCGCCGGCGATCGTTGGGACGGTGCTGTCGCGCTTCGGCACGCCGGACCAGAAGAAGCAGTGGCTGCCCGGAATCGCGGACGGCAGCAAGAAGATCGTCTTCGCGATCACTGAACCGGACGCCGGCTCCAACTCGCACAAGATCACGACGACCGCCCGCCGGGACGGCGGCGACTGGGTGCTGTCCGGCCGCAAGGTGTTCATCTCCGGGGTCGACGAGGCGGACGCGGTGCTCGTCGTCGGCCGCACGGAGGACGCGAAGACCGGTCGCCTGAAGCCCGCGCTGTTCGTGGTGCCGACGGACACGCCCGGGTTCGAGTTCACGAAGATCGACATGGACATCGTCGCGCCGGAGAACCAGTTCTCCCTCTTCCTGGACGACGTGCGGTTGCCCGCGGAAGCCCTGGTCGGCGAGGAGGACGCGGCGATCGCGCAGCTGTTCGCGGGCCTCAACCCGGAACGCATCATGGGCGCGTCGTTCTCCCTGGGAACCGCGAGGTACGCCCTGGACAAGGCCGTCGGCTACGCGAACGAACGGCAAGTGTGGGGCGCGCCGATCGGGTCGCACCAGGGGCTCGCGCATCCGCTTGCGCAGGTGAAAATCGAGCTTGAGCTGGCGAAACTGATGACGCAGAAGGCCGCTTCGCTGTACGACGCGGGCGACGATTTCGCCTCCGGTGAGTCCGCGAACATGGCGAAATACGCGGCGGCGGAGGTGGCGATCCGCGCGGTGGACCAGGCGGTGCAGACCCACGGCGGGAACGGCCTGGCGACCGAGTACGGCCTGGGAAGCCTGGTGACGGCCGTGCGTCTGGGCCGAATCGCGCCGGTGAGCCGGGAAATGGTGCTGAATTTCGTGGGGCAGCACAGCCTTGGGCTGCCGAAGTCGTACTGAGCAGTGGTGAAGTCATGAGGTGCACCCGGCGTGGGCCTGGACGGAGGTCTGTGAGGGGAACCCTGAGGGAATCTGATTCCCTCAGGGGGCCCTTCACGGACTTTGGCGGGAGCGGGTTGGCCGGGCTTCCGGTGCGTCCACTGGGCGAGCAGGCGCCGCGGGCGGGTGATGCCTGATGCTCCGGGAACCGCAGCAGGAACGCAGCCGCACCACGCGGCGGCGGTTGATCGAAGCCGCGATGGACTGCATTGGGGAGCGGGGGTGGCACGGGGTCACCGTCGCGGTCATCGCGGAGCGGGCCGGGGTTTCCCGCGGTGCCGCGCAGCACCACTTCCCGACCCGGGAATCGCTGGTCGCGGCGGCGGTCGAGTTGCTGGGCGAGGCTCAGCTGGACGAACTGCGCACGCGCGCGGCCGGGTCGCCGGGCGGTTCCTCGCGGATCGAGTGGGTCGTCGAGATGCTGCTGACCCTCTACACCGGGCCGATGTTCCGCGCGGCGCTGCAGCTGTGGGCCGTCGCGTCGACGGACGACCAGTTGCGCGACGTGCTCGTGCCGCTGGAGGCGCGGGTCGGCCGGGAGGCGCACCGGGTCGCGGTCGAGCTGCTCGGGGTCGACGAAGCTCAGCCGGGCGTGCGCGAACTGGTCCAGGCCACTCTCGACCTGGGGCGCGGACTCGGCCTCGCCAACCTCCTCACCGACGACACCCGCCGCCGCGAGCAGATCGTGCGCGAGTGGGCTCGGACGCTCGAGTCTCGCTTGACCGGAACCGAACAGGTCTAGGCCACGTCTCATTCCCGAACCGCTACAGTGTGGCTGTTAACACATTCGGCCCAATCGGCGATAACGTTGAGTAAGTAGCCCACGAGGAAGAAGGCGATCCCGGTGTCCGGTTCAGAAGGGGTGACCGTCGAGCTGACCCATCGCGCGATGGCCATGCTCAAGGCGGTCGCGCAGCAGCGCGCGGAGATGTCCACCAGCTGCGAGCCCGACCTGTTCGTCGACGGTTTCGCTTGCTGCGACCAGATGACCGCGCACGCGCTCGCCAAGGGCGGCTACGTGCGTCCGGGCACGGGCGTCGCCTCCGCCGGCCGGGTTCCCGCTGAGCTGACCGAGGCCGGGGTGGCCGCGCTGTCGGTCACCGCCGCTGCCTGATCTTCACTCGTTCGGCCGTATCCGCGCACAGCGTGTGACGGACGGCCACACGGGGACCTCCCGGGCGGGAAGGTCCCCGTTGCCGCGCTCCGCCGGGCCGGACGGCCGTGCTTCGGGCGGGTGCGAAGCGGTGGTTCAGTCCACCGGGGCTCGGCTGACCCGCGCGGCTCGAGCGGCGTCCGGTTCGGCTCAGCCGAACTGCGGTCGGCTTCGCCCAGGTCGGGCGGGGTGCCTGCTTGGCTCGCGTCAGCTGAACCGCTCCTCGGGTCGGTCGAACCGTTGCCAGCTTGGCTCAGGTCGGTCGGACCGTTGCCAGTTCGGCCAGGCCTGTCGAACCGTTGCCAGTTCGGCCCGGGTCGGTCGAACTGTCGCTAATTCGGGCTCAGGTCAGCTGAATCATTGCCAGCTCGGCTCGGCTGGACCGTTGGCAACCAGGCCCAGGCCAGCCGAACCGCGCCAGGCCCGGCCAGATCAGCCGAGCCGCTGCCAGCCAGGCCGGTCGAACCGCGCCAGGTCCGCCCAGGTTAGTCGAACCGCGCCAGGCCCAGGCCAGCCGAACCGCGCCAGGCCTGGCCAGTCCGGTCGACCCGCTGCCAGGCCCGGTCAGGCCAGCCGAACCGCTGCCAGCCCGGCCCAGCCAGCCCCGAGGTCAGCCTTTGTACCCGGCCACGACCTTCGTGAACGCGTAGTTCTCCTGGTCGATCCCGCTGCAGCCGCCGCAGTCCCGGTTCGTCGCCCAGAACGTGACGCGGCCCAGGTGGTGCTCGGCGGCCCAGTCGCGGATCGCGGTGAAGTCCGCGACCGACACGACCTCTCCGGCCCGGTCGGTCTTGCCGTTCATCGACGACAGCCCGGCGCGGTGGTAGGCGGTGGCGTCGTCCCAGCCGAACGTCGACTTCAGTTCTCCGACCAGGCCGTCCACTGCGGATTTCGTCATGGCGACCATGTCGCCGCCGTCGGAGAAGTCGAACGGCATCAGCGACCACACGTCGACGTCCGCGCCCAGCGCCTTCGCCTGCGAGACCAGCCGCTTGCCCCAGTCGTTCGGGCCCTGCGGCGTGGTGCCCATGGTGATCACGACGCGCAGGTTCGGGTTCTTGTCCTTGACGATCTTGACCGCGCCGAGGATCCGGTCCTGGACGGCCGCGTTCTCGAACTCGTCGGTGTTCTCGATGTCGAGGTCGATCGCCTTGAGGTCGTAGGCGTCGATCACCTGCTGGTACGCGCCGGCCAGTTCCTCCGGCGATCCGCAGTTCGGGCCCAGTTTGTTGCCCTGCCAGCCGCCGAAGGACGGGATCACGTCGCCGCCCGCGGCGCGGATCTTCTGGATCATCGCGGCGTCGGCGCCGTCGAGGGGGCGGTTGCCGTCCCAGGCGGGCGCGCAGCCGCCGCCGGAAAGCATGAAGGCGAGGGTGAACGCGCTGACGCCGGTCGCGTCCATCGCGGCGGACGGATCGCTCTGTCCGCCCCATTGGTACAGGTACGGCGCCGCGAGAACCGGGTCTCCCGCGGCTGAGGCGGTGCCGGTCGCGGTGGTCAGGGCGGCGCCCGCGGCGAGTGCCAGCACGCCGAGCCGTCCGGCGAGTTTCCGGCGGGAAGTGGTGCGGCGCAAGGATTTCATGGGTCCTCCAACGGGGGAAACGCGTACCCGGCGGCACGCGGCATCGGAGCACCTGGCGAAGCCGGACGTGGCGGCGGCGCCCCGCAGGCACTCGGGGGAGTGTGTGCGCAGTCACAATGGACTAGACCATTGAGAAGTGTCAAGACATGGGCGGAAGTGGGAAAAAACCTTACCGAGGGTGGCGAGGTCGCCGGGAGGTTCCGGGGCGCCGGTGAGCGGGACTATCGGGAAGCTGTGCGCGGACGCGCGGGCAAACAACGCAGGGGCGAAACCGCTCGGCAGGCGCCGCCGGAACGGTGTGTCACGCTGGAGGCAGCTCCCCGGTCAGCGGCGTCCTCGGAGCGGCCGATCTTCGAACGAACGGGAGCGTCATGACCGAACCGGTCCAGATCAGCGGAGCCGACGTCGCCCCGGAGCAGCAGGCCGTCCGCTACGAGCTGGCGATCCTGTCGTTTCGGCTGCTCGACGGGCCGAAAGCCGCCGAAGGCGTGCTGCCGTGGGTCGAGGGGCACGGCGAACTGCTCGGCTGCTGGCAGACGGAGAACGGTCCGCTCGGCAGGATGGTCGTGCTGCGCGGGTTCGGGGATCAGCAAGCGCTGGATGAGGAGCGGATGCGGGCGCGCCACAGCCGCAAGCCGTTCGGCGGCGACTATCTGACGGATCTGTCGCTGCAGAGTTTCGCGCCGTTCCCGTTCGTCCCGCCGGTGCGGCCGGGGAAATACGGTTCGGTGTACGAGATCCGCGATTACCACCTCCGCCCGGGCGGGCTGACCGCGACGATCGACGGCTGGCGCAAAGCGTTGCCCGCGCGGCATTTGGTCGATCCGCTGACCGTGGTGATGTACGCGCTCGACGGGCCGGATCGGATTATTCAGATCTGGCCGTTCGCGAGTATGGACGAACGGCTCGCGATCCGGCGCGACCTTTACGCGAAGGGGATGTGGCCGCCGGGTGCGCCGGAGGAGATCCTCGACGCGGACTCGATCATCGCGTTGCCGACGGAGTTTTCGCCGCTGGCGTGAGTCACGTCGGTTCGCCGATGTCCTCGAACCACAGCGCCGGTTCCCGCTCGATGAACTCCGTCATCAGGGCGACGCACGCCGGGTCGTCGAGCAGATCGATGCGGACGCCGTGCTCGGCCAGCCAGTCGTGGCCGCCGGTGAACGTCCGCGATTCGCCGATCACCACGTGCGGGATGCCGAATTGCCGGACCAGGCCGCTGCAATACCAGCACGGCGACAGGGTCGTGACCATGATCGTGTCGCGATAGTGCGGGCGACGGCCGGCGGCGCGGAAGGCGGCGGTTTCGGCGTGCAGGGACGGGTCGCCGTCCTGGACGCGGCGGTTGTGGCCGCGGCCGAGGAGCTTCCCGTCGCGGTCGAAGAGGGCCGCGCCGATCGGCACGCCGCCCTCGGCTTTTCCGGCTTCCGCCTCTTCGCGGGCGACAGCGAGCAGGTCGTCGAGCATGCGTCACTTTCGCACGGCGCGGCAGTTCCCCGGCAATCGAGGACCGAATCTGTCCGCGAACCGTGGCAGAGTGACCGGCATGTACGGAACCTCCGAACGCCTGTTGCGCCTGCTCTCCCTGCTGCAGGCGCGCCGCGAGTGGCCTGGTCCGGACCTCGCGGGCCGGTTGGGGGTCGACGTCCGGACGATCCGGCGCGACGTCGAACGGCTGCGGCAGCTTGGCTACCCGGTGCACGCGACGCCGGGGGTCGCGGGCGGGTACCGGCTGGGGTCCGGCGCCGCGTTGCCGCCGCTGTTGCTGGACGACGACGAGGCGGTCGCGGTGGCAGTCGGCCTGCGGACGGCGGCGAACGGCACCGTGTCGGGGATCGAGGAGACGTCCGTGCGGGCGTTGGCGAAGCTCGAACAGGTGCTGCCCGCGCGGCTGCGGCACCGGGTGCGGGCGATGGATTCGGCGATGGTCCGGATCCCCGGCGGCGCGCCGACGATCGACGCGGAGCTGCTGACCGTGGTCGCGGCCGCGTGCCGGGACAACGAACGGCTGCGGTTCACCTACGGCACGCACGCGGGCGCCGTGGCGGAACGCGACGTCGAACCGCTGCGGCTCGTGCACACCGGCTGGCGGTGGTACCTCGTCGCGTGGGATCTCGGCCGCAGCGACTGGCGCACCTTCCGGCTGGATCGCATCGACGGTCTCCCGACACCCAGTTTCCGTTTCACGCCAAGGGAACCACCGGCCGAAGACCTCGCCGCGTATGTGTCGAGCCGGATCGCGACCGCGCCGTATCCGCACATCGTGACGCTGCGGGTGTCGGCTCCGGCGGAGGTGCTGTCCGCGCGAGTTTCGCCGACTACGGCGGTGATCGAGCCGATCGACGACGAAACCTGCCGGATGCGCACCGGCGCGAAAACCTTCGACTACATTCCGTTTTACCTCGCGCAGTGGGAATTCGACTTTGTGGTGGAGGACGCCCCGCCGGAGTTGACGGGGCGTTTGGCGCGGATTGCGGAACGGTTTGCGCGGGCGACTTCAGACGCGACTTCAGGCGGGGGTGGCGACGGCGGGCAGGTCTGTGGCGGCTGACCGGGTTTCGGGGAAGCCTTTGCCGTGGCGGTGTTCTTCGGTCATTCACGATTCGGCGGTGAGTCGTAGGACGGGCGGGCCGAGATTGGTGGGGAGCCGCGGGTTTTGCCGGGGAGGACGCGCCGGAGCAGCATCGCGGCAAGGTCCGGCATCGGCTCGACAGCGGATGTCGCGTACCGCGACTGCTGCCACAGCAGGCTGAGCCGAAGTGCGGACCGCTGACCCGCGGTGCGTCGGCATACCTCAGGTCAGCGCCCTGGTTCGAGTTCGATCGCCTGGAGTTCCGGCGTTACGGAGGCTGACTCCGGTTACTGCCGGAAGACGGTGTTTTCCCCGGCTTCGGCCGCGGGGTCACGCTAGGTTCGCGGGCGTGCCGTCCCCGAGTCCGGACGCATCACCGGACTCCGCACTGAGCGAGCGCTTACACTCAATGGACGACGGGCGGACTCACCGGCCGGCGCGGGACTAGAGGAGGATCGCCGGATGACCTCGCTTTCGGCCGACCTGTGGCCCGACGTGCAGCCCGAGACCGCGCGCCGGCTGATGCTCGCCGGGGTGGAGTCGTTCGCCGAGCGCGGCTACCACGCCACCACCACCCGAGACATCGCCGGCGCGGCCGGGATGAGCCCGGCTGCACTGTACGTGCATTTCCCCTCGAAAGCCGCGCTGCTTTTCGCGATCAGCCGCAACGGGCACGAGCAGACGCTCGCCCTCGTCGAGGACGTCATCGGGCGCGTCACCGGCCCGGTGGAGCGGATGCGGCTGCTCGTCGAGGATTTCGTCGCCTGGCACGCGCGGCGGCACACCGTCGCGCGCGTGGTGCAGTACGAGCTGAATGCGTTGCCGGAGAAGGAATATCAGGTCGTCGCACAGCTTCGGCGGAAGATCGAGCAGCGCGTGCGCGAGGTGATCGCCGACGGGGTCGAGTCCGGCGCGTTCACCGTCGGCGACGTCGGAATCGCGGCGCGGGCCGTGCTTTCGCTGGGCGTCGACGTCGCGCGCTGGTACAGCGAACGGACCCGGCAGACGCCTGCCGAATTGGGCAAGGAGTACGGCGAACTGGTCCTCCGCATGCTCGGCGCGAGCTAGATCGCCAGCACCAGTTTGCCCCGCGCCCGCCGCGACTGGCTCAGTTCGAGCGCGGCGCGCCAGTCGTCCAGCGGGAAAATCCGGGACACCGGAACCGAAAACCGCCGTTGGGCGGCGAGCGACGCGAACTCGCTGAGGATGTCGTAGCGCGGCTGGGCGCCCGAACTGACAATGGTCTGGACCCCGGGTTCGTCGGAGCTGAGGTCGAGCGTCAGCACGTGTCCGGGTTCCTTGACCGTGCGCACGAGTTCGGCCACCGCGCCGCTGAACGGAGCCGCGTCCAGCGCGAGGTCGACCGGCCCCCCGGCCAGCGCCGTCACGCGCTCGGCGATTCCGTCCTGGTAGCTGGTGACCTCCGCGCCAGCTGAGCGGAGCGCCTCGGCGTGCGTCTCACCTGCGGTTACTAGAACGCGCGCTCCCCGCAGGAGTCCGATCTGCGTGGCGGCCAACCCCGTGGTGGTGCCCGCTCCGTGCACGAGCAGGGTGCTGCCGGAGCCGACGCCGAGTGCGTCGAGTGCCGCATAAGCCGTCCCGGTGGCCATCGGCAACGCCGCGGCGTGGACCGCGTCGAGCCCGTCCGGACGCGGGAACCACGAATCGAGCAACACCAGCTCGGACGCGCCCGCGGTCGGCCCGGTGAACGGCGCGCAGCCGAACACCGGGTCGCCGATCTCCACGCCAGCCACGCCTTCGCCGAGCGCGTCGACCGTGCCGGACACCTCAAGCCCGACCCCGCGCGGCAGGTCACCGGCGAACAGGCCCTCGCACAACGCCCAGTCCGCCGGATTCAGGCCGCACGCCTGAACAGCGACGCGGATCTGCCCTGCGCCGGGGTTCGGCGCCTCCGCGTCCTCGACCCGCAAGACCTCGCCCGCCGGACCGTGCTCGTGAAAACGAAGGGTGCGCATCTCAGGTCTCCTCGCGAGTGATGACAGAAGCTGTCGTCACCGACGCTACCAGAGTGATGACAGCATCTGCTGTCGCTACACTGGGCGCATGGCGCGATGGGAGGGCAACACCCGGAACCGGCTCGAACAGGCCGCGCTGGCGTTGTTCGAGGAACAGGGCTACGACCGCACGACGGTCGCGCAGATCGCCCAGCGCGCGAACCTCACCGAGCGGTCGTTCTACCGGTGGTTCGCCGACAAACGGGAGGTGCTGTTCGGGGGCAGTCAGGAACTGGAAACCGAGTTCGTCACCGCGATCGGCGCCGTCCCGCCGGGGACTCCCGCGCTGCCCACCCTGCTTGCCGCCTTCGCCACCGCGCCGCGCGTATTCCGTCCGCGCGAATTCCTGCTCCGCCGAGCGACGGTGATCGCGGCCAATCCCCCGCTGCGGGAACGGGAACTGATCAAGCTCGTCACGATTTCGGAAGCGCTCACGACCGCGTTGCTGGACCGCGGCATCGCCCCCGAAACCGCGCGGCTGGCGACCGACCTGGGCTTGTCCGTGCTGCGACTGACCACCGAACGCTGGATGGCCGAGGAACACCGCGACGGCAAGGGATTCCCCGAGGCGCTGTCGGCCGCCGCCGCGGACCTGCTCGCCGTCGCCACCGACGGAACCTCCGTTTGAAGTCGCCCGCGCCAAACACCCCATCATCTCCGGCGTCGCCCGGACGTGCCGCGGCGGACAGGAGTCTTGCGGGCCGAACGTCGAAACCAGGCGGCCGGCGCTGCCCTCGCCCCGCCGGATGTCTCAGCACTGATGTCCGGGCCTCGGCAGGTCCAGCGCCGGGTTCGCGGCGAAGAACGCCACTGGCTTGAGATGGAAGCCCGCCTTGGACACCGGCATCACCGGCCAGTCTTCCGGGCGCGGCACGTGGTTCGCTCCGAACGTGTACCAGACAACGACATCGGTGTCCACGAGCGGTCGGTCGGCTCGGACGTATTCGACGAGTCCGTCGTCGCCGGGACGCTGGTTGGGGTAATCGCCGGACGCGTAGCGCTGGTCCGGATCGTAGGCGGTGACCCACAAATGCCGGTACGCGAAGCCCGCGCGCCTGCTCGTCTGCGACCCGGTCTGGGCCAGCGGCAGGATGTTCGTCCCCGGCATCAGCTGGTATCCGACCGGGCGGCCGGTGTGGTGGCGGACCGACGGGTTGACGACTGTCCAATTGCGACCGGCGAGCGGGTCGGCCAGCCGCTGCGCCTGGCTTTCCCGGGCGAGCAGCGTCGGTTGCGCGGCGAACGCGTTGTGCTGCTCGGAGTCTGGCACGGCGACGGTGTCCACTTCGTACACGCTGTTGTGCTCGCCGTCGACAGACATGTCCAGCCGCATGTTGAAGAAGTGCTGATGGTTCGGCGCGTACAGGCCGGGAGCGACCGCGGTGCCATACAGCGGAGCGTCGCCTTCGTACGCGCCGGTGGAGACGATGCCGGTCAGCTTCACCTCGAACTCGATGGTGCCGTCGAGATAGAAGTACCAGAAGAACCCGTAATCGTAGTTGTTCGCCGTGGCCCAGCAGGAGACCACGAGCCGGCGTTGCCGGCGGGTTTCGGCGTGCCCGAGGTTGCCGTCCGTGTGCTTCCAGGCCAGGTTGTCGTCCTCTTCGTGAATGCAGATGGCGTTGGGCAGCGTCACGGGAGCGCCGTCGTCGTCGCACATCACGACGTCCAGGTAGCGGATTTCGCCGAGGCAATCGCAGCCGAGCGCGAGCGAGTTCAGCCATGGCCCGATGCCGCCCTCGCCGATGTCGAAGGCGTTCTTCACCCGCTGCGACGGGTTCGGATCGCCGTAGGGCACGTACAGCTCCGACATCGAGGCCCGGTACACGATCGGCCGCTCTCGTCCGCCGTCGTCGTAACCGATCCGGTGCAGCACCAGGCCTTCCCTCATCGTGTAGCCGACGCGCAGGCGCCAGCGCTGCCAGCTCAGGTCGTAGCCGTCCATCGTGAAGCTCGGGCCGTGCGGCTGCGTGATCTCCAGCGGTCGCAGATCGTCGCGGGTCGCGGCGAACGCGGGAACGTTGTCCGGGTAGCCCTCGATCTCGCCGGTGATCAGCTCCGGAATGTAATTGCCGTGCCGTCGCGGGACCGGCACGACGCCGTGGTCGGCGAGTTCCGCGACCTCCATCCGGTCGATGTCGACCAGAGCGGTCAGCCCTTCGACCGGGTGCGCGTAGCGATTGTCGTAAATCCCTTGCCGCACATAGACTTGCGGGCGCATCAGCCGCCGCTGCGGGGCCTCGGCCGGTCCGGTGTTGCCCGCCGCCCACAGGTCGATCGCGACCGAGTCCAGGTCGGTGATTCCCCGGCGGCGCAACGCCTCCCGGAAACCGGGGTCGGAGCGCAGGACCGCGTCGCATTCGGCGAACTCGTCGCGGGAGAAGCCCGGCTGCGCGCCGGGGATCTCTTGCCAGGACACCAATTCCCCGCGGGTGATCGAGACCACGGCCTCGATCGTGGTGCGGCTGTCCCGGTCGCGCAGGACCGCGAACGCCTCGCGCTCGACCGGAACCCCGTCGAGCACGGAGCGTTTGGCCGGCTCGTGCAGCTCGATGCTGATGAACCGCACCATGGCGCCGAGTCCCTTGGCGCCCTTGAGAATCGCGGACGCGGCCGCGATCTCGTCGGCCGTGAGCGGCGCGAGCGGATTGGCGGTCGTCACACTTCCTCCAGGCGGCGATCGGGGTTCCAGTGACCGAGCAGGTCCCGGTAGAGCGGAGAGGTTTCCAGCAGCGTCCGGTGATCCCCGGCGACGGCGCCGGTGCCGTCGAGCACCAGCACCCGGCGGGCGCGCAACGCCGAGCTGATCCGGTGCGCGATCACGATCAACGTGCGGTCTCGCCGGGCGAACGCTTCCTCTGCCCGGCGTTCGGCAGCGGGGTCGAGATGGCACGTCGCTTCGTCCAGGACCACCACCGAGGCCGGCGAGAGGTAGGCGCGCACCAGCGCGATCAGCTGCCGTTCGCCTGCCGACAACGCCGACGGCACGAGTTCGTCGCCGAGCCGGGCTACGAGTTCGTCGGCGCCGATTTCGGTGACCGCCCGCGCCACTGCCTCGGGGGTGGCGTCCGGCGCGAAGTAGGTCAGGTTGTCCCGCACGGTGCCCGCGAAGACGTAGGCCTCCTGCGGGATCAGCGTGCGCAACTGAGCAAGCCGTTGCGCGGACAAGTCGGAGACCGGTACGTCGCCGAGCAAGACCGCGCCGGAAGTGGGGCGCAGCAACCCGCAGAGCAGACCGGCCAGCGTCGACTTGCCGATGCCGCTGGGACCGACGATGGCCAGGTGGTCGCCCGGCGGCACGACGAGATCGAGCCCGTTCAAGACGGGTTCGGCATGAGAGCCGTAGGCGAACGTGAGGTCGCGGACGGTCAGTTCGCCGCCGCGACCGGTCTCGGCGCGGCGCTCCGGTTCGGCGGGCAGTTCAGCGGCGTCGAGGATGCGGCCGACGGTGACGGCGTACCGCAGGCCGCTGCCGCCGACCGCGGTCATCAGGTTGCGCAACACCGGCTGGAGTCCGATGAGGACGTAGGTGAGGCCGCCCATCACGGCGCCGGCGGTCAGGCCGCGGCTGACCAGCCACGGTCCGGCGACGAGCAGAACGACCAGCGGCACCCAGCCGCCGACTGCCAGGCAGAGAGTGCGGGCCGCGGTGACGGTGGCGATCGCGCGCTCGGCGTCGGCTTGCGCCCGGATCGGCCCGGCGACCAGGTCCGCGGAATGCTCTTCGGCGCCGGTCGCGGCGATGTCGCGAGTGCCGGCCAGGACGGCCCCCGCGGTGACCGCGAGGCGCTCGTCGGCGTGCACCGACCGGCGGAATCGTTCGGCGGCGAGGCGGAGCGTGCCCAGGAAAAGGCCGAGCCCCAGCAGGAACGGCGGCAGCAGCAAGGCCACGATGACCGGGTCGACCGACCCCATTCCGACGACGACGCCCACGACGGTGACGAGGAACCCGCGCAGCACGACGATCAGTCCGGCGTAGGTGTCGCGGACGATCTCGACCTGGTGGGTCAGGCGCGCGATGGCCCCGTCGTCGGCGCGCCCGCGCACCGCGTGCCCCAGCGCCCCGCCGACGACCTTGTGCACGAGGGTGTCGCGAAACGGCTCGACCAGCGAGCCGAGCAGCCGGTACACCTGCCGTGAGCCGATGGCGCCCAACCCAGCGGCCACGAGCAGCAGACCGAGCCACGCGAGGCCCACGGCCGGGCGATGGGCCAGGAAACCCGAGTCGACCGCGCGCGCGACCGCGAAGCCGGACAGCGCGGCGGGCAGCGCCTCGGGCACCGACCACAGCAGCAACGCCACCACCGGCCCGCGTGGCATCGCCTTGAGGCCAAAGGAAATTTCGCGCCTCATCCGAAGACCTCCCGGTAATCGGGCCGCGCCCAGAGCTCGTCGTGGGTGCCGGTCGCGGCGACCTTGCCCCCGGCCAGCCAGACCACCAGGTCGGCGCGGGCCGCGGTCGCCGCGCGGTGCGTGACGATCAGCCGGGTGCGTTCGCCGTGGTCGTCGGTGAGGGTGCGGGCGATCTGCATCTCGGTGACCATGTCCACACTGGACGTCGCGTCGTCGAGGACCAGCAGGCGCTGGGCGGGCCACGCACGGGCCAAGCCGAGCCGCTGGTATTCGCCGCCGGACAAGGGCGCCTCGGCCAGCGGCGTACCGTAGCCGTCCGGGAGCCGGTTGACGAACTCGTCCGCGTGCGTGGCGCGCGCCGAGGCCCGCACGTCGATCTCGCGCCCGGCGGACACCGCGTCCCCGATCGACGCGCCGACGAGCACCGGCCGCTCGAACGCGCATCCGACCGCGGTCCGCAACGCGCGATGGTCCAGCGCCGCCAGCGCGACTCCGTCGAGCAGGACCTCGCCTTCGTCCGGGGTGCGCAGGCGCGCGGCGACCTCCGCGAGCACCGACTTGCCCGCTCCGGACGCGCCGACGACGGCCACCGCGGCCCCGCCCGGGACGCTCAGGTTCACGTCCTCCAGCAACACCGTGTCGTCCGCGCGCACGTTCACGCCGCGGAACTCGACGGCACCCGGGCCGTCCGGCAACGCTTTGGCGCCGTAGGAAACCGGTTCGGCCGCGAGGACTTCGCCGACCCGGCGCACTCCCGCCTTGGCGCGGGCGAGCCTGCTGAAGACTCCAGTCAACGCGCCGAGCCCGCCGCCGATCACCGCGTACTGGCTGGCGGCGAACAGTTCGCCGGGAGTGATCCGGCCGCGCAGCAACTCGATCCCGCCCGCGGCGAGCACGGCGACCAGCACGAGCGGGCCGACCAAGGTGGCTTGCGCGCTGGAACGCGCCAGGACGTTCCAGGTGCCGGCACCGTGTTCGTGCAGCTTCGGCAGGTCCGCCAGCACCCGGCGTTCCTCCGCGCCGACCGTGCCCGCGGCGGCGATTGTCCGCGCCCCGCCGAGGGATTCGGCGAGCCGGGCCGCGATCGCGCTCTGCGTCTGCTGGTAGGCGAGCATCACCGCCGCGCTGCGCACCGCGAACGTCCGCAACACGACCACCACCAGCGCCAGTCCGGCCAGCAAGGCGAGAGCGAGCCACAGATCGATCCAGGCCAGCAGCACGAGGCTGCCGATCGGCGGCAGCGCCGCCGAGATCGTGGTGACGACGGCGGGGCCGGCTTGCGCGGCCTCGACGGCGCTGCCCGAGACCCGCGTGACCAGGTCGCCGGTCTCGAACCGGGCGGCGCGGGCCGGACCGATCGCGAGCACGTGCCGCACGACGCGATCGCGCAGCCACGCCGTGGTCCCGGCGATGCAGGCGGTGCCCGCGTAGGCGTCCACCACGTCGAAGACGACGTTGACGGCGATCAGGCACGCGGCGGCGACCACCCAGACACCGCGGCTGTGCCCGGTGATCAGCGCGTCGACCGCGTGGCCCAGCACGGTGGGCAACGCGAGGGTGCCGAGGCTGCCGACGAGCCCGGCGAGCCCGATCAACGGCAGCCAGCCGCCCGCGCGCCGCACCACGTCGCCGAAAGTGATCATGCGAGGTCCAGCCCGGTGTGCTCGGCGAGGAACGCGAGCAGGTCGCCCGCCAGCCGCATCGCCCGGGTTGCCGAACTCGCGCCGTGGCCGGCGTCGGGCTCATGGCGCAGCAACACCGGACGTCCGCTCGAGGTCGCCCACTGCAGCGCCGCGCACATCTTGCGGGCGTGCATCGGGTCTACCCGGGTGTCCCCGCCGAACGTCGTGAACAGCACCGCCGGGTAAGCGACGCCTTTCTCCACCCGGTGGTACGGCGAATAGCCCAGCAGCCAAGCCAATTGCTCGGGATCCGCGGCGGAGCCGTACTCCTCGCGCCACTGCGGACCGAGGCCGAACCGCTCGTACCGCACCATGTCGAGCACCGGCGCCGAGCACACCGCGGCGGCGAACAGTTCCGGACGCTGGGTCAGCGCGCCCGCGACCAGCAAGCCGCCGTTGGACTCGCCGCAGATGCCCAGATGTGCCGGTGTCGTCCAGCCTTCGGCGATCAAGTGCTCGGCTGCGGAGACGAAGTCGTCGAAGGCGTTCTGCTTGCGGTCGAGCATTCCGTCGCGGTGCCATTCTTCCCCCTCCTCGCCGCCGCCCCGCACCTGCGCGGACGCGAAGACGCCGCCCGCCTCGACCCACGCGAGGATGTAACTGGAGTAGGACGGCGTGAGCGGAACGCCGAAACCGCCGTAGCCGTAGAGAATCGTCGGACGCGGTCCGGTGCCGGGCTTAGCGAGGACCACGATCCGGATCGAGGTGCCGTCCGGGGACGTGGCGGTCACTTGCCGGCTGAGCACGTCGGGCGCTTTCCTGCCGGGCGTTCCCGCCCAGAGCGTCGTTCGGCGGGTTTCGGCGTCGTAGCGGTAGACCGCGCCCGGCGTCACGCTGTCGGTGTAGCTGAACCACGCCTCGTTGCCGCGCGTGGACACTGATCCCAGCGATCCGGCGCCGGGCAACGGCACGTCGGCGACCCGGTCGCCGGTACTGAGGTCGTGCAGGCTCATCTCGCCGATCGCGTGCCGGATCCGGCTCACCACGAGGAAATCGTCCAGCATCGCTACGTCGCTGATCACCGCCGTCGGATCTTCCGGGATCAACTCGCGCCACTGCGACGGCGCGGACACGTCGGCCACGCACACGCGGCCGCGCGGTGCGCCCTTGTCGGTGAGGAGGTACAGGAGATCCTTGTGGGGCAACGCGGCAGCGCGGCCGTCCGGTCCTTCGTGGACAGTCCGCTCCGCGCCGGTGTCAGGGTCTACGAGCCACAAACCGGTGCCTTCGGCGAGCACCAGGCACCGGCCGTCCCGATCGATTTCCAGCCCGAGCGACCCGGTCCGGCCTGTTACCGCGACGTCCTGCTCGACCGGGGCGCCGACCCGGTGCCGCCACACGCGCCGCTCCCGCACGTAGCAGAAGCTGTCGGCGCCGGGCAGCCACGCGACCGGCGTGTACCGGCATCCGTGGATCGGTCCGTCGAGCGGTTCGCCCGAGCCGACGTCGAGCACGTGCAGAACGGAGTTCTCCGTGCCGCCCCGGGATAGCTGGAACGCCAGGCGGGCGCCGTCGTGGCTGGGGTGCCACGCGTCGAGCGTCACCGCGGCGTCGCTGTCCAGCGCCGTCGGGTCGACGAGCGCCCGCTGCCGGCCGTCCGATTCGGACACATAGAGCACCGGGTGTTCCTGACCGGGTTCCTGGCGCAGGAAAAACTGCCGGCCGCCGCGCCACCGGGGGGCCGTCACCACCCCGATCGCGCTCAGCCGCCGCACGTCCCGGTGCAGCCGCTCGCGTCCGGGCAGGGCGACGGCGTGCGTGCGCCAACGGTCGTCCTCGGCGGCCTGCCAGCGCCGGGTCTGCGCGCCGGCGGCGTCTTCGAGCCACCGGTAGGGGTCGGGCACGAGGCAGCCGTGCAGGTCGTCGACAATCGGCAGGCGTTCGGCAAGCACGGCCGCTCCTTTCGCGAAGGGTGGGTCCCGGGCGGAGACCAAGTCCGCCCGGGACCCGTCGAGCGTCAGTGGCAGAGCAGCAGGCTGACGTTGCTCGGCGTGTGCGACGCGCAGCCCAGAACGGTCAGCGTGGAACCGCCGCCGCCGCCCTTGCCGCCGGGGGCCTCCATGCCCTGCAGGTCGAGAAGTGCCATGTGATTACACCTCCTTCGATTGGTCGTCACTTGACGAATGCCCAGTGGCATCCGGGTTCTCGGGGCCGGCCAGGAACGGGAGCCGGACCGGTTCGCCGTGCAGCGCCGAGCCGAGCGCGAACAGCACGCCCGCCGTCCCGGTCGCGAAGTCCATCGACAGGCGCAGCAACTGGTCGCCGGGGAACGCGAGCCCGTCGCCGCAGGGCACCGCGTGCCAGCCCAAACCTCGGACCAAGCTGTCCGCTTCGGACGGTTCCGCGGCCAGGAGCATCCCGGCCCGGCCGGTGTAAAGGCCGGACTGCACGAAGTAGTCGCTCCGGGTGACTCCGCGCAGCCTGGCCAGCATCTCGCCGAGTTCTTCGTCCGGGCGGTGGCGCAGATAGCGTTCCAGCACCAGCGCGATCCCGGCCGAGCCCTCGTCGAGATAGGGCAGCGTCCGCCAGCCTTGGTCGATCTGCACAGTGCCGTCCTCGGCGCGGACGCAGCGGCGAAGGTCCTGGCGCAGCGCGATTTCCGCGCGATCGAGCAGGCCAAGGTCGCTCGTTTGCTCGTAGGCGTGCAGAAACAGCAACGCCGGTCCGGCCGATCCGAACATCAGCCCGGCCCGGGGATGGTCGCCCCCGCTGATTTCGGGGACGTCGGTCACGCCGCCCAGCCGGTCGGAGACCTGGTCGACCACCGACAGCGCGGGCTCGAGGCCGAGGTCGGCCCGGAAGTGCAGGAGATTGAGCCCGACGCCGGCCAGCCCGCCGTGCAAGCCCAGTTCGGCCGCGTCCGCCGGCATCGCGAGACAGCGTTCGACGATTCTCAGCGCGTCTTGTCGATGCCCTAGTTCGGCCAGGACATACGCGACGCCGTGGAGGCCGTTGTAGAAGCCGGTGGCGGCGCCGTCGGCCGGCGTCAACGCGTGTTTGCGCAGCCAGTCCTCGTGTTCGGAGAAGCGTCCCGCGCCGGTGGCGGAGAGCGCGTACAACACGCCTGCCGCGCCGTAGGCGACACTGATGCCGCCTCCGGGCAGGAACTGTGCGATGTCGCCGGGAAAGAGGCGGTCGTCGCGGTCGGGTGTGGCGGACGCGAGGATCGAGGTTCGCAGCGCGGCCCGCAGATCGTCCCAAGCGGACACTCCGGGCAGCGGAAGCCCGGGCATCCGGGACGGCCCCGGCTCCTCGCCCTCGATGATGCGCACGGATTCGTCCAGTGCGCCCGGAGGCAACGGGAAGACCTCGGCGGCGTATTCCGCGATCTGCCGTGCCTTGCCGGGGTCGAACCGTGTCGTGATGGTGGCCTGCGGAGCGAACATGCCCAGGTGCATGCAGGCGAGCGCGTACCGGTCCACCTCGGTGCCGAGCCGGTCGGCGGGTGCGGAGAACGCCGGGTGCGCGAGCGACGAGCGGGCCTTCTCTTCCGCGAGGGTGGCGACCTCGAAGTCGATCAGCACCGGCCGGCCCTCGGCCGTGACCAGGATGTTCTCCGGGTGCAGGTCGCCGAACACGACGCCGCGTCCGTGCAGCGCGGCCACCGCGGCGGAGACTTCGGCCAGCATGCCCAGCGCCCACTCGACGTATTCGGCCAGCTTCTCCGGCTCCGGATCGGGATGGGTCAGCGGATAGCGGTGCACCAGCAGGCGCTGCAGCGGGTTGCCGTCGACGAATTCCTCGACGAGGAACTGATGTTCTCCCAGTTCGAAGGAGTCGAGTACGGCAGGCACCACGTCGAGCCCGGCGAGCCGGGTCAACATGTCGCGCTCGTGCCCGATCCGGGTCACCGCGTCGCGGCCTGCCACGTCGAGGCCCGCGTACGGCCGGCCTTCCTTGAGCACGACCTGGTCGCCGGTGCGAGTGTCACGGCCGAGGTAGACGCCGCCGCCGTTGGAGAACTGCATCGCGCTCTCGATCGCGTACGGCAGATCCGCGGTGGTGATGGCCGCGCGCGCGGCGAGGTGCGGCTCCAGGAAGGACGGCAGCCGAATCCACGGCGGGAGCGCGAACGTGGGGCCGCGCACATCGGGCACCAGCGCACCCTCGGCGTTTTCGATGGCGAGCACGCGCTCGCCGTTCTCCGAGACGCAGAAACGCTCGGTGAAGCCGCCGTACCGCACATACAGCGGCCCGTCGCCGTAGCGAAGATCGCTGAGGACGTAGGGGCCGGCCACTCCGCTGAGCAGGCCGTCCAGTTCGGCGAGCACGGCCTCGAACCGGATGTCCGAATCCGGGTAAATAGTGACCAGTTTTCCGCTCGATCCCCGGAATGCCGATTTGGCGTTGAACAGCACCGCAACATTTCTGCTGCGCAAGAATTTGAAGGCGATACGGTTGCTTTCGCAGAATTCCCAGACCGTGTCCAGAACCCGTTCGGCGTCCTCCAGCCGGGACGAAACATGGATTTTCCAGCCCTGTGCCGGAAGCGCCGCATCCTCGGGCGCGTAGTACATCCAGGTGTCGCTGGACTCGTGTGCCCAGCCGTGCGGAACCGTGCGCGCGGTGGCCGCGAAGTCCGTGCTTTCGCCGGCGTGACGGGTCGGCTGGTCGTAGAACAGCCGGTCGGCGAGGCAGTAGACCTCGTAGTTCGCCTCGTCCTGCGCCGTCATCCGAGCCACCTCTTCCGGCTGCGATTCGTGGACGGACGGAAGGCTAAGAAATGGGGTTTCCGGCAGGCTTAGCGTTCCCTTAAGGGCATTCGCCGGAGGTTAGTCCGCGGTTAATCCGCAGCACGCTGCTCCATTCGGGGGCTAATCCCACGAATGGAGCAATTTCGTTTCCGAGGGTAACGGAGTGCCATTTTCAACGACTGGATGTGGGCAGGACAAGCACTCCGTCGGCGAAGGGCGCGTATGAGCATCCGGCATACCCAGGACCTCGTCGAAACGGCGGAATCGGTACCAGGAGTCCGCCACTACAGCGGATTCCGGTCGAAGGAAAGCGACTGGTGTCGGATAGCGGGCGCGGGCCGGGAAGATCGGGAGGCGGCCGAGGAGGCCGGGGAACGGTCTGAGCCGCCCGCGGTCGTCTCGGCGAGGGGGTGTGCCGCCGGATTTTCCGGCCGCTCGTCGCGGGGAAATCCCGGCATTCGACGGGAAAAGACCAACAAGGCAAAGGCCTTCCAGGTGAGATCAATGCGACTAAGCTTGCCTAGCACCGCCTCGACGGATAGCCGGAAAGCATCCGCCGCCCCCGGATCGGCAGTCGGCGCGGACGTGCCGCGCGAAGACTCCGAGACGCGAGGAGAGACAGGCCTCGGCCCGGAAGGCTCCGCGGTCGGTTGGGCCGCTGCGACCGTCTCCCTGCCTGGCCCCGCTGCCGGCGGCAAGCTGGCCGTGGTGCCTCCGCACGGCCTCGGTCCGGATGTCGAGTGCGGTGCGAACGATCTTCGCCCGGCGACCGAAGCGCCGCGCACCGTGGCGATCCACGCGCTGGGCACTTTCCGGGTCACCCGGAACGGCGTTGCCGTGCCGAGGACGGCGTGGCAGTCGCGCAAGGCACGAGATCTGTTGAAGGTCCTCGTTTCGCGCAGCAGGCCCGTGCCCCGGGACCAGCTGATGGAAGTCCTGTGGCCCGGCGTCGATCCCGGCAAGTCCAGCAACCGGTTGTCGGTGCTGCTCAGCACCGTGCGCCAGGTCCTGCAGCCGGTCAAAGACGATCCGCAGCCGGTGCGCACCGACGGCACGTCGGTCTGGCTGGACGCGAACCTGGTGAGCATCGATGTCGCGGAGTTCCGCGGGACCGCCGTTTCCGCGGTGGAAGCGCATCGCGTCGGCCGGGCCGACGCCGTGGCCCTGATGTACCGGGCCGCCGGCCTCTACGCGGGCGACTTTCTCGAAGACGATCCGTATGCCGACTGGGCCCAGCACACGGTCGAAGAACTGCGCGCTTTGCATCAGGCGGTGCTGCGCGCCCTGATCCACCATTGCCAGACCAGCGGCGACGTGGACGAGGTGGTCCGCCACACCTTGCGCCTCTTCGAGGACGACCCCTACGACGAGCAGGCGCATTTGAACCTGATCAAGGTGCTGATCACGGCGGGCCGGATCGGGGAAGCCCGCCGCCGCCACGAAATGTACCGGCGCGCCATGGCCGAGATCGGCGTCGAGCCCCGCGCGATGCCCGCTCTCCGGCCGCGGACCGCCGTGCTGCCGGCCTGGCCGCCTACGGCGTTGTGATCGTTTCCCGCTGCCGAACCGACGACCGAGAGCCGCCCGAAGCGGAAACCTCGAGCCGGAAGAAATCCGCGCGCGAGCCATTCGGGAACGGGCAGGGAAGGCACCGGGTTCGAGGCGCACCCCGGGTTCGACGTTTTCCTGCCTGCGGCCCGGGGCATGGTGTTCGTCTGGATCGCCGGGCAAACACCGTGTCCCGCGGTCTCGTTCGGATCCCGGCGCACGAGCACAGCGGGTCATTTCCGGCGGCCGGTCAGATGACGTAGCGCCAGCCGGTGAGGGAGTAAGCGCTGAACCAGCAGCCGATGAGGATGAAGGCGGCCGTCGCGGCTACTGCGGTGCCTGGACGCCGGGCGGCGAGACCGCGGGCGATCGGGAACAGCAGAATAAACCCGGGGATCAGGAAGCGCGGCTTGACGGTCGGGAGGCCCGCGGTGCCCACGACCAGCACCACGATCCCGGCGCCGTAGGCCGCCAGCGGCCACCACCTCGACAGCGGGCGCAGTGTTTTCGCCAGCAGGACGGCGAGCACGGCCGCGCCCAGCACGACGAAAACGGTCAGCGTTTCCATCGCCGAGGATCCGGATGCCAGTTTCTGCCAGGAGAATTCCGCCGCCTCGCGGCCTCCGTCGAAGCGGGTTCGCCAGTTGTCCCATTCGAGGTCGAACCAGCCGGTCGGGCTGCCGGTCCAGACCGCGACGAAGATCCACCAGCCGAGCAGTCCGAGCGGGCACAGCACCGCGCAGATCATGGTCGTCCAGCGGTCGCGGGTGCGGATGAAGGCGATCACCGCGGCGACGCCGACGACGGCGATGAGGACCGCCGCGGTCGAACGCGTGAGGCCCGCGCCGACGCAGCACGCGGCGGCCAGCAGCCAGCGGCGCTCGACGACTCCGACGAGCGTCCAGGCGGCGAAGGCGGTGAACAGTGCTTCGGTGAAGACCATGGACTGCGTGATGGCGAGCGGGGCTCCGGCCCACAGCGCCACCAGCAGCAACCCGGTGCGCGCTCGGCCGTCGATCCGTTGGGCCAGCCGGAAGATCGCGGCCGCGGCGAGGCATCCGGCGACCGTGCTCACGAGCAGCCCGGCCAGGACCGTGCTGCCCAAGGTGATCGGCGAGAGGACGCGGAGCAAGGTCGGGTACGCCGGGAAGAACGCGAGCGGTGTGTAGGGCGCGTAGTTCCCCGCTGCGTCGTACAAGCCGCGTGTGGTGCCGAAGTAGCCGTAGTCGGCGATGTCCAGGTAGAACTGACCGTCCCAGGCCGTGAGGCGGCCGATGAGGGGCTGGCCGGTCCTCGCGGCGAACAGCGCGAGCAGGGCGACGCTGAACACGCGGATGAACAGGTACGCGCCGAGCGCGCGGACGTACGGGCGTTGGTGCCAGCGGATCGCCGGCGGGGTGAAGGCGGTGGGTTCGGCAAGCGTCGTCAAGAGGGTTCTTTCTCGTGGAGCGGGACCGGTCAGCGGTGGCTGGTGGGGTGGCCCGTGGTCGTCGTGCGGTTCGGGGCGGTTCCGGGGGAGGACATGCCGGGGGAACTGGCGCCGGACGTCGGGTCGGGGGTGTGGCCGGTGGTGCTGGGAACCGGGGATTCGCGGCTGGGCAGGGTTCCCGCGGTCGGCGCGACGGCGGGCTCGACGATCTGCGGCGCGGTGGCCGGACCGGTTTGGCCTGCCATCGCTGTCACCAGGACTACGAGCAGTGCCGTCGTCAGGGCGCTCCCGCCGACGACGGCGAGGTTCCGCCGCCGGCGTTGCTTGCGGCCTTCCGACAGCAGCCGCTCGGGATCCACGCCGGGCGGCGGCACGTCCACCGGCCCGGCGAGCAGGATCACCGCGCGTGCTTCGTCGTCGTTCATGCCCGCCCCTCCTGGGATGCGAGGCCGGGGAAGTGCCCGAGCTGACTGGGATCGAGGCGTTTGCGCAGGGTCGCCAGCCCGCGCGCGGACTGGCTCTTGACGGTGCCGGCCGTGCAGCCGAGAGCGGCCGCGGTCTCGTCGACGCTGAGGTCGTCCCAGAAACGCAGCACGAGAACCGCGCGTTGTTTCGGCGGGACGCCGTCGAGAGCCGCGCGCACGGAAAGCCGCTGGGCATGGTCGGGCTCCGGTGCCGTGCTGACGTCCGGCACCTCCGCGGAAAGGTGCTCGCGCGAACGCCATTTCCGCCGGTTTTCGCTCAGGAACGCGCGCACGACCATCCGCCGCACGTAGGCGTCCAGCTCGCCCCGCCGGACCAGCCTCGGCCACACGCGGTAGAGCTTCAGGAAGGTGACCTGCAGCAGGTCGTCGGCCCGGTGCCAGTCTCCGCACAGGACGAACGCGGTGGCGCGCAGGGAACTCGAGGACGCCGTGACGTACGCGACGAACTCGTCCTCCCACCACGCACCGCTGGCGTCTTGCTCCACACGGGGTACAGGCCTCGTGGCTGCTGGGAGGTTGCATGAGGGCGGAGTGACCCAGGTCATAGGGAGCGAGCCGATCGCGTCCGGCTGTGTCCATAGTGGACTGACCGGGGGCCTTGCCGAGGCCGACGCGCCCGGACGGTTGCGGAAGGGGGAAGGCTCATGTCAGAGTTTCAGTGCAATGTCACATGACACACTGCCGGAACCAGGGAGACCCGATGAGCCCGGTGGACCGACCTTGGCGCGGCATCCATGTCGCGACCGCCCTGCCGTTCAACGACGACCTCTCGGTGGACTACGAAGGTTTCGCCGAGCACGTCCGGTGGCTTGCCGAAAACGGCATGGACGGCGTGACTCCCAACGGTTCGCTGGGGGAGTACCAGACCCTCACGGACGAGGAACGGGCGCGCGTCGTCGAAGTCGCGGTCGCGGCCGCACCTGACGGTTTCGGGGTCATGCCCGGCGCCGCCGCATACGGCTCGGGAGAGACCTGCCGGTGGATCGAGCAGGCGGCTCAAGCCGGCGCGCACTCGGTGCTGCTGCTCCCGCCCAACGCGTACCGGGCCGACGCCGACGCTGTCGTCGAGCACTACCGCGCCGCTGCCGCGGTGGGACTTCCGATCGTGGCGTACAACAACCCGTACGACACCAAGGTCGACTTGACCCCCGACCTGCTCGCGCGGCTCTTCGCGGAAGACCTCATCGTGGCGGTCAAGGAGTTCACCGGCGATGTCCGGCGCGCCTACGAGATCGCCGAACTCGCTCCTGGGCTCGACGTGCTGATCGGCAGCGACGACGTGGTGCTCGAACTCGGCATCGCGGGGGCGGTCGGCTGGATCGCCGGATATCCGAACGCATTGCCGGTCGCGTCGAAGAAGCTCTACGACCTGGCTACGTCGGGGCAAGCCCAGGGCATCGCCTCGGCGGTCCCTTTGTACCGGGACCTGCATTCGCTGCTGCGCTGGGATTCCAAGACCGAGTTCGTGCAGGCGATCAAGGCTTCGATGGACATCGCCGGCCGCAAGGGCGGCGCGTGCCGTCCGCCTCGCCGCGCGTTGAGCGGTGCCGCCGCGGACCGGGTCGACGCCGATACCAAGGCGGCTCTCGAAAAAGGCTATCGCTGACCCGCTGCCGCAAGAACTTCGCACAGGAAGCGAGAACCGATGAGGACGACCCGGATCATCCACGCGGTCGATTCCCACACCGAAGGAATGCCGACCCGCGTCGTGACCGGCGGGACCGGCGTGTTCCCCGGCGCGAGCATGGCCGAACGCCGGGTGTGGTTCCAGGAGAACGCGGACGACCTGCGCACCTTCCTCATGTGCGAGCCGCGCGGGCATTCCGCGATGAGCGGGAGCATCCTGCAGCCGCCGACGCGACCGGACGCCGACTACGGCGTGCTCTTCATCGAGGTCTCGGGCCTGCTTCCGATGTGCGGGCACGGCACGATCGGGACCGCGACGGTCCTGGTCGAAACCGGGATGGTCCCCGTCGTCGAGCCCGTGACGACCGTTCGGCTGGAAACGCCTGCCGGTCTGGTCGTCGCCGAGGTCGCTGTCACGGACGGGAAAGCCACGTCGGTCACGATCCGCAACGTGCCGTCATTTTCCCTGGCTCTGGACGCGAGCGTCGCGGTTCCCGGTTTCGGGGACGTGCGGTACGACCTCGCGTTCGGCGGGAACTTCTACGCCATCGTCGACCTCGACGATTTAGGCCTTCCCTTTGACCGGAAAGCCAAGAACGAACTGCTCGACGCCGGTCTGAAGATCATGAACGCGATCAACGAACACGCCGTTCCTCGGCATCCCGAGCGCCCCGACATCTCCGGATGCCACCACGTTTACCTCAAAGCTCCCGGCTCCGACGCGAAACACTCCCGGCACGCGATGGCTATTCACCCCGGGTGGTTCGACCGTTCGCCCTGCGGCACCGGGACGAGCGCCCGGATGGCCCAGCTTCACGCACGCGGAGAACTGGCGCTCGGCGCCGATTTCGTCAACGAGTCCTACATCGGCACCGCTTTCACCGGAAGGCTTGTCGAGGAAACACAAGTCGGCGGAATACCGGCTGTCGTACCGACAATCACCGGACGCGCCTGGATCACCGGCACCGCGCAATACATGCTCGACCCGACCGATCCGTTCCCCGCCGGGTTCGAGCTGTGACCACGCCCGACGTCCTGGTCATCGGTGCCGGCGCGCTCGGCGCCGCCACGGCTTGGTTCGCGACCCGTGCGGGCCTTTCCGTCGAAGTCGTCGAACAAGGGCAGGTGGCCAGCGGCACGACCAGCAGCTGCGAAGGGAATCTGCTGGTCTCGGACAAAGAAGCCGGTCCTGAACTCGATCTCGCGCTCTTGTCGCTGGCTGCCTGGCGTGAGGAGCTTGGCGAACACGGCTCGCTCTGGGAATTCGAGCAGAAGGGCGGCTTGGTCGTTTCGTCCACAGTGGACTCCGCCGCTGGGCTGGCCCGGCTCGCCGAGCGGCAACGGAGCGCGGGGGTCGAAGTGCTTGACCTTGCCCCGGAAGCGATTCCCGACTACGAGCCGCAGTTGACCCGCGATCTTTCCGGAGCCGCGTTTTATCCCCAGGACTGTCAGGTGCAACCGATGCTGGTGGCGGCTCACCTGCTCCGAATGGCGCGCGAACGCGGGGCCGAGGTCCGCACCGGCACGCGAGTCGTCGGCTTTCTCCGAGACGGCGACCGGATTCTCGGTGTCAAAACCGATCGCGGAGACCGGTACGGCGGATGCGTCGTCAACGCCGCGGGAACCTGGGCGGGCGAGGTCGCCGCGCTCGCCGGTGTGGAGGTTCCCATTCTGCCGCGCCGTGGCTTCATTCTCGTCACGCAACCTCTGCCGCCGACCGTCTTCCACAAGGTGTACGCCGGGGAATACGTTGCCAGCACCCAAAGCTCCGACGAAGGGCTCCAAACGTCAACGGTCGTCGAGGGAACTCAGGCGGGAACGGTACTCATCGGCTCCTCGCGCGAGCGGGTCGGTTTCGACCGTTCCGTGTCGCCGCGGGCACTCCGGGAGATCGCCGCGAAGGCGCTCGTGCTCTATCCGTCGCTGAGCCGGACCAAGGTGATGCGCAGCTACCTGGGGTTCCGTCCGTATTGTCCCGATCACCTGCCGGTCATCGGGCCGGACCCTCGGGCGCCAGGTCTTTGGCACGCGGCGGGCCACGAGGGCGCCGGCATCGGCCTTTCCGCCGGAACGGCGAAGATCCTCGTCCAATCGCTTCGCGGGGAGGCGACCGACATCGACATTTCGCCCTTCGCGCCCGAACGATTCGCCGTGCTGGAGGCTTCGTGACCACCACCGTGACGCTGACCTTCGACGGCCGGCCTCTCGCCGCTTCGCCCGGACAGAGCGTCGGCGCGGCGCTCACCGATGCCGGGGTGCGTTCCTGGCGTACGACTCGCCGCGCGGGCCGGCCACGGGGCCTGTTCTGCGGGATCGGCGTCTGCTTCGACTGCCTGATCACCGTGGACGACGTGCCCGACCAGCGAGCCTGCCTGGTTCCCGTCCGGGACGGCATGGTCGTTCGGAGCGACTCCGATGAGTAGGTACGACGTGGTCGTGGTCGGCGGCGGCCCCAGCGGTCTCGCGGCCGCGGCGGCAGCGTCCGGGAACGGCCTGCGCGTGGCACTCGTCGACGCCTCGTCCCAGATCGGCGGCCAGTACTGGCGCAGGCCGAGCGATCACGCGGAAGGAGCCAAGGCACCCGAACAGCACGGCGCGACACTCGAGTCGCTGCGCCGACGCCTGATCGACGTCGACCACTACCCGGAACACCAGGTGTGGCTTCTGGAACCAGCTGGTCCGGGCGGAGACCACAGCCTTCATCTGGCACCGGCTCACGAAAGCGTGCGAACCGCGGCCCCGCCTGTCCTTCGCGCACGTTCCCTGATCCTGTGTCCGGGCGCCTACGACCGCCAGCTGCCGATCCCGGGATGGGACCTCCCCGGGGTGATGGCGGCCGGCGGAGTCCAAGCCCTGGTGAAGGCCCACGGCGTCCTGCCCGGCCGGCGAGCCGTCGTCGCGGGCACCGGGCCCTTCCTGCTTCCGGTGGCCCGCCAGCTCGCGGAAGCAGGTGCGGAGGTCGTCGCTGTCTGCGACGCGAACAGCATCACGGGCTGGATGCGGACGCCGCTCGGCGCGATGGCTGTTCCGTCCAAAATGGGCGAAGCCGTGTCGTACGCCGCTGCGTTCGTGCGGCACCGCATTCCCTTCCGGGCACGCACAATCGTGGCTGCCATCGAAGGCGGAGAGAACGTCGACTCCGTGCGGCTTCGCAAGGCCGACCGCGCCGGAAACCTGACCGGCAGCGGCGAAACGCTCGACGGGATCGACCTGGTCGCCCTGGGATGGGGGTTCACGCCGTCTCTCGAGCTGATCCTCGCCGCGGGCGCCGCGACCCGTGTCGATCTGGACGAATCGCTGGTCGCTGTGGTCGACGCCTGGCAACGCACCGATGCCGCCGGTGTCTACGTCGCGGGCGAGGCCACTGGAGTCGGCGGGGCCCTTCTCGCGCTTGCTGAAGGCGAGATCGCGGGCCTGGCTGCGGCCATGGACCAAGGTCGCTCCGTGGACCGCCGACGCGCTGGACGCCTCCAGCGCCAGGTGCGTCGGGGGAGAGCTTTCGCGGCCGCCATGCATCGCGCGCACCCGCTCCCCGCGGGCTGGCAGGACTGGCTCGAGCCGGACACGACGGTGTGCCGGTGCGAAGAGGTCAGCGTCCAAGACATCCGCGACGCATGCCAGGCTCTGGGCGCCGTCGACGCACGGACGGCGAAGCTCTTGGCCCGGCCCGGGATGGGCTGGTGTCAGGGCCGCGTATGCGGATTCGCCTCGGCCAAGCTCGCCCAAGACAGGGGAAAACGCTTGGCTGTCAACGATCTCGCGCCGATGTCCAAACGGTCGATCGCGATGCCGGTGTCCTTGGAACGGCTCGCGACGGAGGAACCTCACTAGGATGAGCGTCCGGGAAGCAGAGGAGTGACGGATGAGCGCGAACATCCAGGAGTTCGAGAAGACGACACTCCGGGAGAAGGTCTCGCACGCTCTCCGCGCCGCGGTCGTGGCCGGGGAGCTCGAACCCGGCAGCGTCTACTCCGCGCCGGAGCTGGCCAAACGCTTCGGAGTATCCGCCACCCCAGTGCGTGAAGCGATGCTCGACCTGGTCCGCGAAGGCCTGGTCGCCACTGTCCCGAACAAGGGCTACCGGGTCACGGAGATCGCCGAGAGCGAGCTGGACGAGATCACCGAGCTTCGCATGTTGATCGAGCCTTCTCTGGCCGCCCGCGCCAGCGCGCACATTCCGGACGGCGACCTGCCCGAACTTCGGGCGATGGCCCAGGCCATTGTGGACGGAGCGGCCGCGGGCGACCTGGTCGCGTACACCGAGGCGGACCGGGCGTTCCATCTCAGGTTGCTGGGCTACGCCGGGAACGCCCGGGCGACTTCCCTGATCGCCGACCTGCGGGCGCATACGCGGCTTTACGGGCTCGCCGCCTTGTCCGAACGCGGCGAGCTCGAGGAGTCCGCCCGCGAGCACCACGCGATCCTCGACGCGATCTCCGGCGGGAATCCCGGACTGGTCGAAAAACTCATGCGCACCCACATCGCGCACGTGCGGGAGTCGTGGGCCAGCGCCGAGCCGACGCAGCGGAAGCGGAATTCTTCGCACTGAGCCTCGGTGGGCGGCACCGGAGCGCCGCCCACCGGAGGTCAGCGTGCGGCGGCTCCGGCGCGGCGTTTGGTCCAGATGTCGTAGGCGACCGCGGCGAGCAGGACCGCGCCTTTGACCAGCATGACCCGTTCGCTGGGCGCTCCGACGAGGGACATGCCGTTGTTGATGACCGCCATGATCAGGCCGCCGGTGATGGCTCCGACGACCTTCCCGACCCCGCCTTGGACCGCGGCGCCGCCGATGAACGCGGCGGCGATGGCGTCGAGTTCGAAGTTGACGCCCGCCGTGGGGCCGGCCTGGTTGAGGCGGCCGGCGAAG
Source organism: Amycolatopsis sp. NPDC114503 (assembly GCF_055633655.1). Classification (NCBI taxonomy): domain Bacteria; kingdom Bacillati; phylum Actinomycetota; class Actinomycetes; order Pseudonocardiales; family Pseudonocardiaceae; genus Amycolatopsis; species Amycolatopsis sp. NPDC114503. Next base: position 156,085 of record NZ_JBVKDT010000009.1, on the reverse strand, counting down.
ATGATGCCGGCCAGTGCGGCGAGGACGCCCATGTTGACGAAGACCCAGAACGTCACGGATTTGACCTTGACCCCGGACAGGGTCGCGGCCTGCAGGTTCCCGCCGATCGCGTAGACGTGCCTGCCGAACACGGATTTCCCGGCGACCAGGGAGTAGCCGAGCACCAGCACGGCGAGCAGGACCAGCACCCAGGGCAGGTTGCGGAAGCGGGCCAGCTGCACGACGACGGCGAGCACGAGCACGGCGGCGACGGCGATCTTGAGGACGAACAGCGGGAACGGGTCGACTTCCTGGCCGTAGCCGAGCCGTGCGGTGCGTTTGCGCCATTGGGTGAGCACGATTCCGGCGACCACGACGACGCCGGCGAGGAGGCTGACCAGGTCCGCGCCGCCGAGCGGGCCGAGGCCGATGTTGCCGAGGTAGCCGCCGGTGAAGCCGTTGGACAGGGTGCGGATGGCGTCGGGGAAGGGGCCGATGCCCTGGTTGCCGAGCACGGTGAGGGTGAGCGCGCGGAAGGCGAGCATTCCGGCGAGGGTCACGATGAACGCGGGGATGCCGAAATAGGCGACCCAGTAGCCCTGCCAGGCGCCGATCACCGCGCCGACGACGAGGGTGATCACGACGGCGAGCGGCCAGGGCAGGCCGAGGTTGACCGTCAGGACCGCGGCGACCGCGCCGGTCATCGCCACGACCGAGCCCGCGGACAGGTCGATGTGCCCGGAGATGATCACCAGGATCATCCCGACGGCGAGGATCAACACGTAGGAGTTCTGCACGATGATGTTGGAGATGTTCTGCGGTTCGAGCAGCGCGCCGCCGGTGATCGCCTCGAACAGGACCACGATCAGCGCGAAGGCGACGTAGATGCCGCTTTGGCGGAGGTTGATCGAGATCCGGCGGGGGCTGCGCCCGGCGGGCGGGGCGGCCGGATCGGCGGGCCGCACCGGGTTCGTGGTGGTCATGGCCGTTCCTTCGTCATGTGTCGCATGAGCAGTTCCTGGGTGGCGTCGGCGCGCGCGACCTCGCCGGTGATCCGGCCCGCGGCGAGGGTGTAGATGCGGTCGCAGAGGCCGAGCAGTTCGGGGAGTTCGGAGGAGATGACGAGGACCGCTTTCCCTTGCGCGGCCATTTCGTTGACGATCGTGTAGATCTCGTATTTCGCGCCGACGTCGATGCCGCGGGTGGGCTCGTCGAGGATGAGCACGTCGGGATCGGTGAAGATCCATTTGGCCAGCACGACTTTCTGCTGGTTCCCGCCGGACAGCTTGCCGGTGACGCTGCGCACCGACGGCGCCTTGATCCGCAGGTCTCGATGGAAGCGAGCGGCGACGTCGTGTTCGGCGTGCTCGTCGATCCAGCCGCGACGGGCCACCGCGGGAAGCCCGGCCGCGGTGGTGTTGCGCTGGATGTCGTCGATCAGGTTGAGCCCGTACAGTTTCCGGTCCTCGGTGGCGTAGGCGAGGCCGTTGCGGATGGCGTCGCGGACGGACCGGAGGGTGATCTCCTTGCCGTCCTTGACCAGCCGGCCCGAGATGTTCGTGCCGTACGAGCGGCCGAAGACGCTCATGGCGAGTTCGGTGCGGCCCGCGCCCATCAGCCCGGCGAGCCCGACGATCTCGCCGCGGCGCAACGTCAGATTCGCCCCGTCCACCACGATCCGGCCGGGCTGGTTCGGACTGTGCACGGTCCAGTCCTCGATCCGGAGCACCTCGTCGCCGATGTCCGGTTCCCTTGGCGGGAAACGGTGTTCGAGGTCGCGTCCGACCATGCCGGTGATGATGCGTTCCTCGCTCAGCCCGGCCGCGTCGAGCGTTTCGATCGTCTCGCCGTCGCGCAGGATCGTGACGGTGTCGGCGATCGCGGTGACCTCGCCGAGTTTGTGCGAGATGATCACGCAGGTGACGCCGTCGTCGCGCAGTTCGCGCAGCAACGCGAGCAGATGCGCCGAATCGTCGTCGTTGAGCGCGGCGGTCGGCTCGTCGAGGATGAGCAGTTTGACGCGCTTGGACAGGGCTTTGGCGATTTCGACGAGTTGCTGTTTGCCCACGCCGAGCTCGCTGACCGGCGTCACGGCGTTCTCGCGCAGCCCGACCCGGCGCAGCAGTTCGGCGGCCTCGTGGTTGGTCCGGTTCCAGTCGACCCAGCCGCGTTTGGCCCGCTCGTTGCCGAGGAAGATGTTCTCGGCGACCGAAAGCTGCGGGCACAGCGCGAGTTCCTGGTGGATGATCACGATGCCGCGGCGTTCGCTGTCCCGGATGGACCCGAATGCGCAGTCCTCGCCGTCGAAGACGATTTCGCCGTCGTAGCTGCCGTGCGGGTACACGCCGGACAGGATCTTCATCAGGGTGGACTTCCCGGCGCCGTTTTCGCCGCAGACGGCGTGGATCTCCCCGCGCCGCACCGAGAGCGTGACGTCGGACAGCGCGGTGACGCCGGGGAAGGTCTTGGTGATCCCGCGCATGCCGAGCAGTTCGGTCATTTCAGCTGGCCCGCCGTGTAGTAGCCGGAGTCGAGCAGTTCCTTCTGGTAGTTGGACTTGTCCACCACGACCGGCTGCAGCAGCTGGGCCGGGACGACTTTCTTGCCGTTGTCGTAGTCCGTGGTGTTGTTGACCGCGGGCTTCTGTCCTTTGAGGACGGAGTCGGCCATCTTCACCGTGACGTCGGCGAGTTTGCGGGTGTCCTTGAACACGGTGGAGTACTGCTCGCCGGCGATGATCGACTTGACCGAGGCGACTTCGGCGTCCTGTCCGGTGACCACCGGGTAGGGCTGTCCGGCCGAGCCGTAGCCGTTGCTCTTGAGCGCGGACAGAATGCCGATCGAGAGGCCGTCGTACGGGGAGAGCACGCCTTGGACCTTCGCGCCGCCGGTGTAGGTCTTGGTGAGGAGGTCTTCCATGCGCCGCTGCGCGGTGGCCGGGTCCCAGCGCAGGATCGCGGTGGTGGCGAAGGCGGTCTGGCCGCTCTTCACGATCAGTTTCTTGCTGTCGATCAACGGTTTGAGCACGGACATGGCGCCGTTGAAGAAGAAGGTCGCGTTGTTGTCGTCGGGCGATCCGCCGAACAGTTCGACGTTGAACGGGCCGGGTCCGTCGCCGAGACCCTTGACCAGCGAGTTGGCCTGTTCGACCCCGACCTTGAAGTTGTCGAAGGTGGCGTAGTAGTCGACGGCGGGGGAGTTGCGGATGAGCCGGTCGTAGGCGATCACCGGGACCTTGCGGTCGGCGGCCTCCTGCAGCTGGGTCGTCAGCGCGGTGCCGTCGATCGAGGCGACGACCAGCAGCTTCGCGCCCTTGGTCAGCTGGTTCTCGATCTGGTTGACCTGGGTGGGGATGTCGTTCTCGGCGTACTGCAGGTCGACCTTGTAGCCGAGCTTTTCCAGCGCCGCCTTGATGTTGTCGCCGTCGTGGATCCAGCGTTCGGACGATTTGGTCGGCATCGTCACGCCGACCAGCGCGCCCTCGGACCCGCCTGTCTGCTGGTCGGCGGTTTTCGCGCTGGACCCGCAGGCGGCCACGCCGAACGCGAGCACGGCGGCCCCGGCTGCCGCGGCGGCGGTGCGGATTCCTCGAGTGAACTTCATTGTTCGTTCTCCTTTTTTCAGAAGCCCTGGGCGAGCCGGTGGTAGGCCTGGTTCCAGCGGATGCGGTCGGCGAAATCGGACGTGGTGGTGTTCTCGTCGATGACGAGCAGTTCGACGTCGAGCATGCGGGCGAAATCCCGCACGGTCTCGGTGCCGACCGCCTGGGTGAGCACGGTGTGGTGCGGGCCGCCCGCGGTGATCCACGATTCCGCGGACGTGGCGAGCGACGGCGCGGGCTTCCACACGGCGCGCGCCACCGGCAGGTTCGGCAGCGGTTCGTCGGGCGGGACGACCTCGATCTCGTTGGCCACCAGGCGAAACCGGTCGCCGAGATCGATCAGGCCCAGCACCGAGCCCCGGCCGGGCGCGGCGTTGAACACCAGCCGCACCGGATCCTCGCGGCCGCCGATGCCGAGCGGGTGGATCTCGCACGACGGGGTGTCCGCGGCGATGCTGGGGCACACTTCGAGCATGTGCGCGCCGAGGATCTTGGGTTCGCCGGGTCCGAAGTGGTAGGTGTAATCCTCCATAAAGGACGTTCCGCGGTCCGAGCCGTGGCCCATCGCCTTCATCGCGGCCAGCAGCGCGGACGTTTTCCAGTCGCCTTCGCCGCCGAAGCCGTAGCCGTCGGCCATCAGCCGTTGCACGGCCAGGCCCGGCAGTTGGCGAAGTCCGCCGAGATCCTCGAAGTTCGTGGTGAACGCGCCGAATCCGCCGTCGGTCAGGAAGGACCGCAGTCCGACCTCGATCCGTGCCGCGTACCTGAGGGCTTCGTGCCGTTCGCCGCCGCGGGCCAATTCGGGGGCGAGGCGGTACTCGTCGGCATACTGGGAAACCAGGTTCTCGATGTACACAGTGGACGCGGCATCGACTCGTTCGGCGAGGTCAGTAACGCCATAGGTGTTGACCGAGACGCCGAAGCGCAGCTCGGCCTCGACTTTGTCGCCTTCGGTGACCGCGACGTCGCGCATGTTGTCGCCGAACCGGGCCAGCTTCAAATTCCGCAGATGGGCCGCGCCGACCGCCGCGCGCGCCCAGGCGTCGATCCGGGCGACCACCGCCGGATCGGCCGCGTGCCCGGCGACGGTTTTGCGCGGAATTCCGAGCCGGGTCTGGACGAACCCGAACTCCCGGTCGCCGTGCGCGGCCTGGTTGAGGTTCATGTAGTCCATGTCGAGACTGGCCCACGGCAGCGACGCGTCGAGCTGGGTGTGCAAGTGCAGCAACGGTTTGCGCAGCGCGTCCAGGCCGCTGATCCACATTTTCGCCGGGCTGAAGGTGTGCATCCACGCCATCACGCCGACACAGGCGGGGTCGGCGTTGGCCTCTTGCAGCACCTGCCGGATCCCGGCGGACTCGGTCAGCACCGGCTTTCCGACCAGTTCGCACGCCAGGCCGCCGGAATCGGCCAGCAGCTGCCGGATCCGCAGCGACTGCCCGGCGACCTGGTCGAGGGTCTCCTCGCCGTAAAGCGCCTGGCTGCCGGTGAGGAACCACACCTGCGGCTTGGTCGCGGAGGTCATCTTTTCTCCTTGCTGGGACACGATTTCAGTGCTGCCCATAAACGTTCTGGTAGCGCGCGTGCAGCCGGTCGACGTCGGTTCCGGACAGCGGGGCGGGCGTGCCGAGCTGGTGTGCGATGTGGACGGTGCGGGCCACGTCCTCGACCATGACCGCGGCCTTCACCGCGTCGCGGGCGGTGGCGCCGACGGTGAACGGGCCGTGGTTGCGCATCAGGACGGCGGGGGAGCGGGTCGCGCGGAGGGTTTCCACGAGGCCGCGGCCGATCGAGTCGTCGCCGATCATGGCGAACGGGCCGACCGGGATCTCGCCGCCGAACTCGTCGGCGATCATCGTGAGCACGCACGGAATCGGCTCGCCTCGCGCGGCCCACGCGGTGGCGTAGGTCGAATGCGTATGCACGACGCCGCCGATCTCCGGCAAGTGTCGGTAGACGTAGGCGTGCGCGGCGGTGTCGGACGACGGCGCGAGTTCGCCGTGCACGAGCGTGCCGTGCAGGTCGGTGACGACCATGGTGTCGGCGGTCAGATCGTCGTAGGACACCCCGGACGGCTTGATCACCATCAGGTCCTCGCCGGGCACCCGCGCCGAGACGTTGCCCGCGGTCCAGACCACCAGCTCGTTGCGCGTCAGCTCGCTGTGCAGTCGCGCGACGGATTCCCTCAGCTCCGCGATAGTCCCGCGCGCCTGTGCGGTCAGCGTCATCAGTTCTGTCCTTTCGCGACAGTGGCAAGTTCGCGGCGGCGCGCGGCGAGACGGTGCAGCACGTCGTTGCCGCCGCGGCCGAAGTAGTCGTGCAGCGCGGTGTATTCCGCGTAGAGCTCGTCGTAGGCCGACACATTCGCCAGCACCGGCCGGTATGCCATTCGCTGGACCGAGCCCATCGCCGCCGCGGCCGCGCGTACGTCGGGGTACGCGCCGGCGGCGACCGCGGCGTGGATCGCCGAGCCGAGCGCGGGTCCTTGCGCCGAACCGATCAGCGAGAGCGGGAGTCCGGTGACATCGGCGTAGATCTGCATCAGCAACGGGTTTTTGGCCAGCCCGCCCGCGACGATCAGCTCGGTGACCGGAACTCCGGCGGCCTCGAACGTCTCGATGATCTTGCGGGTGCCGAACGCGGTGGCCTCCAGCAGCGCCCGGTAGCCGTGCTCGGGCCGGGTGCTCAGGGTCTGCCCGACGAGCACTCCGGACAGCTCGTGGTCGACCAGGACCGACCGGTTGCCGCTGTGCCAGTCGAGCGCGACGAGGCCGTGCTCGCCGATCTCCTGCCGCGCCGCGAGCCGGGTCAGCACCTCGTGCACCGACAAGCCTTCCGCTCGTGCAGTGTCCGAATAGGACGCCGGGACGCAGTGTTCGACGAACCAGCCGAAGATGTCGCCCACCCCGCTTTGGCCCGCTTCGTAGCCCCACAGGCCGGGGACGATGCCGCCGTCGACGACTCCGCACATGCCCGGGACCTCGCGCAGGTCGGCGCCGCTCATCACGTGACAGGTCGACGTGCCCATGATCGCGACCATCTGGCCCGGTTCGACTGCCTGTGCGGCGGGAGCGGTGACGTGCGCGTCGACGTTGCCGACCGCGACCGCGATCCCGGCGGGCAGCCCGGTCCAAGCCGCGGCCTGCGTGCTGAGCTTCCCGGCGAGCGAACCCAGCTGTCCGATCGGATGGTCGAGCTTGTCGTCCACAAAGGACTCGAAGCCGGGTGCGAGGCTTTCGAGGAATTCGCGGTCAGGGTAACGGCCGTCCTGGTAGATGCCCTTGTACCCGGCCGTGCAGGCATTGCGGACGTAGGTGCCGGTCAGCTGCCAGACGATCCAGTCCGCCGCCTCGACCCAATGCCGCATGGCCCGGTAGACCTCGGGGGCTTCCTCGAACACCTGCAGCGCTTTGGCGAACTCCCACTCGGACGAGATCAGCCCGCCGTAGCGCGGCAGCCACGGCTCGCCGAGCCCGCGGGCCACCGCGTTGATGCGGTCGGCCTGCGGTTGTGCGGCGTGATGGCGCCACAGCTTCACGTACGCGTGCGGGTTTCCCGCGAACTCCGGCAGTTCGGAGAGCGGGGTGCCGTCCCCGGTGGTCGGGATCATCGTGCAGGCCGTGAAATCCGTGCCGATCCCGATCACGTCCCGTGGGTCGGCGCCCGCTTCGGCCAGCGCGGCGGGCACGGCGGTGCGCAAGACGTCGACGTAGTCGGACGGCACCTGCAGCGCCCAGCCCGGTGGCAACTCCTCGGCGGTGGCGGGAAGCCGGTCGTCGACGACCCCGTGCCGGTATTCGGTCACGGCGCTTCCCAGTTCGGCGCCGTCGCGCACCCGGACCACGACCGCGCGCCCGGAGAGAGTGCCGAAGTCGATGCCGACGACGAGGGAATCTGCTGGCACTGGAGGGATGTCCTTCCGGGTTTCCGCGCCGCGCGACAGGGTTGCCGGGCGTTCTGTTAGCGCTAACATTTCGAAGGTTCTGCGTCTTGCCGGATATAGCCGTGCTGCTTACCGGGGTCCGGTGCTGTCCCGGACGATCAGATCGGGTGCGACGAGGTGGCGGATGCCGGGATCGCCGCCTTCCATGCGTTCGACGAGCAACCGGAAGGTCCGCCGCCCGACCTCGATGAAATCCTGCCGGACGGTGGTGAGCGGCGGGCTGAAGTACGCCGCCTCGGGCACGTCGTCGAAACCGGCCACGCGAACCTCTCCCGGCACCGCGATCCCCGCCTCGGCGAACGCGCGCAACACGCCCAGCGCCATCTGATCGTTCGCGACGAACACCGCGTCGGGGCGGGTTTCCGCGACCAGGCGACGCCCCGCGTCGTAGCCGGAACGAGGACTCCAGTCCCCGCGCAGCGGCGGCGGCACCCGTGCGCCGCGCCGCTCGAGCGCTTCCTGCCAGCCGCGTTCCCGCTCCAGCGATTCCAGCCAGTCCTCGGGCCCGGCGACGTGCCACACCGTCTCGTGCCCGAGCGACAGCAGATGCTCGGTCACCCGGCGGGCCCCGTCGTACTGGTCGACCGAAATCACCGGCACCGGCACCGATTCGCCGCCGCCGACCGCGACCATCGGCACGTCGGCGGGCACCTGCCGCAACGCCTCGCCCGCCGCGACGTGCGGCGCGATCACCACGATCCCGCCGACCGCCTGCCGCCGCAGATTGTCCACGGCCTCCGCGAACGACGACCGGCGAGGACGGCTGACGCTGGAGATCGTGACTCCGTAGCCCTCCTCGCGGGCGGCGTGCTCGATCCCGTACAGCGTGCTCGCCGGACCGTACAAATTGGACTCCAGCGCGACGACGCCGAGAATGCTCGACCTGCCGGTCGCCAACGTCCTGGCCGCCGAATTGGGCCGATACCCGAGCTGGTCCACCGCGGCGAGGACCCGCGCCCGCGTCTCCGCGCGGACGGGCCCGGTGTCGTTGACGACCCGCGAGACCGTCATGTGCGAAACGCCGGCCATCGCCGCCACTTCGGCAAGCCCCGGCTGGCGTTTGGCTGAAGACCCGTCGGTGGGCATCCCCGCACCTCCCTGGGCTCGCGGGTTTGAGCATGGCAATGTTAGCGATAACAGCGGCCAGGTCAAGCCCCTCTGTCCGGCGAAGGACGCCGGGTTCCCGGAGCGCGGGCGCTTGCGGAGCGGCAGTGGCTCCGGCTGCTGAGGGGCGATTCCGCTGACAGCTGTCGTGACTCCGCTGATGCGGCGGCTGCGGCGCACTGGCCGGTGGCCGTCATCGGGCTGTTCTGTAAGGTGCGCGGAGACACTCCCTCAAGCGGGAGGGCGGGTATCCCTCCTGCTGCGAACAAATATGGATACCCGCTAATTCTGATGCTAAACCAGAATTGTGCGTGACGACGAAGAATATGTCCGACCTCGTAAGTTCTGGACAAAATCTCGCGTTTCGTTGTGCGCTGCCGCCCGGGCTGTGCCAGCTTCGTCGCATGACTGATATGCCTGCTTACCCTTCCTCGTCCTCCGACCGGCCCGCCGAGTCCGCTGGCTTGCCGGATCGGCCCGGAACGATCACCGGCGCTTTCTGGGCGTTCATCGCCGCGACGCTGGTCGGGGTCGTCGGCGGGGTGCTGCTGTTCTTCTCGAGAGATTCGATAGCCGACGCGATGCGCAGAGCGAACGGGCAGAACGGCGTCCGGCTCACCGACGCCCAGATCGACCAGGCGGTGACCTTCGGCGTCGCGTTCGGTGCGGTGATCGCGCTCGTGTTCGCGTTGCTGCATCTGCTGTTCGCGTTCAAATTGCGCGCGGGCCGGAACTGGGCCCGGATCGTGCTGACGGTGCTGACGGCACTGCAGGTCGCCTCGCTGCTGGTCGGGCAGGGCACGCTCATCGGGTACGTCAGCGCGGTGTGCGGCGTCGTCGGGGTCGTCCTGTCGTTCCTGCCGGAGTCGAGCCGGTACATCGCCGCGGCGAAAACTGTTCACTGACCGTCGTTTCTCTCTCGCCGGGCTCGGAGGCGGTTGCCCGGAAGACCACCGAGCAGGTCCGGGTGCTGATCGTCGTCATCGGGACGGTGATCGGCGAGATGAGCGACGGCGCGCACACTGTGCCGCGGACGCTGGCCCGGCGAAAGGTCTTTTCTTCGCAGCGCGATCGGAGGAATGCTTTAGCTGACCCGGGGTAACAGAAGTTCGGTTGCCTGGATAAGTGGTTGACCGACCCGATTCCGCGGCCGGACGTCGAGGACGCGGCAGGCCAAAACGGCACTCGAGGCCCACCGGTCCTGAACGAGGCAGACGCCGCCCCCGGTGCGAGGACGGCGTCTGCCCGGCAAGCAACTCAGCCGAAGACGAACCAGAAGAACGCCGCCGTAGCGGTCTTCCCGGAAGCGTCGGTCACCGTGACCGTCACCTGCCTGCTGTCAGCACGGGTCGGGGTCCCGGAGATGACTCCGGTCGCCGGGTCGAGCGTCAAGCCGGGGGCGAGTGCGGTCGACGTCCACCGGTACGGGCTGGCGCCCCCGGAGGCTTGCAGCGGCAGGTTCACCGCTTTGCCGGTCCAGCTGTTCTGGTTGCCCGGGTTGGCCAGCGTGAGAGCCGAGGGCTGTCCGCCGGTGACGGTCAGCCGGTAGTGGGTCGTTTGCGTCGATTTCGCGCTCTTGCCGGAGATCGTGACGTCGTACGTTCCGGCGGGGGTGGTCGCGCTTGTGGCGATTGTGAGCGTCGAGTGTCCGCCGAGGTCCACGCCGGCCGGGCTGAACGCGGCCGTCGCGCCCGAGGGCAGGCCGGCGGCGGTCAGGCTGATCGCGCCGGACGGCGGCGGGTTGTCGCCGCCCGGCAGGTGCGGGGCGAGGTCCGCGGCGTAGGCGGAAACCCGGGCGTAGACGGCGTACCAGTCGCACGAGGTCGACATCCACGAGAACACCCCGACAACCGTGTTGCCGACCAGGTACGGCCCGCCGCTGTCGCCGACGCACGCGCCCGCGTGGTGGTCGGCGTACCCGGTGCACAGCATCGCCGGGGTTTTGTATTCCTCCTGCCCTTGCGGATCGGTGAACCGGCCCTTGCAGGCGCTGTCGTCGGCGACCGGGACGTCGGCCTGGCGCAGGACGTTGCTGTAGGTGTTCGCGCCGGTTTCGCCCCAGCCGATCGAAATCCCCTTCGTGCCGGGGGCGTCGAGGCTCGGGTCGGTGTTCAGCTTCGGGTACGTGATCCCGGCGGGGACGGGCATGTCCTTGTCGAGGGTCACGACCGCGACGTCCGCGCCGGCGCTCCAGTCCGTGTAGCTCGGATGCACCCACTGCGAGGCGATTTCCGCGGTGGTGCCGGTGTTTTGGGTGAGGTCGTCATCGCCGTAGACGAACCATTTGTGGCCGGGTTTCTCCAAGAGGCAGTGTGCGGCCAGCAGCACCGTGTGCGGTCCGAACAGCGTGCCGGTGCAGGACTGCTGCCCGGGGAAGGCCGAACCTTCGCGGCGCATCGAGATGATGAACGGGTGCTCCGCTGTCGTGGTCGGAGTACCGCCTACGACGCTCGGCGAAGCAGCGGAGGGGGCGTTGGCGGTGATGGTCGTGCTCGCCGAACTGCCCGCGGCGACGCTGCCGGAGGAAGGCGAGGCGGACAGCGTGAAGTCCTGCGCCGGAGGCGGGGTGTCGCCGCCGGTCAGTTTCGCGGCCAGTGCGTCGGCCTTCGGGGAACCCCAGCCGGTGCACAGGTCGTAGCCGGTGCCGGCGTTGTAGGTGCCGTTGCCGCCCGAGGTGACGTCGTGGAAAGTCGAGGCGTAGTCGGCGGAACCGGCGATCTTGTAGATGCTCGGGTTGAGTTGCCCGAGCCGGGATTTGCCGCCGGCGAGGGACTTCTGGTTCAGCATCGCCGCGTAGCCCGCCCAGAGCGGGGAGGACAGGCTGGTGCCGCCGACGTCGAGCCACCCGCCGTTCATGGAGACCGAAAGCGCTCCGGCGCCGTAGTCGGCCACCATCGAGACGTCCGGGACCGAGCGGTACTTGTTCGTGCCGGGCTGCCAGTCCGGGCGGTCGTAGATCTTCGAATACCCGCCCCCTGACCGGGTATTGCCGCTGCCGCCCTGGTTCCAGCACGATTCCGACTGCCACGTGCCCGCGCTGTCGGACGTCCGCAGCTGGGTGCCGCCGACGCCGGTGAACAGCGGGTCGCTCGCCGGGTAGTCGGCCTGGATCGTCTGGTTGTCGCCCTGGTAGCCGCAGCCGGTGCCGCCCCAGTCGCCGGACGCCGAGAACATCGGGACGCCCTGCGCGGCGAGCTGGGTGTAGGAATCGTGCGAGGCCGCGATCGGGCTGGATTCGCAGATCTCGCCGTTGAGCCACGAACCGGAAAGAACGGTGATCTTGTTGTCCGAGGCGATCTGCGCCATCTCGTGCACCCACGCCTGGTCGGAGTTCGGCGCGGAGTAGACGACCTGCTTGGCCTTCGGGGCGGTCGCCGCGACGGCCTGGACGTCGAGGGTGACCTCCAGCTGGTCGCTGCCCGGATTGGCGACCCCGCCGTCGACCTTGACGATTTCCGGCGTGACGGCGGGTTGCTTGAAATACTGCGTCCACGCGTCGATGTCGGATTGCTTGAACGTGTCGAATTCGATCAGTCCGACCGTTTCGCCCGAACCGTCGTAGCTGCCGGAGACGCCGGTCATGCTGTAGGCGGTGCGCAGCTGAGCCGGGGTGTAGCCGCCGCCCGGACCGGACGGTCCCGCCGGTGCGCTCGCCCGGTGCGCGGCTCGCCGGTTCGTCAGGCCGGTGACCCCGCGGACGACGGCGGCGAGGTCCGACGGAACCGCGGTTGCCTTGGTGGCGTTGAAAAATCGCTCACCGGTGGCCGAACGGAAACCGGAAATCTGGGTGCTGAAAGCTTTTTCCACCTCGCCCGGGGTGCCGGACGCGGTGACGACCTGCCGGTTGCCGGTGACGTCGTCGATGCGCAATCCCTTGCCGGTCAAGTACTTTCGCACTTGGTCGACCGCTTTGGCGGTAGGCCCGAAGCGCTCGGTGTATTCCGCGGCGCTCAGGTAGTGGTGGTACACCGGCGAGTTCGGGTTGGCCGTGTCGGCGACGTATCGTTCGGCTCCCGCTGCGTCACGGGGTTTGAGCGCGACCGACACGGTGAGCTGGCCGGGCAGAGCGGAGCTGTCCGCGGTGGCCCCGGCGGGGACAGCGGGGGCCGCGTTCAGCGGGACCAAGGGCGGTGCCGCCATGGCCGCCGGTGGGGAAAGGGCCGCTGTGGTCAAGAACGCGGCCACGAGGAGGGCTGGGTTTCGCATGCGCTGCTCCATGGAGGTGAGGAGGAATACAGCACTGAGCACGGTAAGAACTGCGTTCCGCCCGCTGCCACGAAAAGTGGAAACCACGCGGTGCCGACCGGATTTCTCCTGGTCAGCGGACCGCGTTCACAGAATTGCTACCAGGTCCAGTCGACGCCGACGATCCCGGCGCGGACCTCGCGCGCCGCCAGCGTCACCGCGCCGCTCCCGGTCGCGCGCAGTTCTTCCACCTTTCGGCGGGGCGCGGCAAGATCCCGTTGTTCGAAACGGCGGACGCTTTCCGGGACACGGGAACCGAATTGCACCCGGCACGTGTACAGCGGAGCGGGCCGGGTGAACCTGCGGTGATATCCCCGCACCGGACCTCCGCGCGGAAACACCAATTCGTATTCCGCCGTCGCGACTTCCCCGGCGCGCAGTTCCCGGTCGAAGAACACCTCGGCGACGAGCAGCCCGCTGACGGCGTCGACCCGCGTCCGGCCCGCGCGGCAGCAGTGCCCGGCGACGAAGCGCGGAGCCTGCCGCGCGCGGTCTTCGGTCTGGTAGTAGGTCGCCATCCGGACGACTCCGTCGACCGCCGCCTCGGCCACCACGCGGACCCTGAGCAGGCGTTCCTGGCGTTCGTCGTCCACCACCAGTTCGTCGTGCACCGACCACAGCCGCACCTGGTCCTCCGGCGGCAGCTCGAATTCGAGCGACCCGGGCCGCACCGACGGCCACAGCCGGCGCCGTTCGAGCAGGGGAGTCCGCAGCGGGCGAGAGCACTGCCGGTCTTGCGGCCCGAGCAACGACGTGAGGCCGCCCGCGCCCAGCCCGAGCACCTGCTCGAGTTCGACGACCGCGTGCAGCGACGCCTCGCGTCCCGGCAGGGACCGTCCGGTGCGCCAGTAGGCCAGGGCGCTGCGCGACACCGTCACGCCACGGGCGGCTAGGTGTTCGCGGAGCCGGTCCAGGGTCAGTCCGGCGCCGCTGATGGCGGCGTCCAGTGCGTTGGCGAAGGACGGCACGTCGTCCACTGTGGCGCGTGCCCAGCGGCCGGACCAGCGTCGTTCGTCGGATATCGGCGTCGCGGGCGGGGGAAATGCGGACTTTCGTGGGTTCCGGAGCGGTGGAGCGGGGGATCATGCTGGGGGCGTGACTCGGCCTTCCGAGGGCTCGTTCGCGGTCACGCTGGACACCGCGATCGAGGAATCCGGGCTGTCGCTCGATCGGCTCCAGCACCACCTCGCCGCGCGCGGGGTCCGGCTCTCGCGCTCGGCGCTGTCCTACTGGCGGCGCGGACGGTCGCAACCGGAACGCGAGACGTCGATGGCCGCGGTCCTGCAGCTGGAAGCGGTGCTGAGCCTCGAACCCGGGACGCTCACCTCGCGGCTCGGCCCGAAAGCGCCGCGTGGGCGCTGGCTCGGCGAGCCCGCCTGCCGGATCGAACGCCGCCGGTTGTGGCCGCAGCTGCGGGCGTTCTCCGCCGAGCTGAAGCCGCCGCCGGACGGGCAGCTGTCGTTCTGGTCGATCCACGACCGCATGGTGCTCGACGAGCACGGCGGCGAGCGCGCGCTGCAGGTCCGGATGGTCGCCGAGGCCGCCGTCGACGGCGTGGACCGGCTGATGACCTACTACCAGGCCGATTCGTTCCTGACCGCCGATCCGGCCTACCGCTACGTGCGCTCGGCGCGGGTCGGCCAGGTCTGCGTCGACCGGGAATCCGGCATGGTCGCGGGCGAACTCCGGCTGGAGCGGGCGCTGGCGCTCGGCGAGGTGACGATCGTGGAGTACGAGATCCGGTTCCCGCCGGGCTCGCCGATCGACCACTACCACCGCCGGTTCACCCGGCCGGTCGCGGAGTACGTCTGCCAGGTGAGCTTCGGGCCCCGGGTCCCGCGCCGCGTCCGGTCCTTCGAACAGCGCGGACTCGGCGGTCCCGAACATCCCGGCAATCCGCTGTCCGCCGGTGCCACGCACACGACGACATTGGCGTTGCGCGACGTCCGTCCCGGCATTTACGGCACCGGATGGCAGTGGTAGCGCCAATTCTGTGAACAGCCGCCCCCGACCAGGGAAGACGGTCTGCCGCGGACCAGTCGTCCACAAAGGTCTAGTCCGGATTTGATCAGCGACTTACCGTCACGGCGCACTCACTCCCCGAAGCAGAGAAAGGCCTCTCCCCATGCGCCGATCCTCCCGTGCCGTCCTCGCCCTCGCCGCCGCCGCAGCGTTCGCCGTCAGCGCGACCGGCACCGCCACCGCCACCGCCGCGCCTGCCGCGTCTGCTGCCCAGGCGACGTCGATGGCCGCTCACTTCGGAACCGTCCCGGCCTCGTCGACCGCGAGCGCCATCGGTGACATCTACCCGGCGAAATGGCGCAACGTTCCCCAGGACTCGGTCGTCGACGACTGGAACATGTACAACCGCGAGTGCGTCTCGTGGGCGGCCTTCAACATCGCCCGCCACGGCGAAAGCGCGAACAACTACGGCGACGCGAAGTACTGGGACGACAACGCCCGCAACAACGGATACCGCGTCGACAACACCCCGACGACGGGGTCGATCGCGCAGACCGACAACGGCACCTACGGCCACGTCGCCATCGTCGACAGCGTGCACGGCGGGACGGTCACCGTCGAGGACTACAACTGGGCCGGCGACGGGCATTACCTCGTCCACGACGTGAGCGCGTCGTCGTTCCGCTACATCCACTTCTACAACTGATCCACGGGCCCTCGCGGTGACCACGGCGGCGGTCGCCGTCGCGCTGGTGCCGGGGGTGGCCGCGGCGGCTCCTTCTGGCATCGCGGCCGCCGCCCGCGACTACGAGAAGAGCGGGCCGCACCAGTCCGTCAAAGCCGCTGGCGACGGCGCGCACACCCTCTATTGCCCTGCTGACCTCTCCTCGAGCACCGCCAAGCACCCACGGTCCGAACCCCGATCTGCGTCAGGACGCCGCGGCCTGGTCGGATTTCGCGCACAACAGCCGGGCCGACAGTGCGTAGGGCGGTCGTTGAGGGTCTCGCGTTCACGGCCGTCGTCCTCGGGTGCCAACCGGCCGGTGCCACCGAGTCTCCGACCTCGATGGCCGCGCTCGGCGACTCGATGACACGGACATCGCGAACCACAACTTCGCGGTGACCGGCGCCCGGAGGAAGGATCTGCCGAGACAGGCGAAGGCAGCCGCGTCGACCTGGTCACCGTCCTGATGGGCAGCAACGACGCCTGCAGCGGCGGGACTGAGACGGAGACGTTCGCGAACCAGTTCAAGGAGGCGATGACAACTCTGCGGCAAGGGGTGCCCGGCGCTCAGGTCAAGGTGGTGTCCATTCCGGACATTTACCAGCTCTGGGATGTCTTGCGCACCAACAAATCCGCAGTCGCGAAATGGGGCACCTTCCACGAATGCGATGCGCTGCTGGCGAACCCGGCCTCGACTGCCCCCGCTGATCAGCAACGCCGGGAAGCTTTCCGGCAGCGGATCGTCGACTACAACGCCCGGCTTGCTGCGGTTTGCGCTGAGTTCGCTCAGTGCCAGTACGACGGGGGTGCGGGTTTCGCGGCTCGGTTCGATCCGAGCGATGTGTCCACTGTGGATTACTTCCACCCGAGCGCCAAGGGACAGGCGTTGATCGCTGGCGTGGCCTGGAAAGCCTTGGGCTCCTGATCGCCGGAAGCGGTGCCGTCCCCGCAGGTGGATTGTGCCTGGAGGGAGCGGCCGAGGTCATCCGCCTCGGGTCGGCGGCAAACGCGGCGACCGCGTCGGCGAAGGGAAGCCAGGACGCCGAGGAATTCCTAACGCTCCGGTACGGACGCGGCCGTGTCGTCGGATGCCGTCCGAGCCGGGATCGCGTCGGCGAGCCCGTGCTCGCCGAGCCGCTCCGCGGCGAAGTCGAGAAGGGCGGAGGCGCGCGGAGTGAGCTTCATGTCCGCGGGCCAGATCCCCACTACGTGGGAAACCGTGACCGGGGGTTCGAGAGGCCGGATGACGACCGGTCGTCCCTCGATGCTCATGGGGAGCGCGTGGGGCCGGGACATGAGCAGCCCGTACCCGAGTCCGCGGCCCACCAGGGCCTCGACGAGACCGATCTGGGAGACCCTGGCTTCGATCTTGGGCTCCAGGCCGCGCGCGGTGAACGCGTCCGCCACATTGCGGACGCCCGGTGTCGCGTCGTACTGGATGTAGGGCTCGTCGGCGAGATCCGCCAGGTCCACTGTTTCGGCTGCCGCGAGCGGATGCCCGGGAGGCAGGTGTGCCTCGAGTTCTGTCGCATAGATCCTGCGGCGGCGGCATCCGGTCGGCAGCGACACGTCGTACACGAGGGCCACGTCGAGACGCCCTGCCTCGAGATCGGAGAGCAGCTCTTCGTTGGTGCCTATCGTGATCCCGATGCTCACGCCGGGATGCCTCTTGGGGAAGCCCTCGAGAAGCTCCGGCACCACGTTCGCGGCGAAGCTCGAGTAGCAGCCGAGCCGCACCGGACCCCTCAGTTCCTGTTCGCGCCCGGCGCTCAGGACGAGTTCGTGCGTGTCGGCGACGATCTGACGAGCCCGTCTGGCGAAATCCTGGCCGGTTGGAGTGAGCGTGAGCCCTCTGGCCTTGCGCCGCACGCACAACTGCTCGCCTACGGCGCTCTCGAGGCTCGACACGGCCTGTGACAGCGCGGACTCCGAGATGTGCAGGTGCGCCGCGGCCGCGCTGAGTGTGGGGAAGTTCGGCAGTGCCGCGAACAGCTCGAGTTGCCGCAGGCTCACCTCGGAGATGGCTGCCCTTCCCCTTCTTCAGTTCAACCGAATTACATCCTCACATTACCACGATTTACACGCAGACGAAGGCCTCGCATCATAAGGGGAACAGCTTCCCGATCCCTCCGAACGGAGGGCTGGCAAGGACTTTGGGGACAACGGTGTGCTCCTCCATGGCCGCAGGCGACTCCGTCTCACCGCCGCGCCGCAGGCTCCGGTGAGAGGCGTATGTGTCGCGCGAGTCAGTCAAGGAGAAGCGAAGTCAGGCAAGGAGAAGCAGTGGCAAGTGATGACACCCGAATCGCGATCATCGGCGGAGGGATGGGCGGGCTGACGGCCGCGATCGCGCTGCGGAAGATCGCCGGAGTCCGGGCCACCGTGTTCGAGCAGGCGGGCAAGCTGGGCGAAGTGGGTGCGGGGGTCACGGTCGCGCCGAACGCCGCGCGCGTTCTCGAGAGACTGGGCGTGCTCGATCGGATCAGGCGGGTCGGAGCGGTCCCGGACGGGCACGGCGTCTACTTGAACGCCATGGGCGGTCTGGTGACCGACGCGGCATGGGAGGACTCGGCCAAGCAGTACCAGAACATCGGCATGTACCGCCCGGACCTGATCGACGCCTTGGCGCGGGAGGTCGATCCGGCGACGATCCGTCTCGGCCACCGGCTGGTTTCGATCGAGACGCTGGGTTCCGGCGTTCGCGTCGAGTTCGAGAACGGCGCGGACGACGTGTTCGATGCCGTGATCGGAGCGGACGGCATCCATTCGGTGGTGCGGGGAGCCGTCGGCCAGTTCCCTGAGCCGGTCTACTCCGGGTACATCGTCTATCGCGGAGTGGTCGACGCGTCCCGCCTGCCCGGCGACTGGCGCATGATCAGCCAGGTGTGGATGGGCAACCGGAGGCACTTCATGTGCTATCCGCTGCAGCAGCGGAAGCTGTTCAACTTCGTCGCCGGCATCCCGAGCGACCGGCCGCTCGACGGGGCCTGGTCCGGCCCGGCGGAGGTCGGCGAACTCGCCGCCGAGTTCGCGGGCGCGGACTGGGACCCGAAACTCCAGGAGTTCATCGGGCGCATCGAGCACACCTTCTGGTGGGGCCTCTTCGATCACGAACCTCTCGCCAACTGGTCCCGAGGGCCGATCACATTGCTCGGCGACGCGGCGCACACGATGCTGCCGCACCAAGGCCAGGGGGTGAACCAGGCGATCGAGGACAGCATGGCGCTCGCCACGTTCCTCGCGGCGGCAGACAGCGTCGCCGACATTCCCGAGGCGTTCAGGCGCTACACCTCAGTCCGCATGCAACGCACGGCGATCCTGCAGAACGGCTCTCGCCGGGCCGGCGCCATGTTCGACGCGCAGTACGAATTCGCGGACCTCAAGAAGCGCGACGCCGATCTCCGGGTCGGGCGCGACTTCCGGCGAAGCGCGGTATTCGACTACGACGCGCAGAAGGTGGCCGAACAGGCGCTCAACCGATTTCAGGGGGTTCCGGTCGCATGACCTCGATCAGCATCATCGGCAGCGGCAAGATGAGCGGCGCGATCGCGGAGGTCGCGACCCGGGCCGGCGCCCGCGTCCAGATCATCAAGCGCAGTGCGGAAAGCATGTCCGCGGCGCGTCCGGGTCCCGACTACGGCGTCATGGGCGACAAGCTCACCGGAGACCTGGTCGTGCTCGCCGTTCCCTACGGGGCGTACCCGGGCATCGTCGAGCACTATCGGGACCAGCTCCGCGAAAAGATCGTCGTCGACATCAGCAACCCCATCGATTTCTCCACCTACGACCGGTTGGTCTCGCCCGCCGATTCGTCCACCGCGGCCGAACTCGTGAAGCTGCTGCCTGCGGGCACGGCCGTCGTCAAGGCGTTCAACGTCAATCTCGGAGACACGCTCGTCAGCGGCACGAACGGCACGACGCGCACAACCGTCCTGTTCGCCGGCGACTACGCGGACGCGAAGATGGCCGTCGCGGCGTTCATCGAGGCGGCGGGAATGCGCGCGGTCGACGTCGGCCCCCTCACCCGCGCGAGGGAACTCGAGGCGATGGGATTCCTCCAGATCGTGGTGGCGGCGCTCGGCAAGACGCGGTACGAGTCGGGCTTCGCGCTGCTGGAGTGAGCGGCATCGATTGCCTCCGCGTGATCCGGTGAACGGGGTTCGGCCGACCTGGCGGGGTCAGTGCCGGCAGGCGGCCGCCCCGTGGCAGGAGACCATCGCCCGCAGCGTGTCGTGCAGTTGTCGTGCCTTCTCCGGCGGCAGCTGAGCGGCGGTGTTGTGCAGTTCCTGCGGATCTGTGGTCCGGTCGTAGTACTCCTTGGCGCCGTCGGCGTACTCGACGTAGGTGTAGGCGGTGCTCCGAATCGCCTCGTAGGTGGTCGGATTGCCGCTGTTCTTCGCGGGCTTGTCCGGGTCGTTCTTGTCGAAGTCGGGACCGTGGTGCTCCACCAGCCCGACGGTGCGCCACGCCGGCGGTGCGGTGCCGTTCAGCAGCGGCACCAGGCTTTCGCCGTCCACCGGTGCGGGGGTCGATGCCCCGGCCAGCGCTTCGAAAGTCGGCCGCAGGTCGATGTTCTCGGCGGGCTGGTCCACTGTCGCGCCTGCTTTGACGCCGGGGCCGGTGACCACCAGCGGCACGTGCACGTCCGTGTCGAACGCCGTCTGTTTTCCGGGGGTGAGCCGGTACTCGCCCATGTGGTAGCCGTTGTCCGAGGTGAAGACGAGGTCGGTGTTCCCGCGTACTCCGGCTTTGTCCAGTGCAGCTTGCACGGTGCCGATCATCTTGTCGACCGACTGCACGGCCTGCGCTCGCTTGCGGAAGTCCTTGTCGATGTTCTGTTTTTCCCGGTCGGTCAACGGGGTTCGGGAGGCGAGCCACGACGGCGGCGAAGACGGGAGCGTGTCGTACGCGGGGCCGCGCGGTGCGGTGAGCCCGGGGAACGCGTCGGCGTCGCGAGGCGCGGGGGTGTAGGGGCCGTGCGGGGCGAACGTGGCGAGTTCCATCGCGAACGGGGTGTGGTCGGCCGTCGAACTGGCCACGAATCGCGCGGCCTTGTCCGCCATGACGTCGACGAGGTAATCCTCGGGCTTCTTGCCGTAATGCTTGACCGTGCCGTTCTCGTTGAGGTCGTAGTCGAATTCGCCGTAGCCGTTCCCCGCGACGTCCCATTCGTTCCAGCCAGGCGGGATTCCGTCGGATTTCGGCTGGTAGCCGTTGAGGTACTTGCCCATCATCGCGGTCCGGTAGCCGGCCTGCTGCAACGACGTCGCGTAGGTCGACTTGTCGTCGCCGCGGCCGTGGAAGACGCGGTAGCCGCCGTCTTCGCCGCCGTTGGTGAACACGCCGGTGTCGTGCGGGACCATCCCAGTGAACAGCGACGAGCGCGACGGGCAGCAGAGGGAGTCGGTGACGGTGTCGTTGGCGAAGGAGGTGCCGTTCTTGGCCATGTCCTGCACGTGCGGCAGATACGGCAGCAGGTTCATTGACAGATCGTCGGTGAGCACGAGGACGATGTTCGGTTTGCCGCCGGCCGCGGCGGGCTGGCCCGGCACGCAGGCGACGGCCGTCGAAGCCACTGTCAAGGCCAGCAGCGAGATCAGGAGCGAACGAGCGCGTTGCGGCATGCCCCGCACGCTAGAACCGCGATCCGCGAGTTCGGTTCGAAGCGTGTTCGGGTTCGGTAAATCCGCCGCGCGCTCAGCCGAGTTCCTGGGCGAGCCCGACGACGATGTTCTCCGGCCCCCGCACGTAGCACAGCAGGAAGATGTTCTCGTACTGCACCACTTCGTCGACCAGTTCGGCTCCGTGGGCGCGCAGCCGGGCGAGGGTGTTCTCGAGGTCGTCGACGGCGAACATCATCCGGCGGATGCCGAGCGTGTTCGCCGGGGCCTTCCACGGCTCCGGGGCGACCGCCTTCGGCTGGTGGAATTTCGCCAGTTCCACCCGTCCGGGGCCGTCCGGGACGCGCAGCATGGCGACGTCCTGCCGGACGTCCTCCAGTCCGATCACCTTTTCCGCGCCGCGCCAGTCCAGCGGGCCCTTGTTTTCCAGTTCCAGCCCCAGTTCGACGAAGAACGCGATGACCGCGTCGAGATCCTCGACGACGATGAGGACGTTGTCCATCCGCTTGACCGTCATGCGGTCACCGTAGCCTCTCGGAAAACCTTAGTGGTGCTATTCTTAGAACAAAGCTATTCACGGGGGTGCCGGATGCCGAAGCGGACCGAGCCGGACGAGGTCGACGAGATGCTCGCGCAGTGGCGCGCGGAGACGCCGGACGTCGACACGTCGCCGCTGGCGGTGTTCGGGCGGTTGCACCGTTCGTTCGACCGGTATCAGCGGCAGTTGACGCGCGTGTTCGCCCGGCACGGGATCACGGTCGCGGACTTCGGGATCCTCGCCGCGCTCCGCCGGGGCGGCGCGCCGTACCGGCGCACGGCGGGGGACCTCGCCGACACGAATCTTCTTACCACCGGCGGCATCACGCAGCGGGTCGACAAGCTGGTGCAGGCCGGGCTCGTCCGCCGCGAACGCGACGAGGACGACCGGCGGGTCGTGTTCATCGGTCTCACCGAGGAAGGGCTCGCGGCGACGGACAAGGTGGTGCACGAGCATTTTCCCAACGAAAACCGCATGCTGGCCGGACTGACCGCGGCGGAACGGACGCAGCTGGCGAAATTGCTGGGGCGGCTGGAGAGGTCTTTGGACCAGGCGGAGTTCGGCGACTGAGCCGCCGGGGTGTGCTGAGGTCGTTCGCTGTGACTGGGCCCGGGGTGCGCTGAGGTCGTTCGTCGTGGCTGGGCCGGGGCGCGATGTCGTTCGTCGTGGCTGGGCCGGGATGCTCTGACGTCGTTCGCCGTGACTGAATCCGCTCGGCGACCCCCTTCTCCGCGACTGAACCCGGCGCCCTGACCTCGTTCGCCGAGACCGTCCCCGGCGCCGAATGCCGCCCCGCTGTTCGCATCAGCAAATACCTCCGTGTCGTTTCGGCGGATCCGGGTTTACGTTCGGGCGATGGCGAACGAACTGACCATTCCGCTCCTGCCCTGTCGGTCGATCGACGACGTCGCGCCGTTCTACGAGATGCTCGGCTTCGAGATCACCTCTCGGCAGGCGCGGCCGTACTCGCACCTCGCGGTGCGACGGGAAGACCTCAATCTGCACTTTTTCGAGATGGACGGCTACGACCCGGCGCAGTCGTACAGCACGTGCCTCGTGATCGTGGAGGACACCAGCGAGCTGTTCGAGGCCTTCGCGGCGGGAATGCGGGCCGTGCACGGAAAACTGCTCGTCTCCGGCATCCCGCGGATGACCCGGCCGCGGCTGCGCAACGACCGCTACACCGGGTTCACCGTCGTCGATCCGGGCGGCAACTGGATCCGGATCAACCAGGCCGCCAAGGAACCCGAGGCGCGGACCAAGCTCGCGAAAGCCATGGAAAACGCCGCGAGACAGGCGGATTCGCACGGCGACGAACGCCAGGGGCTGAAGATCCTGGAAGGCGCGCTGAAGCGGGCGACTGGCGACGAACCGGAGTTCCAGGCGGCGCGGGAGTACCGCGACGAGTTGGTCGAACGGATCGAGGGGTCGCAGCCGCGTTCCGGCGCCTGACCGCCTCGGGGGTCCCAGCCGCGTTCCGGCGCTCGAGCGCGGGCCTGACCGCCTCGGGGTCGCGGGTCGCCCAGAGAACCGGTGGGGCGTTGATCCAGTGCGTCACTTTTCCTCGGTCCGCGGCGGAGCATTCTTCGGACGGCGTGGATAGCACGCGAGAATGAGCCGTTCCAGGTCGGCGGTGGGAATATTCCACTGGCGGCGGGCGCGGAGCGCGAGGCAGAAGACCGTCAGCCGCGCGAGGTTGAGCAGCACGATCGCCGCCAGCGCAGTCCAGGCGTAGGCGGGCATCACGTTTCCCCGAACTGGTCGGAGGGGCCGGCCGGAAAAGCTCTCATGGAGTGTTAAGAGCGAGGTCGGTCTCGAACGTGACACCGGTTCGGGGGACTAATTTCCCGAACCGGTGTCACGGCCCTGCGCCGGTGCACCGCCTCGCACCGAAAACCGGGAACTACGCGTACTTCTCCCTGGTCGGCAACACCACCGGCCACGTCGCCGAACCGTACACAGCGCCGGACAGCGCGGGACGGCTCAGCCGCGAGCCCACGGGATCGGCTCGTCCGCCAGGCTCAAATACAGGCTCTTCTGCCGCTGGTAACTGCGGATCGCGGTGCGGCCCTTGTCCGTCCCGAGGCCGCTTTCCTTGGTGCCGCTGAACGGTGTAGAGATGCTGAACTGCTTGTACGTGTTGATCCACACCGTCCCCGCGTCGACGCGGCGCGCCAGACGGAGCGCACGGCGGTAGTCGGCGGTCCAGATGCCGCACGCCAGGCCGTAGACGGTCGAGTTGGCCTGGGCGACCAGGTCCTCCTCGTCGTCGTAGGGCAGCAGGACGCCGACTGGGCCGAAGATTTCCTCCTGACACGTCTTCGCGTCCGGGGCGAGGCCGTCCAGCAGGGTCGGCAGGTAGTACGCGCCGCGCGACAGGCGTTCGTCGGAAGGGATTTGGCCACCGCAAAGAACATTTGCGCCTTCTTCGCGGGCACGGTCGACCATCGCGGCCACCTTGTCGCGGTGCGCGAACGTCGCCAGCGGCCCGACCTGCGTGGCGGGATCGGTGCCGGGACCCAGCCGCAAGGCGCTGGTCGCGGCGATCAGGCGGGATGCCCAGGCGTCGTACTGCTCGCGCGGCAGGAAGATCCGCGATCCGGCGATGCAGCTCTGTCCGGTCGACGAGAAGATTCCATACAGGATTCCGGCGACTGTCTCCTCGACGTCGGCATCCTCGCAGACGATCGTCGGGGATTTGCCGCCCAGTTCCATGGTGACCGGGATGATCCGGTCCGCGGCGATGCGGCCGAGGACGCGTCCGGTGGCGGTGCCGCCGGTGAAGGCGAGCTTGCCGACCAGCGGGTGGCGGGAGAGGGCGTCGCCGACGACCGAACCGGGGCCGGGCAGGACGGACAGCAGCGCGGGCGGGACGCCGGCGTCGTGGACGAGACGGGCCAGCGCCAGCGAAACCAGGGGAGTGGCTTCGGCCGGTTTGAGCAGGACGGCGTTCCCGGCGGCCAGCGCGGGGGCGATTTTCTGGGCGTCGCTGGCGATCGGCGAGTTCCACGGCGTGATCGCGCCGACGACGCCGATCGGCTCGTGCACGCTCATCGTCAGGTGCGCGCCGCGGCTCGGCGGGAGTTCGCCTTCGAGGGTTTCGAGCGCGGCCGCGTAGTAGCGGAAGGTGCCGGCCGCGCTCGCGACCAGTGCCCGGGTTTCGCCGAGCGCCTTGCCGGTGTTGCGGGTTTGCAGCAGGGCGAGCTGCTCGGCGTGGTCCTCGATCGCGTCGGCGACGCGGGTGAGCAGGCGGGCGCGCTGGTGCGGCAGGAGGTCGCGCCACGCCGGATCCGCGGCGGCTTCGGCACCGGCGCGGGCGGCGGCGTCGACCTGGGCGGAGTCGGCCGCGTGGATCAAGGTGACCGTCGAACCGTCGGCGGGGTCCACGCACGCGGACGCGGGGCCGCCGCCGCGCTGCCAGTCTCCGCCGACCGGGATTTCGTCGGGCGGGACGGGGAAGGGCTGCATGGCGAGGTCCTCTCGGCGCGGGTGACGGGGGTGCGACCGAGGAAACCTTAGACCTAAGATTTCGTCAAGAGCTCCTCCGATCACTGGCCGTGAAGGATCCCTGGAGGGCTCAACGGCGCGCGAGCCGCCGGGAAGCCGCTGGAAAGAATTTTTGGCCTAAGGGGTTGTGCGGATCACAGCGCGCGGGGTACAACCCTTATCAGTAAGTCTCTTAGACCTAAGGCATTCGGCGGCGAGCCCGCCGAGGACCACCGGAGGAGTTGCCCCGCGATGACCACCACCGAAAACAAGCACCAGGAACTCGAGGAGCTCATCGACTCGTGCATCGCCGCTCGCGAGACGCGGTACGAGGACTGGGACACCCTCGGCTTCCAGGCCGCCGCGAAGGGCGACGAGTTCCGCCGCGCGCAGATCCGCTACATCGGCTCCGGCGCGACCGGCAACCACGACGGCGACGCGCGTCAGCTGCCCTCGGAGCACTTCACCTTCTCCAACATGCGGCTTCCGGTCGGCGCGATCGGCCCGGAGCACACCCACCACGACGTGGAAGAGGCGTTCTTCGTCCTCGAAGGCACGCTTGAGGTGACTGTGCACGACGTCGAGGACGGCACCAAGACCGCCACCCGCGTGCTCGGCTACCGCGACCTGATCCGCGTGCCCGCCGGGGTGCCGCGCAGCCTGCGCAACGCCGGCGACACCGACGCGCTGTTCTGCGTCATCATCGGCGCGCAGAAGCCGCAGCTGCCGACCTACCCGCCCACCTCGCCGATGCACGGCGTCACTCGCTGAGAAGAGACCGCGATGCCGACGATGCTGCGGGTGCACCGGACGACGTGGCTGGCCGACCGGGTCACGCAGGTGGAACTGCGCGATCCGGACGGAAAGCCGCTGCCCGGCTGGGAGCCGGGAGCGCACCTTTCCCTGCACCTGCCGAACGGGCTGGTCCGCGAGTACTCCCTCTGCGGCGACCCGGCCGACACCCGCGCGTGGACGGTCGCGGTGCTGCGGGAGGAATCCTCGCGCGGCGGCAGTGCCTGGGTGCACGAACGGCTCACCGTCGGGAGCGTCATTCCTGTCGAGGGCCCGCGCAACACCTTCGAACTGCACGACGCTCCGGAGCACCTGCTCATCGCCGGCGGCATCGGCGTCACCCCGATCCTCGCGATGGCCCGGAAACTCGCGGTCGGCTCCGCGCCGTGGTCCATGCTCTACTGTGGACGGTCGCGCGGCGGAATGGCTTTCCTGGACGAGCTTTCCGGGCTCGCCGGGGACCGGTTGGAAGTGCACGCCGACGACGAGAACGGCGGTCCGCCCGACCTGGCCGCCAGGCTGGCCGGGCTAGCGCCGGGCACGGTCGTGCATTGCTGCGGCCCCGAACCGCTGCTCCGAGCGGTCGAGGCGGCGCTGCCGGAAACGGCGACTCTGCGGGTCGAACGCTTCCGGGCCCCCGAGGCTCCGGCAGCCGTCCCGGGAACGGGATTCGACGTCGTGTGCGCCGGTTCCGGCACCCGGGTTTCAGTAGCCGCCGACGAGTCCATTGTGGACGCGTTGGGGCGCACCGGGATTTCCGTGCCGACCTCGTGCCGCGAGGGCGTGTGCGGGACTTGTGAAACGAAGGTGCTCTCCGGCGAGCCGGACCACCGCGATTTCGTGCTCGACGACGACGAGAAAGCGATCGCCGGGACCATGATGCTGTGCGTGTCGCGGTGCCGGTCCGCCGAACTCGTTCTTGACCTCTAGGAGCCGGCCATGGCCGGACACACTTGCCGGCAGCTCGCCGTGCTGCGCGCCGCCGCCGCGGGGCACGTGGAAATGACGTGCAGCCGCGAACCGCACCTCTACGTCGACGGCCTCGCCTGCTGCGACCCGACGCTCGGGCACCAGCTGGCCGGGCTGCTCGCCCCCGAACCGGCCGCTCCGCGCGGACCGGGGCTCCGGGTGCCCGCGGTGCTCACCGCCGCCGGGCACGCCGCGCTCGCCCTAGCCGCCGCTTAACGGCTCGTGAGTGGCGAGGCCGGTTCTAACCGGCACCGCCGCGCACGACATCTACTGAAAGGGAACGCCCGATGCCGCTGCAGCTGCGGCCGGTGCAAAGCCGCACCGCCCCGCCGACGAGCTACGAGAACGCGCTGGCCGACGAGCTGGAAGCCGTCTACGGCCGGGGCGTGCACGACCTGCCCGGCGTGGTCTCCGCGCTCAACGCGGGCGGCCTGCGCCCGGCGGACGGCGCCGACTGGACCGAAGAGACGTTCGCCGCCGAACTGGCGCGGCTGGCGGGGGAGGCGTGATGGCGACCAAAACCGCCGAAGAGCTGATGGCACTGGGCTTGCGCGACCGCTGGTATCCGCTGTGCCCGTCCACCACCGTCAAGCGCGGCGAGCTGACCCGCATCGAGCGGGCCGGCGAGCAACTGCTGCTCTGGCGCGATTCCGCCGGGGTCGTGCACGTTCAGGAAGACCGCTGTCCGCACCGCGGCGCGCGGCTTTCGCTCGGCGTGCACATGGGCGACCGGGTCGCCTGCAACTACCACGGCGTGCAGGTCGACGGCGACGGTGTCGTCGTGTCGGTGCCCGGCAGCCCGGGCTGTGCGCTGGAGGGTCGTCGCGCGCTGCGGACGTTCCCCGCGCAGGAGCACGCCGGTGCGGTGTTCGCCTGGTTCGGCCTGGAAGAGGCCGCCGAGCCGACGCCGCTGCAGGTGCCGGACCCGATCGCGGGCGGCGAATGGGACAACTTCCTTTGCTACGTCGAATGGGACGCCCCGTACGGCTACTCCCTGGACAACCTGCTCGATCCGATGCACGGCGCGTTCCTGCACCGCAACAGCCACACCATGTTCGGCGGCAAGCGCGAGGCCGTCTTCCAGATCCGCGCGATCGACGACGGATTCGTCTTCGAGAAAACCGACCAGCGCGGCGTGAACTTCGACTGGGTCCAGCTCACCGACGCGGGCGCGCAGTGGGTCACGCTCGACATCCCGTACCCGGACACCGCAGGCCCGGGCGGCGCGTTCACCATCGTCGCCGCGCTGTGCGCGATCAACGAGACGCAACACGCGGCCTTCTTTTGGCGCTGCCGCAAGGTTTCCGGCTGGGAGCGCGACAGCTGGCGCATCCTCTACCGCAACCGGCTCGAGGCCCGGCACTGGGCGGTGCTGGAGCAGGACCGCGAGATGGCCGAGGCGATGCCGCTCGACGCGTGGGACCGGGAAAACCTGTACCAGCACGACATCGCGCTCGTCCGGATGCGCCGGCTGCTGCGTTCGGAAGCCCGCCGTCAGGCCGCCGCGCTCGCCGCTCCGCCCGCCGCAGCCCCCGCGACTGTCGCGCCCGTGCCCGCCCCGACCCGCTGAAGTTTCAGGAGGCCCCATGTCCGCCGAACCCATCGCGCGGCTCCGCGCCCTGCGCGCGGTGACGCTGCGTTCGACGCAGTGCGCCGATTCCGGCGAGTTCTACCGCGAAGTCTGGGGGCTGCAACAGGTCGAAGCCGACCGCGGCGCCGTGTGGCTGCGCGGCTCCGGCGACGAGCACCACGTGCTCCAGCTCGAACAGGCCGACCAGAACGCGCTGGGCAAGATCGCGTTCGCCGTCGCCACCCCGCGCGAGGTCGATGCGGCCGCCGCCCGGCTTGCTGCGCACGGCGTCCCGTTGGTCACCGAACCCGGCAAGCTCGACCAGGTCGGCGGCGGGTACGGCCTGCGCTTCGCCGACCCGGAAGGCCGTCTGGTGGAGCTGTCCGCCGAGGTCGACGCTGTCGTCCCGGGTGATCCGTACGGACGCGCCGCGGTGCCGCGGAAGCTGGCGCACGTCGTGCTCAACACGGTCGACATCGACGCGGCCTGCGAGTTCTACACGCGGGTGCTGGGCATGCGCATCTCCGACTGGTCCGAGCACCAGATGGCGTTCCTGCGCTGCAACGCGGACCACCACGTGATCGCGTTCAACCAGTCCGAATTCGCGTCGGTGAACCACATCGCGTACGAGATGAACTCGATCGACCACTTCATGCGCGGCATCGGACGGCTCAAGCACAACGGCGTCACGCCGCTGTGGGGTCCCGGACGGCACGGTCCCGGCAGCAACACCTTCGGCTACTTCGCCGACCCGGCCGGGCTCGTCTGCGAGTACACCTCCGAGGTCGCGCAGGTCGAGGAAGACGCCTGGCTGTGCCGGGTCTGGCGGCGCACGCCGGAGCTGTCGGATCTCTGGGGCACCGCGGGCCCGCCGTCGAAGGACGTCCGCTCGCACATGCGCGGCGTGCCGGACCCCGGCTACTCGGCGTGGTGGCAGTCGTGAAGGTCGGAGTGCTGGGCGCGGGGTCCATCGGGTCCGTTGTCGCGGAAGCTCTGCGCGACGGTCAGGTGCCGGGCGCAGATCTGGCCGGGGTCGTCGATCCGGCGCTGGCTCCTGCGGGGCTGCCGATGTGCGCGTTGCCGGAGCTTCTGTCCACTTCGGACCTGGTAGTCGAAGCCGCCGGGCAGCGGGCGCTGACGGACGCTGGGCCGCAGGTGCTGTCGGCGGGGTGCGATCTGCTGGTGGTTTCGGTCGGCGCGCTCGCGGCGGACGGGTTGCTGGAGAAGCTGCTCGCGGCCGGGCCGGGTGCGGTCCATTTGTCGACTGGGGCGATCGGCGGGCTCGACCTGCTGCGTTCGGCGGCGCTGCTCGGGCCGTTCGAGCGGGTGGTCATCGAGACGACGAAGAAGGCGTCTTCGCTGGTCCAGCCGTGGATGTCGGCGGAGGAGGCGGAAGCGCTGCGGCAGGCGACCGCGCCGGTCGAGTTGCGGCGCGGGCCTGCTCGGGAGATCACCGCCGCGTTCCCGAAGTCGGCGAATGTGGCTGCGTCGGTGGCGCTGGCGGTGCGGGATTGGGACGTGGTGGAGGCGGCGGTGATCGCGGATCCGGCCGCGCCGCTGACCTCGCACGTGATCACCGCTGTCGGCCCGGCGGGGGAGTACCGGTTCGAGATCAAGAACCGGCCGTCGCCGCAGACGCCGACGTCGAGCCAGGTCGTGCCTTATGCGGTCCTCTCCGCGCTGGAAGCCTTGGCGACACCGAGGGCGGTGTTCCGGTGACTTCCATTGTGGACGGTGTGCAGGTGCGGACTGCTGGCGACGGCAGTCCGGTGCTGTTGCTGCACGGCATCGGCGGTTCGAGCGCCTCGTTCGACGCGCAGCTGGCTGGATTGGCTCCGAAACATCGCGTACTGGCTTGGGACGCACCGGGTTACGGCGGTTCGGCCGATCCGGAAAAGCCATTGGGCATGGCCGGATACGCCGCGCTGGTCGGCCGGTTGCTGACCTCGCTGGACGCGGTGCCCGCACATCTCGTGGGCGTGTCGTGGGGCGGCGTGATCGCAACCCGCGTCGCGCTGGAGTACCCGGAGGTCGTGCGGTCGCTGGTGCTGGCCGATTCGACGCGCGGCTCCGGCATCGACTCCGAGCGCGCAGCGCTGATGCGAGCCCGGCCGAGCGAGCTGAACCGGGTCGGCGCGGCGGAATTCGCTCGCCGGCGCGCGCCTCGATTGCTCGCACCTGGCGCGGATCCCGCGGTGGCGCAACGGGTCGAGGACATCATGGCGGGCATCCGGCTGCCCGGGTACACCTCGGCCGCCGAGTCGATGGCCGAGACGGATCACGGTCCGCGGCTGTCGCGGATTTCCGTGCCGACGCTGGTACTCGTCGGCGAGCACGACCAGGTCACCGGTGTCGCCGAGTCGCGGCGGCTCGCCGCGTCGATCCCGGGCGCGCGGCTGGAAACAGTTCCCGGCGGGCACGCGGCGAATCAGGAGTCCCCACGCCGGTTCTCCACCGAGGTAATGGGCTTTCTGTCCGAAGTGGACGCGGTGGTGGCGCGATGAAAGAGCGGCTGTATGTAGTCACCGGCGCGGGCCGCGGTCTCGGCTGGGCGATCGCCCGCGAGATCGGCCGTCAAGGCGGTCGCGTCGTGGTCGCCGAACGGTCTCCGGACCGGGCAGCCGACGGCGTCGCCCGGTTGCACGCGGAAGGCGTTGAGGCACACCGGATCGACACCGACGTCGCGGACCCGGACTCCGTCGCGGCTTTGGCGAACGCGGTCGCGAAGCTGGGGCCATTGCACGGCTTGGTGAACAACGCGGCAATGGCGGACGGCGTGGGCGGCAAGCACTTCGCGGAGCTGGACGTCGAAGCGTGGGACACGTTGATGACTGTCAACGCTCGCGGCCCGTGGCTGGTCGCCCGTGCGCTGTATCCGCAGCTCGCGCAGACTGGCGGACGCATCGTCAACCTCGCCTCCGACGCCGCGCTGTACGGCTCGCCGCGATTGGTCCAGTACGTGGCCTCCAAGGGCGCGGTGATCGCGATGACCCGCGCGATGGCGC
This sequence comes from Amycolatopsis sp. NPDC114503, assembly GCF_055633655.1. NCBI lineage: Bacteria > Bacillati > Actinomycetota > Actinomycetes > Pseudonocardiales > Pseudonocardiaceae > Amycolatopsis > Amycolatopsis sp. NPDC114503. The sequence continues at coordinate 124,546 of NZ_JBVKDT010000009.1, read as the reverse complement.
GGGACGGCGGTCCGGACGGCGTGACCGTCAACGCGGTCGCGCCCGGGCTGACCGAGGTCGAAGCCACCGCGGGCATCCCGCAGGAACGGCACGAGCTGTACGCGATGAACCGCGCGCTGACCCGGCCGCAACAGCCGGAGGACGTGGTCGGTTCGGTGGCGTTCCTGCTGTCCGACGCGGCCTCCTACATCACCGGCCAGACCCTCGTGGTCGACGGCGGATTCGTCTGCAGCTGAAGGGAAAACCCGTGGATTTGGGATTGAAGGGCCGCGCGGTGCTCGTCACCGGGGCCAGCTCCGGCGTCGGCCTCGCGACCGCCGCCGCGCTGCTGGCCGAAGGCGCGCACGTCGCCGCCTGTGCCCGCGACGGCGTCCGGCTGGAGAAGGCCCTCGCCGATCTGCCCCGTGCCGAGGGAGCCCGGCTGTACACCGCGTCCTGCGACGTGCTGGACGAGGCGCAGGTGGAAACCTTCGTCGCCGACGCCGCCCGCGAGCTGGGCGGACTGGCCGGGATCGTGAACAATGCGGGCCGGTCGTTGATGGCGCGCCTCGCCGAGACGACCGACGAGCAGTGGCGGGAAGAGTTACAGCTCAAGATCTTCTCGGTGCTGCACGTCGTCCGGGCCGCGTTGCCGTGGTTGCGGGCGGCTTCGAATCCCGCTGTGGTGAACGTGAACGCGATCCTCGCCCGCCAGCCCGAACCTCGATTGGCGGCCACCTCCGCGGCGAGGGCAGCGCTGCTCAATCTCTCCACGACTTTGGCGACCGAACTGGCCGAGGACGGCGTCCGAGTCAACTCGGTCTGCCTCGGCCTGGTCGACACCGGACAGTGGCGACGCCGATACGACGCCTCCGGCAGCAAGCTGTCCTTTGTGGACTGGTCAGCTGAGCTGGCCGCCGATCGCGGCATCCCGCTGGGACGGCTCGGCACCGCGGAAGAGGTCGCTTTCCCCATCGTCACGCTGCTTTCGCCGCGTGCCTCCTACGTGACCGGCGCGACGATCGACGTCGGCGGCGGCATCGCCCGTTATGTCTAGAAGGGACGGACCCATGAATCACGGTCACGGAGGCGAACTTCTCGTCCGCCTGCTGTCCGAAGCCGGAGTGGACACCGCCTTCGGCGTGGTGAGTGTGCACAATCTGCCGCTGGTGGAAGCGGTTTCGCAGCATCTGCGGTTCGTGCCGGTGCGGCACGAAGCTGCCGCGGTGAACGCCGCCGACGGGTACTCCCGGGCCGGCGGCGGCCTCGGCGTCGCGATCACCAGCACCGGCACCGGCGCGGGCAACGCGGCGGGCGCGCTGGTGGAGGCGCTCACGGCGGGCAGCCGCGTGCTGCACGTGACCGGCCAGATCGACTCCGAATTCCTCGGCAGCGGGCGCGGCGTCATCCACGAGACGCGCGACCAGATCGGCATGCTGACCGCGATTTCCCAGCACGCGGCCACCGTCACGTCGGTCGAGACCGCGGAAGACACTCTGCGCACGGCGATCCGGCACGCGCTGTCGGTGCCGAGCGGTCCGGCCAGCGTCGAGTGGCCGATCGATCTGCAGTACTCGCGGCACGAGTTCCGTCCCGGCTCGCTTGAGCCGACGCCGATCCCGCCGCCCGACGCCGCCGTGCTCGCGGAAGCCGCGGAATTGCTTGCCACCGCCCGGCGCCCGATCTTCTGGCTCGGCGGCGGCGCGACCGGTGCGCGCGACGAAGTGCGCGCGCTCGCGGAACGGCTCGGCGCGGCGGTGTTCACCAGCAACTCCGGCCGCGGCACGGTGCCGGAGAACCACGAACTGGTCGTCGGGAACTTCGCCGCGCACGAGTCGGCGGCTCAGCTCCTCGCCGACGCCGACCTGCTCGTCTCGATCGGCACGCACTTCCGCTCGAACGAGACCAAGCATTACCACCTGGCGCTGCCCGAACGGCACCTGCAGATCGACGTCGACGCCGAAGCGCTGGGCCGCGTCTACCCGGCCACCGTCGGAGTGCAAGGCGACGCCGCGGTGGTGCTCGCTGCTCTGTCCACTGTGGAATCCGGCACCGAGCCCGGCTGGCGTGAACGCGTCGTCGAGACCCGGAAAGCCGTGCGGGACAAGCTGAACGAGGCGATCGGTCCGTACGCGGAGATCTGCGCCGCATTGCGCGACGGCCTCCCGGCCGAGTCCGTGATCGCCCGCGACGTGACCATCCCGTCCAGCCAGTGGGGCAACCGCCTGCTGGACATTTACGACCCGCGCACCAACGTGTTCCCGGTCGGCGGCGGCATCGGACAGGGTCTCGCCACCGGCATCGGCGCCGCCCTCGCGACGCCGGACGCGCCGACCGTGGTGATGGTCGGCGACGGCGGTCTCGCGGTGCACCTCGGCGAACTGTGCACGCTGGCGCAGGAACGGCCGTGGCTCGCGCTGGTCGTGTTCAACGACGGCGGGTACGGCGTGCTGCGCAACATGCAGGACCACCACCGCGGCCAGCGCGCTGGCGTCGACCTGTACACGCCGGACTTCGCGCGCATGGCGCAGTCGCTGGACCTGCCGCACGCGCTGGTGTCGAAGCCGGGCCAGTTCGCCGACGCCTTGGCGAAGGCAGTGGCCCAGCAGGGTCCGTTCGTGATCGAGGTGGACGTGACCGCCTTGCCCGCGACGCCGCGGCCGTTCGTGCCGCCGGTGCCGGTTCCGGAGAGCTGAGGGAGACAAGACGTGGGAGGCACCATCGAAGCTGCCGAAGTCCACCATCACGGGCACGGACCCGCGAACCGCCGCCGCCGGGTGGTGCGGACGTCCGCGCCGCTGCTGGTGCGGCATCCGCCCGGCCGCGTGCGCGGCGCGGTGCTCGTGCTGCACGGCGCCGCCGGGCTCGACGAACCCGTCGAAACCACCTGCCGCACGCTCGCGAGCTGCGGTTACGTCACCGTCGCGCCGCTGTTCTACTACGAGACCGGCGGCCACACCTTCGGTCCGGGCAAAGCGGAGGCCGCGTTCGCCGCGCTCGAACTGTCCGACCTCGAAGCCGACCTCGCCGGCGCGCTCGATTACCTCGGCACCCGACTGGGAATGCCGCGCCACCGCGTGGCCGCCGCCGGTTTCGGCTCCGCCGCCCACCTCGCCGAACTGGCCGGCGTGGACATCGCCGCCGCTCTGGGACCCGAGCCGCCACCATGGCCCGGTACGCCCGGATTCGACCCGCATGCGCCCGATCGGCTCGTGCTGCCCGCCGGACCGTCCGCCGCGGACGACCTGGTCCGGTTCCTGGACGCCGAGCTGCCGGACTCTCCTCCGGCCGCCCCCGCTTCAAGTCCGTGAAGGGAACCCTGCGGGAATCTGAGTCCCTCAGGGTTCCCCTCACGGACCGCAGGCACAGCGCCGCCCGCGCCTGAAACCCCTACGATCGATTGCACGCTCCGGCTCCGAGGAGGGCCCATGAGTATCGCCGCCACCCCCGAGGTGACCCAGCGGGACATCGCCGCCCGGCTGGAACGGCTCCCGATGTCGCGCTGGCAGGTCTCGATCCGCCTGATCATCGGCATCGTCACGTTCTTCGAGGCGTTCGACCAGCTGCTGATCGCCTACACCCTGCCGGTCATCGGCCGCGAATGGCACATGACGACCGCATCCAGCACCGCGACGCTGACCATCGGTTCGATCGGCATGCTGCTCGGCGCGCTGGCGTCCGGCTGGGCCGCCGACCGGATCGGCCGCGTCAAGGTGATCACGCTGTGCGTCGCCGTCACGGCGTTGTGCAGCCTGGCGATGACGTTGTGCACCGCGCTGCTGCCGTTCCTGATCCTGCGGTTCGTGCAGGGTCTCGCGATCGGCGGTGAAGTGCCGACTGCGGCCGCCTACATCGCGGAGATCAGCCGGGCTCGCCGTCGCGGCCGCTTCGTGCTGATGTACGAGATCGTCTTCCCCGCCGGTCTCGCGGTCGGCGCGTTGGTCGCGGCGTGGGTCATCCCGCACTGGGGCTGGCGTCCGCTGTTCGCGCTGGCTGCCGTTCCCGGTCTCGCCGCGGTGCTGCTGCAGCTGCGGATTCCGGAGTCGCCGCGCTGGCTCGCCGCGCACGGGCACACCGAGAAGGCCGAGGCGACGATGGCGTTGATCGAGCGCCGGGTCGAGGAGTCCCTCGGCCGTCCGCTGCCTCCGCCCGCTGAGGCCGCCGCGGCACCGGCGGCGGCGCCCGCGAAGCGCGGTTCGTTCCGCGACCTGTTCGCCGGTCGCTACCGGCGGCGCACGCTGATGGTGTGGACGATCTGGTTCGTCGGATACCTCGCCAACTACGGCATCACCTCGTGGCTGCCGACGCTGTACAAGGGCTCGTTCCACCTCTCGATCGGCCAGGCGCTCTGGTACAGCACGGCCACGTCGGTCGCCGGTCTCGTCGGCTGCCTGATCGCCGCGCTGGTGGTGGACAAGCTCGGCCGCCGGGTCGTGCTGGCCGCCGGCCTCGGCGGGACGACCGCGATGCTGGTCGTGCTGGGCGCGCTCGGCGCCGGAACGCCGTTGCAGCTGCTGGTGTGGTCGTCGCTCGCGGCGATGTTCAACTTCGCGGTGAACGTCTGCCTGTACCTGTACACGCCGGAGCTGTACCCGACCCGCAGCCGCGCGCTGGGCGTCAGCCTCGGCGGCGTGATGAACCGGTTCGGCCTGATCCTCGGCCCGATCCTGGTCGGCGCGCTGTACGCCGGCGGCAGCGGACTCGCCTCGGTGTTCCTGGTGCTCGGCGGGATCTGCTTCGTCGGCGCGCTCGTCGCGGGGTTCTTCGCCGAGGAGACCAAGGGCCGCACGCTCGAAGAGGTTTCGCCGTGACGGACGCGCTGCGCGTGGTCCTGCTCGGCACGGCGGCCGGGCCGTACCCGGCGCCGGGCCGGCAGGGCTGCGCGAACGCGGTGGTGGTCGGCGGGCGCGTCTACCTGGTCGACGCGGGCTACGGGACGCTCGGCAAGTACGTCTCCGCCGGGCTGTCCCTGCGCGATCTGGCCGGGGTGTTCGTGACGCACCTGCATTCCGACCACGTCGCCGAGCTGTTCACGCTCTTCCTGCTCGGCTGGGGCCCGGCCAACCAGGGTGTTATCGATCCGGTGCGGGTCTACGGACCCGGCCCGGACCCGACCGACCCCGGCCCGCCCGCCGCGGGCACGGAGGGCCTGGTCGCGGGCAGTCTCGCCGCCTTCGGACAGGACGTCGCGGTGCGGCAGCGGACCAGCGACCGGCCGCGCCTGGCCGGGTTGATCAGCGCAACTGACATCTCAGCGGCCGCCGGTGCGGAAATCGTGGTGCACGAAGACGATCGGGTGCGCGTGAGCGCTCGGGCCGTCCCGCATCCGCCGCTGCATCTGGCGCTGGGCTACCGGTTCGAGACCGAACACGGCGTGGTCGCCTTCTCCGGCGACACCGCACGCAGCGACGCGGTCGGCGAACTGGCCGCGGGCGCCGATTTGCTGGTCCACGAAGCGATGGAGCCCGATTTCTACCGCAGCATCGGCTATTCGCCGAAACTGCTGGAGTTCCTCGCCGCCTCGCACACCTCGCCGGCGGACGTCGGCCGGGTCGCCGCGGCGGCCGGGGCCCGGCGGGTCGCGCTGTCGCACCTCGGCCCCGCCGACCCCGCCCGCCTTGACGACGAGGGCTGGCTCAAGCGAGTCCGTCCGCACTATTCCGGCCCGGTCGTCGTGGGCCACGATCTGCTCGACCTCACTGTCTGAAGGAGCTTTCGCTGTGCCGGAAATCGCGATCGTCGGCGGCGGAATCGGCGGCCTGGCCGCCGCTGCCGCCTTGGGGAAGGCCGGATTCTCGCCGGTCGTGCACGAACAGGCGGGCGGATTCGGCCGCGTCGGCGCGGACATCAACCTGACGCCCAACGCGGTCCGCGCCCTCGACGGCCTCGGCGTCGGCGACGAACTGCGCGAAACCGCGGCGCGGCCGAAGTACCGGATCAGCCGCACCTGGGACACCGGCGAGGAAACCTCTCGGCTCCCGATGGGCGACGAGGCCGAACGCCGCTACGGCTCGCCGCAGCTGACGATGCACCGCGCGGACCTGCTGGCCGCACTGGAACGCGCGCTGCCCGACGGCGTCGTCCACTTGGGACACAAGCTGACCGGACTGTCCACAACGGACCGCGTAGAGCTGGACTTCGGCGGTACCAGTGCTTCCGCCGACGTCGTGATCGGCGCCGACGGAATCCACTCCGCCGTCCGCACCGCGTTGTTCGGGGAGGAACACCCGGAGTTCACCGGCGTCGTCGCGTACCGGGCGGTGCTGCCCGCGGGTTCGGTGGACGTGCCGAACCTGGATTCCTTCACCAAATGGTGGGGCCCGGATCCGGACACGCAGCTGGTGACGTTCCCGCTCAACCGCGGCGAGGACGTGTTCGTCTTCGCCACGACCCGGCAAAGCCAATGGCGGCACGAATCCTGGACCACTCCGGGCGACGTGGCCGAACTGCGCGAGGCGTACCGCGGCTTCCACCCTGAGGCCCGCGCGCTGCTGGAGGCGTGCGATTCGGTGCTGCAGTCCGCGCTGTACGTCCGCGATCCGCTGCCGACCTGGTCCTGCGGCCCGGTGACGCTGCTGGGCGACGCGTGCCACCCGATGATGCCGTTCATGGCACAGGGGGCGGGAATGGCCATTGAGGACAGTGTGGTGCTGTCGCGGGCGCTGGCGGCGTACCCGAACACGGAGGTCGCGCTGAAGGCGTACCAGGCGGCCCGGCTGGACCGGACGCGCGAGGTGCAGCTCGCCTCGCGGAACAACAGCTGGCTCAAGCAGAGCGGAACCAGCTCGACCGCCGCGGACGCGATCTACGGGTACGACGCCTGGCGCACCGCGGTGTGAGCCAGGTCATAGCTGAGGTTCCGGGTGGCGTGTCTGATCGGGTCGCTGCCGTTCGACGCGTAGGTGAACAGGCACCACCCCGAACCAGGAGCTGATCTCATGCGCACCCTCATCGCCACCGCGTTCGTGTCCCTCGACGGCGTCGTCGAAGCCCCCGGCGGCGAGGCCGGCTACCGCAACGCGGGCTGGACGTTCAAGGACATCGAGTTCGACCCCGCCGCCTACGCGCTCAAGGGCGCCGAGCAGGAGGAGGCGGCCGCGCTGCTGCTCGGCCGCGTCAGCTACGAGGCGTTTTCTCCGGTGTGGCCGGACATGACCGAGGAATTCCCGCACTACAAGGTGATGCCGAAATACGTCGTGTCGACCACTCTGCGCGACGAAGACCTCGTGACGAACTGGGGCGAAACGACCATTCTTCGCTCGCTTGACGAGGTCGCCGCGCTGAAAGAAACCGAAGGCGGGCCGATCATCGTCAACGGCAGCGCGACGCTGGTCCGCGAGCTGACCGACGCCGGACTGGTCGACCGGCTCAACCTGCTGGTCTTCCCGGTTCTGCTCGGCGCGGGGAAGCGGCTGTTCAGCGAAACCGACAAGGACAAGCAGCCGCTGAAGCTGGTCGAAAGCGAAGCCTATTCGAACGGGATTCAGAAGCAGATCTTCGAATTCGTCCGCTGAGCGGCCATCGTCAGGTCGCGGGGGTTTCCGCGGCTTCTTTGCCTGGTGCGCCCGCGCCGGACACGCCGCGAATCGTGGCGGCGCGGGTGAACCAGCTGTCGAAGAGGTCGCGGTAATGCCCGGTGCGCGGCGACCGGTCATCCGGGGACAACCGGTCGTAGAACTCGAAGGGCCGGATCCGGTCGCCTTCGGTCCATTGCAGGTAGGCGGCGAACACCGTGCCGTCGCCGAAGCGGAAGCCGTGCACGACCGGCACGCAGCCGTAGGACTTCAGCTCGACGACGATCCCGCGCCGGCGCAGGTCCTCGGCCTCCTGCTGGAGAAACGACCGGATCCTCGCCGTGCTGCGCCGGGCCTCCGCGGCCCACTCTGCGGGAAGTTCGCCCGCCCGGTCGATGAAGTCCGGGTCGAGGCACAGCAGCGTGATGCGCCAGCCGGTGGGCCGGTCGTGCGAGGTGAGCCAGGTGGCGAGCACCGGCCAGACGGTGTTCAACGTCAAGCCGAGCACCTCGAGACGACGCTGCCGCCGTCCGGTCGGGGCGTTCTCCAGCGCCGAGATCACCTCGGTGAGCGAGTGCGCGACGGCCTCGCGCTCGACGCCGGCCAGCCGGGTCCGCAAGCCCCGGACCTCGCGGCCCAGCTGGTAGACGGCGATGGTGGTGACTTCCAGCATCACCCCGATCAGCGCGACGAGCCCGGACAGCTCGAGACGCCCGACGTAGCGCTCGATCACCAGCCGGGTCGGTTCGATCGTGACGAGGATCAGGTAGACCCCGGCGAGCAGCGCCACCGAGGTCGTGACGATCTCCCAGATCTGCCGGACCCGGATGGACACCTGCGGCCGGTCCCGCCGCTTCCGCCTCACGACGCACCAGCCCCGGACAGCACTCGACGTCCCCCTCCGCGTTCGCTCACGTGCCCATCGTGCCGGTGCGCGGGCGCGGCACGCTAGGGCGGACCGGGTGCTCGCCCCGCTGACGGAAACGCCCCTTACGGCTCAAAGCCGGTGACGCCGCGGTGACGCGAGCTGCCGACAATTCCCGGTCGACAAGGGGGCAGAGATGTTCACCCACCAGCGCGCACCGCGGGCGTCCTCGAAATCGGGCCAGCAGGCCAGTGAACTCTGCGGTGCGCACCAGGTGCCGCGGGAACTGCTGGACACCGTGCCCCGCGCGGCTGGGAACGCCGGGTTCGCCCAGGATTTCAGCCAGGTCCGCGTGCATTCCGGACCACGGGCCGCCCAGGCTCCGGCGGCAGCTCAGCCGACGGCTCGGTGCCAGCCGGACGACGAGGAACACAGTCGCACTGCTGACGGCGGCATCGTGGAGGAGGCGGCCGAGGTGCCGACGGGTGGCGTCCCGGCGGATGACGGCTCGCTTCTCGCCGCTGAAACGGTGTCCGAGGACGACCGTGCCTCCGCGCCCGCTGCCGGTCTTCGGGGTTTCCTGGACGCTGGGCGGGCCGGGACCGTGGCGTGGGGTGGAGTGCCCGCCGAAAAGGGCCGTCCGCTCGCGTTCACCGCGGGCGGAATGACCTCAGTCATTCCCTGGGGCAGCGTGGCCAACGCGGGCGCGGCTGGCGATCAGGCCACCGGAAGCATCCAAACCCAGGTCCCGATCGCTTACGAGTCCAAGTCCAACGGCATCGCCAGCAACAGCGAGGCCTGGGTGAAGGACGGCACCGGGACGCTGTCCGTGGTGCGCTCCTACCACGGGGTGAACGGGGGCAACCAGGGCAACGGATGGTTCGTCACGCCGGCCGCGGCCGCCCGGATCAACGCCCACGAGGTCGTCCACGTGAACAGCAGCAGGGCGTTCCACGACGCGGACCTCAAGCCGTTGCTCGACAAGATCCTGGCCAACACCAAGACCGGCGGCGGGCGGGCCACCGCCTACACGCAGAACGGAGCCGTCTCGGCGATGCAGTCCAAACTCGGCATGCCAGCGAGCTGGACGACGGCCGTCGCCGCCTTCAGCGCCCACGACATCGCCGCCAATAACCCTGGCGGCTCGACGGACACCACCGATGTCGCGACCGGCTGGATCATGGACTTCGGGCCAGGCGCGGTCGGCGGGACGAACTTCGCGCACCGGATCAAGCTGCCCGCCGAACCGATGCCGGTCTGACCGTGCGCATCGAACTCGCCGCACCGGGGAGCGTGGCCGCCGACGAGGAGGTCGTGCTGCGCGTGACGCTCTTCAACGACTCCTACGAACCGGTGCGGGTCTGGCGGAACCAGCTGGTGGGGCCGACCGCGGAAACCGGGTCCGGCGGTCTGGCCGTCCCCTCGGTGGAGGCGACTTACGGTCAGGAAGAGGAAGCCCTCGTCTTGCAGCCGTTCACCTTCTACGGCCGGGAGCGCCGAGCCGGCGGCTTCTCGCCCGGCTCAGTGACGATCACCGCCTCTTACCTTTCGCAGGACGACGAGTTCCTGTCCGCCAGCAGGGAAATCGTGGTGACCTAGCGGCCCTGCTGTTCATCGCCTCGGAAGCCGTGTCGAAGGATGCGCGCACCTCGTCGAGGCGTTCTGTTTCGCCCAGGAGTCAGCGGGTTCGCTCGGCTCCCGCAGCACACGAATTCCGCTGTCCGGCAGAACCATTGCCACGGGATCAGGGCGCACCGCCGAGCGGTTCTCCGGGGTCCGCCGTCGAAACTAGTCACTGACAAGTCGGTGGCATACTCGATGCCATGGCCCGTCGTTACCATCACGGCGATCTGCGGCAGGCGGTGCTGACCGCGGCCGTCGAGGTGCTCGGCGACTCCGGTCCGGCCGCGGTCAACCTGCGCGACCTCGCCCGCCGGGTCGGGGTCTCGCACGCCGCCCCGGCGCACCACTTCGGCGACCGGTCCGGGCTGCTCACCGCGGTCGCCGCGCAGGGGTTCGACCTGCTCGCGGACACCCTTGAAGAGCTGCCGCCGTCGTCGGACCTGCTCGAGGCCGGGGTCGCCTACGTTTCGTTCGCCGTCGAGCACCGGGCGCACTTCGAGGTGATGTTCCGCCCGGAGCTGCTCCGCGGCGACGATCCGGACCTGCGGGCCGCGCAGGAGCGCAGCACCCAGGCGCTGGACTGGGCGATCGCCGGTTTCCGGGACGGAAGCGTCGATCCGGTGGTCGCCGGCGCGGCGGCCTGGTCGCTCGTGCACGGGTTCGCGACGCTGTGGCTGCAGCGCGCGTTGCCCGCGGGCCTCGGCGACGACGTCGAGGCGGCTGCCCGCGCGGTGGCGGAATTGCTGGTCCGGGGCGCGAATCCGCCGCCGGGTTAACCCGCGCACCTTGCCGGGCGGATCCGCGCGTCGTCCGGGCGGGTTTCGCGCCCCGGTGCCATCCTGGGAGGCATGACCCACTACGCACTGACCCAGTCCGTGGCGATCGCGACCGATCTCGAGGCCAAGGGGTTCCTCGGCACGGTCGGCAAGATCGCCGCCGCCACCATCATCTTCTTCGTCGCCATCGGCCTGATCGTCGGGCTCGTTCTCGGGTATTTCATCGGCCGTTCGGTGGGACGGCGCCAGGGCAGCGGCGGCTGATCGGGCTAACCCGCCTGTCCGGAACGGGACAGAACCGCGCGCGGCCCTTCACCGGCGTCCGCGCGAGTTCTTATCCTGGGCGGAAATTCACCCAGGCGAGGGGACGAGTCCATGCGGACCGTGCTCGTAGTGCTGCTCGTGTTCGCCTCGTTGACCGTCCCGCGCGCGGCCGCCGCGGTTTGCGCGCTTTCGTGTGACACCCTCGATCCGTCGCGGGCCGCGCAAGAGACGTTTCCCTTGCCGGACAAGGATATCAACGGCCGGGTGCTGCGCTTGCACGTCTCCGACGCGGACGGGATGGCCTGGGCCAGCATCGACAACGGCCGCGCCGGCGACGCGGTGTGGCTCGACCGGTCGTGGGACGGCGGCGGCACCTGGGACGGCCTGCTGGGCAAAGCGAGCATTCCGGACACCTGGACCGGCACCCGCACGCTCATGTACAACCTCGCCGACCCGGTCGGCCACCGCCGCGGCCTGCTCCGTGCCTGCGGAGACGCGCAGGCCGTCGCGTGCACGGCCTGGATCTACCCGACCGTGTGCGATGCCGCCTGCGACGGTTCCGCCCCCGGTTCCGGCGACAGCCAGCCGGTCGCACCCGCGACCGTCTTCGGCCGGTCAGTCCGGCTGCACTTCGACGACCGCGGCATGTCCTGGGCCAGCATCGATTCCGGCGGCGCCGGCGACGAGATCTGGCTGGACCGGTCCTGGGACGCCGGCGCGACCTGGCCGGACGGTTCGTCGCTCGGCCGCACGAGCGTCCCCTCTGGCGAGACCGCGACACAGACCGCGACGTTCGCTGCCAAAGATCCACGCGGACGGATGAACGGCGGTGCCGTGCGAGCGTGCGGCCGGGAAGCCGCTCACCAGGAAGGCGCTTGCACCGCGTGGGCGCGCCCCGCTCAGTCGCGGGTCGCCGCGGGGGTCGACGCCCTGCTGTGGTCGCACGACGTTTACCGCGCCTGGTGGCCGTCGAGCTGGTGGAACTCGGCGGTCGCGGTAACCGCGCTGGCAGATTCCGGAGTTTCCGGCCTGGACCCGGTCCTGGCGCGGGTTTTCGACGTGAACCGGGCCGCATTCCCCGCCGGGGCGCGCAGTTCCGACCCGATCGACGGCGACTTCATCAGCCGGGCCGTCGACGACACCGCGTGGTGGGGCCTGGCCTGGCTTGCGGCGTACGACCGTACGCACGATGCGCGATATCTCGCCGAAGCCACGAAAATCGCCGATTACGTGCACGGCTTCTGGGACACCGGCACCTGCGGCGGGGGAGTGTGGTGGGATCGCGAACGGACGTACAAGAACGCCGTCACCAGCGGTCTCTACCTTCGCCTCGCTGCTTCCCTGCACCGCCGCCTGGACGGGGATACGGAATGGCTGGCGCGCGCACGCGAGGCGGGGGATTGGTACCTGCGCAGCGGCCTGATCAACTCGGCCGGCCTGGTCAACGACGGCCTCACCTCAGGCTGCGCGAACAACGGCCAGACCGTCTGGACCTACAACCAGGGCCTGGCCATCGGCGGCTTCACCGAGCTTTGGCGAGCGACTGGCGATCAGTCCTATGTGGACGCCGCCCGCCGGCTGGCGGACGCGGCGATGACCGGCCTCACTTCGGGCGGGGTGTTGGCAGAATCGTGTGACAACGGCACGTGCGATGACAATCAGAAGCAATTCAAGGGTATTTTCCTGCGGTACTTCGGCGATCTCGCCTCTGCGACCGGATCGTCGGCGTATCAGGATTTCGTGCGGCAGCAAGCGGATTCGGTGTGGCTGCGGGATCGTGACTCGCTGAACCGGATCGGTGAGCGGTGGGCAGGCGGTGCGTCGAATGTCGTGGATTGGCGGACTCAGGCGTCTGGGCTGGAGGCGTTGATTGCTGCTGCCGGGCAGTAGGTTCCGTTGCGCCACACGCGCTGGATCGAGAGAGTGTCCGCGATAGCGACCGTCGGGTCGCCGGCGACCATCGTGAGGTCCGCGCGGAGACCGGGCTCGATCCGGCCCCGGTCGGCCAGCCCGAAGCGCTTCGCCGGGAGGGAGGTCGCTGCTCGGAGGGCTTCCGCCGGGGTGAATCCCGCCTCGGTGAGGAGCTGAAGCTCGCCGTGCAAGCTGGCACCGTGAGCCATTCCCGGCGCGCCCAAATGCGCCGCATCCGTGCCCACCAGGATGTCGACCCCAGCTTTCCTTAACGCGGCGAGTGTCTCCAACGCATAACCGAACTTTTCGAGAGGACTGGTGGCCATCGTGCCGGACAGATTCTCCCGCCATTCCGGCGTCAACTTGGGGTAAACCCGCCGATCCTCAACGAGCCGGCGCCCGACGGGCTCACCGGTGATCGACGCGAGCACTGTCAACGTGGGAATCACGAAAGTGTTGGTGGCAGCGACCTTCCCGACCAACTCCGCGGTGTGCGGCCTGTCAGCGAAAAGATGAGTGAGCCCGTCGACTCCCGCGTCGACCACTTGGCCCACCGTCTCGACGGTCATCGCGTGCGCCAACACCATTTTCCCGCGGCGGCGGCTTTCGCGGACCGTCGCCTCGACCAGTTCGGGAGCGAGGCGGGGCAGGGTTTCGCTTCCGAACAGGTGACCGTCCTCCACCAGCACCTTGAGGTAGTCGGCCCCCTCCGAGATCCTGGCCTCGACAAACGCCGCGACCTCCTCCGTCCGGGTCGCAGTGGGCCACGTCGGATCGCCTTGGCCCTTCCGCAGCTGATGCGGGTGCCCGCCTTCGGGGGTGAGCCCGAGGGACGGAGAGCGCACGTCGGCGAGATCGTTCGAGGTTTTCGTCAGGCGGCGCAACGGAATCATCTGCTCCGGCAGGGAAAGCATGTCCAATTCCGTGGTGACCCCGAACGTCAGCGCCTGCCGGAGCGACTGCGCGTCGGTGTGCGTGTGCGCGTCGATCAGGCCGGGCAGCAGCGTGGCCCCGGTACCGTCGATGAGTTCGACCCCATCGGGACGGTGGCCTCCAACGCTGGCGATCCTTCCGTCGGCGACCTCGACGTCCACGATTCCCAGCGATTGCTCGCCGTCGAAGACGTGTGCACCCGTGATGACGAAGCGATCCACGGAGACCTCCCGGCAGGTTGTGCGGCGGTGACTCCGGAACGGTAAACGGGGATGATCTTGGTGCCAAGAAGGCACTTTTCGGGTAGATGGTGAGGCCGGGGTAACCGGGTTTGCCGGGTGTTGGAAGGCCGAGCAGGAATGCGCTCTGTCTGGTCGGCGGATCCCGTGCAGTCGCGCGACGCAAGGCGGGCGCCCTCGCGCCGTCTTGCCGCCGAGAAGGCGCTGCCTCCGGCAGGCAGCGATTCCGAGGCGGCTGAACAAGGGGATGACCCGGACGTTCCGCCGGAGCGCCCGAGCCGGTCAGTAGCCCGCCAGCGGCCGCTCAACCTCGGCAAACACCCCTTGCCCGCCTGCCATGCGTGATGCATACATCTTGTCCATGAGCAGTGTACGACAGGCTGGGCGGGCCGGGTCCGCGCAGGACGTCACCTATCGGTTCCTCAAGCAGCGCATCGCCGAGCTGCCGCGCGACGGCGGGACCTTCCTCACCGAATCGGAGGTCGCCGAGGCGGCGGGGACGTCCCGTACTCCGGTGCGGGAGGCGTTGTTGCGGCTCGAGGCCGAGGGCTTTCTCGAGATCGTGCCGAAGAAGGGCGCGTTCGTGCCGCCGATCTCCGACGCGGAGGTGCGGGCGGTGATGGAGGCGCGCGAGCTGGTCGAGGACTGGTGCGTCCGCAAGCTCGCCGAGCGCGTCGACGAGGCCTTCCTCTCCGAGCTGGACGACATTCTCGCGAAGCAGCGCGAAGTGGTCGACGAACCGGTGCGGTTCATCGAGTTCGACCGCGCGTTTCATCGGGCGATCGTGCGGCGGGCGGGGAATCCGGTGCTGGCCGAGTTCTACGAATCGTTGCGGGACCGGCAGGTTCGGATGGGACTGCGCGCGGTCGCGGGCAGCGAAACCCGCGCCGGAACAGTGCTGGCCGAGCACGCGGCGATCGTCGAAGCGTTGCGCGGCGGCGAGCCGGAGACGGCTGGAGACGCGTTGGCGAAGCATTTGTCCAGCACGATGACGGCGTTGCGGGTCGGGGAGCGGCTGTGAAGGTCGCGCTGGTGCAATTGGCCAGCCCGCCGGACGAGACGGCCGCGGACCGCCGGGTGCGGGCCGGGCAGTTGGTGGAATCGGCGCGCGGTGCCGAACTGGTGGTGCTGCCGGAGTTGTGGGCTGCCGGGTACTTCTCGTTCGACGCGTATCCGGACGAGGCGGAAACCCTCGACGGGTCAACGGTGGCGGCGGGGCGCGAGTGGGCGCGCAGCCTGGGTGCGTATGTGCATCTTGGCAGCCTGGTCGAGCGGGACGCGGCGGGACGGTTGTTCAATACCGCGGTGTTGCTCGCGCCGGACGGCACGATCGCGCATACCTATCGCAAGGTGCACGTCTTCGGCTACGCCTCGCGCGAGGCGGAATTGCTCACGCCGGGGGACACGCTCAACGTCGCGGAAACGGAACTCGGGCCGATCGGCGCGACGACGTGTTACGACCTGCGGTTTCCCGAGTTGTGGCGCGGGCTGGTGGACCGCGGCGCGAAGACGGTCGTGGTTCCGGCGGCGTGGCCAGCGGCGCGGCGAGAGCACTGGCGCATGTTCACCTCGTGCCGCGCGGTGGAAGAGCAGGTCGTGGTGATCGCGGTGAACGCGGCCGGGACCCAGCACGGCGACGTCGAATTGGCTGGTACCAGCCGGATTGTCGATCCGTGGGGCACTGTGCTGGCGGAGGCGGGCAACGGCGAGGAAGTGCTGCGCTGCGAAATTGACCAATCCATTGTGGACACTGTGCGGGCGGAGTTCCCGGTGCTGGCCGATCGGCGGTGGCCAGTGTCCACAGCAGACTTCACGGGAGCGGGAGTATGACCACGATTGCCCTGCACGTCGCGGGAACCGGGGAGGAACTGGCGTTCGCCCCGGCGCGGCTGGTGGTGGCCGGGTACACCGGAAGCGACGAGGCCGCGGTCGAGGAGCACATCGCCGAACTGGCGGCGATCGGCGTGCCGCGACCGGAATCGGTGCCCGCGTTTTACCGCTTGGATCCGGAATTGCTGACGACCGAGCCGGTCGTGGGTGTGAGTGCGCCGGGGACGTCCGGCGAGGTGGAGCCGGTGCTGATCCGGCATCAGGGAAGGTACTTCCTCGGCGTCGGGTCCGATCACACCGACCGCGATCTGGAGCGGGAGGGCGTGGCACTGTCCAAAGCGGCCTGTCCGAAGCCGCTCGGGGAAGTGGTCGCCGAGATCGGCCCCGAAGTGTCCATTCCGGACTGGGACCACGTCGTCGCGGACTCCAGTGTGGACGGATGTCCCTATCAGAAAGGGGAGCTGGCCGCGCTGCGGCACCCGGCGGACCTGCTCGACCGGCTCGGCCCGGTCGAGGGCGATTTCGCGCTGTACTGCGGCACATTGCCGCTGCTCGGCGGCGAGTTCGCCTACGGCGCGTACTGGCGCGTCCACCTGGAACTGCCCGGCGGCCCGACCCTGACCCACGCGTACGAAACGAAACAGAGGAGCGAGTGATGCGCAGCGGAGCCGACTATCTGGCCGCGCTGAAAGGCCCCCGGCGGATCTACCTCGACGGCGCGCCGGTCGAGGACGTCGCCCACCACCCGGCGTTCGCGCCGATCGCGAAGACCATCGCGGAACTGTTCGACCTCGCGGCCGACCCGGAGTCCGGCATCCCGGTCACCGACCCGGCGACCGGGTCCACAGTGAACCGCCTCTTCACGCCGCCGCGCAGCCGCGAAGACCTGAAGGCGTACCGCGAAGCGGCGACCACCTGGGCGCGCCACACGCACGGCTGGGTCGGCCGCAGCCCGGACCACGTGGGCGCGTTCGTCGCGGCGTTTTCCGCGCACCCGGAGGCGTTTTCGCAAGGGGAGCGGGACTTTTCCGCCAACATCGCCGCGTACCACAAGCGAGTGCTGGAGGAGAATCTGTACGTCTCCTACGCGATCATCCCGCCGCAGGTCTCGCGGGCGACCACCGCGCACGCCTGGGAAGGCGACCTGATCCAAGCGGGCGTCGCGGAGGAGCGCGAGGACGGCATCGTGATCCGCGGAGCGCAGATGCTGGCGACCGGCGGTGCGGTGGCCGACGAGATCTTCGTGTCCTGCATCAAGCCGCTCGGACCGGAGGACGCCGACTTCGCGCTCGGCTTCGCGGTTCCCGTTGACGCAGAAGGACTTAAGCTCTACTGCCGCCGTCCGTATGCCCCCGCTGCCACGAGTGAATACGACTACCCGCTCACCTCGCGTTACGACGAAACCGACGCGCTGGTCGTCTTCGACGACGTCTTCATTCCGTGGGAGCGCGTGTTCGTCTACCGCGACGTCGCGGGATTGCGGCGACAGTTCTTCGACACCGGCGCACACGTGTTCGGCAACTGGCAGGCGCAGATCCGGTTCATGGTGAAGACGCAGTTCATCGCCGGGCTCGCGCGCAAGGTCGCGGCGGTTAACGGCGTCGACAAATTCCCCGGCGTAGTCGAGAAGCTCGGCGAGCTGGCCAGTCTCGCGTCCATTGTGGAATCGGCGGTGCTGGCCGCGGAGTACACCGCGGAACCGGACGACAACGGCATGTGGCGGCCGGGCTCCCGCGCGGTGTACGGCGCGATGGGGCTGCAGGCCGAGCTGTACCCGCGGCTGCTGGCGATCCTGCGCGACCTGGTCGGCGGCGGCGTGCTGCAGGTGCCCTCCAGCGTCGCGGACCTGACGAACCCGGAGACCCGCGCCGATATCGACAAATACATTTACAGCCCGTCCGCGCCCGCGGAGGAGCGGGTGAAGCTGTTCAAGCTCGCCTGGGACGTCGTCGGCAGCGAATTCGCCGGACGGCACCACCAATACGAGATGTTCTACGCCGGCGCCCCGTTCGTGGTGAAGGGCTACGCCTACCGCAATTACGGCTTCGACAGCGCGCTCGGCGACATCGACGCCTTCCTGTCCAGCTACGACCTCGACGGAGCGATCACCCGATGAACAAACCGGAACACGAATTCTTCCCGGTGACCGACGTCGCCTTCACGGTCTGCCCCGGCGACGACCCGAAGATCACCGAGCGGATTCTCGCCAAGGACCCGGAAACCGGGGTGGCCACGCGGATCCTGCGCCACGAACCGGGTGCGGATTCGACGCCGATGGGCGTGCAGAAACACGATTTCTGGGAGGAGGTCTACATTCTCGAGGGCTCGTTCACCGACCTGACGCTCGGCCGGACGTTCACCGCGGGGATGTACGCCTGCCGTCCGCCGGGCATGCCGCACGGCCCGTGGCGGACCGACGAGGGGGTCGTCACGTTCGAGGTCCGCTACCCCGCCTGAACCCGCTCGTGGGTGCTTGCCGCGGTAAGCACCCACGAGACCCTGCGCAAGGAGAACCCCCATGCTCACCACTTCGTCGACTTCCTCGGCCGAGGTCGACCCGATGACGATGCGCCGCACGATGGGGCGTTTCGCCACCGGCGTCGCGGTGGTCACCACCCGGGCGGCGGGGGTGCCGCACGGGATGACCGTCAACTCGCTGACGTCGGTTTCGCTCGACCCGCCGCTGCTGCTGGTGTGCCTGACGACCGGCGCGCGCAGCACTGAAGCGGTCGTCGAGGCGGGCCGGTTCGCGGTCAACATCCTGTCCGCGCGCCAGGAACAGCTCGCGCTCCGCTTCGCCCGCCGCGGCGAGGACCACTTCGCCGGGCTGGAGGTGACCGAGGGCAGGCACCGCGTGCCGGTGATCCCGGACGCCTTCGCGCACCTCGAATGCGACGTCAAGCGCCATCTGGTCGCCGGCGACCACGTGGTCGTGTTCGGGCACGTGCGCAGCGTGTGCGAGCGCGACGGCGAACCGCTGGCTTTCCACGGGGGACGGTTCGCCGACCTCACCGACCGGGCCAACGAGCCCGTGCACTGGTTCTTCTGAGGCAGTTCCCAGGGGGGAACACGCCTCGGTGGCTGCGCCAACAGCCACCGAGGCTTCCGGTACCAGCACTTCATCCGCGTCACGGACCCTCCGACCACAGGAGCCGAAATGGCCGATACCTCTCGCGAACGTAACAGAAAACGCCCGCACACGCGGCTGGGGGTGGTGGCGGCGTCGAGTCTCGCCGGCACCGCCGTCGAATGGTACGACTTCTTTCTGTACGGCACCGCGTCCACTTTGGTCTTCAACAAACTGTATTTCCCTTCGCACGACCCGTTGGTCGGCACGGTTCTGGCCTTCGCCACTTATGCGGTCGGCTTTCTCGCCCGGCCGCTGGGCGCGGTGGTGCTCGGCCATCTCGGCGATCGCAAGGGACGACGGTCGACGCTCATCGCCAGCCTGCTGCTGATGGGTGCGTCGACTTTCTTGATCGCTCTGCTGCCCACGTACGAGGCGGTCGGCGTGCTTGCGCCGCTGCTGCTTGTCGTTTGCCGTCTGGTGCAAGGGTTCGCGCTCGGCGGCGAGTGGGGCGGAGCGGTGCTGCTGGTGTCCGAGCATGGCGGCAGCGCGCGCCGGGCGTTCTGGTCTTCGTGGCCGAATGTCGGGCCGCCGCTGGGCAATCTGCTCGCTGCCGGGGTGCTGGCGGTGCTCGGCGGGGTGATGCCGCCGGCGCAGTTCCTGTCGTGGGGCTGGCGGATCGCGTTCGGGTTGTCGGCGGTGCTGGTTCTGATCGGGTTGTGGCTGCGGCTTTACGTCGCGGAGACGCCGTTGTTCAAGGACGCTCCGAAGCCCAAGGGGCTGCCTGCTGGGGTGGTGGTTCGCAAGCATTGGCGCAGTGTGCTTCTCGCGGCGGCTACCCGTTTCGGGGAGAACGCCGGGTTCTATCTGTTCTCGTTGTTTGTCATCACTTACGTCACGACTGTGCTCAAAATGGACAGTACGGTCGGTCTGGCAGCGGTGCTGGTCGGGCAGGCGTGCGCGGTGGTGACGATCCCGTTGTTCGCCTTGCTGGCCGACCGGATCGGACGGCGGCCGATCTACGTCGTGGCTTCGGTGGCGACGATCGTGTGGGCGTTCGTGTTCTTCGCGTTGGTGGATACCCGGAATCCTGGGCTGATCACGGTCGCGGTGGCCGGCGGGTTGCTGATCTTCGCCGCGTACAGCTCGGTGATCGGGGCGTTCTTCGCGGAGTTGTTCCCGACTGAGGTGCGGTATTCCGGGGTTTCGCTGGCTTACAACCTGGCGTCGGTGCTGGCGGGCTCGCTCGCGCCGATCATCGCGATCGGGTTGTACGCGAAGTTCGGCACCGGGTATGCGATCGGCGTGTATCTGGCGGTGATGGGGTTGATTTCTCTCGTGGCTTCTCTGATCGCGAAGGAAACGAAGTCGGTGGATCTTGGTGCGGTGGAAGGGAAAGCGGAGGAGGAAGTTCGCGCACCCGTTGACTGAGTACCTGAACGCTGCTCAGCCCCACCTCTGCTGAGGTCTGTGAGGGGAACCCTGAGGGAATCTGATTCCCTCAGGGTTCCCTTCACAGCCTTTCCATCCGGTAGCCGGAGCCGCGGGAGACCAGGCGGCCGCCGGTGGGCGGGGCGAAATGCGTGCCCAGCACGAGAGTTCCCGAATCCGCCAGCCCGGCCAGCAGGCGGCGGCGGGTCTTCTCGGATTCCGCCGGGTCGATGTCCACCGACGCACCGATCTCCGGGTGCGCGAACTGCACCGGATGGTGCACCGCGTCCCCGGTGATCAGCGCGGTCTCCCCGGAGCTGGTCAATTCGACCGAGACGTGCCCGGGGGTGTGGCCGGGCGTCGGGAGCAACCGCACGCCGGACACGATTTCGACGCCCTCGGCGGGGACGTCGACCAGGTCCAGCAGTCCCGCGCGCTCCACCGGCAGCACGGAATCCTCGAACATCTGCCGCCGCGGTCCGTCCATGGAGTAGCCCGCCCAGAACTCCCGTTCGGCGCGGGCGGTGACGTGCCGGGCGGAGGCGAACGTCGGCACCCACTCCCCGTCCTGCTCGCGGGTGTTCCAGCCGACGTGGTCGGTGTGCAGGTGGGTGAGCAGCACCAGATCGACCTCGTCCGGCGCGAACCCGGCGGCGGTCAGCGCGTCCAGGTACCCGGTGTCGAGGTCGTGCCACGCCGGGTTGGCGCGGGTTTTGCCGTTGCCGACGCCGGTGTCCACGAGGATCTTCATTCCGTCCTTCTCGAACGCGAAACTGTGGCTGTGCAAGCGAATCGCGCCGCCGTCGGCGAAATCCGGATGCAGCCAGTCCTCGCCCGAGACGACCTCGGCCGTCGCGCCGGGAAGCAGCCACGGCCCGGTCGCGGCAGGGAATTCGATCTCGTCGATGCGGCGGACGGTGAGATCGCCGATGGTCCAGGTCATGAGTTCTCCTTAACGCAACATGTTTGCGTTAAGCGACGCTACCGGCTACCGTCGCTTAACGCAAACACTTAGCTTTTAGGAGGACTCGTGTCCGAACTCGCCCCCGACGAGGCAGCACGCCTGGCCGCCCGGGCCGGACTGCCGCTGGCTGCCGACCGGCACGCCAGCGTGGCCGCCGTCGCCCACCACATCCATTCCGTGGTGACCGTCCTGCGCGACCTGGATTTCGGCGACACCGCCCCGGCTTCCACCTACCGCGCGGAGGAGGGTCATGTCGCTCGCTGACCTCACCCTCGCTGAAGCCTCCGCCGCGATCCGGGACCGGCGCGTGTCGCCGGTCGAGCTGGTCGAGGACGTCCTGACCCGCATCGACGTGGTAGAACCCCGGCTGCACGCGTACGTCGCGGTGGACGCGGAGCGGGCCCGCGCCGAAGCCGCGGAACTCGGGCGGATCCGCGGCCCGCTGCACGGCATCCCGATGGGCCTCAAGGACCTGATCGACGTAGCCGGAACCGCGACCACCGCCAGCTCCCGGGTCCGCGCCGGACATCGCGCGGAGAAAGACAGCACCGTCGCCGCCCAGCTCAAGGCGGCCGGAGCGGTCCTCCTCGGCAAAACCCACACGCACGAATTCGCTTACGGCCTCACGACTCCTCAGACGCACAACGCCCGCGACCCGTCCCGCGTAGCCGGGGGATCCAGCGGCGGTTCAGCGGTAGCCGTCGCCGCCGGTGCCGCGACGTTCGCCCTCGGCACCGACACCGGCGGCTCGATCCGGGTCCCCGCCGCGCTGAACGGAGTCGTCGGCCTCAAGCCGACTTACGGCCTCGTCCCCAGGGACGGCGTGACGTCGCTGTCCTGGTCGCTGGACCACGTCGGCCCGATCACCCGCACCGTCGAGGACGCCGCGCTCGTGCTGTCCGTCCTCATTGGACAATCATTCCCGGCCATGCTTCCAAGCCTGACCGGGCTACGCGTCGGAATCCCCGGCAACTACTACTTCGACCACGTCGACGCGGTGGTGGAAGCCGCAGTCCGCGAAGCCGTCGACCGCCTCGCCGAACTCGGCGCCGAGCTGGTCGACGTCGAAATCCCGATGACCCGCTACCTCCAGGCAACGCACTGGGGCTTGATGGTCCCCGAGGCCACGGCGTACCACGAACGAAGCCTGCGCACCGTGCCCGACCAGTACGCCGCCGACGTCCGCGTCCTGCTCGAAGCCGGCGAGCTGATGAGCGCGGGGGACTACCTGCGCGCCCAACGCGCCCGCACCCTCATGCGCGAGGAATGGACGCGACTGTTCGAAAAGATCGACGTCCTCGCCGCGCCGACTGTCCCGATGACCGCAGTCCCGGCCGGACAAGAGACGGTCACCTGGCCCGACGGCACCGTCGAAGCGGTCTCGGATGCGTATGTACGGCTGTCGGCCCCCGCGAACATCACCGGCGCGCCAGCCCTGACCCTGCCGATAGGCGACGACCTCGACGGGATGCCGATCGGCCTGCAGTTGCTCGCCCGGCCGCACGGCGAGCCGGTGCTGCTGCGGACCGGCCACGCCCTGGAACGGACGCGGCTTAAAGTGGCACGGTGAGCCAGAAGCGGATGGTGCGTCCGGGCGGGCGCAGTGCGCGAGTCCAGGAATCGGTGCACGCCGCCGTCCGCGACCTGATCGCCGAAGCGGGCCGGGACGCGCTGACCGTGCCCCAGGTCGCGGCGCGCGCGGGCGTCACGCCGTCGACGGTCTACCGGCGGTGGGGCGACCTGCAGGAACTCCTGTCGGACGTCGCGGTCGAGCGGCTGCGCCCGGAAGCACCGCCGGAGGACCACGGTTCGCTGGCGGAGGACTTGGCGGCGTGGACCGAACTGTTCCTGGACGAGATGTCCTCGCCCGCCGGCCGCGCCTACATCCGCGACGCGCTGCTCGGCGATCCGGACGGGACCAACGCCGGACAGTGCTCGGCGTACGCCGCTGACCAGGTGGAAGTGGTCCTGGCCCGGGCGGTTGCCCGAGGCGAGACCGCGCCGGCGGCGGAAGCGGTGATGGATCGGGTGGTGGCTCCGATCATGTACCGGATCCTGTTCCGGCCGGAGGGTCTCGACGCCGCGTACGCCCGCCGGTTGGCGGCCGAGGTGCTGGCTTAACCCGGCCGACCCGCCGCCACGACCAGCGGCTCAGAACCAGTGCACGCAATGCGGCGCACGATCCGACCGGAACAGCAGATCCGCCTTCCCCGCCGCCTCCGCGTGATGCGCCCGGACATGCCCGGCCCGGACCAGCACGCTCGGCAACGTCCCGCCGAGGTAGATCGACCCCAGATCGCTCACGTCCAGCGACAGGTCGGGCGCGAGATCCGTCCGCACGCACTCGGCCTTCCCGTCCCGCACCGTCAGCTGGTACCGGTCGTGCTCTTCGAGGAACGGGTCGGTCACGTCGAGGACCAGCGAACCGTCGGTGAACCAGCCGCGCGCGGTCAGCGCGCGCGGGACGTCCAGGATCCGCACCCAGAGCCAGTCGTCGCCGACCGGCTCGGCCGCGCGCATGTCCGTCAGCTGCCAGCGCAGCGGGTTCCCCGGCGGGAGATGCTTGAACTTGATTTCCTTGACCAGGTCGTGCCCGAGCAGGTACCGCGTGAGCGCGGTGAAGGCCGCGTCGTCGACCGCGATGACCTCGTCGACCGTCAGCACTTCACCGTCGACCAGGTAGCTCGCGTACCCGTTCGCGACGCCGTCCGCGTCCCGGTGCACGACCAGGTACCGCGGCTCCGGGCCGGTCGGCGGGTGTCCCGCTCCCAGCTCCCACCAGCGATGCGGCCGGGAGAGCGCACCAGGCTGCGTGCGGCGGTACCGGTCGTAGATCTCCTCCAGAAGCTCCCCGCAGTCGGCGCGCCGCAGCAGCTCGAGTGAGCCGGTCTCGACGCCAGGTCCGCGCGGTGCGGCGAAATCGGCGCGGTGTCGTTCGACGGTCATCAGCTCGGTGTGTGTCGCCGGTCCGTAGCCGAACCGCCGGTAGATCACCGCTTCGCTGCAGAGCAAGACGGCCAGAAACTCTCCGCGGGCGCGGACGTCGGCGAGCTGTTCCTGCATCATCGCGCGGAGCACGCCTTGCCTCCGGTGCGTCGGCAGCACGCCGACGGCGGTCACGCCGGCGACGGGGACGAGGACGTCGCCCGGCAGCGTGAGGTCGAAGGAGTACGAGCCGGCGGTGCCGACCGGCTTCCCGTCCGGTGCGAAGGCGACCAGGCTTCGTTCGCTCTCGAAAGCGCCCAGCACGCCGCTGCCCGCCATGTCCGGCCAATACCGGCCGAAGGCGGCTTGGACGGTGCTGAAGTAGAGGTCGTAGTCGTTGTTGTGCCGGATTTCCATTGCAGGAGGCCCCCAGGAGCTGACGGTGTCTCCCCGTATCCCAGCCGCACTCCCGGGGGCAGGCAAGCGAATTACGCCTGAAGCGCCCCCGGCCGGGCGCGCACCTGGAACTTCTGCAGCAGCGCCGCGGCGACGCTCACCGCGATCACCGCCGGTTCCTTGCCGGTCAGGTCCGGGAGCCCGATCGGCGTGGTGATCCGGGACAGCGCCGCCTCGTCGTGGCCGAGGCCGGTGAGGCGCTTCCGGAACCGCGACCACTTCCCGGCGGACCCGATCAGCCCGATCGACCCGCACGTGCCGCTGCGCAAAGCCGCGTCGCACAGCGCGATGTCCTCGGCGTGGTCGTGCGTCATGATCAGCACGTGCGTGCCCGCGGGCAGCTCCGACAGCACCGTTTCCGGCAGCAGCGGGACCTGGTGGACGTGCACGCTGGCCACGGCGTCGTCGAGCACCGCGAGTCGTGCTGGGGTCAGCTGTCCGGGACGGCTGTCGATCAGGTGCAGCGAAACCTCGTGCCGGGCGAGCACCCGCGCCAGCTCCAGGCCGACGTGGCCGACCCCGAAGACCGCCACCGCCGGACGCACCGGCAGCGGCTCGAACAACAGCGTCATCGTCCCTCCGCAGCATTGCACGCCGTGCTGGTAAGGAGCCTTGTCGGACAACGAAAGCGTCTGCAGCTCGGGCGCGGTCGCGTTGTCCCGCAACAGCTCCCGGGCCCGCTCGATCGCGACGGCCTCGGCGTTGCCGCCGCCGATCGTGCCGTGGGTTTCCGAAGAACCGACCACCATTTTCGCGCCGCCCTCGCGCGGGGTGTGCCCGCGCGAGGACGTCACCGTGACGAGCACGCCTGGCAGCCCCGCGTCCCGGAGGTGCTGCACCGCGCTGATCCAGTTCACGGCTGGCCCACCAGATCCGGTACCTGCGCCTCGACCGCCGGAGCGGCGGTGACGGCGCGTTCGATCGCCCAGAACACGGCCTCCGGAGTCGCCGGGGAAGCCAGATCGACGCTGTGTCCGGGTTCGCCGAACGCGGCGACCGCTTGCCGCAACGCTTCCCGCACCGCGAAAGCCAGCATCAACGGCGGCTCGCCGACGGCCTTGGACCCGTAGACCGCGCCTTCTTCCACGGCATCGGTCAACAGCGTGACGTTGAAGACCTCGGGCATCTCCGAAAAGCTCGGCAGCTTGTACGTGCTCGCCGCCTGGGTCGCGAGCCGTCCGCGAGACGGCCGGTCGGACTCGTCCCAGCGCAGGTCTTCCAGCGTCAGCCAGCCCATGCCCTGCACGAACCCGCCCTCGATCTGGCCGATGTCGATCAGCGGGGACAGGCTGTCGCCGACGTCGTGCACGATGTCGACCCGCCGCGTCCGGTACGCGCCGGTGAAGTCGTCCGCCTCGACCTCGGCCAGCGCCGCGCCGTAGGCGAAATACTTGAACGGCGTCCCGCTCATCGTCGCGGAATCCCAGCTCAGGCCCTCGGTCCGGTAGTACCCGGCCGCCGAAAGATGCACCCGGTCGAAGTAGGCCGCGTGCACGAGTTCGTCCCAGCCGATTTCCTCCCCGGACGGGGTGCGCGCGGCTCCGCGGACGATCCGGACGTCGCTCTCGGGCACGCCGAGCTTGCCCGCCGCGACGGTGAGAAGCCGGTCGCGGATCTGTTCGCAGGCGTTCTTGACCGCGCCGCCGTTGAGGTCCGCGCCCGAACTCGCCGCGGTGGCCGAGGTGTTCGGCACCTTGTCCGTCCGGGTCGGGGCGAGCCGCACCTTCTCCGGCGGCACGCCCAGCGCGGTCGCGGCCACCTGCAGCATCTTCGTGTGCAGGCCCTGGCCCATTTCGGTGCCGCCGTGGTTGATCAGGACCGAGCCGTCCTTGTACACGTGCACCAGCGCGCCGGCCTGGTTGAACGCGGTGAGGTTGAACGAAATCCCGAACTTCACCGGCGTGATCGCGAGGCCGCGCTTGGAATGCGCGTGCTTCGCGTTGTACGCCGCGATCTCGGCCTGCCGCTTTTCGGCGTCCCCCGAGTCCAGCAGTTGCTGCCAGATCCGGTGGATGCGTTCCGGGTGCCGCACCGGCATCCCGTACGGCGTGTCCTGGCCTTCGGAGTAGAAGTTGCGCCGCCGCAGTTCGGTCGGGTCGATGCCGAGAAGCGGCGCGCAGCGGCCGAGGATGTCCTCGATCACCAGCATGCCCTGCGGTCCGCCGAAGCCGCGGAACGCGGTCTGCGAAGTCTTGTTCGTCTTCGCGATCCGTCCCATCGCGCGGACGTGCGGGATCCAGTACGCGTTGTCGACGTGGCACAGCGCGCGGGCGAGCACCGGCTCGGACAGGTCGAGGCTCCAGCCGCCGTCCGCGGTCAGCACGACGTCCAGCGCCTGCAGTTTCCCGTCGGTGTCGAATCCGACGCTCCATTCGGCGTGGAAACCGTGCCGTTTGCCGGTCATCGTCATGTCCTGGGTGCGGGTCAGCCGCAGCCGCACCGGACGTCCGGTGAGCGTCGCGCCGAGCGCGGCGACCGCGGCGTATCCGTGCGGCTGCCATTCCTTCCCGCCGAATCCGCCGCCCATCCGCAGGCTCTGCACCGTGACCTCGTGGCTGTGCTTGCCCAGCACGTGCGCCACGATGTCCTGCGTTTCCGACGGGTGCTGCGTGCTGCTCTGCACGAAGATCTGGTCGGACTCGTCCACGTGCGCCAGCGCGCACTGGGTTTCGAGGTAGAAGTGCTCCTGGCCGGCGAAGTCGAACTCGCCGCGGAAGACGTGTGCCGAACCGGCCATCGCCGGGTCGACGTCCCCGCGCGCCACGACTCGCGGCTCGCCCTGGAAGCTGCCCGCGGCGATCGCCTCGCCGACTGTCACGAGCGACGGCAGCGCTTCGGTGTCCACCTCGACGGCTGCCGCGCCCAGCCGTGCCGCTTCCAGTGTTTCGCCGAGCACCCAGGCCACCGCATGGCCGAAGAACATGACCTCGGACGGGAACAGCGGTTCGTCGTGGTGCACACCGGAATCGTTGACCCCGGGGACGTCCGCCGCAGTGAGGACGCGGACCACGCCCGGTACGGCTTCCGCCGCTTCGGTGCGGATCGCCAGCACCTTCGCGTGCGCCTCGTTTACCTGGACGGGGTATGCGTGCAGAACGTCTTTGGTGCGGGCGACGAGGTCGTCGGTGTACAGCGCGGTGCCCCGGACGTGCGCCGCGGCGGCTTCGTGCGGCCGGGCGATCCCGATGGACGGGCTTTCCGGGCGTTCGGACAGTGCACTCATGCTCGTGCCCCCTCAAGAGAGTCGGCGTGCAGTTTCAGCAGGCTGCGCCCCAAAGTCGCGGCGCGGTAGGCGGCGCTCGCGCGGTGGTCGTCCATCGGCGTGCCCTCGCCGCGCAGGATTTCCGCTGCGGCGCGGACGGTTTCGTCGTTCCAGGACTGTCCGACGAGCGCTGCTTCGGTGTCTTTGGCACGGATCGGCGTCGCGGCGACCCCGCCGAGCCCGATCCGCGCGGTGCGCACGAGACCGTCTTCGATGTCGAGCGCGAACGCGACGGCGACGCTGGAAATGTCGTCGAACCGCCGCTTGGCGACCTTGTGGAACGCGGTGGTTCCGGCCAGCGGCAAGGGAATCCGCACCGAGCGGATCAGTTCGTCCTCACGCCGGACACTCTGCCGATAGCCGGTGAAGTACTGGTCGAGCGGCACTTCGCGGTCTCCGTCCACAGAGGACAAGACAACACTCGCGCCGAGGGCCAGCAGCACCGGTGCGGAGTCGCCGATCGGCGAACCGGTGCCGAGGTTTCCGCCGAGGGTCGCGGCATTCCGGATCAGCCGGGACGCGAACTGCGGGATCAGCTGGCTCAGCAGCGGCACCCGGCCGTCGAGGCGGCGGTCCATTTCGGTGAGGCTCAGCCCGGCCCCGATTTCGATCGTCTCCGCGCCGAGGTCCAGCGTTTGCAGCTCAGGCACGCGATCGATGGCGACGACGCAGTCCGCGCGGACGCCGCGGATGTTCACCTCGACGCCCCAGTCCGTCGACCCGGCCACGAAAGTCGCGTTAGGACGGTCGCGGCGCAGTTGCAGCGCTTCGGTCCAGGTGGCCGGTCGGAGGTAGTCCCGTCCTTCGTCATGCAGTTGCGTCGCAACGGGTTCCGGTGCACTGCAGCTTCGCCGCCGTGCCAGCGGATCTGCGGCCGGGGGAGCGCCGAGCGCGTGCGCGGCGTCGCGGATCGGGCGGTATCCGGTGCAGCGGCAGAGGTTCCCGCTCAGCGCGTGGATGTCGAAGCCGTTCGGCGCGTGGTCGTCGCCGGTCGCGTCGCGGTCGCTGCGGTAGTACTCGGCGGCCATGCTGCAGACGAAGCCGGGAGTGCAGTACCCGCACTGGGATCCGCCGCGCACGGCCATTTCGTGCTGCACCGGGTGCAAGTCCTCAGTGGACCCGAGACCCTCGGCCGTCCACACCTCCTGCCCGTCCAGCGAACCGACCGGGGCGAGGCACGCGTTGATCGCGACCAGGTCCGTCGGGGATTCGACGCCGGGCCGCGCGACGAGGATCGCGCACGCACCGCATTCGCCTTCGGCGCAGCCTTCCTTGCAGCTGGTCAGGCCCTGTCCGCGGAGCCAGTCCAGTGCTGTGGTGTGCACGGGAACGTCGCCGATCGCGGTGCGTTTCCCGTTGACGGTCACCTCGGGGTCGACCATCGGAGTTCCTCTCGTCTGTTCTCGGCTGGGGCCACGGCCGCCGACGCACCGTGCCGGCGCAGGTCAGGGGGACCGTGGGGAGTTCGCGGCGACGGGACTCTTGCCCGTGCGCGAGCGCGTACCGAGCGGGGGAGACCGCTCAGGGACGCGTTGGCCAGCCGTGTGCGACGCGCCCCTTGTTCCAGGCGGACTGGCGCGTGCGCTGACGGAGGTCGGCGAGCTGACCGGAAGTCAGAAGCATCGCGCACCTCCTCGAGAGCGAACGGAACGGGCGGTGCGGGCACACCGCCGTTGACGAAGCGTAACGCCGGGCGCGGACGCAGACAAGGGCGGGCGTCGCCCGAAAGGAGACCCAGGACACACTTCAAAATACCCCCAGGGGGTATAAAGTTCGTCCCGTCGCCAGCGAACGAAGGAGAACCCGATGAACGTCAACGGCACCGCACTTTCGACCGGTGAAGTCCAGCTCGGCGTGGTGCACGCCCCCGCACGGGCGGGGGAGGGCGGCGAGCTTTCGTTCACCGTCGCCACCGTCGATGGACAGCCGGTAACCAAATACGAGGAGGCGCACGGCAAGCAGTTACACCTGATCGTGGTTCGCAACGACGGCGCGCATTTCCGGCACCGCCATCCGGTGCTCGACCCGGAAACCGGCATTTGGACGATTCCCTGGACTTGGGAAGCGGCAGGCACTTACCGCGTCTTCACCGACCTGACCCCGGCGGGCGGCGAGAGCGTCACGCTGTCGCGGACGGTCGAGGTCGCCGGTGACTACCAGCCGCAAGCTGCGGAACCGGTCGCGGCGAGCGCGGTCGACGGTTATGAAGTGACCCTAGAAGGCACGCTCGCAGCCGGTGCCGGAACGATGCTGACCGCCCGGGTGACCCGTGGTGGACAGCCGGTCACCGATCTGGAGCCGTATCTGGGTTCGTTCGGCCACCTGGTCGCGTTGCGTCAGGGCGACCTTGCCTACCTCCACATCCACGCGCTCGACGACGGGAAGCCCGGACCGGAGATCCGCTTCCACGCCGAGGCTCCGACGACCGGCCGGTACCTGCTGTACCTGGACTTCCAGGCCGAGGGCGTCGTGCGCACCGCCGCCTTCGTCCTCGACGCCGTCTGAGCAGCCGCATGCCGTGCTGCCGTTCCCCTTGAAGAGAAAGCGAAAAACGATGGCCACCGCACAAGAAACCCGGCAGAGCACCCTCCGCTGGTGGGCGCTCGGATTGATCGCCCTGGCCCAGTTCATGGTGATCATGGATACCTCGATCATCGGCGTCGCGCTGCCGCGCATGCGCGACGCCCTCGGATTCACGCCCAGCACGCTGTCCTGGGTCTTCAACGCTTATGTGATCGCATTCGGCGGCCTGCTGCTGCTCGGCGGACGACTATCGGATTTGTTCGGCGCCAGAAAGCTTTTCGCCGCCGGATGGGCGATCTTGCTAGTCGGTTCGGTGCTCGCCGGCGTCGCCGGGAACGTCCCCGTCGAACTCGCGGGCCGGATCGTGCAGGGCGCGGGAGCCGCGCTCATCGCTCCGTCCGCGCTGACGCTGTTGATGATGCTCTTCGGCAGCAACCCGAAGGAACTCACGAAAGCCCTTGCCCTGTATGGGGCTGCGGCTCCGGCCGGCGGCACCGCTGGAGTGTTCCTCGGCGGAGTGATCACGGAGTACCTGTCGTGGCCGTGGGTGTTCTACCTCAACGTGCCGATCGCGGTGTTCGCACTGTTGGCCACCCGCGCCGTCTTGCCCGGGGGAGCGACCGGAACCCGCGGCACCGTCGACATCATCGGCGCATTGACCGTCACTTTTGGTCTGGGCGCTCTGGTGTACGGGATCGTCCGCGCTCCGGAAGCGGGCTGGGCGGCCGCGGAAACCTGGATCGCGCTCGGCGCCGGTCTCGTGCTGCTGGCCGGTTTCGTGGTCCGGCAAGCGAAAGCCCGCACTCCGCTGATGCGGCTGTCGATCTTCCGCGCTCCGCGGCTCGGCGCGGCGAACCTGGCGCAGGTTTTCCTTGGCGCGGCGTGGATTCCGATGTGGTTCTTCCTGAACCTCTACCTGCAGCAGGTGCTCGGCTTCCGCGCTTTCCCGGCCGGTGCCGCGCTGCTGCCGATGACCGCGCTGATCATGCTGGGCATGATCGCCTTGGCCCCGAGGGTGATCGGCCGGTTCGGGCCGAAGCCGCCGATCGTCGCCGGATTGCTGCTGCTGGCGGCCGGGCTGGGCTGGCTCGCGCTGGTGCGGGCGAACGGAAGCTTCTGGGCGGACGTCCTGCCCGCGTCGCTCGTCGCGGCGCTGGGGATGTCGCTGGCGTTCATCCCGTCGCTCAGCACGGCGATTTCCGCGGCCCGGCCGGAAGAAGGCGGGCTCGCGTCGGGGATCGTGAACACCGGCTACCAGGTGGGCTCGGCGCTGGGACTGGCCGTGATGACCGCGCTGGCGGCCGCTTCGGGCGCGGGTGCGCTCGGTGATACGGCGGCGTTGACGAACGGCTACTCGGTCGCCTTCGTCGGCTCGGCCGTGATCGCCCTGGTGGGCGCTGGCCTCGCGGCGCTGACCTTCCGCCGCCAGTAAGGTCGGTGAAGGGCTCCTTGCGGGAAACTGATTCCCGCAAGGAGCCCTTCACGTCATGCCTTGGTCTCGGCGGGCTTCCAGATCCGTCCGTGGAGGCCGACGAACAACAGGACGAACGCGACGGTCAGCAGAATGTGCCCCAGCCCGGCGATCCCGGCGATCGCCGCGCCGGATTCCTTGCCCAGCACGGTGAGCGTGCCGTGCACGACCATTCCGCCGACCGTGACGAGCATCCCGGCGTGGTAGATCCAGAAGAACGGCGCGAACGACCTCGTCGCCGAGAGCGTGAACACCTTGTCCAGCACCAGGACGATCAGGAACACCAGCGTTCCGAGCGCGAGCAGGTGGGTGTGCACAATGGACAGCTGGGTGTCGCCGGCGAAGTTCTTCGCCTTGGTCAGCTCGCGGTAGTACAGCCCGCCGAGCAGGCCGAGGATCGTGTAGATCGCGGCGGCCCAGTAGATCTTCTTCGTCATCGGTTCTCCTCGGCTCCGGCCCGGGCCGGCTGGTGGATCCGTCCGTCGACGACCTCGTGCACCGAGTCGACCCCTTCGAGGTGGGAGCGGTCGTGGGTGACCAGTACGGTCGCCGTCGCCTGTTGGTGCGTGATCGTAGTGAGCAGATCGACGACCGCCGCGCCGCGGTCGGAGTCCAGCGCGCTCGTCGGCTCGTCGACCAGCAGCACGGCGGGCTCGTTCATCAAGGCGCGCGCGATGTTCACCCGCTGCTGCTGCCCGCCGGACAGCCGCCCCGGGCGATGCGTCGCGCGATCGGCGAGCCCGACCGCGTCGAGCAGCTCTTTCGCTCGCTTCGCCGCCTCGCCGCGCGGTTTTCCGCCTAGGTGCGCCATGACTTCCAGCTGTTCCGCCGCGGTGAGCGAGGCGAGCAGATTCGGTTGCTGGAACACGATCCCGATCTTGGTGCGCCGGAGCTCCGCGAGCGCGGCGCGGTCCAGGCCGGCGGTGTCGACGCCGCCGACGACCACGCGTCCGCGATCGGGACGGATGAGCGTCGCGGCGACGGCCAGCAGACTCGACTTGCCCGACCCGGACGGTCCGACCACCGCGGCGACGCTCCCGGCGGGCACGTGGAGGTCGACCTGGTCGAGCGCGGTGAGGCGGGAATCGCCGTCGGGGTAGGTGAGGGTGATGCCGGACAGGTGCAGGCTCATCAGTGCGCTCCGGAGGTGAGGGCGGTCAGCGGGTCGACGGAGGTGATGCGGCGGACCGCCAGCGCGGCGCCGAGCACGCCGAGCACCACCAGCACCGCGGCCGGGCCGAGCAAGGTGCCGGCGCTGAGCACGAACGGCACTGTTCCCGACGCGACCGCTCCGAGCGCGGCGGCGAGTCCGGTCCCGAGCGCGGTCCCGCCGATCAGCAGCACGACGGCTTGGCCGAGTGCGTCCCGGAGCAGGTACTTCGTGGTCGCGCCGAGCGCTTTCAGCACCGCGATGTCGCGGCTGCGCTGGATCGTCCACACGGTGAAGAACGCACCGATCACCAGCGCGGCGATCACGAACAGGAAGCCGCGCATCAGCTGGAGCGAGCCGTTTTCCGCCGAGTAGGAACCGATCGCGGACAACGCGTCGTCCTTCGTGACGGTGCGGGTGCCGAGGCGTGCGTCAGCTGCCGCGAAATCGGTGGATTTGTCGGTGGTCACCGCGAGCATTGTCGCGTTTGGACCGTCGAGGTGCGTCCACACGACCGGAAGATGGCTGTACGACGCGTCTCCGGCGACGGCGGACACGGTGACTTTGTGGCCTTGCAGGGTGAGCTGGTCGCCTTCGCGCGCCTTCAGCGCGTCAGCTGCACCCGTGGACAGCACGGCTGTACCCGGGCTCGAGTTCCGGACCCCGAACGCCGCCAGGGTTGCGGTGCGCTCGCCGACCGCCGCGCTGGCCGTGCTGATCGAGATCGGTTCTGCGCGGGTCACTCCCGGAACGCGGGCGTACTGGTCGGCCTGCTCTTGGGTCACTGTGGACTGTCCAAACGCGAGGGACCCGCTGCCGGGTTCGGCGAAGACCAGATGGTCCGCCTTCAACCCGGTGATCGCGGACGTGCTCTGCGCGGCCAGCCCCGCGGTCAGTCCGGACAGCAGCCCGACCAGCAACGTCATCAGCACGACGACGGTCCCCATCAACGCGAACCGCCCCTTGGCGAAGCGCAGATCCCGCCACGCGACGAACATGTGCGTACCTTCCTTCTCGGTGTGCCTTCCAGCCTCGTCCGGCCGGCGCGCGGGGACATCGCGCCGCGGATGGCCTCCCGGGAATCGATGGACGCACTCGCCGCTCAACCTTTCGATTGATGCGGATTCCCGACGGAGCACGGACAATTGACCGCAGGAGGCTTTCTGTGAACCCGCACACCCTCGACCGGCCGTTGCGCGTGCTGCGCGTCTGCCTGCACCTCCTGCTGGCCGGGCTGCTGGTGCTCGCCGTCGCGCGCGCGTTCGCCGACGGCCTCCCGCACGCGCCCGCGGTGCTCGCGGGCGCGCTGGTGATGGGCGGCGTCTACACCGCGGGCTCGCTGCTGCCCCGAGTCGGCCGGTTGCCGGTCGCGACGGCCGGATGGCTGGCCGTGCTGGGCGTCGCGTGGCTCGTGCTGCTGTGGCTCACGCCGGACGGGGTGTGGCAGGCTTTCCCGCTGTACTTCCTGCAAATGCACCTGCTGCCGACGCGCTGGGGCCCGGCCGTCGTCGCGCTCACGACGGTACTGGCGATCGCCGGTTTCACGCGCCATCAAGGCGGATTCAGCGTCGGCGTGATCATCGGCCCGACGCTCGGCGCCGCGGTCGCGATCGCCACCGTGCTCGGCTACCAGGTGCTGTACCGCGAAAGCGAACAGCGGCGGCACCTCATCGAGGAACTGCGCGAGACCCGCAACGACCTCGCCGCGATGGAACACTCCGCCGGCGTCCTGGCCGAACGCGAACGCCTCGCCCGGGAAATCCACGACACCCTGGCGCAGGGCCTTTCGAGCATCCACCTGCTGCTCCGCGCGGCCGAACGCGCGCTGCCGGACCGTCCCGAGGCCGCCGTCCCGCACGTGACGCAGGCCCGGCAAGCCGCCCAAGACAACCTCACCGAAGCCCGCCGCCTCGTCTATGCCCTTGCCCCGGTCGAGCTGGAAGGCGCTTCCCTGCCCGCTGCCCTGGAACGCCTCTGCGCGACCACGCAGCAGCGGTCCGGCCTGACTGTCCACTTTCACCTCAGCGGCACCCCGTTCGACGTGCCGACCGCGTACGAGGTCGCCCTGCTGCGCATCGCCCAATCGGCGCTGGCCAACACCGTCCTGCACGCTGCGGCCAGCCGGGCCGAGCTGACCTTGAGCTATATGGACACGAGCGTCGCCCTGGACGCCGTGGACGACGGCATCGGCTTCGACCCCCAGGAAGTGCGCGGCGGCAGCGGCTTCGGCCTGCCCGCGATGCGCGCCCGCGCACGGTCGCTCGGCGGCTCGTGGACGGTGGAATCCTCGCCGGGCAACGGCACCGCGTTGGCCGTCAGCTTCCCCGTGGACCCGCGATGATCCGCCTCCTGCTGGCCGACGACCACCCGGTGGTGCGCGCCGGATTGCGGGCAGTCCTGGAAACCGAACCGGACCTGGAAGTCGTCGCCGAAGCCTCCTCCGCCGAGGAAGCGGTGCGATTGGCCGCCGGCGTGGATGTCGTGCTGATGGACCTGCAATTCGGCCCCGGAATGCACGGCTCCGAAGCAACCGCGGCGATCACCGCGACGGCGGACGCGCCGAAAGTCCTGGTCCTGACGACGTACGACACCGACGGCGACATCCTGGCCGCCATCGAAGCCGGTGCGACGGGGTATCTGCTGAAAGACGCCCCGCCGGAGGACCTCGCCGCCGCAGTGCGGAACGCCGCCGCCGGACAAACCGTCCTGGCCCCGGCGGTCGCGCACCGGCTGATGAACCGCATGCGCACCCCGGCGGCGGCGTTGTCGCCACGGGAGATCGAGGTGCTGGGGCTGGTCGCGGA
Organism: Amycolatopsis sp. NPDC114503; assembly: GCF_055633655.1. Lineage (NCBI taxonomy): Bacteria > Bacillati > Actinomycetota > Actinomycetes > Pseudonocardiales > Pseudonocardiaceae > Amycolatopsis > Amycolatopsis sp. NPDC114503. Next base: position 88,559 of record NZ_JBVKDT010000009.1, on the reverse strand, counting down.
CGGATTGTCGAACCTGGAGATCAGCAAGAGGCTGTTTTTGAGCCAGGCGACGGTGAAATCGCATTTGGTGCACATTTACACGAAACTCGGGGTGGATTCCCGGACAGCGGCGGTAGCGGCGGGGAAGGAACAGGGGCTGATCCGCCGCTGACGGTTCGCGGCTGTGGGTGCTAGCGGGGCGGTTGACCGTGGGGGCAGCCATGCGGAGGAGGCGCCGCCGGGCGGGCGAACGCCGGGATCGCGGTCGCTGGTTGAGCTTATCGGCTGTGCTTGTCCTGTTGCCGGTTCTCCGGATCTGCGCGGAGTTCGGCTTGCGGCATGGGCGGGCGTGCGGAGGAATCGTCTGGCGGGTGCCTGGATCGCGGTCGCTGGCTGTGCTTGTCTTGCTGCCGGTTCTCCGGGCCTGCGGGAGTTCGGCTGGCGGCATGTGCAGGCGTGGGTCGGCCGTGCCTGTCCTGTGGCCGGTTCTCCGGACCTGCGCAGAGTTCGGCTGGCGGCAGGGGCAGCCGTGCGGAGGAACCGTCTGGCGAACGCCAGGATCGCCATCGCCGAAGGATCTTCCCCGCGTTCTCGCGCCAAGCCCGCCCCGCCGCCCGATCCAGCAAACCGCGCCGCATTACGCACCAAAACCGACGTCCTCCAGCCCGAGCACCCCGCCGCATCCCACCGCGACGAACGTCCCGACAGGAGTCGGCAGCTTCGGCCTCCCCGCCGTGATTCCCCGCCCCCGCGCCGCAGGCGGGTGACGAGAGTGGCCTCCTCCAGCCAGACCGGGCGACAATGCTCAACGGGAGGAGGCGCCGATGACCCTGTTCGCGATGGCCGTCGTCCTCCTCGCCGGACTGGCCGGACCACTCCTGGCCACCCCGAAACGCGCCCGCATCCCGATCGTCGTCGGAGAAATCCTGCTCGGCGTCGCGGTCGGCCGGACAGGACTCGGCTGGGTCAAGGCCGACGATCCGATCCTCACGTACCTGGCCTCCGCCGGGTTCGCGCTGGTGATGCTCGTCGCGGGCAGCCACGTGCCGTTGCGGGACGCCGCGTTGCGCGTCGCGGCCGGGCGAGGGGCGTTGCTGGCCGCGGTGGTGGGCGTGTTGTCCGTGCCCGCCGGGTTCGGGGTGGCGGCGCTCGTCGGCACCGGGCACGGGCTGCTGTACGCCGTCCTCCTCGCGTCCAGTTCCGCGGCCTTGGTGATGCCGGTACTGGACGAGACGAAGCTCGCCACGCCGCCCGCGCTGGCCTTGATCGTGCAGGTCGCGATCGCGGACACGGCGTGCATCGTGGCGCTTCCGCTGGCAGCCGAGCCGCAGAAAGCCGGGCGGGCGGCGCTCGGGGCGCTGGCGGTCGTCGCGGCCGGGGCGGTGTGGTTCGTGGTGCTGCGCTGGCTGCATTCCCGCCGCCTCGTCGACAAGGCGCACGATCTCAGCAAGTCCCGGCACTTCGGCCTCGAACTCCGGATCGCGTTGATCGTCCTTTTCGGACTCGCCGGGCTGGCTCAGCTCGTCGGGGTGTCGGTGATGCTGGCGGGGTTCGTCGCGGGACTCGCGCTGGCCGCGGTGGGGGAGCCGCGCCGGCTTGCGCGGCAGCTGTTCGGGGTGACCGACGGTTTCCTCGGGCCGGTGTTTTTCGTGTGGCTGGGAGCTTCGCTCGATTTGCGCGCGCTCGGCCAGCATCCGGTGATGCTCGTGCTGGCGGCGCTGATCGCGGCCGGTTCGGTCGTGGTCCACGGTGTGACGCGGCTGCTGGGACAGTCGTTGCCGCTGGCGGTGCTCGCGGGCGCGCAACTCGGGGTGCCGGTCGCGGCGGTCACGATCGGCACGCGCGAACAATTGCTCGCTCCGGGCGAGGGCGGGGCGATTCTCGCCGCGGCGCTGATCAGCGTCGCGGTGACCGCTTGGGCCGCATCCCGTGCGGTCAAAGAGTCCGAATCGAGGGAGGCGTCATGAAAGAACACTGGAAAGACGAACCGGACGATCACGATTATCCGGCAGCATTCGACTATCTCACCCTCGTCGCGTCCGAGGAGACCGCGACCGGCCTGGTCGATCAGCTCAAGCAGGCGGACCTGACGCACCGCAAGGCGAAGGACATCCTGCGGGCGAGCAGGCTGAAGCTCCTGCCCGAGGACAACGCGCACGTCGCCAAGGACCTCGGCAAGGTCAAGGACGGCAAGGCGCTCTCGCCGGTCCTGCTCGTGCGCGGGCACGGCCACCCCGGTTTCGCGACGGCCGACGACCTGGTCATCGCGGACGGTTACCACCGCGTGTGCGCTTCGTATCACCTCGACGAAAATGCCGACATTCCGTGCAAATTGATTTAACCCCCGGGCTGGATTCCGAAATGGTTGCGAAGGCCGCCCGCTCGTAACACCTGCTCCCGCCTGTCGATCTTTCGATGCGAGATCGACGAGACAGGCGGAGCGAGTGGACGAGCACAACATCGAGAGCCACCCGGACCTGATGGATCCGGAGTGGCAGCGGCATGCCGAGAAAGAAGCCTGGACCGGCCTGCGCCGCCAGCGTGCGAGGGCGCGGCGGCGCAGGCGGGTGACCATCTCGGCCGCGGTGGTGATCGTCGTGGCTGCGGCGGGGTTCTACCTCTGGAAGCGGGGGACGAGCCCGGAGGAGGTCGCCGGGAGCAGCCCGGCCGTGCTCACGCCGACTGCCACCGCACCCGCGCCGACCACCCTCCCCGACTCTGGGCACGTCGATCTGACCAGGCCCTTCCTCAACACCCCGGCGCAAAACTGGCCGGAGGGCATCGCCGGGCTGAAGATCCCGGCTCCGGTGAAGGTCGGCTCGTTCTCCGCGAAGCAGGTGGGCGAGGCGCAGGAGCAGGTCAAGCACGCGGTTGAGGTCGAGAAGTTCGACAAGAACGTCCTCGAAGGGCATCACGCCGAGGGGTTTCTCGCTCTCTTCGCACCGGACGAGAGAGCGGAGCTCCAGGCCGAACTGCCGTCGTCGGTGGTCTACCTGGAGGACGGCTATCACCTTTTGCCCGTGCAGCCGAGGATGACCGGGAAGATGACTGTGCGGCCGGGCAAGGCGGGGGAGTTGTACCTGCACGTCTCGTACGTCGTGGCCTACGCCTTCGATCCCGGCAGCCGCCCGGTCGAGGGCCCGGGCGACCTGGAGCCGTTCGTGCGGACCGATGCCGACTACATCATGCGCAGCGGCTCGGCCTGGGCGTCCGGCAGCCGCGGCCTGTGGATAGGCGAGATCGGCGGGTACTCCACCGAGATCTCGTGCGTCGCGGCCAAGAAGAAGCTGCTCGCTCCCGCGTTCGCCGACCCGGATTTCACCGGGCCTTCGCTGACGCCCGAACCCGGGCAGTTCGATCCGGAGAAACCCGCTCCGGTGAAGGGAAACTGCAAGGAGTGACGGCGCCGGGAACCGATCGGGGATTCTCCTGAACCCGCCCCGCCGGGGCCCGGTACCATCACTCCCGATGATCACGAATGCGTCTCGGCGGTCCGGGTCCGGCGCCGTCGCCCCGTGGCGGGTCGACGAGGTCGGGCGGAAGGTGCGGCTGCGCGAGGTCCGCCCCGGCGACCAGCGCACCCTCGCCGGATTCGACCGGGACTCCGCGCGCGTCCGGGATCCCCGGGTCGGCGGCTACCGGCACTGGGCGACGCATCGCGGGCACGCCTCGCCGGACGGGTTCCACTTCGCGATCGAGACCCTGCACAACCGGACGCTGGTCGGCTCCGTCTGGGTCGAAACGGACCCGTTCTCCGGCCGGTTCAGCTACGGCATCGGGGTCGGCCCGCAGCACCGCCGCTGCGGTTACGCCGCCGACGCCGTCGCGCTGCTGCTGGCGTTCATGTTCCAGCGGTGCCGGTACCGGGCGTGCGAGGTGAGCGTCAACGGCAGCAACTTCGCGTCTTTGTCTCTGCACGGCGAGCTGGGCTTTCGCGAGGCGGCCCGGCTTCGCGACGAGGAATTGCTGCGCGGGGAGATCAAGTACCCGGTCCTGATGAGCATCACCGCCGAACAATTCGCCGCGCGGAACCTGGCGCTGGCGGCTCGCGGCTCAGGCCGGTCGTCGTCGCGCGGACGCCATTGGCGAGTCCAGCGCCCCGGACGGCACCGCCGCATCGCCTACTCCGCCGGCGGCTAGCTCCCATTTCTCCAAGCCCTCCGCGCGCCGATCTGCGACGCTGGCCGGGTGATCAAGCGCATCATCGCCTACGTCGAAGGTTCCGACGACGCCGCGACTCGCGACTTCTACGTCAACGTCCTCGGCCTCGACGTCGCCATGGACGATCCCGTTCTCGGCCTCCGCGGCGGAGACGACCCGGCCGCGCAAGTGCTCGTCCTTCCGCCGGGCAGCACCGATCCCTTGCCGCGCTTGGGGATCGACCTCGGCGAACCGGCGGCGGTCGAGCGAGCCCACGCCGAAGCGGTCCGGCGCGGGCTGCGCGTCGTCTATCCGCTCACCGACGAATCCTGGGGCGTGCGGCGGTTTTTCGTCGAGGATCCCGGCGGCACGGTCGTCAACGTGCTCGCCCACGTGACGGGCAGCTCGCGTACCGAATAGAAGATCGCGTTCTCCTTGAACTCCAAGCGATCCAGCGGCACGGCCAGCGCCAGCGTCGGCACCCGCCGGCGCAACGCCGCGTACGCGATCTCCAGCTCCACCCTGGCCAGCGGCGCGCCGAGGCAGAGGTGCCGTCCGTAGCCGAACGCGACGTGGTGGCGTGCGGGCCGGCGGAGGTCGACCCGGTCGGGATCCGGGAAGGCCAGCGGATCCCGGTTCGCGGTGCTCTTCACCGCGACGATGCCCTCGCCCGCGCGGATCAGCTGTCCGCCGATCTCCAGATCCGCCGAAGCCACGCGACGCGCCTCGGTGTGCGTGATCGACAGATACCGCAACAGTTCTTCCACCGGGTCCGCTGACGAATCGTGGAACTGCTCCGGATGCGTCACCAGCACCGCCGTGCCCAACGCGATCATGGCAGCGGTGGTGTCGTGACCTGCCACGAGAAGAAGTTGACCCAGCACAGCGATCTCGTGAGATGTCATCGCGCCGAGTTGCTCGACGGCCAGCTTGCTCAGCAGGTCATCGCCCGGTTCTGCGGCCTTAGCGGCAACGAGGTCTTCCAGATACGCGTTCAGCTCTTCGCTGGCGGCCACCGCGCGCGCCGGATCTGGGTCGTCCATGACGAGCGTGCGGGCCACGCCTTGGAAGAAGTCCCGGTCCGCGTAAGGGACGCCGAGCAGTTCGCAGATCACGAGCGAGGGGAGCGGCATCGCGAACGCCTCGACCAGATCGGCCGGGTTCGGTCCGGCGAGCATCCGGTCGAGGAGATCGTCGACCAGCTGCTGGATCCGCGGCCGCAGCGCCGCCATTTTCCGGACGGTGAATTCCGGGGCCAGAATCCGCCGCTGCGCGGTGTGCTCCGGCGGATCCAGTTGCATCAGCGTTTTCATCCGCGCGTCGCGCGCCTTGCTGACCGCGTTGGTGTGCGGAAAACCGGGCTGCGTGACGTCGACGCTGACCCGCGGATCCGCCAGCACCGCGCGGACATCGGCGTACCGGGTGATCAGCCAAGGCTCGCTGCCGTCCCACAACCGCACCCGCGACACCGGTGCCCGTTCCGTCAATCCGGGCGCGGGGGCGAAGGGGCAGCCTGCCGCCCGCGCCATGGGGAAGGTTTCGCTGTCGGTCATCGAAGCTCCTCACGTCTGGGTTCGGAGCTGAAGCATGGTTTCGCGGGCGGTCCCGGTAATCAGACAAAACGGACGTGAGGTGCGTCACATTCAGCCGACGCGGTCAGTCCTCCGCGGTTTCGGGCTCGCCGGGGCGTTCGACGACGCTCCACAGAAACGAATGCCTGCGCCCAGTCGGCTCCTCGCGCGCGACGAACTCGTCCAGCAGTGCGTCCAACCGCGACTGCAGTTCGGCCGCTGCCTCGTCGCTGAGCCGGACCACGCCGCGGCGAGTCTGCTGGATTGACGCTGGGTCGCTTTCGATCATTTCGGCTCGGTGCGCGTCGAGGGTCGCGAGTTCGACGCGTGCGGTCAGTGCGGGATCGCCCGCCTGATCGAGGTCGAGGTGCCAGGTCCGCCGCGTCGTCCGGTACGGCCGCTCCCAGGCTCCGAGATCGCTTCGGCGAGCCGGTTCGGCGACGAGGAATCCGGCTTCCGCGAGTGCGTGCACCCGGCGCAGCACGGTGGCCGGCGACTCTTCGAGCCGGTTCGCCAGTTGCTGGTTGGTCCGCGCGGTGTCCAGGCACAGCCGGAGGATCCGCCAGCTCAGCGGGTGGGCGAGCGCGCGGAGGTCGTCGGCGGTCGCCTGGCGCGGGAGGGGGTCGTCCATTGACAGCAGCTTAGCCGATTTGCTTCGATGGTATCGATATCAGAAAGTGAAATCACTGGAGGTCGGGTGCGCCGCATCGAGTCGTACGTCGAGCAGTACCGGGAGCGGCACGAGGCGGAGCTCGCCGAGTGGATCGGCGTTCCCAGCGTGAGCGCCACCGGCGAGGGCATGGCCGACGCGGCCGAGTTCGCCTGTGCGCTTCTGCGGCGCAGCGGGCTCGAAGCGCGTCAGGTCGAGACTGGCGGCTGGCCGCTGGTGGTGGGGCGCGCGGAAGGTCCGGCGGACGCCCCGCACGTGGTGATCTACGGCCATTACGACGTGCAGCCGGCCGGACCGCTGGCGGCCTGGGACAGTCCGCCGTTCGAAGCCGACATTCGCGACGGCCGGATGTACGGGCGCGGCACGGGGGACAACAAGGGGCAGCATCTCGCGCAACTGCTCGCGTTGCGGGCACTCGGCGAAACCGGCGAACTGCCGTGCAGCGTGACCGTGCTGCTCGACGGCGAGGAGGAGATCGGCAGTCCGAACCTGGAATCGGCCCTGGCCGGCCTGCGCGACGAATGGAACGCGGACCTGGTGCTGTGGAGCGACGGACCGGTGCACGACAGCGGCGAGCCGACGGTCAGTCTCGGTGTGCGCGGTGCGGTCCGGTTCGAGATTCGAGTGCACGGCGCGCCCGCGGCTCTGCATTCGGGAAACTGGGGCGGCGTCGGACCGAATCCGGCGTGGGAGCTGGTGTGGCTGCTGTCGACGATGCGCTCGCCGGAAGGCGAGATCCTGGTCAAGGGAATCGCCGACGGCATGGTCCCGCTGAGCCCGTCGGAACGGGACGCACTGGACGCGCTTCCGGTCGACGTTCCCGCCGCGCTCGCCGAAGTCGGGCTGGACCGGATGGACGTGCCCGAAGGCGTCGGTTTCAATGATCGCCTCGCCTTGCCGACGTTCAGCATCAATTCACTGTCCTGTTTGGACGAAGGGGACCATCGCACGGTCATCCCGGCCGTCGCGGTCGCCCGCTGCGATATCCGGACTGTCGGCGGCCAGCGCGCCTCGACGGTCATCGAGGCGTTGCGCGCGCACCTCGCCGAACACCTGCCGCACGCCGAACTGCACGTGCCGGGCGGGCTGATGGAAGCGTCGCGGACGCTGCCGGAATCGCCTTACACCACGGTGATCACCGAGGCGGTCAGCGCGGCTGCCGGACGTCCGGCGCTGCTGGTGCCCGCGATGGGCGGCAGCCTGCCGATCGCCGCGCTGTCCGACGGGCTCGGGCTGCCGTGCTACGGAATCCCGCTGGCGAATGTCGACGAGCACAACCACGGCCCGAACGAGAATTTCGAACTCGCTCGTTTCCACGCCGGGATCACCACCGCCGCGAACGTGCTGCTCGAACTGGGAAAGCTCCGCTGAATTCCCGCGCATGGTTGCTCCGGGCCGGTGTGCCCGGAGCCGCGATTCACCAATGATGCCGAACCGCTGACGCACCGCCTCGGAGGCGACCATGTCGATTCCCGCTCCGGATTCCCCCGCCACCAAAGACAATCCTCCCGAAGAAGTTCCCTCGCCGCGCTCGTCCCGGATCGTGCTGGCGGCCACGATCGGCAACACCGTGGAATGGTTCAGCCTCGGGGCTTACACGCTGTTCGCCGACGTCCTGGCGAAACAGTTCTTCCCCGCGACCGATCCGGCGGTCTCGCTGATGCTGGCTTTCGCCAGTGTCGCGGTCGCGTATCTGATCCGCCCGTTCGGCGGGATGATCCTCGGCTCGTACGCCGACCGGGCGGGCCGCAAAGCCGCGCTGGTGTGGTCGATCCGGATCATGGCGGTGGCCTCGCTGCTGATCGCGATCATGCCGAACTACGCGACGATCGGGATCGCGGCCCCGATCGGGCTGGTGTTCGCCAACCTGCTGCAGGGCTTCTCGGCGGGCGGCGAATTCGGCAGCGCGACGGCGTATCTGGTGGAGAGCAACCGGAAACGCCGCGGGTTCATGGGCAGCTGGGGCGCGGCGAGCCAGGGGTTGAGCACGTTGCTGGGCATCGTGTTCGCCGCCGTGCTGAGCGCCGTGCTCACCGATCAGCAGCTGGGGTCGTGGGGCTGGCGGATCCCGTTCGCCTTCGGCCTGCTGATCGCCCCGATCGGCTACTACATCCGGCGGCACGTGGAGGAATCCCCGGCGTTCGACCAGGACGCCGCCGAGGCCCCGCTGCGGGAAGTCCTGCGCTCGCAGAAGACCCGGATCCTGGTCGCGATGGGCGCGATGGCGGTGTCCACCGCGATCAGCTACCTGATCATCTACATGCCGACGTTCGCCATCCGGAACCTCGGACTGCCCAAATCGCTGGCCTTCACCACGACGATCGTCACCCAGATCGTGCTGACCGTGCTCGCCCCGGTCGCCGGGCGGCTGTCCGACCGGACCGGCCGGATCCCGCTGATGGCCGCGGCGTGCTCGGTGATGCTGCTGTCGATTTTCCCGCTGTTCCTCGCGCTGAACAGCCAGCCGACGTTCGCGATGATGACCGCGGTGATGGCCGCGATCGGGCTGGTGAAGGTCTGGTACGTCGGGCCGCTGGGCACGATGATGGCCGACGTCTTCCCGACCCGGACCCGGGCGACCGGGCTGTCGGTCAGCTACAACATCACGGCTTCGCTTTTCGGCGGTTTCACGCCGTTGGTGGTGATGTGGCTGATTCAGCTCACCGGGAGCAATCTGGCGCCGAGCTACTACGTGATGGTGCTGGCCGTGCTGAGCCTCAGCGCGCTGGCCTTCGCCCGGCGGCGGCTGCGGGTGCGGTGAACTGTCCTTTGTGGACATTAAGGGTGGCGCGCAACCTCTCGGAGGGTTGCGCGTCATTCTCTCCATAGCCGGACCGCACAGGTCCGGACTGGGAGGGGATTTGTCATGAATGAGTCGAGAATCCGAAGATCGGTGCTGGGTGCGGGGGCTCTGGTGCTGATCGCGGCGTCGGTTGCGGCCTGCACTTCGGATCCCGTTGGCGCTCCGGTGGCTTCGGGCTCTGCGTTGACTTCGGCACCGCAAGCGCATGCTGCTGTGCCCGCTGCGGCTCCGTCAGCGAAACGCACAGACGCAACTCCTGAGCCGTCGCCAACCGTCTATAGGTGCGAAGGCGATGCTGTCGCCAAGCCTTCGTGGCTGAATTTGGCTTGCGCGGACCAGAAAATGGGGATCGATCAGCTGCGCTGGTCGGGATGGGGCTCGGCGACCGCGCACGCCACCGGCAGGTTTTGGGAATACGACTGCATACCCGATTGCACGTCCGGAAAACTGGTTTCGGTCCGGACCTCGGTGACCGTCAGCGGATTGGCCGACGGCCACTACACCCGATTGCACGTCACGGCGACGCCGCTCCCGGCGCAACCGCACGACTACCTTCTGACCAAGGCTGGCCCTGGCGCTGCATAGGACAAGCGGGTGCCGTGCACGCACGGCACCCGCTGCAGGCACTTACGGATGCGTCCGGAAAGCGTCCACGATCAGGTAACTGCCGTTCTTCATCGTGCCGCTGATCGTGTGCACCCCCGGCTGCAGGCCGGAAACCGTCGCCACCGTCGACTGGTACTGCCGGGTCGGCGTGACGAAGCTGACCGTCCGGTAAGGCGCGCCGTCGAGAGCGAGATCGACGTCGCCCTCGTCGGTATTGGTTTCGGAAATGATGTCGATTCCCGTTCCGTAGAACGTCAAACTCCACGAATCGCCGACGTTCTGGGTCGCCCAGATGTCGTCGAGGTACGAGTTCGCGCCTCCGGCCGAGCTGCCGCGCCAGATCCATCCCGACGAAGGTGCTCCGGTATTGGTGTAGACGACGCCGGAGGTGTTGTTGAGGATTTCGGATTCCGTTGTCTTGGCAAGGTGCAAGGTGACGTCGGCCTGGCCGCGCCGCACGGTCAGCGCGATCGGCGCGCCTGGCGCGAGTTTGTTGTAGCTGAGCCAGAAAGTGTTGCGATCGTCAGTCACTGAGGTGCCGTTGACAGCAGTGATGTCATCACCGGTCTTCAGCCCGTTCTGCGCCGCGTAGCTGCCCTGCGGCACCGAGGGGAGATAGAGGCCGTACGGCTTGGTCAAGCCGAGCGACGACTGGACAGCGAGCGACGGGATGTTCGTCGCGGTGGCGCCCATCAGCTTTTCGGGCTGGACGATCATCCCGTTGGCGGGCCCGCCGGAACCGGGGCCGTAGGCGAAGACCGCCTTGGGCGGAAGCGGTCCGCCGGCGGAGCCGAAACCGGTCATCGGGAAGTTGGCGTACCCGAGACCGGCCGCGGGGGAGTCGGCGGCGACGGTGAAGTCGTAGCTGCCGAGGGGATCCGCCGCGGCGAACTTCGGGTCGGCGACGAGCGAATGCGGATCCATTCCGGCGCGGACCCAGGCCGACTGGGTGTTGATCGTGGCGCCGTCCGCGGAAAGCGCCTCGTTGCCGCTGCCGTCGGGATTGACGTACACCGGGTAGCTGTCGTTCCAGAAAAGGTTGCGGTCGACGCCGTACTTGGCGGTGACCGGGTTGTTCAGCACGTTGTTGTACGCTTGCGGGCCGAGGGTGATGTTGTGCTCGATGACGTCGCCGCAGTCGGCATGGCTGACCTGTTCGTAGATGGAGCCGTCCACGAGCAGGTTGTTCGCCACGGTGCGCTCGTAGCCGTCGCGCAGTTTGATGCCGCCCTTGAGGACGAGGTTGTCCAGCAGGCGGAAGTTGGACGATCCGTCGTCGAGGTCGATGGCCCAGTCGCCGGCGTGCCAGAACCGGTTGTGCTGGATGGTGATCGGCCGGACGACGTCCAGCTTCATCAGGTGCCGGGCCTGGGCGTCGGTCAGCGCGGTGCCGGTGGAGCCTTCGAAACTCGTGCCCGGCGCGAGGGTGTTGTTGCCGGAGCTGGCCCAGAACCGGCCGCGGCCCCACACGTTGACGGACCCGTTGTCGCCGGTTTCCTCGACGCAGTTGAAGAGGTCGTTGTTCTTGATGTCGTGCCCGCCCCAGGTGCCGTCCTCGATGTTGAGGCAGGCACGCGGGCTGTCGGAGATCGTGTTGCCGTCGACCGTCACGTCCGCGCTCATCGAGATGTTGACGCCGGAGGACTGCTTCTCGAACCGGCCCATGTTCTGCATGAGGTTGTTACGCACGAGGATGTCGCGGGGATAGTCGTCGCTCTTCGGCCCGGGCGCGGTGTCGGTGACGGCGACGTTGTCGTAGTAGTTGGCGGAGTAGTCGCGTACTGCGCTCGGCGAGCCGACGATCTGGACGTCCGTGGCGCCGTCGGATTCGAACTTGTTGTCGCTGACCGTGTTGTGCCGGTTGTAGCCGTCGAGGAAGACGCCGTTGCCGCCGAGCTGGTCGAAGGACGAACCGGTGACTGAGATGTCAGCGGCGTTCTTGAGATATACCGCAGCTTTGCGGACCACCGACCAGTCGCCCTTGGCGTCGGCTTCGAACGGGCTGTTGAAGAGCGTGCGGTGAGTTGCGGTGAAGTGCAGCCCGCGCAGCGTGATGTCGTGGACGGGGTCGGCCGCCGACGTCCCGGCCAGCGTGATCAGCTGGTTCTGCTCCGCGGTTTCGACCGTCGCGGAGGAAAGATCGGTGCCCTCCGGCGGGTAGTAGAGGAGCTGGCTGCTCGCCCGGTCGTAGTACCACTCTCCGGGCGCGTCCAGTTCCTCCTTGACGTTCTCGGCCATCGCGGGCCCGATCCGGCCGGGCCCGTTCCCCTTCGTCAGCCCGCAATCCTGGGGCCGGTTGTTGTCGCCGACGTAGTGCAGAGCGAGCCCGTCGCCGGTGCGCCCGCTGACGGTGAACGAGACGGAACCCCAGTCGCCGCAGTGCATCGCGCGGACGAGCGCGGTCGACGGCTCCGACCATTTCGCCGATTCCCGCTCGAGATCGGCCAGCGAGGTCGAGCCCTGGAGCCGGGCCGCGTTCGGGTCGTAATTCGGGTAGCGGGCCAGGATCTGGCGCTGCCCGTTGACGAACAGGCCGTCGAAGTCCAGTCCGGCGGGGACGGTCGCGGCCAGGATCTTGCTGCCGGGCGCCGAAGGCTGCCAGTGCGGGCGCAACGGCCGACCGCCGCTGATCGTCACGGCGGCTTCGGTCGCCGGTTGCCAGGTCACGGTGTGGCCGTTGCGCCCGGAGTCCTGCGGGCCGAACGCCAGCGGAGCGGAGAGATAGTAAGTGCCGCCAGCGAGCTTGACCACGATGTCGCGGTGGGTGCCGACGCCGGTGCCGAGCAGGTGCCGGACCCGTTGCTGCGCCTGCGAAAGCGAGCACGGCCGCGGCTGGCTGCACGGATTTCCGGGTGGCGAATCAGCGGTCGGAGCGGCATACACGGTCATCGGCGGCGGCCCGCTCGCGGCGGCCGGCGGGCCGAGGGCGAGCGTTCCGGCTAACCCGGCGACGGCGGACAGGGCGATGCGCAGAAGGCGGCGGTTGGCCATTCAGGTCCTCCTTGACCAGGCATCGGTGTCCGGGGCGGCCAGGACATCCGATGTCTAGGAGACTATGCAGGAGGGTGCATCGGCCGTCAAGGAGTGCTGACCGGCTCTTTCTGACCGGTTGGATTCCTGGATGGAAGTGAAATAACGGGAAAGTCCCGTACATCGCAGGGAGCTCTCCGGCTGGGTCGGTGTCACGAGGAAGCGATCATTACATCTGACCTATTGCGGGCGCTTGCCGGACCGGGAGGCCGGCCGCACCTCCGTGGTGACCGATCGTTGACAAGCTGTGACGGCGGCGGCTCGGTCTGGGTAGGGTGGCCGGTAGCCGATCGAGGGGTGGGGTCATGACGGGTCGCCGGAGGCCGCTTTGCTGAGGTTCGCGCCGCGGCACTTCGTCGACCGTGCCGACGAGTGCCGCGCACTGGTCGAGCAGGTGCGGGCCGGGCAGGCCGAGAACCGGCCGGGGGTTTTCGTGCTGCAAGGGATCGGCGGCGTCGGGAAGACCGCTGTCATGCTCAGGTGCGCGCAAGAGCTGCGGCCCTCGTTCGACCGCGTGCTGGACGTCTCGATGAGCGCCTCGTCGCAGGCGAAAACGGTCGAGCAGGTCCTCGACGTCTTCCTGTTCCAGCTCGAAGCGAAGCTGATCCCGCCGACGCTGGACGGCAAGATCGCGGTCTACCGGACGGAGACGTCGCGGCAGAACGTGCTGGTGGTGCTGGACGACGTCGACTCGGCGGAGTCGATCCTGGAGCTGCTGCCGGATTCCCCGGGAAGCGCCGTGCTGGCGACGAGCCGGCTGCGCGCGGAAGCGTTCGAGGTCCACGGGTTCACCACCATGCGGCTGCAGGTGCTGTCCGAGCGCCACGGGGTGGAGCTGCTGAGCCGAGGGCTGGACGAGTCGGTCGTCGCGGAAGAAGAGCGGGCGCTGGCCGGGATCGCGCGGCTGTCCGGGTATTTGCCGCTCGCCTTGACGATTGCCGGTGCGCACCTGCGCATCCGACGGCACGAGCGGCCGGCCGCCGTGCTGCGCAGGCTGGAAACCGAGCGGGACCTGTTCGCGCAATTCACCGTCGACGGCGACCGGAAGCTGGAGTTCGTCTACGACGCCTCCTACCGCGCGCTGGCGCCGCTCGAACAGCAGCTGTACCGGCGGCTCGGCCTGCATCCGGGCCTGCGCTTCTCCCCGTGGGTCGTTCCCGTGCTGCTGGAGGAGCCCGACCGGCCCTTCGCGGCGGACACGCTGTCGGCGCTGCACCGGTGGACGCTCGTGGCCGAGCCGGACGACCGGCACGAGACGCGTTCGCTCGTCCGCCTGCGTGCGCAGGGTTTGGCGGACAACTGCGAGCAGCACGAGATGCATTCGCTCATCCACCTGCATGCGCGGGGACTGGCGAACAAAGACGAGCACCCCGCCGACGTGCAGGAGATCCGCCGGCGGCTGGCGGAAGCGTATGTGGACTACGCGGTCGCCCGCGCGCTGGTGCTGTCCAGCCGCCGCCAGCTCGGTCCCCGGTTCGACGGCCGGGTAGCCCCCGCCTACGAGGCTGACGAGGACGGTCACCTGCGCGCGGTCGCCGATCTCGAGTCGGAGGCGGCGAATCTGCGCCAGGTGGCGGAGATGGCGTCGGAGGCGGGATTCGCGGACCTCACGTGGCAGCTGGCGGAGGCGCTCACCAACTTCCTCTTCCAGCGCAGCCGGTACGCGGACGCGATCACGGTGCAGACCCTGGGCCTGGCGGCCGCGCACGAGGTGTACCGGGAGACGGGCGACGTGCGGCCGTTGATCGTTCTGCACACGGAGCTGGGCAAGGCCTACTTCGCGGCCTACACGCACGAGAAGGCGGCCGGGCAGTTCGCCGCCGCGGCGGAGCGGATCGCGGAGCTCGGCGACGATCCTGACGCGCTGCCGATGCTGGCCAAGACCTTCGTGTGGCAGGGCTTGGTGCACAACCGGACGGAAGAGCACGAAGCCGCGATCGAGTATTTCGCCCGGTCGGCCGAGCTGGTGGCGAACCCGGGTTTTCCCGAGCGGCTGCGGTCTCGCGAGGAGCGGTTGCTCGACATGAACGGCGCGCCGATCCTGGCGAAGCTGGGGCGGCTGCCGGAGGCGGTGGCGGCGGGCGAGCGCGCGGCGGCGCACTTCGAATCCGACGGCGACCGGGACAATTACGCCAAATCGCTGGCGAACCTGGGCGAGGTGCTGGCCGCGGCCGAGGACGCTCGCGCGGTGGAGGTGCTGCGTGCCGCGCTGGCGCTGGAACAGGAGCTGAAGCTGGTCGATTTCGAGGCGCACACCGCCGCGATTCTCGGCAGGCTGCTCCCGCCGGAAGAGGGTGCGCAGCTGATCGAGCACGCGGCCGCGTTGTACGAGCGGTTGGCCGACCAACGGGCACAGGCACTACGAGCCGAGATCGAAGACCCGCGGTGGGGTGAAGGCGCCGAGTAGGACCGCTGCTCCGCAGCTGACGGTCGCTTCGCGCGGGAGACGGCCACCGCGGAGCAAGGATTCGAACACCAGAGCCGCGGCGACTTCCGGATCCGTGAACGTAGTTTCGATCAGGTGTCCCGACCTGGTGGCTATGCGGCCGTCGCTCGACGCGGCGACGGTCGCGTGCGGGTGCCGGTGCAGGAGGGTTGCGAGCGCGGCGTCGCCGGCCGCGGCGGTGGAAAGCACGATGGCGGCGCGCCGGCGGAGCGATTCGTCGGGGTGGTCCTCGTGGACGGCGAGAACGGCGTCGGAGAATTTCGCCAAGCCGGAGCGGTCGAGGTCCACGTCGGCCGGATAACGGGTGAGGCGGAAACGGTCTTCGCGCGGTTCGCACACGAGGAAATTCGCCGGGACGGCAGGCATTGCGTGACCGGCCGCGGCGGAGACCGGAATGAGCGGCGCAATCGGGCCGGAGGCTGGTTCGGCCAGGCCGAGGTGGCCGTAGAACAGCCGGCGCAGCCGAGCCGCGGCCTCGCCGGGACAGGACGTGACGAGTGCGGCGACTTCGTCGAAACTGCCCGGGCGGTAGGTCCGCAGCGCTCGTTCGATCTGGACGTCCAGCGGCTCGCGGGAGTTCAGCCTTGGCGCGGTCGCACCGAGCAGTTCGCCGACGGATTCCGGCGCCACGTCGGATCCGGGGAACGCGGCCAGGAGCACGGGAATGTCGAGGCAGGCGCCGTAAGCGGTGGTGGCGCCGTGGTCTCCGACGACGAGATCGGAAGCCAGGAGCACGGCCTGCCAGCCCTCGGCAGGCGGCGGCAGGAGCAGGCCGGCGCGCTGGCAGTCGGCCAGCCAGGTGCGGATCTGCCAGGGCCCGTGGCCGTGCCAGATGTTCGGGTGGAGCAAGCCCGCGACCCGGTACCGGTCGCGGTCGAGAGCGCCGACGACCTGGCGGAAGAGCGAAGGCTGGCTGCCCAGCAGGGAATTCCGCCACCACGTGCTGGTGATGGTGACGAGTTTCTGGTGCGGGGCCACGCCGAGCGCTTCGCGGTACTGGGCGCGCAGGCGCCTGCTGCGCAGCATCCGGTCGTAGGCCGGATCTCCCGCCACGAAGGCGGTGTCACGGGCGGCGGGGGTGAGCGCGGTCAGCCGATCGAGCTCGGCCTGATGGGCGAGCACGAAAGACGACGCGATGGGCCTGCCGCTGTACAGCAGCCATTCCGGCGACAAGCCGTAGACGGTTTCCGGTTTCCGGTTTCCGGTTTCCGGTTTCCGGTTTCCGGTTTCCGGTTTCCGGTTTCCGGGAGACATTTTAGTATACCCCACGCCGTGCGGAAGAATGACCAGGGGCGCGGTGATTTCGGTGAGCCCGCCGTGGTTGGCGGCGATCGCGAGGTCGAATTCGGTGTTGATCGCCTGGGACCACGGGATCGCGACGACGCCGAGGTCGTCGAAAAAGCGCTGCAGTCCGTGGTGGAACGGGTCGGATCCGTTCCAGGTGAAGACGAGCTGCACGCGAGTGTCGGAATCGAAGACCGGGAGGACGTCGAGGAGCCGCAGCAGCGAGGTGACGTGGTGGACCACGACCAGTACCCGGCGCTCGGCCCGCACGGTGGTCCAGTGCGGTGCTTGGAGCCCGATCGGCACCTTAACCGGAGGCGCGGTGAACACGGACCTCCTCGGGGTCGGCGACGGGCGGGGCTGTGCTCGGCAACCGTAACTGATCGTCCGGACCGAGGAGCTCCAGCCACGGTGCCGCCCGGGTCAGGAAGGCGCGAAGGGCAGCCGGGTGGTCGTAGTCGCGCAGCGCCGCTCGACGGGCCCGCTTCCGCATGGACAATCGCTGGTCAGGGGTCATGGCGAAGGCGCGGCGCAAGGCGGCCGCCAGCGACGCGGGCGACTTCGGCTCGCACCGGAACCCCGTGCTGCCGTCGCGGATCTGGCCGGCGAGGCCTTGGCTCGTGGCGGTGATCACGGGCGCGGCCCCGGCCGCGAACGCCTCCATCGGGATCCGGCCGAAAGGCTCGGCGTGCGAGGGCACGACGACCGCCCGCACGTTGGAGTGCCGGAGCAGCCGCGGGACGTCCGGGGTGAACCGGGTCACCATCCGAACCGGGGAGGCGATTCGCTCGGCCCGGGTGCGCAGGGCGTTCTGGTAGGGCGTGGGCTCAGGGCTTTCGCTCGTCGCGGCGACGAGCAGAAGCGGCAGCGGGACGCCGTCGCGCGCGAGGAGGTCCCACGCGGCGAGCAGGTCTTCGAATCCTTTGTACGGCTCCGCTCGTCCCATCGAGAACACGAACGGCGGCAGGTCCGGGACGGCCGCGTCGCCGGAGCCGTAGCCGCTCCAGTCGTCCTCGGTCAGGCCGTCCGGCATCGCCTCCATCGCCTCGCGCGGCACCCTGTATTCGCGGTGCAGATGGCCGGCCATGAACGGGGAGATGGTCGCGACCCTGGCGCCCCCGGCGACGGCCGCGAGCAGGCCGTTCCGTTCCCAGGCACGGCGTTCGAGATCGTGCGGCGCATGGATCGCGGCGCTGGAGCGCGGCGCGAGCACGAGGTGCGGCAGCAGTTCGGGAGGCAACGCTGAGCCGAGTCCGAGGAACGGGGCGTCGAACGCGATGATCAGGAGAGGCCCCGCCGACCGGCTCAGGGGGTGCAGCCGATCCGCGGTCGATCGGACCAGGCGCCGGAAATTCTCGAGGCTGCCCCAGCGGTCCTGGCCGCCCGTGCCGTTGTCGACCGGCAGGATCGTCGCGTCGCGCAGCCGGTGCCGGGCTCGCGCATGCCACTCGGGGTGGTGTTCCGGGCTGCCGCGGTCCAGCCGAAGTGGCAGGACGACGAGCCGGACGCCGGCGGGCAGGAGGCCGGCAAGCGTGCTGAGGGTGCCGAAATTGGCGTAGCCCGCGCCGGTGCCGCATCCGTAGAACCCGTCGTGCACCGCTATGGCAACGGTCGGCACTGCCGTCATTTTCGCAGGTACGGGGGCAGAGCGGCGGGTTTGCCGACCGACCGGGCCACCTGTTCGCCGGTGAGCCCGACGGCGGTGCTGAGGTCGGCTCCGGAGAGATCCGCGCCGGCGAGGTCGGCACCGGAGAAGTCGACCCGGTCGAGCTTCGCGTCGGACAATCGTGCGCGCCGCAGAACCGCCCCGCGCAGGACAGCTCCGGACAGGTCGGCACCGCGGAAGTCGGCTTCGGCAAGCGAGGCGCCCTCGGCCGACAGGTCGCGCAACTTCGCGCCGCTGAGATCGGCTCGCTCCAGATCGGCGCCGTCGAGCTGCCCGGAGCAGACGGCGGCCTCGCGCAGCACGGCCCGGGACATCGTGGATTCGCGGAGGTCGGCTGCGGTCAGATCGGTACCGGAAAGGTCGGCGTCGGGGACCGACGCTCCGCGCAACGACGCGCCGTGCAGGTCGGCCCGGGGGAGGCGAACGTTCGCCAGATCGAGCGGATCCGGCTCGTCCCGCGGCGACCGCTCGCGCAGCAGGTCGACCGCGGCGACGACATCCGCCTCGGCCCGGCCGTCCCGCGCGCGGTCCTCCGTCCGCTTGCGCAGGAGATCGCAGACCGACCGCAAGACCGACGGCCGATCCCGGGGAGAATCGGACATCAACCGGGCCAGCGTGCGCATCGCGTTCGCGCGGACGAGCGGGTCGTCCGAGGCCATCCGGCCCCACGCCGTGTCGAACTGGCTGATCAGGTGCTTGTCCTCGTCGAGGCGCTGTTTGTCGCGATCCTGGAAGTACTTGCGGATGCCCAGACCGGCGGTGACGAGTGCGGCGACGACGCTCAAACTGGTGAGGAATCCCGAGCGCGCGTTATTGACGGCAGTCAGCCACTCTGCCCGGGAAATGCCCTCTTGCGGCCCGACCGCCCATTCCGGCACCGGCACTCCGAAGAACCAGATGACCGCGCCCGCCGTGACGACGATCGCCGTCGCGATGCCCGCTCCACGCCATTTCCGCAGCTGCATGGGACCATTTCACTACAGCGGGAGAACGCGGTGAAAAGAGCCTTCGCCCGACGCCTCGTTCGCCCGGAATCCGGGGCCTGTCGCACGTCCAGCGGCTGGACGCCTCCGTGTCCGTGGCTGACCCGTGACCGTGCTGATCATCATGCTCGCGGTCATGGCGAGCCTTTGCCGGTGGTCGGCGATGGCCACCTGTTCGCTAGCCGGGTTCGTGCCCGCCGCCTCGGTGGTCAGCCAGCTGGCCGGGCGCGCACGCCGACTTCACGGCCGCGCTCGGCACCCTGCCCGGCGTGCTGCTGCTCGGCCGCGGCCGGCTGCCCGTCGCGCCCGGATTGGAAGCCGCGCTGCGGCAACTGGAACGGGACGCGCGGATGCGGGTCGCGTACGGCCCGCGGTCCGGCGGCGAGCGGTGAGGGCCGGGTCTGCCGTGTGCACCTCTGCGTGCCGCTGACGAGTCAGTTCGGATCTCGAGCTTGCTAGGGGCGTCTCACGTCCGCATCGCGAAAAAGGTCCGGACGGCCTCGCCGGAGCCGCGACTGAGGATAGACCAGAGCGGCGAAAAGAATCAGTCCGCCGATCTCGACCAGGAATCCTGTGTCGTTGGGCACGAGTCGCAGGTTGAGCGCGAGGTAGAGAAAGGCGAGAAGGCCGACAAGGAAGCGTCGGATGTCGCTGCGCTGGTTGTCGAGGGTAACCGCGACCACGCCGATCACCAGGGGTGCGAGCATGACGAATACCCGTTGGGTGTCGGTGGCGACCATCCGTCCGGCGAGGCAGCAGAGTGCCAGGTAGACGCTGGATACGAGCAGCGGGTTGAACGGGCCTTTCTGGCGGTACAGCCGGTAGAGCCCGTAGCCGAAGATGATCCAGAAGAAGTGGAAGGTATCGAAGAGCGCGGCGTGCTCGCTGCGTTTGTTCGACGACAGCGCGAAGGCGATGTTCGAGGCGAGGCTTTGGTTGCCCTGGCCGCTGCCGAAGCTGTAATTGCCCCCGATGAAGTTCTGTGCCCACAGGCGGAAACCGGCATACGCCAGCGTTGCGGCGACCGTTGCGAGCACGCCGAAGACTACTTGGCGGTCGCGCAGTGAGCGTGACCGTGTCCAGGCCAGTAGCGGGTACAGCGGGGCTAGCAGCAGGGTGGTCTCTTTGTTGATGGTGCCGACGACGATGACGAGGGTGAACAGCAGCAATTTGCGTTTGAACAACAGCCACAACGCGATGAGATAGAGCAGATTGTTCAGCGGGTCGACCAGGAAAGGGTTGCTGAACGCGTAGGGGCCGTACCAGAACGTGCAGGACAGCGCGATCGCTGCGAGCGCTGAGGTGAACAGATGCAGGTTGAGGTGCCGCCAGCAGAATTCGAAGAACACCACGGTGCACGCGAGCGTGATGACAGCGGTGAACCCGAGCCACAGCACGTCGAGCGGAAGCCCCGTCACCTTGCCGGCCAGATGGACCAGCCACGGACTGAGCATCCGAAGCGCGAACGGGTTGTCGACCTGCGCCCCGGTGTGTTCGGACATGGCGTAGTAGTTGAGCGCGTCGCCCCAGGCTTTCTCGTGCGCGCGCACGTCGAGCGGGGCGTAGGAGATGAAGTTGATCAGCGACGCGATTGCGAGCGTCAGGTACACCGCCGTCCGCCGCGCGGCCGTGCTGTGCCGGACGGTGGTCTCCGGCGAGACGGGAGTGGACGGCTCGATCCCTGTGGTCACTCGCGAGAGCCTAACCAAGGGCAACCGCCGTCGATGAGGGCCTTGTCGGCAAGCACGCGCGGCTCGTCCGGCCTCGGGTTCATGCCTTGATCTGGTGCTGTGGCGGGTACGGGGCCCGATCGGCCCCTGTGCGGACCGTGACCGACGTCCGTGGCACCCGACGTTCGTTGTAGGCCGGACGGCCCATTTGCCAAAGACGAAGCCACGGCCTGACTGCGGCGGCGGTGTGGTCTGGTCCGAACCTGTCGGCGAGCGCGGTAGCCGACAGGTTCGGAAGCCTGCAGGATCTGGCCAGCATCTACCGGGGCATTGGCCACGCCGGGCCTAATTGGCTATCCCGTGATCGTGTACCTTCCGCAAGGGCGTGGAAGCATTATCACGAGCTTGGAGCCAGGGTTTCATTCTTGGATTGCTAGGCGTGCAGGAGGAGGGTTGCTGTGCGGCCGATCATAGTGCTCTTGTGCGACCCGGCTACGCACAAGAAAATCGGGGCTCGATTGCGCGGGGCGGGCCTCTATAAGAATGGTGAAATTTTCGACTGCCTCGTGGTGGAAGACTGCACTTTTGGCGTCGATCTTTCCGGTGACGTGCTGGATGACTACGACGACCGTGAAAAAGCAGAATTCAGCGAACGATTCGGGTCGGTCGCGCCGGTTGTCCTCGAGTATTCGAAGATTTCGTGCATTCGCCCGCTTCTGCAGGTTGTGCTGAGTGGTCTTTCCGGACTTTTGGATACGGACTTCGACGATCTCATAGAATTCGAAGAGGTCCTAGCGAGATTTTCTCGAGATCCCGATTGGGACTGGGGTGAGCGCAAAGCTGATTGACAGCGATGTGTCCAGTTGCTTGACGTCGGATATGTCGTGTCCACCCGCGCCGTCATGCGCCGGTCCGGGCGGCAGGCACGGCCGCAGGGGTCGCCTACGGGATTCCGAGCTGAGCCTGCGAGGTGACGCCTGACGCCCCTCGACCGATACGCAGCGTTTGGGTGACGGTAGCCCGCTGTGGTGTGACGGTCGTGGTGGCGGCTTGGGGTTGCGTACCGGAGCCTCGCCGTTATCCTGCGGTAAGCGGCCGCTTAGCGGTGGCTGTCCAGCGGCGGACAAGGAGACGGTGTGGTGGAGTCGTTCAAGGATCGCGTTGCCCTGGTCACCGGGGCCAGCCGGGGGATCGGGCTGGCCATCGCGAAGGGGCTCGTCGAGCGCGGCGCGAAGGTGTGCATCACGGCGCGCAAGCCGGAGCCGCTCGCCGAGGCCGTCGAGCAGCTCGGCGGGCCGGATGTCGCGATCGCGGTGCCCGGCAAGGCCGACGACGCCGCGCACCAGCAGGAGGCGGTCGCCGCCGCGGTCGAGAAGTTCGGCAGTCTCGACATGCTGGTCAACAACACCGGCATCAACCCGGTTTACGGCCCGATAGTGGACATCGACCCGGCCGCGGCGGCCAAGATCTTCGCGGTGAACGTGGTCGCGCCGCTGTCGTGGATCCGGGTCGCGCGGGACGCGTGGATGGGCGAGCACGGCGGGTCGGTGGTCAACGTCGCCTCGATCGCGGGCATCCGCACCTCGCCGGGCATCGGCATGTACGGCGTCAGCAAGGCCGCGCTGATCCGGCTCACCCAGGAACTCGGCGGCGAACTCGGCCCGAAGATCCGGGTGAACGCGGTGGCTCCGGCGGTGGTCAAGACGCAGTTCGCGACCGCGCTTTACGAGGGTCGCGAGGAAGAGGTGGCGGCGGCGTATCCGCTGAAGCGGCTTGGTGTGCCGGAGGACATCGCGGGCGCGGTGGCGTTCCTGCTGTCCAGCGAAGCGGGCTGGATGACCGGGCAGACGGTCGTTCTCGACGGCGGCGTGACGCTCGGCGGCGGCCTGTGAGCGCCGGGGTCGTCATCACCGGCGGTGGCGGCGGGATCGGGGCGGCGCTGGCGCGGCGGTTCGCGGCGGACGGTGCTCGCATTGTCGTCGCGGACCTTGACGGAGACCGTGCGGCCGAGGTCGCGGCGGAGGTCGGCGGTACGGCGTTCGCGGGTGACGTGGCCAGTGAATCCGGTGTGGCGGATCTGATTGCCGCCGCGCGCGAAACGCTGGGCGAGATCGACGTTTTCTGTGCCAACGCTGGAGTCGCGCCGTTCGGTGACGCCAACGCGGACGAGGACGCGTGGTCGCTGGCGTGGGACGTGAACGTGATGGCGCACGTCCGCGCGGCCCGGTTGCTGCTGCCGGCGTGGCTGGAGCGCGGCGAGGGCCGGTTCGTCGCGACGGTGTCCGCGGCGGGCGTGCTCACCAGCCTTGGCTCGGCGCCGTATTCGGTGACCAAGCACGGCGCGCTGGCGTTCGCGGAATGGCTGTCGGCCACCTATCGGCACCGCGGGATCAGCGTGCAGGCGATCTGCCCGCAGGGCGTGCGCACCGCGATGCTGGAGGAGACCGGCGAACGCGGCAAACTGCTGATGGGCGCGACCGCGATCGACCCGCCGCAGGTGGCCGACGCGCTGTTCGCAGCCATGGCCGAGAACCGGTTCCTGGTGCTGCCGCACGCCGAAGTCGCGGACTTCTATGCCTTGCGCGCCACCGAAACCGACCGCTGGCTCGGCGGGATGAACAAGCTGCAGCGGAAAATGGAGGACCTGCCCGGCGACGCGTGACCCGATACTCTCCCCGGGGCGGCACGGGGCCGCAGGGGAGAACAGGGAGCCGGAATGACCGCACCCGCGCGGGCCGACGTGTCGCGCATCGCCACCGCCAGTTTCATCGGCACCGCCATCGAGTTCTACGATTTCTACATTTACGGAACCGCGGCGGCGCTGGTGTTCGGGAAGGTTTTCTTCCCGACGTTCTCCTCGACCGCCGGGGTGCTGGCCTCGCTCGGCACCTTCGCGGTGGGGTTCGTGGCGCGCCCGGTCGGCGCTGTCCTTTTCGGACACTGGGGCGACCGGATCGGCCGCAAGTCCATGCTGGTCGCTTCTCTGCTGGTGATGGGACTGTCCACAGTGGCCGTCGGACTGGTTCCGGGGTACGGCACGCTCGGCCTCTGGTCGCCGATCCTGCTGGTGGTGCTGCGTTTCGTGCAGGGCATCGGCCTCGGCGGCGAATGGGGCGGCGCGGTGCTGATGTCGACGGAGTACGCGCCGCCGGGGAAGCGCGGGCTGTACTCGGCGTTCCCGCAGCTCGGCCCGGCCATCGGATTCGTCCTGGGCAACCTGCTGTTCCTGGTGCTGGACGCGGCGCTTCCGACGGCCGAGTTCCTGTCCTGGGGCTGGCGGCTGCCGTTCCTGTTCTCCGCGGTGCTGCTGGCAGTTGGGTTCTACATCCGGATCAAGATCGCCGAGACGCCGGTTTTCCAGGCCGCTCTGGACAAGGCCGAACAGGCGAAAGTCCCGTTGTTCGAACTTCTCCGCAACCAGCCGCGAGTTCTGGTGCTGTCGACGTTGTCGTTCGTGCTCGCGCACGCGCTTTTCTACACTGTCACGACATTCTGTCTTTCGATGGCGACGACCACCCTCGGCATCCCTCGCACGACTGTCCTGATCGGCCTGCTCATCGCGGCCGCGGTGATGGGCGTGGCGACATTGGTGTTCGCGATGAAGTCCGACCAGTGGGGCCGACGGCGGCTGAGCGCGGCGGCAGCGGTTTCCGTGGTGGTGTGGGCGTTTCCGCTGTTCGCCTTGCTGCAGACGGGAAATCCGGTGTTGCTGACGGTCGGGTTCGTCGGCGGCCTGGCTTGTTTCGCGATGCTGTACGGCCCGATGGGCGCGTTTTTGCCGGAGCTGTTCCGGGTGCGGTACCGGTATTCCGGCGCGTCGATCGCGTACAGCCTCGCCGGGGTGATCGGCGGCGGGGTCGTGCCGTTGATTTCGACGAATCTGTGGGCGTCGACCGGTTCGACGGTGCCGGTTTCGCTGGTGCTGGTCGCGCTCGGCGTGCTCAGTTTCCTGTGTGTTCTGGGCCTGCCGGAAACCCGGGACCACGACTTCTCCGACGGGCTGGGCGAGGGGACCGCCGCCGGTCGCCCCTGACTTTCGGCCCCACCCGGCCGGGGGACAAACCTGGCGCGGCGCACCGTTTCCGTCCCGGTGCGCCGTTCGGGCTGCGGCTCTTGACACGCTGATTTGGTCTAGTCCAGTGTGTGACGGCACCCTTCCGGGTGCACTCCTCCCGGGTTGATCCCGCCGCCTCAAACCGGAGGTGTTCCGTGGTGCTCGTGGGAGGAACACGATGAAATCAGTGCGTCGGCTGGCCGCGCTCGCGGCGGCGGCAGGGGCGGCTCTCGCGACCGCGGCCGGGGTGGCCACGGCCGCGCCCGCGTCCGCGCCGCAGCTCGCGGCCGCTCCGGACCCGGTTCTCGCTTCGCCGTACCTGTACCAGTGGGCGGGGCAGACGAGCGCGTCGGCGGCGATGTCCGCGACCGGGATCAAGACGTTCACGCTCGCGTTCATGCTGTCCGACGGTTCGTGCAACCCGAAGTGGGACGGCGACCGTTCGCTGACCGGTTCGGACAAAACCCTGATCAAGACCATCCGCGACGCGGGCGGCGACGTCATTCCGTCCTTCGGCGGCTGGTCCGGCACGAAACTGGGCGCGAAATGCTCGTCGGCCAGCGCGCTGGCGGGGGCGTACCAGAAGGTGATCGACGCGTACGGGCTCAAGGCGATCGACCTCGACATCGAGAACACCGACGAGTTCGAGAACGCGACGGTGCAGGACCGGATCCTGAACGCGGTCAAGATCACGAAGCAGAAGAACCCGGGTGTGCGCGTCGTGATCACCATCGGGACCGAAACGTCCGGCCCGAACGACTGGGGCAAGCGGCTGATCAAGCAGGCGAAGGCGATCGGCGCGCCGGTGGACGTGTGGTCGGTGATGCCGTTCGATTTCTCCAGCGGCGGCGACATGGCGGGCAAGACGAAGTCCGCAGTGGACGGTCTCGTCGGACAGCTGAAGTCGACGTTCGGCTGGGACAGTGCGACGGCCTACCGGCACGCGGGCCTGTCGTCGATGAACGGCAAGACGGACAACGCCGGCGAGGTCGTCTCGGTGGCTGACTTCACCGCGATCCGCGACTACGCGGCCAGCCGTCATCTGGGCCGCTTCACCTTCTGGGCGACCAACCGGGACTGCTCGGGCGGCGGCGAGTGCAGCGGGATTTCGCAGCCGAAGTACGCGTTCACGAAGATCGTGGCCGGGTATCACGGCTGATTCGGCTCAGAGCTGGCCGGGCTGACCTGGCTGGGCCCGGGTGGGGTTGCTCGAGTCGGGCTGACCTGACCTGGCTGGCTGACCTGACCTGGCTGGGCTTACCGGGCCAGGCTGGCCGGGCCGGGCTAGGACGCCTGGCCTGCTCGACTGGACCGGACCTGGCCGACCTGATCAGGCCGGGCCCGGCGGGCCTGACCGGGCTGACCTGGCCCGGCGGAGCTGGCCTGGAGCGGCCGGGGCGGGGGCCGACCCGACCCGGCCTGGTCTGAGCCCGCGTTTGAGCTTGGCGACGAGGCCGCCGTTCCGAGGGGTGCGGCCTCGTCGCCACCTGCCATGAGACCAGGGCGGACGGGGGAAACTGGCAGCGGCGGGTTGCTGCGCAGCAGCTTCGCGTGAGGCAGTCGCTTGCGGAGCAGCCGGAATGCTTGCGGGGCAGCAGAAACGACGAGGGCGTGGCGCACCAGAGGGTCCGGCCGCGGTCGGTCTCCCGTGCGGAGCATAGGCAGCAATCGGGTTGTGCCTCGGCCCACGCCGTGGTGGTTGTTCCGGATGGAGAGTCAGCCCGGGGCGCGAGCGTGGCGCACCAGACGGTTCGCGCCGTGGTCGGTCTCCGGCGCGGAGCAGGGCATGGCTGCAACCGGGTCGTGCCTCGGCCCGCGCCCTAGTCGTTCCAGGATGGACGGTCAGCCGAGGCACGAGCTGGCGCACGGAGGGCACGGTCGCGCGGTGGGGGCGCGACCGTGCCGGGTGCGATGTGGCTCGCACACGCAAGGCCGGTACTGGTCGCAGCGGACGGCCTCCCTCAGCCGCTCACTCCATCGAGAACCCGCCGCACGAAGTCCGTCTTCCCGGCCGTGTACTCCTCCCGATCGGTCACCTCCCCGGCCAGCCGTCGCTTCACCTCGGCATACTCCGCCGCCAACCCGAGATCCGCCCGTAGCGCGTCCCGGAAATCCACCTGCGCCTGCCACCTCGGATGTCCCTCCGGCAGCAGATGCAGATGCGCCACCCGACGCCGACCCTCCGCATCCGGCAGCACAAAGAACCGTCGCCACGGCGCTGCGACATCAAGCGACGGCGGCACAAAACACCATCCGCCCGAGGAAAGCACCGGCACCACCGCCGAGACCGTCTCCGGTGAGAGATCCCGCATCGAGGCCATCACGTCGAGCACCGGTTTCGCCGCCAAACCGGGCACCGCCGTCGAGCCGACGTGCTCGACTTCCCCGCGGGCGAGCCAAGGCGCGAGCAGTCGCGCGAGCTCCGCGCACAATGCGGAGCCCCGCGACGCCCACGTCGGATCCGGGGGATGGATTTCCGGCCGCTCATACGCCCAATCCGGGGTCTCGGACATGCAAGCCACCGTAACCCCGGCCACCGACAAAAACGTCAGACAGGCAGATCCACCAGGTCAGCCAGCCGGGCCCGGTGCCGCCCCGGCGTGCCGAAGGCGATCTGATCGCTCTTGGCGCGCTTGAGATAGAGATGCGCCGGATGTTCCCACGTCATCCCGATCCCGCCGTGCAGCTGAACAGCTTCCTCGGCCGCGTGCACCGCGATCGGCGACACCCGTGCCTGCGCGACCGCCACCGCGATCGGCACGTCGTTCCCGGTCGCCAGCGCATCCGCCGCGTACCGGGCCGTCGCGCGGGCGTTCACCAGTTCCGTGTACAGATTCGCCAACCGGTGCTTCAGCGACTGAAAGCCCCCGACGGGACGGCCGAACTGATACCGCCCCTTCAGGTAAGTCACAGTCTCCGTCAACGCCCACTCGGTGATCCCGGTCTGCTCCGAAGCCAGCAGCCCAGCCGCGGTGGTCAAAGAGCTCTCTAAAGCCTCCACAGCAGCCGAGCCAGTGCAAATCATCTGCGCCGCAGCGGAATCCAACGTCACGTCGGCAACCCGACGCGTCAGGTCCAGCGACACGGCCTCGGTCACGGTCGCCGCGGAAGCGTCCACGGCGTAAAGGCCAGGACCGTCAGGACCGACAGCCGGAACAATCAGCAGATCCGCGACCGAAGCATCGGCCACTGTGGACACTCGCCCGGTCAAGGTTCCGTCGAGAAAAGAAACCGTGGCAGGGAAATCAGCGCCCGGAGCGGTCGACAAAGGCACCGCCAGCGCGCCGATCACCGAGCCGGAAGCGAGCTGGGGGAGCAGGTCCGAGCCCGCGGCAAGCAACGCCGCGGTCGCGAGCACCGCACTGCCCAGGTACGGCACCGGCGCGACGCTCCGGCCCAGTTCCTCCATGACGACCGCGACCTCGCGCGTCGAAGCCCCGTGCCCGCCAAGGGATTCCGGCACCATCAGCCCGGCCGCGCCGAGGTCGGCGGCCAACGTCTTCCACAGGGCGAGGTCGTACGGCGTGTCCGTTTCGACCCGCGCCAGCAGAGCCGCTGGCCCGGCGCGGTCGGCCAGCAGCGCCCGCACCGAGGACCGCAGGTCCTCTTCCACCTCCGAGTACAGCAGGTCCGGCGTGCTCATCGCGGCAGGTCCTTCCAGGCGACGTCCTTGTCCGCCCGCGGCTCGGACGGCAGCCCCAGCACGCGTTCGGAGATGATGTTCCGCAGCACCTCCGAGGTACCGCCTTCGATCGAGTTTCCCTTTGCGCGCAAGTACCGGTACCCGGCGTCGCGGCCGAAGAAGTCGACCTGCTCCGGACGGCGCATCGTCCAGTCCTCGTAGCGCAGACCCTCTTCGCCGAGCAGCTCCAGCTCCAGCCCGGACAGCTGCTGGTTCAGCTCGGCGAACGCCACCTTCATCGCCGAACCCTCCGGACCGGGCGCGCCGACGGCGAGCTGCTGCCGCTGCCGCATTCCGGCCAGCCGCAGCGATTCGGCTTCGACCCAGTGCTGCACGAGCCGGTCGCGCAGTTCCGGCGTCCGCAGTTCGGGACGGTCCCGCCAGGTCTTCGCGACGAGACCGATCATGCCGCCCTCGCGCGGCATCGCGGTGCCGCCGATCGCGACGCGTTCGTTCATCAGCGTGGTCTGCGCGACCTTCCAGCCCTCGCCGACCGCGCCGATCCGCTGCGAGTCCGGAATCCGCACCTCAGTGAGGAAAACCTCGTTGAACTCCGCCTCGCCGGTGATCTGCCGCAGCGGCCGGACCTCGACGCCGGGCGCGGTCATGTCGCACAGGAAGTACGTCATGCCCTGGTGTTTCGGCACGTCCGGGTCGGTGCGGGTGACGAGGATGGCCCACTGCGCGAGATGCGCGCTGGACGTCCACACCTTCTGCCCGGTCACGACCCAGTCGTCGCCGTCGCGGACCGCGCGGGTGGCCAGCGCGGCGAGGTCGGAGCCGGCGCCCGGTTCGCTGAACAGCTGGCACCACACCTCCTCGCCGGTCCACAGTGGACGGAGGTAGCGCTTCTTCTGCTCGTCGGTGCCGAACGCGAGGATCGTCGGCGCGGCCATGCCGAGTCCGATCAGGATCCGGCGCGGATTGTTGTCCGGTGCGCCCGCGGCGGCGAAAGCGGCCTCGACCTCGCCCTGCAGCGCGCGCGGAGCGCCTTGGCCGCCAAGGCCTTCGGGGAAGTGCACCCAGGCGAGCCCGGCGTCGAACCGGGCCCGCAGGAAGTCCACAGTGGACAAAGAAGCCGGATCGTGCGCGGCGAGGAAAGCGGCGACCTGCGCGCGCAGCTCCTCGGCGGTCACTTGCCTGCCTCCGTCCGGTATTTCTTCAGCTCACGCCGCGCCAGCGAACGCTTGTGCACCTCGTCCGGGCCGTCGGCGAGCCGCAGCGTGCGGACCCCGGCCCAGATCTCCGCCAGCGGGAAGTCCTGCGAGACGCCGCCCGCGCCGTGCGCCTGGATCGCCTTGTCCAGGATCCATTCGACGGCCAGCGGAGTGGAGATCTTGATCGCCTGGATTTCCGTGTGCGCGCCCTGGTTGCCGACGGTGTCCATCAGCCATGCGGTCTTTAGCACGAGCAGCCGCTGCTGCTCGATCCGCACGCGCGCCTCGGCGATCCAGTCCTGCACCACGCCCGAATCAGCGATCGGACGGCCGAAAGTCTCGCGCGACAACGTGCGGCGGCACATCGCCTCCAGCGCGCGCTCCGCCATGCCGATTGCGCGCATGCAGTGGTGGATGCGGCCGGGCCCGAGACGGGCCTGCGCGACGGCGAACCCGGAACCCTCGTCGGCGATCAGGTTTTCGGCGGGCACCCGCACGTCCTCGAACAGCACCTCGGCGTGCCCGCCGTGGTCGCCGTCGGTGTAGCCGAACACCTGCATGCCGCGCACGACGGTCAGGCCCGGGGTGTCGCGCGGGACCAGGATCATGCTCTGCTGCTTGTGCGCGGGCGCGTCCGGATCGGTCTTGCCCATCACGATGAAGATCTTGCAGTTCGGGTTCATCGCGCCGGTGATGTACCACTTGCGCCCGTTGATGACGTACTCGTCGCCCTCGCGGCGGATGCTGGTGGCGATGTTGCGCGCGTCGGAAGACGCCACGTCGGGCTCGGTCATCGCGAACGCGGAGCGGATCTCCCCGGCCAGCAACGGTTCCAGCCACTGCTTCTTCTGCTGCTCGCTGCCGAACATGGTCAGCACTTCCATGTTCCCGGTGTCCGGCGCGGCGCAGTTCACCGCGGCGGGCGCGAGGTGCGGGCTGCGGCCGGTGATCTCGGCCAGCGGCGCGTACTGCAAGTTGGTCAGTCCCGCGCCGTGGTCTCCGGGCAGGAAGAAGTTCCACAGCCCGCGCTTGCGTGCTTCGGCCTTCAGCTCGTCGACGACCGGCGGCGGCGACCACGGATCGGTGCGCGCGGCCAGCTGCTCGTGGAAAACAGCCTCGGCGGGATAGACGTGCGAATCCATGAATTCGAGCAGCTGCCCGCGCAGTTCCTCGGTACGGGCGTCGAACGCGAAGTCCATCAGTTCTCCTTGGTGAGCGTCTTGGCGCCCTGCTCGATCAGGGGGGCGACGGCGGCGCCGATCTGGTCGAAGCCCTCGCCGACGGTTTTGCCTTGCTGGAACCGGAAATAGATGCCCTCGAGGATCACCGCGAGCTTGAAGTACGCGAAGCTCACGTACCAGTTCAGCGCCGACAGATCACGGCCGGAACGGTGCGCGTAGCGGGCGATCGTCTCGTCGGTGTCCGGGTATCCCGGCGCGCTGCTGGCGTTGGACACCATCGGCAGCGAGAGCTGGTCCCGCTGCGCGTAGGTGATCATCAGGCCGAGGTCGGTGAGCGGGTCGCCGAGCGTGGACATCTCCCAGTCCAGCACGGCGGTGATCCGGTCGTCGCCGTCGACGAGCACGTTGTCCAGCCGGTAGTCGCCGTGCACGATCGCGGGCGGGCCGGACGCCGGGATCGCCGCGGCGAGCTGGTCGTGCAGCCGGTCCGCGCCGGGCAGGTCGCGGCTGCGCGAACCGTCGAGCTGCTTCTTCCACCGGCGCAGCTGGCGTTCCAAAAAGCCTTCCGGACGGCCGAAATCGCCGAGCCCGACCGCTTCCGGATCGACCGCGTGCAGGTCGACGAGCGTGTCCACCAGAGAATCGGCGATCGCCCTCGTCCGCTGCGGGCCGAGCTGCTCCAGCTCGCCGGCGGTCCGGTACGGCGTGCCCTCGACGAATTCCATCACGTAGAACTGCGCGCCGAGCACGTCCGCGTCCTCGCACAGCAGAACGGTTTCCGGCACCGGGACCGGAGTTCCGGCCAGTCCGCTCATCACGCGGAACTCGCGCCGCATGTCGTGCGCGGTCGGCAGCACGTGCCCGAGCGGCGGACGGCGCACGACCAAGCGCCGCGTGCCGTCGGAGACGAGATAGGTGAGGTTGGACCGCCCGCCCTGCACCACTTCCGCGGAGAGGGCGCCGGAGACGAGCCCGGGCCGCTCGCGGTCGAGATGGGCGCGCAGCTTCGCCAGATCGAGGCCGGGCGGGTCGGTTTCGGTCATCGGCAGGACTCCAGTTCGTTGGGCGATGCGGAGGTCCGTGAAGGGAACCCTGAGGGACTCTGATTCCCTCAGGGTTCCCCTCACGGACCGCTCGGTCGTGGCGCGGGCGAGGTCAAGGGTTCAGAGGATGAGCCGGGAAACCATCTCGGCGACGCAGGCGGGTTTGTCCTCGCCCTCGATTTCGACCGTCCAGCGCACCACGGCCTGCTTGCCGCCGGGCACGTCGGTCAGCTCCACCAGGTCGGCGGTTCCGCGCACCCGCGAGCCCACCTTCACCGGCTGCGGAAACCGCACCTTGTTGAGCCCGTAGTTGATGCCCATCTTCAGGCCCTCGACCCGGTAGATCTCCGGCAGGAACGACGGGATCAGCGACAGCGTGAGGAAGCCGTGCGCGATCGTCGTGCCGAACGGGCCCGCGGCGGCCTTTTCGGCGTCGAGGTGGATCCACTGGTGGTCGCCGGTGGCGTCGGCGAACAATTGCACCTGCTCCTGGGAGACGGTGTGCCATTCGCTCGTGCCCAAGGGCTTGCCGACCGCTTCGGCGAGTTCGGCGACGTCGGAGAACACGCGCATCGCGATCAGTCCTTCGGTCCGCCGGCGACGTAAATGACCTGGCCGGACACGAATCCCGCGCCCTCGCTGACCAGGAACGACGCCACGTTCGCGATGTCCTCGGGCGTGCCGACGCGCTGCACCGGGATCTGCGAGGCGGCCGCGGCCTTGAAGTCCTCGAAGCTCATGCCGACGCGCTCGGCGGTCGCCGCGGTCATGTCGGTGGCGATGAACCCGGGCGCGATCGCGTTGGCGGTGACGCCGAACTTGCCCAGTTCGATCGCCAGCGTCTTGGTGAAGCCCTGCATGCCCGCCTTGGCCGCGGAGTAGTTGACCTGACCGCGGTTGCCCAGCGCGGAGGTGCTGGACAGGTTGACGATCCGGCCCCACTTCTCCTGCGTCTGGTACTTCTGCACCTCGCGGGTCATCAGGAACGAACCGCGCAGGTGCACGTTCAGCACCGAGTCCCAGTCCTGTTCGGTCATCTTGAACAGCAGGTTGTCGCGGGTGATGCCGGCGTTGTTGATCAGCACGGTCGGCGCGCCGAGTTCCTCGGCCACGCGGGTCACCGCGGCCTCGACCTGCCCGGCGTCGCTGACGTCCAGCGCGACGCCGACCGCGCGGCCGCCGTCGGCGACGATCGCCTCCGCCCCCTGCTTGACCCCGGCCTCGTCGAGGTCCAGCAGGCCGACGGCGAACCCGTCGGAAGCGAGGCGGCGGGCTACGGCCGCGCCGATGCCACGGCCGGCTCCGGTCACGATGGC
Organism: Amycolatopsis sp. NPDC114503; assembly: GCF_055633655.1. Taxonomy (NCBI): domain Bacteria; kingdom Bacillati; phylum Actinomycetota; class Actinomycetes; order Pseudonocardiales; family Pseudonocardiaceae; genus Amycolatopsis; species Amycolatopsis sp. NPDC114503. Next base: position 55,278 of record NZ_JBVKDT010000009.1, on the reverse strand, counting down.
CACACGGGAAGCGGTCACGGGGGATCTCCTCATCGTCGAGAAAGCGTTCGGCAGCGGCGCTAAGCGTACGCTTAGTACGAGAATTTCGCGAGACCTCGGAAGGGCGGTTCGCCGCGTGCGGCCGGAATGTCGGTCCCGGCGAGTAGGGTCGCCCCCGATGAAGATCACGAGCGCGCCTCTCGCGGCGGCGGGGCGCGCGCTGCGGGAGACGGTCGTCGGAGGCGGCGGTCCGGCGGTCGCGCCCGGCCGGGCGCACCAGGCCCTGATCGGGTTCGCGGCGGTCGTCGCCGGAGTGCTCGCGTTCTTTCCCGCCGACCGCGCGAACGAGGGCACGCGGGTGCTGGCGGCGGCGCTGACCATGTTCGCCGTCGGGCTGACCCTGGTCCGTCCGCTGTGGTCCTGGCGGGTGCTGATCGTCGTCGTGGGCTGCGCGGACCAGCTTTACGGGATCCACGCCCGGTTCGGCTGGCCGTGGAGCGAGGGCCTCGCGTTCGCGGCGATCCCGGTGCTCGCCGCGGTCGGCCGCAACCACCGGCCGGGCGTGCTGGCGTGGGTCTGGCTGATCTCCACCGGGGTCAGCGCCCTGCTGGCGAACGTGCGCGGCGAGCTGGTCGTGATCTCCGTGCTGCTCGCGGTGCCACTGGCGTTCGGCTGGCTGGTTTCGCGGCTGCGCGGCGCCGAACGCGATCTGGAGGCGGAGTCCACCCGCCGGGCGGTGCTGGAGGAACGGGCCCGGATCGCCCGCGAGCTGCACGACGTGGTCGCGCACCACATGTCGGTGCTGGCGATGCGCGCGGATTCCGCCCGCTACCGGTTCCCCGGGCTCGACGACGGGCTGCGCGAGGAATTCCAGTCGATCCAGGACACCGCCCGCAACGGGATGACCGAAATGCGCAGGCTGCTCGGTTTGCTGCGCGCCGGGCAGGCCGGTCAGGAGACCGAGCCCCAGCCCGGAGCCGAGCAGATCGGGCAGCTGGTGGAACGCGTCCGCTCGGCCGGCACCGACGTGCGGTTCGACCTGCGCGGCGATTGTCGCGGCCTGCCCGAGGGCGTCGGCTTGTCGGCGTACCGGATCGTCCAGGAAGGGCTCAGCAACGCGGTGCGGCACGCCCCCGGCGCACCGGTCGAGGTGTTCGTGCACGTCGCTCCGGGATTGCTGCGGCTCGCCGTGCGGGACACCGGCGCCGTCGCGAGCGCTCCGGAGGACACGGCGGGCCGGGCGAAGCACGGACTGCTCGGGATGCGGGAACGGGCGGCGGCGCTCGGCGGTACGTTCTCCGCGGGACGACGGGACGGCGGCGGGTTCGAGGTCGTCGTGACCGTCCCGCTGGACTAGGGGGACAGCCATGGCGGTGACGGTGGTGATCGCCGACGACCAGACCATGGTCCGGCAGAGCTTTCGCGCGGTGCTGGACGCACAGCCGGACATCGAAGTGACCGGCGAGGCCGCCACCGGGACCGAAGCGGTGGCCGCGTGCCGTGAGCTGCGCCCGGACCTGGTGCTGATGGACATCCGGATGCCGGACCTCGACGGGCTGGCCGCCACCCGGCTCATCCTCGGCGACGGCCGGGACGCGGGGCCGCGCGTGCTCGTGCTGACCACGTTCGACGCCGACGAGTACGTCTACGGCGCGCTCAGCGCCGGTGCCAGCGGGTTCCTGCTGAAGGACTCCCCGCTGGACGATCTGGTCGTCGCGGTCCGGATGGTGGCCGCGGGCAACGCGCTGTTCGCGCCGGCGGTCACCCGCCGGGTGATCGAGGGGTTCGCCGGGACGCGGCCGCCGGCCCAGGACGTCGGCAGGCTGTCCGAGCTGACCGCGCGCGAACTCGAGGTGCTGCGGCTGATCGCGCGCGGGTTGTCCAACGCGGACATCGCCGCGCAGCTGGTGATCGCGGAGCAGACCGCCAAGACGCACGTCAGCCGGGTGCTGGGCAAGCTCGGCGTCCGCGACCGCGCGCAGGCGGTGGTACTGGCCTACGAGGCGAAGTTCGTGGTGCCGGGCCGGTGATACGCCGGTAGCACGCGGCACGGGAGACGCTACCGGGGAAGCAGCCGAAGACGGCTCCGCGGACCGACGATTCCGAGGCGCTGGTCTCCCTAGCTTTCCCTTGTGCGCCAAGAGAAAAAGATTGTCCTCGGGCTGGCAGTCGCCGTCCTGGCCGGGATCGCCGTCGTCCGCTGGCTCGGCGGCGCACCGCTCGGGGTGGACAGCGCGGTGTACCGCGCCGGTGCGCTGGCTGTGCTGCGCGGACAACCGCTTTACGAGCCCTTGCTCGCGCTCGACCCGAAATCCGCGCTGGAACTGCCTTTCACGTACCCGCCGAGCGCGGCGTTGCTGTTCCTGCCGCTGGCCGCGCTCCCGGCGCAATTCGCGTGGTTGCTGCTCGCGGTCGGCTCGGTGCTCGCGCTGTGGTCGGTGTCGCGCCGGTTCGCCCGCGATCGGCCGCTGCTGACGCTCTGTCTCCTGCCGGCGCTGGAACCCGTGTGGCGGATGATTTCGCTGGGCCAGATCAACGGCGTGCTGATGGCCTTGGCGGTGCTGGACGCGCTGCCCGCCCGCGACCGCAAATCCGGCGGGGTGCTGATCGGGCTGGCCGCGGCGGTGAAGCTGACGCCGCTGATCTTCGTCCCGCACCTGTTCCTGACCGGCCGCCGCGCCGACGCGTGGCGCGCGCTGGCGACCTTCGTCGGGGCGAGCGCGGCCGGGGCGCTGATCCTGCCGGGGGATTCGATCCGGTACTGGACCTCGGCCGTGCTGGACAACCGCAACGCCGGAACCGTCGACTGGGTGCTCGACCAGTCCCTGCACGGGATGTTCGCGAGGTTCGGCGCGACCTCGCTCGGCTGGTACGCGGCGGCGGCCGCGCTGTGCCTGCTGGCGGGCGCGCTGTTGGTCCGCGACTTCCACCGGCGCGGCGATCCGCGGGCCGCGCTGCTCGTGACGGCGGGGTGCGGGCTGCTGGTGAGCCCGCTTTCGTGGACGCACCACTGGATTTGGGCAGTGCCGCTAGTCGGTTTTCTCGCGACCAGGCGGGCTGCGCTGGTGTGTGCCGTAGCAGTTTTCAGCGGCGTCGCGCTGGCCGTGGTTCCCGAGGGCGGGCACCGGGAGCTGTCCTGGAATCCGGTGGAGACGGTGTTCGGGAACGCTTATGTGCTGAGTGCGTTGGCCGTCGGCGCGGTGCTCACTGTCCGGATGCTGGTTCGGGGGCGGGGGTCGCTTGCCGAGCCGGGGCGGCGAGCGCGGCCAGCGCGACAAGTTCGGTGAGCGCCATCCCGCGTTCGACGAGGCCCAGCGGGATGAGCAGCCACCAGTGCTGGTCGGTCAACGCGGCGACGGCGACCGCGCCGAGAATCACCGCGAACCACGCGAGCGACGCCACGGCGAGCGCGCGGGCGAGGAACCGGCGGAGCGGCAAGTCCGGGAAGACCGTGCGCGCCGAGACGAGCACTGCGAGCGGAAGACAGACGAAGGCGACGACGCTGGCGATCCGGTGCAGCGTGCCACCCGCGCCGGTCGCGGCCGCATTGGCCCAGTCGGTCTTCGGGAACGCGACGATCACCAGCAACCCGGCCGTCCAGAACGCTCCGAATACTGCCGCGAGGCCTGGCAGCCGTCCTTGCCGCCGCAGCACGGCGAACGCGACCGCCGAACCGGCCGCGACCAGCACCACAGCCAGGTCGAACACCCATTTGTGGTCTGACAGCCCGTATTCGCTGATGGTCCGCCAGGTCGCGCTGATCTCGTCGGTCGGCGGCACCACCTGCAACAGCAGCATCAGCACGGCGCCGAGAGCGAGCGCGGCGATCCCGGCCAGCGCGGGGCGGCGGCCTGCCGACAAGGTTGACATGTACTCAGACTGACACGTGCCGGATATGTCCCCGGTGAGTCAGGCCGCCCGGCCGGACCCGGTGACCTGCGCGCGCACCGTGCGCAGCGCGTTGTGGTCCACAGTGGACGGTTCGGCGGACAGCCAGCCGCCGATCTCGTGCAGGAACTGCTCCGGCGTCATCGGCGGCCCGGGTTCGCCGTCCGGTTCGGCGGTGGTGACCTCGCCGTCCCGGCTGGGGTACACGATCATCGCGCCGCGCAGCGCGACGCCGGGCAGCAGTTCGCGGTAGCGCTCCAGGCTTTCTTCCAGCTGGGTGCCGCCGCCGCGGAACGGGCGGCCGTTGCGCAGCAGCCGTCCGTCCTCCGCGGTTTCGTAATGCCCGGGCAGCCACAGCTTCGATTCGACCAGCACCAGGCGTTTCCCGCACAGCACCGCGTGGTCTACGTCGGCGAACACCGAACCGGGCCACGCGAGACCGTGGAAGATGCGCGCGCCGGGGAGCCGGGTCAGATACCGCTCCAGCAGGTCGGCGGTGAGCTGTTCGGCCAGTTCGTCAGCCTCCGCGCCGGGGGAGCCGAACACCGCGCCGCCGCCGAATTCCTCGGCGAACTCGTGCCGGGCGCGGCGGGCGGACAAAAAGCCGCGGGCGAGCCGGTGCACGAGCAGCGCGGTGCCCGCGGTGAGCGCGAGCCAGACGATCAGCACCGGCGGCGTGAAGTCGATCCCGGACAGCAGCGGCAACAGGACCAGCACGGCGCCGGCGACCGCCGCGACGACCGGCGTATGCCCTGGCCCGCGCCGCCGCCCGTGCCGCATGCGCGGGTCGGCCGCGGCGAAAGACCACCACTCGAGGCTTTCCGGATCGATGTCCGGTGCTTCCGGGCGGTAGCCGGGCTGCTCGCCGAATCGCCGCCGGGGCCGGGGTTTGGGCACCGACGCGGCCGGGACTCCGGCGTCGTACCGAGCGCGTTCGTTGGGGTCGGCGAGGGTGTCGTAGGCCTCGCGCAACAGCTGGAAGGTGCCGACCGTGCCGCCCGCGTCCGGGTGCAGCGTCTTGGCCAGCCGGCGGTAAGCGGCCTTGATCTCCGTGGGGGACGCGGCTTTGCCCACGCCGAGTACCGCGTAGTAGTCGGGCACGGTTCGGGTTCCACCTCCGGACGGCTGCTCGCGCAACGATATGGGGTCGCGGGGGCGCGGTGCCATCCGCCTCCGCGGCGCGCCGGAGTGAACGTGTTTCCGCTAGTTCTGCGCCAGTCACTCTTCGCGGCGAAGGGCGTACTCGACGGCGTGCCGATCGTCGCCTGGCGCGAAGCAGACAGGGTCGTCGGAGACGAAGTCGCGGATGTGCCGGAGACCGATCGCGGCCATCGTCGCCTGAGCGGCTTTGTTGCCCACTGCGGTACCGGCGAAGACGCGGTCGAGGCCGAGTTCGCGGAATCCGTACCGGAGCAGTTCGAGCGAGCCTTCCTTGGCGAGGCCTTTGCGCCAATGTCTGCGAAGCAGGCGGTACCCGAGTTCAGCCTGTCCTGGTGCGCTGGCGGGCCGCAGGGCCCAGTAACCGGCGAAATCGGCTTCGAGGAAACCGGCCCAGCAACCCAGGCCCGGAGTGGTGTCCGCGAGCAGTTTCCGGAGCGCTTCCGCCGACTGCTCCCGGGTCAGCACGCCGCCCAGATAACGCATTACCTCCGGGTCGGCGGAGAGTTCGACCTGGTGCTCGAGGTGTCCGGCGGACAGCGGGACCAGCCGGAGGCGTTCTGTGCGCAAGATCGGTTGGGACATCAGGCGAACACGCTAGCCCCGCGCCAGCCACTCTTCGCGGCCGACGGCGTACTCGACCGCGTGCAGGTCGTCGCCCGGCGCGAAGTACTCGGGGTCGGCGACGAAGTCGCGCACGTGCCGGAGCCCGATGGAGGCCATCGTCGCCTGGGAGACTGTGTTGAGCGCTGCCGTCCTGGCGTAGATGCGGTCGAGCCCGACGTCGCGGAACCCGTGCCGGAGCATCTCCCGCGCTCCCTCCTTGCCGAGTCCTTTACGCCAAAACCCGCGAAGCATCCGGTAACCCAGCTCCGCCTCGCCCGGGGATTCGCCGGGGCGCAGGGACCAGAAACCTGCGAAAGCGGCATCGACGAAGCCGGTCCAGCAACCGATCCCGTGACCGGCGTATGCGAGGGTTTTCCGGAGCTCGTCGGCGGACTGCTCCCGGGTCTGCGCCCCGGCCAGATAGCGCATCACTTCCGGGTCGGCGGAGAGCTCGACCAGGTGCTCGAGATGTCCGGCGGACAACGGGACCAGCCGGATCCGTTCGGTGTGCAAGATCGGTTGGGACATCAGGCGAACGCTCCCGGCCAGGTGGACGACGGGAGCAGTCTCGCAGCCGGACGGGTGCCTCGTCAGCCGGTTTTCCGCCCGTCCGCGCAGGTTGCCGCGCTTTGCCGGAAACGGTCGGGGGTTCGGCGCTTCCCGGCCATCGGCACCGTCCGGCCGGAACGCGCGCTCCCGCCGGGAATCGCCCCCTCCGTCGAGCCCGCGCCCCACCGTCCCCTTCTCCCACTCCCGCACCGGTTTCGGCAACTTTCCGGACGCAGCCCTTCCGCACCCCGTTCATCTTATGTTAAGAAGCTTTACTAACTATTGGATGGAGGCACGACGTGAGCTCACCCACCCGCCCGGGGGACTCCGCGACCCTTCCGGGGAACGGTCTCGAACGCCGGATCGGGCCGCTGCAGGCGACCGCGATCAACATGACGCAGATGTGCGGGATCGGCCCGTTCGTCACCATCCCCGCGATGGTCGCGACCATGGGCGGCCCGCAAGCGATGTTCGGCTGGATCATCGGCGCGATCATCGCGCTCGCCGACGGGCTGGTGTGGGCCGAACTGGGCGCCGCGCTGCCCGGGGCCGGCGGGACCTACATCTACCTGCGCGAAGCGTTCCAGTACCGCTCCGGGCGGCTGATGCCGTTCCTCTTCGCCTGGAGCGCGGTGCTGTTCATCCCGCTCATCATGTCCACCGGCATCATCGGGCTGGTCCAGTACCTGGGCTATCTCGTGCCGGGCGTGACCGACGCGGGCGGCGTCACCCCGCTGGGCAAGGTCATCGGCATCGGCCTCGTCGTGCTGATCGTGCTGGCGCTGTTCCGCCGGATCGGCCAGATCAGCAAGCTCACCACCGCACTGTTCCTGATCATGCTGTTCGCCGTCTTGGCGGTGATCATCGCGGCCTTCTCGCACTTCGACGCGCACCAGGCGTTCGCCTTCACCCCGGGAGCCTTCGGCTGGGGCGGCGCGTTCTGGTCCGGCCTCGGCGCGGGCCTGATCATCGCGGTCTACGACTACCTCGGCTACAACACGAGCGCGTACCTCGGCGGCGAGGTCCGCAATCCGGGCCGCACGCTCCCGCGCTCGATCATCTTCTCGATCCTCGGCATCATGGCGCTCTACTTCCTGCTTCAGGTCGGCGTTCTCGGCTCGCAGCCGCTGGAGTCGATCAAGAACGCGACGTCGGTGGCGTCGTCGGTGCTGGAGCAGGCGTGGGGTTCGGCGGCCGCCAAGATCGTCACCGTCTTCATCGTGATCGCCGCGGTCGGTTCGGTGTTCGCCGGTCTGCTCGGCGGGTCCCGGGTGCCGTTCGAAGCCGCGCGCGACAAGGTGTTCCTGCCGGTGTTCGGCAAACTGCACCCGAAGCTGAACCTCCCGACCGCGGGCGTGCTCGCGATGGGCGCGATCACCGCGATCGGTTCGCTGTTCACCTTGACCGACGTGATCAACGCGGCGGTGACCGTGCTGGTGATCATCCAGTCTCTAGCGCAGGTGGCGGCGATCTGGGCGCTGCGTCGTCGGCAGCCGCATCTCAAGCGGCCCTACCGGCAGGTGCTGTATCCGGTGCCGACGATCATCGCGGCGCTCGGGTGGGTTTACGTCTTCTATTCCGCGACCGCGCTCTCGAAGTGGCTGACGGCAGCCTGGATTGTCCTGGGGCTCATCGCCTTCGCGCTGTATGCCGCAAAGGAAAAGGTGTGGCCGTTCGGTCCCAAGGAAATCCGCGAGACGTTCGCGTCCCAGCCCGCGGGGGTGGAGTCGTGAGGAAACCGCTGATCGCCGGGATCGCCGCGCTGGTCCTTGTCCCCGGTCTCGTGTCGACCACCGCTTCCGCGCAGCAGCCGGAAACGGCGTCGGCTTCCCGTCCGCCGGGCCAGTCGACGATCGGCCTCGGCGGGTGGCAGGTGCTGACGACCGCGCAGGTCAAGGACGGCGGCCCGGCGGTGTCGAAGCCCGGCTACCCGACGCACGGCTGGCTGAAGGTGAAGCCGGACGACGCGGGCGCGCCGGGCACCGAGATCGCCGCGCTGGTGCAAAACGGCAAGTGCCCGAATGCGTATTACTCCGACAACATGCGCAAATGCTTCGGCTACCAGGCGAAGCGCGGGCCGGTCACCACAAAGCAGTTCCAGGACCCGTGGTGGTTCCGCACCGATTTCGACCCCGGTTTCCGTCCGGGCAAGAACGCGAAGCTGACCATCCCCGGCGTCGTCGGCGAGGGCGACGTGTGGGTGAACGGGACGCTCGTCGCGGGCAAGGACGTGGTGAGCGGCGCGTACGCGGGCCACACCTTCGACGTCACGAAACTCCTGCGGCCGGGCAAGAACACGCTCGCGGTCAAGATGTACCCGAACGATCCGAACTCGATGTACACGCTCGACCAGGCCGACTGGGCGCAGATCGTGCCGGACAACAACACGGGCTTGCAGTACCCGCCGACGCTGCAGCTGTCGGACGCGCTGAGCGGCGACAACGCGCACGTCGTGCAGGACAACGCGGCGGATCTGTCGACGTCTTCGCTGACCGCGAAGGTCGACGTCACCAATGACGCGGGCACGCCGCAGACCGGCGAGGTCGCCGCGACGGTCACGCCGCCGGGCCGCGGCGCGCCGATCGTGGTGAAGCAGAACGTCACGATTCCCGCGCATGCGAAGCAAACCGTGACGTTCACGCCCGCGAAGTTCCCGCAGTTGAAGATCGTCAAGCCGCAAGTGTGGTGGCCGTACTCGATGGGTGCACAGCCGTTGTACACCTTGGGTACGACAGTTTCGCAGGGCGGCGTGGTTTCGACGTCGACGTCGGAGACGTTCGGGATCCGGACGGTGACGTCGAAGCTGATCGGCAAGTCCCCGGCGCTGCCGGACGGCGCGCGGAAATTCGCGGTCAACGGTCGCGACTTCGTGTTCCGCGGCGGCGGTTTCGCGCCGGACCTGTTCCTGCGCTACGACAAGGCCGACATCGCGCACCAGATCGCGCTGATCAAGAACCTGGGCCTGTCCGGCGTCCGGCTCGAAGGCCACGACATGCCCGCGGACTTCTACGACCAGGCCGACCGCGCCGGACTGCTGGTGCTCGGCGGATTCCTCTGCTGCGACGCTTGGCAGCCGGAACATCCGGAGAAACTGACCGACCGCGACTACCGGATCATGCACGATTCCGCGTACTCGATCGCGCAGCGCGAACGCAGCCACCCCAGCGTGATCACCTACGGCTGGAGCGACAACGAGCCGATCCCGCGGCAGGAAACCGAGACGCTGAGCGCGTTCAAGGCAGCCGACTGGGACGTGCCGGTCATCGCGTCGGCGGAGTACAAGAGCACCAAGACGCTCGGCCCGTCGGGGGAGAAGGAAGGCCCTTACGACTGGGTCCCGCCGACCTACTGGTACGACTCGTCGACCTTCGACAAGACAGACCCGAGCCGTACGAACGCGGGCGGCGCCTGGGGTTTCGCCAGCGAGCAGAGCGCCGGGCACACCGTGCCGACGCTGGATTCGATCCGGCGGTTCCTGTCGCCGGAGGAACAGGCGAAACTCTGGCAGGACCCGGCGTACAACCAGTACCACGCGAATTACGAATCCGGGCACGGCGGCTACAAGTTCGGCACGCTGTACACCTTGGACGAATCGATCGCCCGCCGGTACGGGAAGTGGGATTCGCTGGAGTCCTATGTGGAGTCCGCGCAGATCGCGAACTACGAGAACACCCGCTCCCAGTTCGAGGCGTTCCTCGCGCACGCCAACGACAAGAAGAACCCGTCGACCGGCGTGGTGTACTGGCAGCTGAACAAGGGCTGGCCGACGCTGCTGTGGTCGCTGTACAACAACGACGGCGACCAGCCGGGCGCGTATTTCGGTGCGCAGAAGGCGAATAAGCCGCTGCACGCGCTGTATGCCTACGACACCGGCACGGTCGCGCTGTCCAATCTGGGTGCCGCACGGCAGAACGGGATTTCCGTGCAGGCCAAGGTGTACGACACCGCGGGCAAGGTTCTCGACGACCAGACCGCTCCGGCGGTTTCGCTGGACAGCCAGGGCGTCGCGACCGGATTGCTGAAGCCCAAGGTCCCGGCGGAGACGAAGGCTCCGGCGAAGGCGCAGGTGTATTTCGTGGAACTGCAGGTGCGCCAAGCCGGGAAGGTCGTGGACCGGAACGTCTACTGGATGTCGACGCAGAAGGACGTCGTGGACTGGGCGAAGACGCTGCAGAATCCGCAGGCGACGATGAGCCAGTACAGCGATTTGACCGCGCTGCGCGACCTGCCGAAGTCGCAGGTCGGCGTGACGGCGTCGACGCGCCCCTCACGTGGCCCGGACGGCATGGACACCGCGACGACGGTCACGGTCACCAACACGTCCAAGACCGCCGCGGCGAGTTTCTTCCTGCGCGCGGACGTGCGCCGCTCCACCGACGGGTCCCAGCTGCCAGCCGCGACCTGGGACGACAACGACATCACGTTGTGGCCGGGCCAGTCGCAGACGCTGACCGTCCGCTACCGGGCCGCCGACCTCCACGGCGCCCGACCGACCGTCAGCGTCGACGGGTTCAACACCGGCCGGGTCGTGGTGCCGGCCGGTCCGCACCGGGACAGCCAGGGCGCTGTCCCGCCGGTCATCGAGGGGACCCGCGAGTGACATCGGAAGACCTGATCCTGGGCATCGACTTCGGCGGCACGAAAGTGGCGCTGGGGCTGTCCGACCGGACCGGCACGCTGCGGGCGACCCGCCGCCTGGACACCGACGCCGAAGCGGGCGCCGAACAGGTGGTCGCCCGGGCGCTGGCCGCCGCGGCCGAGCTGGTTTCCGGCGCCCGGATCGCCGCGATCGGGGTGGTGAGCCCGGGAATCGTGCTGCCGGACCGGATCCTGCTGGCCCCGAACGTGCCCGGTTGGGAAGAACTCCGCCTGGCCGAGCTGGTGTCAGCGGCCTTCCCCGCTGTTCCGGTGACCGTGGGCACGGACGCGAAAGCCGCTGCGCTGGCGGAATGGACCTGGGGCACCTTGAAGGGCGCCGACCCGGCGGTTTTCCTGTCCCTTGGCACCGGCATCGCCGCCGCGGTCCTGGTCGGAGGCCGCCTGCTGACCGGCGCCAACGGGGCGGCGGGGGAGATCGGGTACAACCTGCGCACCCCTCAAGACACCGACGGATTCGCCAGCGGAGCGGCGCCGCTGGAGGAAGCCGTCGGAGGCCGGTGGCTGGGCACGCGGGCAACCGCGCTGCTCGGCCGCCCGGTCACGGCAGGGGAGTTGTTCGCCTTGGCGCGGGAGAACACCGACGCCAAGGAACTCGTCGCTTCGGCGTTGGACGAGCTTTCCATGCACGTGGCCAACTTGGCGATCGCCTTCGACCCTTCGCGGATCGCTGTCGGCGGTGGGCTGGTCCGGTCGGCTGACGTGTTGTTGCCGGCTTTGCGGGAACGGCTGACGGCTGCGGTGCCGTTCCCGCCGGAGCTGGTGCCCGCGCGGTTCGACCAGGACGCTTCGCTGCTGGGCGCGGTGGCGTTGGCGTTGCGGGAAGAGTGAGACTCCGTGACCGGCGGGGTTGTTACGACGCTTCGCCGGTCACGGGTACCAATCCGGTGGAACTGTTGGCCGCGTCCAGCAGTTCTACCGCCGCCTCGCCGATGCGCTCCCGAGAGAGCGCCTCCATCCGCGTTGCTGCTTTGCTCGTGAGCGCGGTTGGGTTTTCGGGATTTTGGCCCGGTGCTGTACTGCCTCTTCGCGGGCCGTGCTGGGTCGGTTGTTCTTGCTCTTCTGCTTCGCTTTGCTGCCAGATCCCCATGCGCATGCCGGTCTCGCTGTTGCTCGCGTGGTTCGGCCACCAGCCGCGCCACCCGTGAACTCGCGCTTCCTTCCCGCCATCCCCTCCGGCTATTGCTCGCCGGTTCCCGTGTTCGGTCCGGCCGGAACTCCCGCTCAACCGATCTCGCGCATCCCTTCGTCTGGTCGTGGGTCGCGCGGATGGCGGCCCGCCGGGCTTTCCCGCCCTCGCGCCGTCCGGCCGTTAGCCGTGCCAGATCTCGTCTCGCACCCCCTCCTCGCTGGCTCCCGTCACCCCGTCACCCATCCCTCCCTGGCCCCCTGACCAGCCAAAACGCCCCGCTAGATCCAACCTGGCATCATCGCGCACCGATCTGGCGCCCAAGGAGTGTGGACGAGGAGCTGCGGGTAGCCGTGCTCGTCGCCAGCACCCGGGAGGGCCGGGTCGGCGGCGAGATCGGCCGATGGTTCGCCGAGCGGGCCGCCGGGCACGGCGGGGTGGTGCTCGACGTGCTCGACCTCGCGACGTTCGCGATCCCGGCCCGGCTGCCCGCCGAGCCGACGGCCGTCATGGCCGGGTTCGCGAAGCGGATCGCGGCGGCCGAGGCGTACGTGGTGGTCACGCCCGAGTACAACCGTAGCTTCCCGGCGTCGCTGAAGCAGGCGATCGACTGCGCATACGAGGAATGGCGGGCCAAACCGGTCGGCTTCGTCTCCTACGGCTACCGCGCGGGCGGCCGCTACGCGGTGGAGCACCTCCGGGATGTCTTCACCGAACTGCACACGGCGACGGTGCGGGATGCGGTGTGTCTCGACCTGCTCGAGCACGAATGCGGCGACCCCGGCGCGGGTCCGCACGGAGAATCCGCGGGCCACGCGGCCTCTGCCCTGCTGGACGAACTGGTCTGGTGGGGACTGGCACTGCGCGAGGGACGGCGCGCGCGGCCGTATCGCGGATGAGGAACTGAGGGGAAAGGACAGACATGAGCAACGCAGCCGGGGAACCGGCGATCGAGACTTCCGGGCTCGTCAAGGTGTTCGGCGAGACCCGCGCGGTGGACGGGGTCGACCTCGTGGTGCCCGCCGGAACGGTGTACGGCGTCCTCGGGCCCAACGGCGCGGGCAAAACCACCACCGTCCGGATGCTCGCCACGTTGTCCCGCCCGGACGGCGGCGAAGCGCGGGTGTTCGGGCGCGACGTGGTGCGCGAAGCGGACGCCGTGCGCAGCCGGGTGAGCCTCACCGGCCAGTACGCGTCGGTCGACGAAGACCTGACAGGGCAAGAGAATCTGGTGCTGCTGGGCCGGCTCCTGGGACACCGCAGCGCTGCCGCGCGCGATCGGGCGGCTCAGCTGCTCGCGGCGTTCGGGCTCACCGAAGCCGCGCGCCGGCAGGTCAAGAACTACTCCGGCGGCATGCGCAGGCGGCTCGACATCGCCGCGAGCATCCTCAACACGCCGGACCTGCTGTTCCTCGACGAGCCGACCACCGGCCTCGACCCGCGCAGCCGCAACCAGGTGTGGGACATCGTCCGCGCGATCGTCGCGCAGGGCACCACCGTCCTGCTCACCACGCAGTACCTCGACGAGGCCGACCAGCTGGCGTCGCGGATCGCGGTCATCGACCACGGCCGCGTCATCGCCGAGGGCACCAAGGGCGAGCTGAAGGCCTCGGTCGGAGTCGGCGCTGTCCACTTGCGACTGCGCGACGCCGTCCAGCGCGCGACCGCCGCCGAAGTGCTGGAACGCGCGCTTTCCGCCACCGTGCAACTGGATCACGACCCCGTCGCGATCACCGCCCGGCTGTCGTCGGACGCGCACGAGGCCGCCGCCGACCGCGCGTCGCGGGCTCTCGCGGAACTCGCGAAGGCCGGCGTCACCGTCGACACGTTCTCGCTCGGCCAGCCCAGTCTCGACGAGGTTTTCCTGGCCCTCACCGACCGCACAGCCACCGAGGAGGCGGCGTGACCACCGTCAAGGAACCCGATCTCGACCTTGCCGCCCCGAAACCGGACGAGCTGGCCGCGGTCCTGCTCGCCACCGAACGGCCGCCGCGGCCGAGCGCGCTGTCCGCGTCGTTCTCCTTCGGCTGGCGGGCCGTGCTGAAGATCAAGCACGTGCCGGAGCAGCTGTTCGACGTCACCGCGTTCCCGATCATGATGACGTTGATGTTCACCTACCTGTTCGGCGGCGCGCTGGCCGGTTCGCCGACGCAGTACCTGCAGTTTTTCCTGCCGGGCATCCTCGCGTCGAGCGTCGTGATGATCACGATGTACACCGGCGTCGCGGTGAACACCGACATCGCGAAGGGCGTGTTCGACCGCTTCCGCACCCTTCCGATCTGGCGGCCCGCCCCGATGGTCGGCTACCTCCTCGGCGACGTGCTGCGGTACCTGATCGCGTCCGTGGTGATCATGGTCGTCGGCCTGATCCTCGGCTTCCGCCCGGACGGCGGGATCGGCGGCGTGGCCGCGGGAGTCCTTCTGCTGCTGGTCTTCTCGTTCGGGCTGTCGTGGGTGTGGACGATGTTCGGGCTGCTGCTGCGGTCCGAGAAATCGGTGATGGGCGTCAGCATGATGGTGATCATGCCGCTGACGTTCCTCAGCAACATCTACGTCGACCCGTCCACCATGCCCGGCTGGCTCCAGGCCGGCGTCTCGGCCAACCCGATCAGCCACCTGGTGACCGCGGTGCGCTCGACGATGTCCGGAGCCTGGGACGGCGGCGCCATCATGTGGACGCTGATCGCCGCGGCCGCGCTGACCGCGGTGTTCGGGACGCTGACAATGCGGCTGTACAACCGGAAATGACCTCTGCTCTGCGGGAGGCCGCCCGGCCGCGCGCCGGACGGCCTCCCGGCCAAGCCGTGGCTTCAGGTCGTGGGGGAGAGGACGTAGGAGAATCGCCGGACCGCCGGGACCCATTGCTGGAACCGGGAAAGAGTGTCGATGCGCAGCGCGGTCGACACGTGGGCAAGGCCGCGATGCAGCTGACGCCAGTCCCGCAGTTCCTTGTCGCAGAGCGTCCCGGCGACGGGGTTCTGCCAGACGTCGCCGTGCCGCCGCGGTGCGCAGTCCGCCACGAACTCGGTCCAGGTCGCTTCCGGCGAACGGTGGACGAGGCCGCCGGTGATCGACCGGTCCGGGTCCGGCAGGGTGTCCAACGCCTTTTCGAGCACGAGACCCGGCGCGGTGAGCAGGCCGAGCAGCGCCACGACAGCTTGGTAGTCGCCGGGTTCGGCGGGGTCGCCGAGAAAACGCGAGGCCGCGGAGAGATCCCGGGTCGCGCGAAGCATCCGGTACAGGTTGAACAGCCGTTTCGCCTCGCGCGGGGTGCTGATCAGCATGTCCAGTTCGGACAACAGGTCGATCTCCGCGGGCGTGAGCGGACGCGGCGGATCAGCGGCCCGCTCCGGACGGCTCTGACTGTCTACTTCGGACCCTTTCTCGATCTCGGGAACGACGTCCGGGAATGTCCTTTCCGGGGAAGGAATCTGCTCGGTCCGCGGCCGCTCCTCGCCCGCCGGCTCCAGCAGCCGGTCGTCGGTCAGCGAGCGCAGCAGACTGCGCAGGCTCCCCTCGGACATGGCGGGCAGCACGAACGGGAGGTTGAGGATCTTCCCGAGATAGTCCTCCGGGGAAGCGAGCCTGCCGTCGTCGAGGGAATCGTCGAGCATCCCGTCGTAGTGGCTGTGCAAGGACCGGGTCAGCCATCGCGGGTCGACGCCGACCACCACCACGAACAGTTCCAGGGCGAGCAGCAGGTGCACCGCCTCCAGCACCTCGACCACCTGGCGCGAGCTGCACCGGTCGAGGTCGTCGATGTACAGCACGATCCGGTCGATCGGGGTGCCGCCCGAACCAGGATTGGCCCGCCAGTCGGCCATGAGGTCGACCAGCTGCTCGAAATCCTTGCGGATGGTCGAGATCAGCCCGAGATCGCGGCGGTAGGAATCGCCGTGCGCGCGATCGGCCAGGAACGCGTAAAGATTGCGGCCCGGCGTCAGCTCGGTCAGCTCCCGGCCGAGTTCGCCGACCCTCGCCACCACCTCTTCCAGCTGAGCCTCGGCGACGCGTTGGTCGGTCTCCGCCCTGCGGATCTCCTCGAGCATCCGGACGACCTCAGGCGCGACCGTCCGGCCCGCGTCCCGGCTGGCGCCGCGACGGAGATCCTCGCTGAGCTCGCGCAACTCCCGGATTCCCGACCGGGCCCGGCTCAGCAGCACGACGCCGGTGCCCGCCACCGCGGCGAACCCGGCGCCGACTCCGGCCAGCCATTCCCTCGCGACCGGCGTGGCCGCGGCGACCAAGAAACCGAGGAACAAGATGACTGCCGACGCGATCAGCGCTGCTTTGCCCCACCGCCCCTTCGGCGATCTGCGCAACGCCTCGGCTTCGGACAATGTGCCGCGCAACTGCTCGACCAGCAGCGCACCCTGCTCGGCCTCGTCCTGGATCCCCAGGCGACGCCACACTTCCCGGCTGCCCGCCAACGACCGGATCAGGACCTTCGCCGTGTCCTTCCGGCTCAGCGCGGCCTGGTCGACGTCCGCCTGGAGTTTCGCGGCGGTCGCCTGCGCCTGGCGCTTCGCGTCCTCGAGTTCGGTGACCTGATCGAGCCGTTTGGCGAGTTCCTCGCGCAACTGGTCGCGGCGCTGCTGCGCATTCGGACCGGGGCCGGCGAGCTGGCGGAAGATCTCGTCGCCGAGACTGGCCCACAGGTTGCGGTCGGCGTAGTGCCAGGCGTTGAACCCGATCTGGACGATCTCGCCGCAGTAAGCCGGATTGCCCGAGCCCGCGAGCCGGTCCACCTCGTCCCGCATCAGCCCCATGAAGTAGCTCTTGCCGGACCCCCATTCGCCGAACACCCCGACCGACAGCGGCGGCAGGGTGCTCCGGTCGGCGATCACCGTCGCCAGCATCGACACGTAGGGCGCGACCCCGAGCCGGTCGCGGTCGAGCGGGATGCCGAGCGTCGGATCGACCAGGTCGTTCGAGATGCCGCCCGCCAGCTCGACCGCGGAGAACCTCGCGCCCCCTGCCTGTTTCCAGGCCGTGCGGATCGCGTCTTCCGTCTGTTCGGAGTTGCAGACGAAGACAAGACTGCGCAGCCCGCTGGTTTCCTGGAGCGCCCGGACGGCCGCCGGAATCGCGACTGCGGCGACCTCCGCTTCCCCGAGCCCGAGATCGCCGGTGCCCAGCAGCGGAAACCCGAGCGCGCTCGAGTTCGCGCCCGCGGCGAACCGAATGCCGGTTTCGGTGGCAGCGGCGATCGCGGGCAACGACGGCAGACCGAAGCTGCCGTCTTCGTGCGGCGTCACGAGCACGGCGAGCCTCAGCGAGCCCCGGCCAGTGCCGTGGAGGTCCAGCACGAACGGCCGCTCCGGGACGATCGCCTCGTAGTCGACCGAATCCCACTCCGCGTCCGGAAACTGGTCCCGGACCGCACGGCCGAGGCTGCCGAGACTGCCGCCGACCGAGACCGCGACGGCATCGATGCCGGACTCCCACGGACGGTTCGTGCGCACCAGATAGCACGAGGTCCCGCCCGCTGAACCGAGATAACCGGAGTCGTTGTGGTTCGGTGTGCCTGCCATACCAGCCTGCGGCCTCCACGACGTCGACGCGGACGGCCAGCCTAGCCATCAGCACGCTCCGGCGCTTGGAATGCGCGGGTTTCGGCCGGGGCTGTGCGGGCGGCACACACTGCCTCGCCAGTAAGGACTCGCTCTTAAGGATTCGCTCGTAAGCCGCCGCCGATCCATTCGTGCGGTTGTCGCGCGATTTGGCGCACCGGCAACCCGGTCCTGTGGCCACTCAGCCTGACTGCTCAAGCCTCTGTCCGCGGCGGGTGCCTCGGGCGTCTCAAACCTCTGCCTGCGGTGGGGCACCTTGGGCGTCCCAAACCTCAGCCCGGGGCGGGTGCCTTGGGTGTCTCAAATCTCTGTCTGCGGCGGGTGCCTTGGGCGTCTCAACCCTCTGCCTGCGGCGGGGTGCCTCGGGCGTCTCAAACCTCTGCCTGCGGTGGGGCACCTTGGGCGTCCCAAACCTCAGCCCGGGGCGGGTGCCTTGGGTGTCTCAAATCTCTGTCTGCGGCGGGTGCCTCGGGCGTCTCAACCCTCTGCCTGCGGCGGGCGTTTTGGGTGTCGCAAACCTCTGCTCGCGGCGGGGCACGTTGGGTGCCTTGCTCACGGTGCCGACGTCGCTCCCTCACCGCGCGCAAAACCTCGTGGGGCCCCGGGTGGGACAGCTCCGTGCGCAGCTGCTTGGGCTTGCTGGCCATGCGCGTGCGCCGCACACGTCAACGTTCCCGCAATCGCTCCACCTGCGGCGGGCGAAGGAACCCGACTCCCGCTCGGCCAGTCCGGCGGCAAGCCTCCGATTTCGCGGCACCGCTCGTCGCCCCCCGCGAGGTGATCGCGGGGTCCGCCTGGTCTCCCGGGACGCGCTGGGCGGTTACAAGCGCCAGGTCATGGGCTTCTCCGGTTGGTAGCTGCAGGACGAGCCCGTCGTGATGGTGTCGCGGAGGTGGGCGGCCAGCTCCGGGTGGAGGTCGCCTAGTTTGCGGAGGGTGTCGCGGATTCGGGCGGTCACGGCTTTGCGCGCGCGTTCCGTTTCGTCGCCTAGGCGGCGGGTTCGGCCGGACAGGCCGGCGGACGTTCGGAGTTCGTCGAGCAGTGCCGCGCGTTCGGTGTCCAACGCGGCGGCTTTGGCGTCGTCGCCGCGGAGGGCGGCGGTGTCGATCGCTTCGTCCAGTTGGTCGAGGCGGCGGCGGTAGGCGGCTTTCGCGGTGTCGTCGAGGACGGGGTCGCCGCTGAAGGCTTTGGCGGCTTCTGATTCGGGGCCGCCGTCGGGGGAGAGCAGTTGTGCGGCGGGGGTTTCGGTTCCTGGCCTGCTCAACAGGAAGTTCAGGTCTCGCAGGCCTTTCGCGTCCGGCATGCGTACTTCCCGGTCGGCGAAGCGCAGGGTCCACACCGCGTCGGTTCGGCGGAATTCGTTGGCGGGAACAGACGGTGCTGGACGGGGGCGGGAGGCGAGGTGCTGCAAGCCCAGTTCGGCTGCTTCGGCGGTGACGGCGTCGGCCAGTGCGGTTGCGCGGTCGGTGTCGCCCAGGTCTTGCACTGTGCTGGCGAGGTGATTGCGGGCTTCGACTGCCCACGGACGGGCGCGCAGCCGGTCCGCGGAGCGGGCGGCGGAAGCGAAGCGGGCGGCGGCTGTTTCGGCGTCGCCCAGGGTTTTGTGGAGCAGGCCTAGCCACAGGTCTACTGGACCGCTCAACTCGCAGCCGTACAGGGAGACCAGCCATTCTCCGGAGTGCGGGGAGAGTTCGCGCAGCAGCCGTTCCGCTGCGGCGCGGTCTTTCAGCACTACTGCGGCTTGGGCTTGGCAGCGCAGCCACAGCGGGGCGAAGGCGCGGGCGTACGGGCCGTCCGCGGATGCTTCGGACAGTTCGTGCCGGGTGGTCGCGGCGTCGCCCGCGAGTGCTGCGGTCAGGGTGCGCAGCAGGGCGGGGTGCGGGAAACCGGCGTCGGTCATCTTTGCCGGGAGGTCGGCGGCTTCGGCGAAGCGGCCTTGGACGAGCAGTGCGCTCCAGCGCAATTGGTCGGGCAGATAGCCGAAGTCGTTGGTGCCGAACAGTTCTGGGGCGGCCAGCGCTTCGGCGAGTGCGGTGTCGGCTTCGGCGAATCGGCCGCGGAAGGTGCAGATGATGCTGCGATCGATTGCTTCCGCCACCTTCGCGGCCGGCACGCCTTCGTCGGCGATTGCCCGGAATACGTGGAACTGGTCCAGGTAGCGCGGATCTCCTTGTTCCAGCATCGCGACCCACTTGAGCGAGGCGGCGAAGAATTCGTTCTCGCGATCGTTGGTGCGCCTGGCGATGGCGGTCAGTTCATCGGTGAGCCGCTCGCGTTCGGCACCGCTGCCCAGTCCCCAGATCGCGTCGTGCCGAGCCCACAAGCTGAACGCCAGCGCGTCGTCGTCCTCGTCGTCCCGGGCGAGGATCGTGGCGCGGGCGGTCAGTTCCATCCGGATGCGGTCGAGGGAGAGGGGTTCGGCCGCGTTGCCGCCGCAAAGTTTTTCGTGTGCTTCGCGGAGGAGTTGGGCGGCGAACTCGCGTCGGGCGCCACTGGTGCCGAATTTCGACAGGGTGAGGGCGGCGCGCGCGAGGAGGTTCGCGTTGTCCAGCCGGCGAGCTAGGGCGGCGGCATCCTCGCAGAGGAGCCAGGCCTCGTCTTTCTCCTCGAGGCGCCAGAGCGCGGTGCCCAATTCCAGCGCGACGACGGCTTGGCCGCGTTCGTCCGCGGCGCGTTCACGGGCTCGGCGCAGGTGCGCGATGGATTCCTCGAAGGCCATCCGGGCGCCAGCGTCTTTGGCCGCGGCGAGAAGCAGTCGGACGACGTGTCTTGGTTCGAGGTCGGTATGGGCGAGATAGGCGTGCCGGGCGCGTTCGGCGACCCCGGTCAGGGCCGGAGTGTGTTCGCTGGCGCGGACGACCGCTGCGTGCTGGCGTCGCGCTTCGGCGGGGGTCAGTTCGGCGTATCTCGATTCCCGCACCAGGTCGTGCGCAAAGGCGAAACGGCCTTCGCCGAGTGCGAGGACGAGCCGCGCGGCTACGGCGCGCGAGAGCAGGAGGTCGACTTGTGCGACGGGCGCGCCGGCGCTGGCGGCGAGCAGTTGGAGGGAGAATTCCCGGCCGAGTACCGCGGCATTGGTGAGCAGATCGGCGACGGGACGGGGGAGGAGGGACAGCCGTCGCTGGAGTGCGTCGGCGACTCCGGGCGCGACTGTGGACACCGGGTTCCCGCTGCGCCACAACCGCGCGGTCTGCTCCACGAAGAACGGGTTTCCGCCGGTTCGCCGGTGCACGTCGGCGGCCAGTTCCGCACCCGGATCGGCGTCCGCGGTGCGGCTCATCAGCTCGGCGACTCCGGTTTCGTCGAGGCCGGTGAGCGTGATCGTGGTCGCCTTCGCGAGCAGCGGCAGCATCAGCTGGTGCAGGGGGTGGCTGGGCGCGTCCACCTCGACGTCGCGGTAGGTGCCGATGAGCAGCAGCCGCTCGAACCACGTGTGCCGGGCCGCGAATTCGAGCAGCCGCAGCGACGCCGGATCGGCCCAGTGCAGATCGTCGAGGATGACGACCACCGGACGCTCTTGGGCCACCGTGACCAGCGCCCGGGTGACGGCGTCGGGCAGCTGGAACCCGTCGTCGGCGGGCGGTTCGGGAGTTTCGCCGAGCAGCGCGGACAGCGTCGGCGAGCTGGCGGCGGCCCATTCGTGCGCCGCGGCTTCCCGGCGCAGCGAGCGCATGACCTGAACCCATGGCCAATAGCCCGGCGCGGCTCCGGACTCCCAGCAGGTGCCGCCGAGGACGAGCGCGCCTGCCTCGCGCGCGTCGTCGGCCAGTGCGCTGACCAGCGTGGTCTTGCCGATGCCGGCCTCGCCGGTGACCAGGGTGAGGCCGCCGTGGCTGGCGGTGGCGCGCGAGAGCTGCGCGCGCAATGTCGAGGCGGGGTGTGCCCGCCCGATCAGCGCCGCAGTCATGTCCGGTTCCTCCCCTTCCCGGCGAGCCTCTCACGGACTCGCGATGCCGTCTCGTGTTTTCACCGGCTGCGACCGGCCGGTCACGCTGGCCGATCCCGATGCGGGCCATTCTGTCCGGGGGGTCCGACAATTCCCGGAGCCCGTCACCTGGCCGGGTGACGGGAGTCCACTGTGGACCCGCGCTGGTCACAGGGTGACGGGCGTCTCCGCCGAGGACCGGCGCGAGGGGTGGTTGCGGTACTGTCGCCGGCATGGGGAGTCTCCGTTCGCGCGTCCTCGCTTGGGCCGGCCGCCGGTACATCGCCCGCCAGCAGAAGCGCGGTTTCGATCTTGAGAAGATGGCGCTGCTGCCGGATTCGGCGCTGGAGCCGTTGCGCCGCCAGGGCCTCGACCCGGTGCCGGACCTCGGCCGGCTGCGCGGCGAGGCGCCGATCAGCAAGCTGGACCTGCCGTTCGGGATGAACGCCTGGCTCGTGACCGGGTACGAGGAGGCCAAGGCCGTCCTCGGGAAGGGCACGGAGTTCAGCAACGATTTCACGAACCTCGTCGGCAACGCGGGCGTCACCGAGGACCAGAACCCGGGCGGCCTCGGCTTCGCCGACCCGCCGGTGCACACGCGGCTGCGGAAGCTGCTGACGCCGGAGTTCACGATGCGCCGGCTTTCCCGGCTCACGCCGCGGATCGACGAGATCGTGGCCGGCCAGCTCGACGCGATGGCCGCCGCCGACGGGCCGGTGGACCTGTGGGAGCAGTTCGCGCTGCCGATTCCGTCGCTCACGATCTGCGAGCTGCTCGGCGTGTCCTATGAGGACCGGGCGGACTTCCAGCGGTTGAGCACGGCACGGTTCGACCTGTTCAGCGGCGCGGGCGCGTCGCTGGGCGCGATCTCGGAGTCGCTGGGATACCTGCTCGAGATCGTCCGCAAGCAGCGCGAGCAGCCCGGCGACGGCCTGCTCGGCATGCTGATCAAGGAACACGGCGACGAGATCGACGACCGTGAGCTGGCCGGCCTCGCGGACGGCATTCTCACCGGCGGCCTCGAGACCACCGCGAGCATGCTGGCGCTGGGCGCGCTGGTGGTGCTGCGCGACCCGGCCGCGTTCGAGGCGGTCCGGGGCGACGACGATTCGGTGCACCGGTTCGTCGAGGAGCTGCTGCGGTACCTCACGGTGGTGCAGATGGCGTTCCCGCGGTTCGCGAAGCAGGACCTGGACGTCGCCGGCGTGCACATCAGCGAGGGCGACATCGTGCTGGTGTCGCTGTCGGTCGCGGACCGCGACCCGGTGCTCGGCAAGGGCGACATGGACCGCTTCGACCCGACCCGGGAGCCGTCCTCGCACCTGGCCTTCGGGTACGGGATCCACCGGTGCATCGGCGCGGAACTGGGCCGGATGGAGCTGCGAGCGGCGTACCCGGCACTGGTCCGGAGGTTCCCGAACCTGC
Source organism: Amycolatopsis sp. NPDC114503 (assembly GCF_055633655.1). NCBI lineage: Bacteria > Bacillati > Actinomycetota > Actinomycetes > Pseudonocardiales > Pseudonocardiaceae > Amycolatopsis > Amycolatopsis sp. NPDC114503. Next base: position 32,390 of record NZ_JBVKDT010000009.1, on the reverse strand, counting down.
GGCTGGCGGTGCAGCCGGAGGAGCTGGCGTTCCGGAAGGTGTCGATCGTGTACGGGCTCGACTCGCTGCCGGTGCTGGTGGACTGACGCTGAATCCCCGGGTTCCCGGGCCGGTTCGGGCAGACGAACGGTCAGGCGGCGCCCGGGCTTGGCGCGCGGCGGGATCGACCGCCGGATTCGGCGGATGAATCCCGGACGGCGGCTTGAGCCAGCGGGCGGCGGCCGATCCGATGGCCCGGTCGGATCAGCGGTGAGCTGACGAGGTCTGAATGCGGTCGAGCTAACGCCGTGAGCGACGAGGCAGTCGAAGGACGGCATCCTCACGGCGCGAGAGATTCAGCGCTCGACGTGCCGCCGGTTCCCCTCGCCGGACCGCATTCCCGGCAGGGCTCAACCTGCCTCCTTCCTTCAGCGGACGAGACTTCAACCGCCGAGCCTTCAGCGGCCGAGACTTCGGCAGCCGAGCCGATTCGAAAGGGCTCATCGCACCCCTCTCGGCCGGAACTGCACGCTGATCCGCGGCCCCACCGCACGGGCCGTCTTCGGGATCGCGTGTTCCCACGTCCGCTGACAGGACCCGCCCATCACGATCAAATCCCCGTGTCCCAACGGGTATCGCACCGAGTCCCCGCCGCCTCTCGGGCGCAGCGCCAGGTGCCGGGCCGCGCCGACGGACAGGATCGCCACCATGGTGTCCTCGGTCCGGCCGCGGCCGAGGTCGTCGCCGTGCCAGGCGACGCTGTCCTGGCCGTCGCGGTAGTAGCAGAGCCCGGCCGTGCGGAACGGTTCGCCCAGTTCAGCCGCGTAGTGCGCGGACAGCGCCTCCCGCGCTTCGGTCAGGACGGGATGCGGCAGCGGCGCGTGCTCCCGGTAGAAGCACAGCAGCCGCGGGACGGCGACCACCCGGTCGTACATCTGCCGGCGTTCCGCGTGCCACGGGACCTCGGCCGCCAGGTGCTCGTACAGCTCGTCCGAGCCGTCGAGCCATCCCGGCAGCACGTCGATCCACGCTCCCTGCCCCAGTTCGGTGCGCTGCACGCCGGACAGCGGGCCCAGCGTGGCCGGCCCGCTCGCACCGAACAGCGAGCCCTGAAATGCCTGACTCATGCCTCCAAACTACACGACAATCGAACACCTGTTCGGATGAACTACTCGGCGGGCTTGGGATGCGCGGTGACGACGAGCCGGTGCAGGCGCGCGTCGGGGGCGGATTCGTTGTGGTAGCGGGACACGAGGTCGGTCACGAGGGTGGTCAGCTCGTCGGTGAACGCCGCACGGTCGCGGGCCGACGCGAAGGCGATTTCCGTGTCCAGGGTCAGCGTGGAGAGCGGTTTGCCCGCACGGGCCGCGCGCCGCGCCAGTCCGGCGACCTCGCGCAGGGTCCGGCCGGCGACGGCCAGCAGGTAGCTCACCGACAGGCGGTCCGGCTTGACCCGGGCGGCGCCGGCCGCGCCGAGTGCGGCGGGGGAGACCAGGTAGGCGCCGGCGGTGGCGGCGAAAAGCCGTTCGGTGAGGCCGCCCCATTGCCGGGTTCCGGCGGGCTCGATCAGGCCGTGCGAGGCGAGCGCGCGCAGGTGGTAGTTGACCTTTTGCCTGGTCAGGCCCACCTTGGCGGCCAGCGCCGCGGCGGACGCCGGTTCGGTCAGCGCGGCCAGCAGGCGGGCGCGCACCGGGTCCAGCGCGGCCGCCGCGACGGCGGGGTCCTCGATCACTTCGACGTCCTGCATCCCCTGAGCCAAGCAGTGACAAACAAAGTCGTCAAGGGAGACGCTCTTGTCCGCGACCGGCCGGGGACCTACAGTGATCACCCAGTGGTCTGGACCTGTACCGCTACCGCCGCCCTGAGTTCGACGGAGGTTGGCACGTGCGCACGAGAACCCGGATCGGCGGAGCACTGGCGGCGGCGGTGTGCGGGGTGGCGATTCTCGCCCCGGTCGCGGACGCCCAGGTCGGCGGCGGCACCTGGAAACCCTGGTCGCCGGGGTACAAGGAACAGCAGAAGGGCTGCGGCCAGGTCAGCGGGCTCACCTTCAAGCTGACCTGCTCCGACGGCAGCGGCGAGCAGCGGGCCGAGCGCCGCTACGACACCTACACCGGCGGCACGCACCAGTTCGAGGGCTCCTTCAAGATCACCAGCATGGGCGGCTCGCGGATCAGCCTGAAGCAGACGTTCCGCGACGGTTCGAACGCCGGGCCGTATTTCCTGCTGGCGGTGGAGAAGGGCGGCCGGCTCTACACGGTGGAGAACGGCCAGACGGTGGCGACCGGCGCGACTGTCGGGACTTCGGTGCGAGTCAACACGATCAACGAGGTCGGCAGCTCCCACAAGGTGTACATCAACGGTTCGCTGAAGCAGACGGACGACAGCCCGTCGGGCAGTTATTACGACAAGTTCGGGTCGTATCGGACGGCGAGCGGGGCCGGGCCGATTACCGTGCAGTGGAGCGGAATCAAGTTCTGGACCAGGTGATCGCTTTCTCGCCGGACGGGTGCCTTCCGCCGCCGGGCATCCGTCCGGCGAGAATTTCCGTTGCCGCGGCAGGGGAATTCGGTCACCGTAGCGGTCATGACTTTGGTTGAGCATTACGACACCGAGACCACGGAGAGCACCCGGCTGGTTCGCTCGCCGCACGGCAGACTGGAATTCCTGCGCACGCAGGAACTGGTGCGCAGGGCGATATCCGCGGCTGGAAAGAGGGTGCTCGACGTCGGCGGGGCGACGGGCGTGCACGCCCGATGGCTGGCGGCGGACGGACATTCGGTGCACGTAGTCGATCCGGTTGCCGGGCATGTCGCAGGGGCGGCCGGGATCGAAGGCGTCACAGCGGAAGTCGGTGATGCGCGAGCTTTGCCCTGGCCGGACAACAGCGCGGATGTCGTGCTGCTGATGGGCCCGCTCTACCACTTGACCGAATCCGGCGACCGCGCGCAAGCGCTTGCCGAAACCCGGCGCGTGCTTCGGCCTGGCGGCATTTTGTTCGCCGCCGCGATCAGCCGTTATCTCTCGGCCATGGAGACCGGAACAAACGGTCGGCTCACCGAGCAGTTGATACCGTCGGTGGAGGCTGTCCTCAATACCGGACGCTATGACGGCCACGTCGGTTTCGTTCCCGCGCATTTCCACACCGCGGACGAGCTTCGCGGCGAGCTGGAAACCGCTGGGCTGTCGGAGATTTCGGTGTACGGGGTGGAGGGCCCGGCCTGGCCGGCGCTGGACGTCGCCGGGATCGGGGAATTCGACGCACGCGTGGACGCGGCTCTTCGGTGCGCCCGTCTGGTCGAGCAGGATCCGCTGCTGATCAACGCCAGCGCGCATTTCCTTGCCGTAGCTGTCAACTAGCCCATTCGTCCAGCGAATCCCAGGCGGTGAGCGTCCGAGCGCTGGTGAACCGGCGGTGCTCCCCGCTCAGCGGATCGTCGAATTCCAGCACTTTCGCCAGCAGCTGCAAGGGTTTCGTGAAGTCGTCCAGCGGTTTCTCGTGCAGTTCCGGATAAAAATCGTCGCCGAGGATGGGGACGCCCAAGGAACACATGTGGACCCGCAACTGGTGCGTGCGACCGGTGGCGGGGGTGAGGCGATAGCGGCCAAGTCCGTCCCGGTGCTCCAGAAGCTCCACTGTGGACTCCGCATTCGGCGGCCCGGGAATCTCCTGCGCGGCCAGCACGCCGCGTTCCTTGATGATCCTGCTGTGCACAGTCCGCGGCAGCTCCAAGGCCGGATCGTACGGCGCGATCGCCTCGTATTCCTTGTGCACCAACCGATCGCGGAACATCGTCTGGTACGCGCCCCGCGCGGACGGCGTGATCACGAACATCACCACGCCCGCCGTCACGCGGTCGAGCCGGTGCGCGGGGGACAGCGCGGGCAGATCCAGTGAACGACGCAGCCGCACCAAAGCGGTTTCCAACACGTGCCGTCCGCGCGGGATCGTCGCCAGGAAGTGCGGTTTGTCGACCACCAGCAGGTGCTCGTCGCGGTGCAGGACGGTGACGTCGAACGGCACCGGGACCTCGTCCGGCAGATCGCGGTGGAACCAGATGAACGAACCGGGGACGTACGCCGCGTCGATCCCCAATGGACCGTCCTCGCCGTGGATGCGCTGCTCGTGCAGCATTTCCTCGATCCGCGCGGGAGCGACCCGCGGCAGGCGTTCGACCAGGTGCTCCAGCAGCGTCGTCCACGGGCCCTCGTCGGGCAGCCGCAGCCGTGCCGGGTCAAGGCCGTGCCGGGGCGGGATCGGGGCCGGGCGCTTGCGTCTCATCGGCTCCCGAGTCTAGTCGGCGGGGTCGCGCCGGTAGGCCGCGATGTACCGGGCGGTCGCCTCGGCATTGGCCTCGGCGGCCTTCTCACGCCGGATCCGCTTGCCGGTTCCGGGCGGAAAACCGTTGCGGGACAACCGGTGGTCGATGCTCTCCTCCATGTAGGCGCACGAGTAGAAGTACGACACCAGCGCGGCCATCAGCACGATCGCCAGCCGCAGTCCGAGCGGTGCCGGCAGCAGCAGCCAGACCAGGCACAACGGCGCGATGCCCACCGACGCGCGCAGGACGTGGCGCGCCTTCCAGTGCTTGGACGTCGCGTCGTGCAGCAGCCAGTCCTGGTAGCGCTCGGGGAGCCGCCCGCTCACCGCATACCAGAACCAGCGGAGAACGCCGGGCCGTTCGGTCATCGTCCCTCCTCGGGGTCTGCGACCAGAGTACCCTAATGATTAGTACACTAACTATTAGTGTGGTGCAGCCCGCGCTAGGGTGGGCTCGAGCACGAGGAGGACGAGTGGCCGAGATCGACCTTGGCGAGGACCCGCTGAAGCTCGACCGGCAGGTGTGCTTCGCGCTGTCGGTCGCCTCGCGCAGCGTGATCGCGATTTACCGGCCGCTGCTGGAGCCGCACGGGCTGACGCATCCGCAGTACCTGGTGATGCTGGCGCTGTGGGAGCAGTCGCCGCGCTCGGTCAAGGACCTCAGCACGGCGTTGCGGCACGAGCCCGCGACGCTGTCGCCGCTGCTCAAACGGCTGGAGGCGGTCGGGTACGTGACCCGAGGCCGCAGCCGGGCCGACGAGCGCCAGTTGACCGTCGAGCTCACCGAGAAGGGCCGGAACCTGCGCGCGGAGGCGGAGAAGATCCCGTATCGCGTCGTGGAGCGGCTCGGCATGGAGGTTTCCGAGCTGGAAGCGCTGCACGCCGCGCTCGGCCGGGTGATCGAAGCGACCGCCTAGCGGGAAGAACCAGCGCCCGGATCCGGTTCTGCTCAAGGAAACGTGTCGACTGAGCGGAGCGAGCGTGGACAAGATCCGGGTGGGGGTGGCTCCGGGACTCGGGACCGGGCCTGCGGAATTCTCCGGTTTGGCGGAGCTGACGGAGGCGGCGGGAGTCGACTCGCTGTGGCTGTCGGAAGTGCTCTATTCGCCGGATGTCGACCCGCTGATCGGCATGACGCACGCGCTCGCTCGCACCGAACGGCTCAAACTGGGCACGGGCGTGGCGATCCTTCCCGGACGGAACCCGGTGCTGGTGGCGAAACAGCTGGTCACGCTGGCCGGGTTGGCCCCGAAACGCGTGCTTCCGGTGTTCGGGCTGATGCCCGCGCAGCCCGCCGAACGCGCCCTGTTCCCGGTGCCGGACGGCCGGCGCGCGGCGGTCTTCGACGAGTCGCTCGCGTTGCTGCGCCTTCTGCTGGAACAGGACAACGTGTCCTTCGACGGCGAGTTTTTCCAGGTCGACGGCGTGACGATCGGGCCGCGTCCGGCGAAGCGGCTCGACGTCTGGGTCGGCGGGTCCGCTCCGGCCGCGTTGCGCCGCGCGGGCCGCTTGTCCGACGGGTGGCTAGGCAGTTTTCACACGCCGGAGCAGTCCCGGGCGGCGCGGCTGGCGATTCAGGAAGCCGCTGCCGAAGCCGACCGGGAGATCGAATCGGACCACTTCGGGTTGAGCATGGTGCTGGCGCTGCACGGGATTCCGGAAAGGCTGCGGGCCGTGGCACAGCAGCGCAATCCGGGCCGTGCGGCCACCGAACTCGTGCCCACCAGTTGGGCCGAGGCACGCGGGATGATCGAGCAGCACGTCGAGGCCGGACTCACGAAATTCGTGGTCCGGCCCGGATACTCCGGCGACTACCGGAAGTTCCTCGACGATTTCGTCCGCGAACTCGTGCCATTGCAGAACTAGCAGAACTAGCAGAACTAGAACGTCAGCTGCTCGGTCTTGCGGGGCATGAGCAGCAACGCGACGACGCTGAGCACCGACACGGCCACGATCGCGAGGAACACGTTGTGCGTGGCCCCGGCGAGCGATTCGCGCACGTACGCCGTGGCCGGTGAATTGTCGTGTGCGCCAGTGAGGATGCGGCTGGTGGCGTCGACGCTCGCCGGAAGGTGCCCGGCGACCTCGGCGGGCGGGTTCGCGAACCGGCCGGCGAGGGTGGCGTTGGCGATCGCGCCGAAGATGGCCGTACCGACCGCGCTGCCCAGCGAGCGGCTGAACATGTTGGTCGCGGTCACCACGCCGCGGCGCTCCCAGCCGACGGTCGACTGCACGGCCACCACAGTCGGGCTCGACGACAGCCCGAGCCCGATACCGACGACGAATACGGCCGCCGCGGCCATCCAGACCACCGAGTCCAGGCCGAGGAACGTCGCGATAATGGTCCCGACGAGCAGGAATCCGCTGCCGATCAGCGCGGTGTCGCGGAATCCGATCCGCAGGTAGACCTTCCCGGACAGCGACGCGGCAATGGGCCAGCCGATCGTGAGCGCGGCCAGCGCGAAGCCCGCGGTGAGCGCGTCCGTGCCGAGCACGCCTTCGGCGTACGTGGGCAGGAACGAACTGAAGCCCAGCAGCACCGCGCCCGTCACGAGGGCGACCAGGTTCCCGCCGATCAGCGTGCGCCGGGTGAACACCCACAGCGGCAGCACGGGTTCCTCCGCGCGCCGCTCGACCAGCACGAACGTGACCAGCATCAGGACGGCGACGGCGAAAATCGCCAGGCTCGGCGCGGAGGTCCAGCCCCACGCGACCCCGCCTTCCAGCAGGGCCAGGATCAGCAGCGCGCACCCGAGCGTCAGCAGGGTCGCGCCGGCGTAGTCGACCTTGTGCCGCGTGCGTTTCACCTGCTCGGTGAACTTGCGGTAGAGCATCCACGCGGCGAGCGCGCCGAGCGGCAGGTTGACGAAGAAGATCCACCGCCAGCTGAGGTATTCCGCGAACACGCCGCCGAGCGTCGGCCCGATCACCGAGGCGACCGCCCACACGCCGGCGAGGTAGCCCTGCACCCGGGCCCGCTCCTCGACCGTGTACAGGTCGCCGACCATCGTCATGCTGATCGGCTGGACCGCGCCCGCGCCGATGCCCTGCACCGCGCGCGCCGCGATGAGCACAGGCATGCTCCACGCGACCCCGCAGAGCACCGAGCCGAGCAGGAACGCGGCGATGCCGAAGAACATCACCGGGCGACGGCCGAGGACGTCGGCGAACTTGCCGTACAGCGGCACGGTGACCGCCTGGGTGAGCAGGTAGATCGAGAACAGCCACGGGAACTGGGAAAACCCGCCGAGGTCGCGGACCACCGAGGGGACCGCGGTGGCGATGATGGTGCTGTCGAGGGCCACGAGGCCGGTGCTCAGCATGACGGCGGCGAGGACGGGTCCCCGCTCGGAACGAAGGCCCACGGCGGCGCGTTTCGCCGCGGGCGGACTGCTCGTGCTACCCATGCCGGGAATAAACTCCTTCGCCCCGGCAAGCATTCCCCAGCCGATCGATCGGTGCCCGGGGGTCCGCCTGACCGCCATCATGGAGGGATGGACAGATGGGTGCGGCCGATCGGCCGGGGCTGGGTCGTTCAGGGCGCGGTGCCGGGACCGGATGTCGACGAGTTCGCTGAACCCGAGGCGGTGACCAGGGCACTCGCGGCGGCGGAAGGGGACACGCTGCTGGCCGCGCAGCATCCGGCGCGGACGCCGGCGGCGCTGGCGGCCGGGCTGGACGTCGAGGCCGCGCTGCCGGAGGCGCGGGCGACGCTCGAACGGCTGCTGACCGGGCATTACCGGCCGGAAACCGGGTTCGTCGCGGCCTACCGGATCGGCGAAACCATCGCGGGCGTGCTGTGCGTGGTCGACGTCCGGGAGCTGACCTCGGGCGACGCGCACGTGAAGCACACCGAGGAGGTCTATCCGGAGGTGGTCGCCGAACGCGCGGCCGTGCTGGACGGCCTCGGCTGCGCGACGAGCGCCGCGCTCCTCGTGCCGGTCGGCGACGGCGCGGACCTGACCGCGGCGGTCAAGGAAGCGGCGAGTTCCGCGGATCCGGATATGTCCACTGTGGACAGGGCGGGCCTGCCGCACGACCTGTGGGTGGTGGGTCCCGGCGAGATGCAGGAACGGCTGCTGGAGGCCGCGTCGGCGACCGATCTGCTGGTGGCGGACGGGAATCACCGAGTCGCGGCGGCAGCCGGGAGCGGGCAGCTGCTGGCGTTGATCACGGCGGGTTCGCAGCTGGAGATCCGGGCGATCAACCGCGTGCTCCTCGGGACCGGGCACTCTGCCGAGAGCCTGTTCGCCGCTTGGCAGGAGGCCGGGCTGGAGGTGGCCTGGCCGGATGACCCGGCTCCGCCGTCCTGCCCCGGCACAGTCGTGGTGCTGGCCGGATCGCGCGTGCTGCGGGTGCGGTTGCCGGGATCGGATCCGCTGGTGATCGACCACGAGGTGGTGGAACAGACGCTCCTCGGCTCGGCGCTCGGCCTCGACCCGGACGGCCCGCACGTGCGCCCGCTGCTGCCGGGCAGCCCGGTTCCGCCGGACGCGGACGCGGTGGTGCAACTGGCCCCGGTGCCGTTCGAGACCGTGCAGGCGGTGCACGCGGCGGGACGGCGGATGCCGCGGAAGGCCACCTACTTCACGCCTAAGCCGCGGGGCGGGCTGGTCCTGGCGCGCTGGTAAAAAGGTGCAGGTCAGCGTCTGTTCCGCTTAGGATCGCGCAGGTGGAGCTACCTCTGATGCCGCCGGTGCGGCCGATGCTCGCCAAAGCCGTGCACGAGGTGCCGCGCGACGGCGGGTTCTGGTACGAGCCGAAGTGGGACGGTTTCCGCTGCGTGGTGTTCCGCGACGGCGACGAGGTCGAACTCGGCTCGCGCAACGACCGGCCGCTCACCCGGTACTTTCCGGAGCTGGTCGACCTGCTGCGGGACGCGCTGCCGGGCAAATGCGTCGTCGACGGCGAGATCGTGCTGGTCACGCCGCGCGGCTTGGACTTCGGGGCGCTGCAGCTGCGGCTGCATCCTGCGGCCAGCCGCGTCCGGAAGCTGGCGGAGGAGACTCCCGCCAGCTTCGTGGCGTTCGACCTGCTCGCGCTGGGGGAGCAGGACCTGACCGAGAAGCCGTTCGCCGAGCGGCGGCGCGCGCTGGAGGGGATTTTCGCGCCCTCGAGCGGCTTGCAGCGGGTGCACCTGACCCCGCTCACCACCGATCCGGACACCGCGCAGGACTGGTTCACCCGGTTCGAGGGCGCGGGCTTCGACGGGGTCATGGCGAAACCCGCCGATCTTCCGTATGAGCAGGACAAACGCGTCATGCTGAAGGTGAAGCACGAGCGCACCGCGGACTGCGTCGTCGCCGGTTTCCGGTGGCACAAGGACGGCAAGGGCGTCGGCTCGCTGCTGCTCGGGCTGTACGACGACGAGGGTTCGCTGCACCACGTCGGCGTCGCGAGCAGCTTCACCGCGGCGCGGCGCCGGGAACTGGTGGAGGAGCTGGCTCCGTGGCGCGAGAACGCGCTCGAAGGGCATCCGTGGCGCAGCTGGGCGGAATGGCAGGCCGACGAGGTCCGGCGTCCAGGCGCGAACAGCCGATGGGCTCCGGACAAGGACCTGTCGTGGGAACCGCTGCGCCCGGAACAAGTCGCCGAAGTCCGCTATGAACACCTCCAGGGCGGCCGTTTCCGCCACGGCGGACGGTTGGTCCGCTTCCGCCCGGACCGAACTCCGGATTCGTGCACCTACGCACAACTCGACGAAGCCCCGCCTGCCGAGCTGGCGGATCTGTTCGGGGAGGCCCGATGAGCGGCGTGACACTGGAACTGGACGGCGTGGAACTGACCATTTCCAGCCCCGACAAGGTTTACTTCTCGGAACGAGGCGAGACAAAGCTCGATCTCGTGCGCTATTACCAAGCCGTCGCGGGCCCCCTGCTGGACCGGCTCGGCGGACGTCCGTTGCTGCTGGAACGCTATCCGGACGGCGCGGGCGGAAAATCGTGGTTTCAAAAACGCACGCCGAAGAATGCCCCTTCCTGGCTGACCACAGCTGTCGTCTCCACCCCGAACGGCACCACCAGCGACGCACTGGTGGCCGCGGATTTGGCGCACGTCCTGTGGGCGGTGAACCAGGGCTGCCTCGGCTTTCACGTATGGCCGAACCGCGCGGCTGCGGTGGACATCGCGGACGAACTGCGCATCGACCTGGACCCGTCACCCGGGGTCGGCTTCCCGCAATTGCGCGAGGCAGCGGTCCTGGTGCGCGAATTCCTTGCCGAGCTGGGAATCGAGGTCTATGTGAAGACTTCGGGTTCGCGGGGGCTGCACCTGTATTCCATGCTGGAACCGCGCTGGGACGGCTACCAGGTGCGAGCGGCCGCAGTGGCTTTGGCGCGGGCTTTGGAACGGCGGCATCCGGACCTCATCACCGCGCAATGGTGGAAAGAAGAACGCGGTTCGCGGGTTTTCGTGGACTTCAATCAGAATGCTCCGCATAAGACGGTTTTCGGGGCTTGGTGCGTGCGGCCGAGGGTCGGCGGCCAGGTTTCCACGCCGATCGCATGGGACGAACTGGCGACGGTGGAGCCGGACGCCCTGACGCTCTCGACAGTTCCGGCTCTCGTGGAGAAGCGCGGCGATCCGTGGGCTGGGGCGAATGAGCGGCCGCAGTCGATCGAGGCACTGCTGAAGATGTCTCGGGAAGACATGGCTGGTGGGCTGATGGATGCGCCTTGGCCGCCGGTGTACCCGAAGATGCCGAACGAACCGCCTCGGGTCGCGCCGAGCCGGGCGAAGAAGGCGGCTGCCGAGGAGTGAATCGGTGGGACGCACGTCACAGGGCTGGTATTGTCGGCGGCACGGCGATGTGATCGTGCTGCCTGTTTGGGCGCGACGTTGAGGCACCGCGTTCAGCCGTGCTAAGGGTGGCGGACCTTAGCTTGCCCAATGGAAACATTGGTCGGGCTTGACGTCTTCTCGTCTGCCTGGCCAGGCAGGCAGGGAGCGCGACCGTGGCGATGAGCCTCGCTGAGTACACGGCGATTGTCGCCGTCACCGGCACAGTCGTCGGCGGCATTGTCCGCCCGCTCTGCAAGTGGCTCACGGTGAGGACACTCGCGGCGAAGGCGCGGCCCGAGGACCTTCCCAAGATCGCCGAAGCCCTTCACCCGCCCATACAGTTGCGCCCGGTGCGCTCAGTTGAGGGAAAGCGGGCCCTTTCCGCAAGCCCTGCCGAGGAACCCGCCACAGCCCGCGAGCCGACCCGACGTCCGTGAGGGACTCAGGGTTCCCCTCACCCCAACGACAGATCAAACGCCAGCTGCTCCTCGGAACCAGCCTGCACGGAAGCCCCGGAAAGACTGGCCACGCACCCAGGACAAGGCGTCACCTGCCCAGTCCCCGGCTCGGTCAGATCCACCGGCGTCCAAGTCCGCGAATCCCGCTCCCCGCAGGCAGACCGCCGATACCGAAGATCGTCCGCGCGAGTCATCAGATGCGCGACCGGATCCTCCTCCGGCAGCGCGCCGACCAGATACCACCGGGCCGCAATCGTCTCCGTCATGGGAACTCGTCCTCCAAAGAGGCTGCTTCGAGCTACCCGGCCATACTGCGACTCCCGCTCCCTTAATCGCCGCGTTTAGCTTTCTTCGGCGTGGCGCGATGACTCCCCGTCGGGCTCGTCCACATATCGAAGAAAGCGCAAAAGCCCCCGCTCATCAGCTCCCGCGTCCTCATCCACGCACGCCCGAAGCTCCCGCTCCATCCCGGCCGAATCAATCCCGACCCCGATCAACACCAGCTCCGTCCGACGTCCCCCAGCAGGCCACGCGGACCGCTCCACCTGCATAAACGCCCCGACCGTATGCAACTCGAACCGAGACCGGCCTCCCTCCGCCCCGAGATCGACCTGCCCCTTGACCCGATACAACCCGCCGGGCCGGCTCTCCAGAAATGCCATGAACCGCCGAGGGGAAAGCGGCCGATCAGACGTGAACGTGACGCTCTCGTACCGCGCGTGCAAATGCTCGGAATGATCATGTTCACGAAGATCGTCAAAAGACAACTGCCCGTAACTCTCCCGAGGCCGGGCATCGAAAAACAACGCCGGATCAACCCGCCCGCGCTCAGTCGGCACCACCGGCACCCCGGGCGCGTACTCCTCGACCACGCCACGCACCTTGGCCACCGTGTCCGCGTCAGCCCGGTCGACCTTGTTGAGAACCACGAGGTCGGCCACCCGCAAGTGCTCGGCAAGCTCCGGATGCCGCTCCCGAGTGGCCTCGAACTCCACCGCGTCGACCACCTCGACCAGTCCGCCGTAGCGAATATCCGGGTTCTCGCTGGCGATCATCAACCGCAGCAGGTCCCGCGGCTCGGCGATCCCGCTGGCCTCCACGACGATCACATCGATGCCGGCCTCCGGCCGGGACAGCTTGCCGAGCATGGCGTCCAGCCCGCTGGCGTCCACCGCGCAGCACAGGCACCCATTGCCCAGCGACACCATCGTATCGACCTGCCCGGCGACCGCGAGCGCGTCGATGTTCACGCGCCCGAAGTCGTTGACCACCACGCCGACCTTGGCGCCCTGGCGGTTGGCGAGCAGGTGGTTGAGCATTGTGGTCTTCCCCGCGCCGAGAAAACCCGCGACGAGAACTACCGGAACCCGCTGCCTGGCCACGCTTCAACCCCTTCTGTCGTCCGGGCCGTCGACGATACCCGGCGGCGCCGGACGGGCAGGCCTTGCCGCCGCCGCGAACGGGATCGGCGGAGTGCGCCGCTGTGGCACGATGACCAGATGATCTGGACGCCGGGCAGGCAGGACCGGGTCGACGGCATGCCGACGGCCGGGGAATGGCGGCAGTTGTCGGTCGTGCCGGAGAAACGGGAGGTCTTCGGCTACGACTTGTACTTCCGCGAGGGCTGGGCGGACGTGCTCTCGGTGTTCGGCGCCGACGCGACCGGTGTGCTCGACGGGCTGGCGATGCTGGTGGTCAAACCGGACGCGGTGGTCGGCCGCAGGCTCGGTCTCACCATGGAGTACTTGGCGGACAACGGTTTCGTGCCGGTCGCGACCACACGCTTCGGCTATACCCGGCATTCGATGCGCGAGGTGTGGCGCTACGACTGGCACATCTACACCGTCGACCGGCTGCAGCTGTGCTCTTTCTATTACCTCGCCAACGATGTGCTGCTGTTCCTGGCGCGCGACGTCCGTCCGGTCGCGGGATTGCCCGCGACGGTCCGGCTCTGCGAACTGAAGGGCGTCGGCGATCCGGCCCGGCGCCTGCCGCATCATCTGCGCACGAAGCTGAACCCGCCCAACCGGATCCTGAATTTCGTGCACGTCGGCGACGAACCGGCGGACATCGTGCGCGAGCTGGCGATCTTTCTCGACCGTCCGGAGCGGCTCCGGTTTCTCGAGGACCTGCGGGAGCATCTCGCCGAGGATCGCACGGCACAGGCGCGGGCCGAAATCGCTGCGATCGAAGCGGATTGCCCCGCGCACGACCTGGATATCGACGCGACGCTGGGCCGGCTGGCCCCGGCGGCGGGCGATTCCGCGATCGCGCGGTTGCGGGAAATCGTGGCGGTCGGCGACCGGATCACCTGGGACGAGCTGGCCGAGTGGGTGCCCTTCGACAAGGTCGACCGCTGGGACGTGATCGTGACGGCGTCGTTCGTCGTGCACAACGAGCGTCCGGTGCCGCATGCGTTGCTGCCGCCGGTTTCGGCGGAGGCATGGACCGCGCGGGCGGCGGATCGCCCGGTCGTCGGCTGACCAGTTCGTCTACAAAGGACGCCGTGCCCGGGGTTTGTCCCAGAGCACGGGTTCCGGGTTGGAGATCAGCTTCGTCTCGCCGGGTTCGTCGCAGTCGATCAGGCTCGCCCCGACCGCGGCGAGGTCCCAGCGATCGACCTCGGCTCCGCTTGCGGCGACGGTCTCGGCGACCTCGACCCAGGGCACGGATTCCCCGAGCCGCAGGCGTTCCAGCAGTTGAAGCGCCTGGTTGCCGTGCTCGGACCGCTTGAGCGCGTCCGCCACGGCATCGGCGGCCGGGTCGGCGTCGAAGGTCCGCGGGACGGCGACGGCTTCGGCGGCGAGTGCTTCTTCGAGCGACGGGAGACCGGTCGCCTCGCCGGAGGCCAGTGCGTTCAGTGCTTCCCGCCGCTGCGCCGGGTCGAGCAGCAGACCGAGTTCCCGGACCAGATCGGCGGGCTCGTCGGCGACGTGGACGTAGCTGAAGTTGCGGTTGTGCTGGCGCAGCAGGGCGCGCAGCGTGCCGGGCTTCTGCTGCGCCAGATCGGCTGAGCCTTTCAGCGAGGCCAGTCGCGTCGTCGCGGGCATCGGCCCTGGCTGCTCGTCTCGCAGGAACAACAGCAGGCCGGTGCCGGCGTAGATCAGGTCGTTCAGCGCGAGCCGGTCCACGGTGGCCGACGTCAGCTGGTACCGCCACATCTCCCGCCACAACAACCCGGTGAACGCCGGGCGCTGCACGGCCTCGACGGCGAATCCCTGCTGCTGGAGCCAGTCGAGCACCGGGCGCACCTTGCCCGCGGCGATGCCGTCCGGTTTGACCATCAGCAATGCGTGCCGGCGCAGGACTTCCGCGGCCCGGTCGCCGAGGAACCGGGCGACGTCGCGGGCGCCTTCCCGGAAATAGGTTTCGCGGCGGTAAGCGGTGCGCTTCGCGGGCATGCGCGTGAGCGCGGCCCAGTCCATGTCGTCGATCTTCGCCCCCAGGTCGGTCCTCTGCCGCGAATGGTATCCCGGACGCGCCCCCGCGGGCCGAAACCGGCGGGTCAACCGCGCTGGGCGGCGGCGGACTGGGCGCGCTGGGCCAGGCCGTCGATGATCAGGGTCAGTCCGTCGTCGAACGCGGACGCCGGGTCCGGGCCCGGGTGTCCGGGGATTTCCGGGGCTTCCGCGGCGTCGGCCTGTTCCTCCAGCACGCTCCCGACGGTGAAATGGCTGGTGGCGAGCATCGCCGTCCGCGCGTCCCGTTCGGACAGCCCGGAGGCGGTCAGGAAGGCCACTTTGTGGAGGGCCCGGGAGAGCCCCGCGCCTTGGGGGCGGGTGCCGGCGTGCAGCCGCGCGCCGTCGCGATGGGCCAGCAGCGCGCGGCGGAAGCTGTGGGAGTTCTCCCGGAGCCAGTCGCGCCAGTCGTCCGACGGCGCGGGCAGGGGAGTTGTCGCGTGGGCTGCCATGGCGGCGTCCGCCATCGCGGTGAGCAGCGCGGCTTTGCGCGGGAAGTGCCAGTAGAGCGAGGGCTGTTCGACCCCCAGCCGTTTCGCCAGCCGCCGGGTGCTCACTTCGTCGAGTCCGAGTTCGTCGAGGAGGGCAAGCGCCTCGGTGACGATGGTCTCGCGGTCCAACTTCGCCATCCCGGCACTTTATCACCGATAGGGATTGACAACCTATCGGTGATAGATGATGCTCGCCGTATCGCCTATCACTGAAAGGGAGGCAGGACCATGGCAGGCACGGAAGCACGGAAAGTCCTGGTGTGCGGGGGAGGAATCGCTGGTCAGGCGCTCGCTTACTGGCTGGGCAGAAGCGGTCACCAGGTCACGGTCGTCGAACGCCATCCGGAGCTGCGGGCCGCGGGCGCGCAGATCGACCTGCGCGGGCAGGGCATCGAGGCGATCGACCGGATGGGGCTGCTCGACGCGGTGCGCGGCATCCGGGTCGACGAGCCGGGGGTGGCGTTCGTGGACGGACGGGGCCGCCGGTGGGGCACCGTGCTGGCCAACACCTCCGGCAAGGGCCGCCAGACCATGACCTCGGAGTACGAGATCATGCGCGGGGACCTGGTGCGTGTTCTGCACGAAGCGGTCCAGGGCGACGTCCGCTTCGTGTTCGGGGTGGGGGTCGAGAGCTTCGAGCAGGACAGCGATGGTGTCCGCGCGCACTTCTCCGATGGCACGTCAGAGGACTTCGACATCCTGATCGGCGCTGACGGGCAGGGCTCGCGCATCCGCCGGGACATCCTCCCGGCCGGCGACCCCAGCCCGTACTGGCCGGTCGGCATCCACATGGCGTATTGGTTCATCCCGCGCGACGCGACCGACGACAGCATCCGCGAGACCTACAACGCGCCCGGCGGCCGAATGATCATGCGGCGCAGTCACAATCCCGAGCAGACCCAGGTCTATTTCGCGCTGTGGGAGAACTCCGAGGAAGCGACCGCGGTGCACCGGCAACCGGTCGAGCAGCAGAAACGGTTCTGGGCCGACCGGTTCCGCGATGCGGGCTGGCAGACCCCGCGGTTCCTCGAAGGCCTGCGGGACACCGAATTCTTCTACTCCCAGGAGGTCGTCCAGGTCCGGACCGGCACCTGGTCGCGAGGCCGGGTCGCGCTCGTCGGAGACGCCGGGTACTGCGGTTCTCCTTACAGCGGCATGGGCACCTCCGCCGCGCTGGCCGGCGCTTACGTTCTGGCCGGGGAGATCAATCAGAGCCCGGGCGACCTCCCGGCCGCGTTCGCGAGGTACCAGGCGACGTTGCGGCCGTTCGTCGAGCGCGTGCAGGGCGAGGTCAATCCGAAACTGCTGCGATTCGGCTTCCCGCGAGGCAAGCTCGGAGTCGGAACCATCCGAGCCGGGGGAGCGGCGGCCGCTTTTCTGCGGATTCCCGAACTGGCGGCGCGATTCGCCAAAGAAGACCGTGGCGGAGACTGGCAGCTTCCGGAATATTCCGACGCCCTCAAGGCTTAGCGCGCTCCGGCCCGGCGTGGTTGCCTGCCGGGCACGATCGGGATTTCTCCGGCGGGTGAAGCACCGATGAGCAATTCGCCAAGAAATGCCGAACGCTTCGGCGGATCGCTTTCGCGCGCCAGCCGATGTCTGTGAACGCCGCTTCGTCCTGAATATGCGAAGTTTCGCCGCCGTGCGGGCGGAATGGCGGAGTCCGCGGCGGCCGATCGGGCTACGACCGCGGCATGGCCGGCGGCTGACCAGTCGAACCGGACCCGGCCCTCATCATGCGGAACGCCTGCGCGGCGCGGAACGGGCGGGTATCGGCAGTCTACTGTGGACGATGCTGTTTTGTCCTCGCCGCCAGGCGTTTTCAGTGGCCCAGGCCCGCTATGGCTGTCGATCCCGCACCCTCCCGTCCGGGAATTGCGCCGGATGCCGGAAGCGAATTGCTCGGTTCCGCGTATTGCCTCGACAGATTCTCCGACATTCCATTTTTTCGCGTAGAATGTTGTTCACCCGGATGGTCGCTGCGCCGGTTTGCCCGGGTCCATAGAGTCTGAGGAGCAGCGCTGGTCCAGTGGGGGAATAACCGCCAGCGGCTTCGCATCGCGGCTTGCACACGGCCGTGCCGGGCAGGGACGGGTGCGGGTGAGCCCCGGACGCGCCGCGGACGGCACCGGACCGGTCGGCTGCGCGAACACCCTGTATTCGCACGGCATTGAGCACGCTGCGCATCGCGAGCACTCCAGCACCACGCAGCGGAGCACCACCACGACCACCCGCGCCACCGTCCGCACCGGCCGGCGGCGCTTCGCATGCCCGGACGATCGACGTCGCACCGGGGCGGCCGTCGACCAGCCGGAATCCGTTCCGCGGGTCCGCCGGAGAAATCCCGCACGGCCGGCTCCCGCGACTGAGGCCCGGCCGGACGGCGGAGAGGACCACGTATCCCGAGGAAGAATATTCCCGGAGGGCCGGAATGCACCGATTGCTCGAATCCCGCAGCACGACCTTGACCACCCAGCAGGAGGCCGAAACGTTCGGGGACGACTGGCGCGCCGCGGCGTTCCGCGACGTCGAGTCCCGGCTCACCGACCGCGGTTTCCCTTGTGTCTTCTCGAGAAACGCGTTCCGGAAGAGGCTGCTGCTGTTCGCCTTCGCCGAGGACGCCGGACCGGACGGCGTGGCGAGACTGGGCGCCGCGCTCGCCGACTACGTCGAGCTTTCCCGGAACTGGAACGGCCATCTCGACACCGCGTACCCCTTGCTGATCGTGTTCTCCCCCTCGGCCGTCTCGGCCCGGTCGGTCGCCGGGTACCAGGCGTTCGGCTGGGAGGTGCTCCAGAAGCTGCACCACGCCGACCCGGCCCCGTGGCCGGAGAACGTCGGCACCGACCCCGGCGAAAGCTCGTGGTCCATGTGTTTCAACGGAATGCCGTTGTTCTTCAACATGAGCAACCCCGCGCACGAGGTCCGGCGCAGCCGCAACCTCGGCGAGCATTTCGTGCTCGTGGTCAACCCGCGCGAGCGGTTCGACGCGGTCGCGGGCGACACCCCGAGCGGCCGCAAGGTCCGCAGCAACATCCGGGCGAGAATCGACCGCTACGACCTCGCCCCGCGCGCCCGCCAGCTCGGCTCCTACGGCGTCGCCGGGCTCGAATGGTGGCAGTACGGCCTGCCCGAGGACGACGTCGACCGGACCGATTCCTGCCCGTTTTCCTTCCGGGCACCCGAAACCGCGCAGCCGGACGGGGCCGCGGCCCCTATCTGATCGGAGACAGGCGATGATGGAAGTGATCGTTTCCCAGGGCCGCATAGGAGATCGCGGCGCGGGAATGATCGAGGGCGCGGCCCGCACGGCGCGTGCGCTGCACGAGCGGTACGGCGTCGAGGTTCGTTTCGTCGGCACTCCCGCCGGCCCGGAGGACGACGACTGGACGGCCAGCCTCCCGGCCGCGGAGGAGACGCTTTCCGGCCTGGCGCAAGCGGTTTCGGCGAGCGTCACGGCCGGACGGCGCACGGTGCTCGCGGCCAACACCTGCTCGGCCAGCCTCGCGACGCTGCCGGCCGCGGTCCGGGCGTACCCGGACTGCGCGGTGCTGTGGATCGACGCGCACGGCGACTTCAACACCCCGGACACCACGGAATCGGGCTACCTCGGCGGAATGGCGCTTTCCGGCGCGTGCGGACTGTGGGAAAGCGGGCACGGCGCGGGCGTCGATCCCAGCCGCGTCGTCCTCGTCGGCGCGCGCGACATCGATCCGTCCGAACGCGAATTGCTGGACAAGGCGGGCGTGCGGATCCTCGTCCCGGCGGAGGTCACCGGGCAGCGGGTCGCGGCGGCCGTCGGCGGTGCGCGGGTGTGGGTGCACATCGACTGGGATGTGCTGGAACCGGGCACGGTGCCCGCCGACTACCACGTGCCGGACGGCCTGGCGCCAGGACTGATCCGCGAGATCCTGGAAGCGATCCCGGCCGCTGACGTCCTCGGCCTCGAACTCGCCGAGTTCGCCGCGACCGGCGACGAAGAAACCGACGCGCGCGCGACCGAGTCCATTATGGACATGGTCGCCCCGGTGTTCGCGACCACGGCGGTGCGATGAACCGGCGCACGACGGCCGTCGTAAGGCGGCACCGGTGAGTCCTTCGCTTCCGTTCACCAAAATGCACGGGTGCGGCAACGATTTCGTCGTGCTCGACCTGCGGGACGCGCCCGCGCCGTCGCCGGAACTGTGCCGGGCGCTCGCCGACCGGCACACCGGCGTCGGCTGCGACCTGATCCTCGGGATCCGGCCGCCGCGCAGCGCTTCCGCGGTCGCCGCGTTCGAGATCTGGACCGGCGAAGGCGAAAGCTCGCTGCAGTGCGGCAACGGCGCCCGCTGCGTGGCCTCCTGGCTCGTCCGGGCCGGGCTGGCGCGTCCGCCGTCTTTCGACATCGACAGTCCGAGCGGCACGCATCCGGTGGAAGTCCTGGGAGACAACACGTTCAGCATCGGGTTGACCGTTCCGCGGTTCGCTCCCGAGCAGATCCCGTTGTCCGGCTTCGCGAGCCGGGACGGCCGGTACGAGGCCGCGCTGGCGGACGGGACTCTCGTCCGCTTCGCCGCGGCCTCCACCGGCAACCCGCACGTGGTGCTCGAAGTCGACGACGTCGGCGCAGCTCCGGTGGCGCGGCTCGGCCCGGAGGTGCGGGCGCTTCCCGGCCTGCCGCCGACGGTCAACGTCGGATTCGCCGAAGTCGCGGCGCGCGACCGGATCCGGTTGCGGGTCCACGAATTCGGCGCGGGCGAGACGCTCGCCTGCGGCAGCGGAGCCTGCGCGGCCGCCGCGGTGCTGATCCGGGCCGGGCGGCTCGACCGGAACGTGACGGTCGAGGTGCCCGGCGGGGAACTCCGGATCGGCTGGCCGTCCGAAGAGGAGCCGATCGTCCTGGCCGGTCCGGCCACGACTGTGTACGAAGGAGGATTCCGTCATGCCGCTGTACTCCAGCATTCTTGACGCGATCGGCCGCACGCCGATCGTGCGGCTGAACCGGATGGCGCCCGGGCACGTCTCGGTGTACGTCAAGGTCGAGTCGTTCAACCCGGGCGGCTCGGTGAAGGACCGGCTGGCGCTGGCCATCGTCCTCGACGCGGAGGCGAGGGGAGAGCTCAAACCCGGCGACACGATCGTGGAGTGCACGTCCGGCAACGTCGGCATCGCGCTGGCGATGGTGGCGGCCGCGCGCGGGTACCAGTTCGTCGCGGTCCTCGGCGACACGTATTCGGTGGAGCGGCGCAAGCTGATCCGCGCGTACGGCGGCAAGGTGCTGCTCTTCCCCGGCCACCTCGGCAGCCTCGGCGGCAACCGGATCGCCGACGAGCTGGCCGAGAAGCACGGTTGGTTCCGCGCCCGCCAGTTCGAGAACCCGGCCAACCCCGCGTACCACCGGGAGACCACGGCCGCGGAAATCCTCTCCGACTTCGCCGGGAAACGGCTGGACACCTTCGTCACCGGCTTCGGCACCAGCGGCACGATCACCGGCGTCGGGCAGATGCTCAAGCTCGCCCGGCCCGACGTGCGGACCGTCGTGCTGGAACCGGAAAAGGCGGCTGTGCTGGCCGGGCAGTCGTGGAATCTGCACCAGCTGCAGGGATTGGCTCCGAACTTCGTCCCCGGCGTGATGGACCGGACCGTGATCGACGAGCTGGTGACGATCGACGACGAACTGGCCAGGGACACCGCGCGCCGCCTGGCCGCCGAGGAGGGGATCTTCGCCGGAATGTCCGCGGGCGCGACGCTGGCCGCCGCGCTGCGCGAAGCGGAGAGCTCGCCCGAGGGCGCGGTGCTGCTCGCGATGCTGCCCGACACCGGCGAACGGTATCTGTCCAGTTTCTGGTTCGAAGGGATCAGCGACGGTTCGGACGACGAATGGCTGGCCTCGCTCGGTGAGTGACGTACGACCACCTGGGGACCCATGATGCACGAGTTCATTCCTCCGGCCACGCGGTTCGCCCGGCTGCCGGAGAGGTTCGGCATGAAACGCGGCGGGGTGCTGCACGGCGCGCGCGTCGCCTACGAGACCTTTGGGCAGCCCACTGCGGCACGAGACAACGTCATCCTGCTGCTCACCGGGCTTTCGCCGGACGCGCACGCCGCGTCCAGTCCGGCGGACCCCGCTCCCGGCTGGTGGGAGTCGATGGTGGGACCGGGCAAGCCGATCGACACCGGCCGGTGGCACGTGATCTGCGTGAACTCGCTCGGCGGCTGCCAAGGATCGACCGGGCCCGCCTCGCGCGATCCGGCGACCGGCCAGCCGTACCGGCTCAGCTTTCCCGAACTGTCCATTGAGGACATCGCGGACGCCGCGGCGAACACGGTGCGGCACCTGGGATTCGAGCGGCTGGCGTGCGTCGTCGGCGCTTCGATGGGCGGGATGAGCGCGCTCGCGTTGCTGGCCCGGCATCCGGAGCTGGCGCGCAGCCACGTCAGCATCTCCGCCGCCGCGCATTCGCTGCCGTACTCGATCGCGATCCGTTCCCTGCAACGGGAAGCGATCCGGTCGGATCCACTGTGGAACGACGGGCACTACCTTCCGGAGCGCTATCCGGAACGCGGCATGCTGACCGCGCGCAAGATCGGCATGACCACCTACCGGTCGGCGCGGGAATGGGAACGCCGGTTCGGCCGCGAGAGATCCGGGACCGGGGACGCCGCGTTCGGCCCGGAGTTCGCCGTCGAGTTCTATTTGGACCATCACGCGCGCCGGTTCGTGCGCCGGTTCGATCCGAACAGCTACCTCTATCTCAGCCGCAGCATGGACCGGTTCGACCTCGGCGAGCTGTGCGGCGGCAGCACGGCCGGGGCGCTGGCGCGGCTGCGGGTCGAGCAAGCGCTCGTGATCGGCACCGAGACGGACATCCTGTTCCCGCTGCACCAGCAGCGGCAGATCGCCGACGGACTGCGGGCTGGCGGCGCGGACGTCGAGTTCCTCGCGCTGGAATCCGACCTCGGCCACGACGCGTTCCTGGCGGACCTCGACAGTTTCGGGCCGCCGGTGGCGAAATTCCTGTCCACCCTGTGACCCCCGGACCGACAAGAGAGCGAGACCGATTTGGACGACACCATTGCCCTGGTCACCGGAGCCAACCGCGGCATCGGGTTCGAGATCGTGCGGCAGCTCGCCGACCGCGGCGTCCGCGCGGTGCTCAGCGGGCGCGACGAAACCGCCGTCGAGACAGCCGCGGCGGGATTGCGCGACGCGGGCCTCGCCGTCGAAGGGCTTCAGCTCGACGTGACCGACCCGAAGAGCATCGCGTCCGCCGCGGCGGAGCTGGAAACCCGGTACGGACGGCTCGACATCCTGGTCAACAATGCGGCCGTGCGGATCGAGAAGTACGGCAAGCAGCCGTCCGAGCAGACGCTCGCCGAATGGCGGGAAACCTTCGACACCAACCTGTTCGGCACGGTGGAGACGACGCTGGCGATGCTGCCGCTGATTCGCAAGTCGGCCGCCGGGAGGATCGTCAACGTGTCGAGCCTGCTCGGTTCGCTCACCCGGCACAGCGATCCCGAGTCCTACACCCACAGCGACACCTTCAAGGCGCTTCCGGCCTACAGCGCCACGAAAAGCGCGGTGAACTCGTGGACCGTGCACCTGGCGTACGAGCTGCGGGACACGCCGATCAAGGTCAACTCGGCGCATCCCGGCTACACCAAGACCGGCATGAACGACGGAGCCGGCGACCTCGAACCGGCGGACGGCGCCGTGACCAGCGTCGAGCTCGCGCTGCTCGACGAGGACGGCCCGAGCGGCAGTTACGTGCACGCCGGGAAGGTCCTGCCGTGGTGACCCGCACCGTCGCTCTCGTGACCGATCGGGTCAGCCTGCCCATCGACTACGACATGCCGCTGCTGCGCGAGGCCTGCGCGAAAATCGGGCTCGGCACCGAGGTCTGCCAGTGGGAAGACGCCGAGGTCGACTGGTCCCGGTTCGACGCGGTCGTGCTGCGCTCGCCGTGGAACTACGTGGACCAGCTGCCGGAATTCCTGGCCTGGTGCGAACGGGTCGAGAAGGCGACGCTCCTGCTCAACCCGCTCGCGGTCGCGCGGTGGGCGCTGGACAAGTCCTATCTGGCGGACCTGGCCGCGCTCGGCGTCCCGGTCGTCCCGAGCCGGTTCGCCGCCCCCGGAGACGACCCGGACGTCGTGGTGCGGGAAGTGCTGGAGCAGCATCACGACGCGACGGAAATCGTCGTCAAGCCCGGGATCGGCGCGTATTCGCGCAATGTCCGCAGATTCACCCGGCCGGCGGCGCCCGAAGCCGCCGCGCATCTGTCGAAGCTGTTCGGCGAGGGCGGGCACGCGCTCGTCCAGCCGTATCTCGCGTCGGTCGACCGGGACGGCGAAACGAACCTGATCTATTTCGACCGGGAGTACAGCCACGCGATCCGCAAGGCCGCGATGCTGATGCCGGACGGAACCGTGCACGTCCCGACGCTCGATTTCCGCAAACCGCGCGTGGCCGACGAGGACGAACGCGCGGTCGCCTCCGCCGCTCTCGATGCCGCCGCGAGCCATCTCGGACTGGACCGGCCGCTGCTGTACGGCCGCGTCGACCTGGTCCGCGACGACCGGGGACAGCCTCGGGTGCTGGAACTGGACATCTGCGAACCGTCGCTCAACCTGCCCTTCGGCGACGGCAGCGCCCTGCGGTTCGCCACCGTTCTCGCCGACCGAGTCGGCTCCTGACCCCCCCATCCACAACGCGGGATCGCGTCGGCGTCTGACGGAGTTGCGTGCACGGCCCCCCGGGCCGGGTACGCAACTCCGTCAGACGCCGACCTCAAGGCGATCCCGCACGCGCCGACGAAGTCGGCGCCAAACACAAAGGATCGAGACATGCGTGTTCTTGGCTACCTGGACGGTTCCGTAGCCGACCCGGACGACCCGGCGATCAAGGTCGCCGACCTCGGCCTGCTCCGCGGCGACGGGGTGTTCGAGACGGTCCTGATCGAGGACGGCGAACCGCGGGAACTGGACCTGCACTTAGACCGGCTGGCCCGGTCGGCGCGGATGATGGAGCTGCCCGAGCCGGACGACGCGCGGTGGGAGCGGGCCATCCGCGCGGTGACCGACCACTGGCCGGATGACAGCGAAATCGCGATGAAACTCATCTACACCAGGGGATTGGACGCCGAGCCCGACTCCCCGCCGACGGCTTTCGCGCTCGGGCTCGAGGTCAGCCCGAGGATGATGCGCGAGCGGACCGAGGGAATCGCCGCGATCACCCTGGAGCGAGGCGTCGAACCGGGCCTCGCCGAACGCGCGCCGTGGCTCCTGCTGGGCGCGAAGACGCTGTCGTACGCGGTGAACATGGCCGCCCTGCGCGAGGCCGACCGGCGCGGCGCGTCGGACGTCATCTTCACCGCGACCGACGGTTCGGTGCTGGAAGGCCCGACGGTGTCGGTGGTGATGGTGCGCGGCCGGACGCTGTACACGCCGCCGCCGATCATCGGCATCCTGCCCGGGACGACGCAGGCCGCGGTGTACCGGGGAGCGGAGAGGGCCGGTTTCACCGCGAAGATCGAAACGCTGACCGCGGACGACCTGTTCGCCGGCGACGGGGTTTTCGTCGCGTCGTCGGTGCGCAAGCTGACCCGGGTGCACACCCTGGACGGCAAAGTGCTGCCCGACTCGACCGAATTGCACCGCGAACTGAGCGCGGCTTACGAATCGGTGTACCGGTAAGGATCTTGCTTGCTCGGCGTGGGGGCGGGCAAGATCGGGACGGACGGTTTCGCCTGCTGGGGAGTGCCGGTGGGCGGTGGGGCGGGAATATTCCGGCCGGTCTGGATGTGCCTGCCGCTTCGGGGCGGCTCTGGCGGCGGTCGCATCCGGGGGCGGTTCGGGGAGGGGATCCGATGAGCGACGACCCGGTTCTGCGGGGTGCCTCCGGGGCGCGGGGGATTCCTGGTGTGGAGGTGCGGACTGTCTCCTGTCTGCCGGGGGTTGCTGGTGTGGAGGTGCGGACTGTCTCCTGTCTGCCGGGGGTTGCTGGTGTGGAGGTGCGGACTGTCTCCTGTCTGCCGGGGGTTCCTGGTGTGGGGGCGCGGACCGTCTCGTGTCTGCCGGGGATTCTCGATGTGGAGGCACGCGCCAGTCTCGTGTCTGCCGGGAGTTCTCGGTCCGGAGGCACGCGCCCGTCTCGTGTCCGCCGGAGATTCCCGGTACTGTCTCCTGTCCGCCGGGATTCTCGGCGCGGAGGCGCACACCGCCCCCAGCCTGCCGGAGATTCACGGTGCGGAGGTACGTACCGCCCCCAGCCTGCCGGGAGTTCCCGGTCCGGAGGCCGTGTCGTGACCGCTCGCCCCGCCCCCGCGCCCCTGCTGCGTCCCGAACCGATCCTGGCCGTCGATCGAGCCGCGAGAACCGCTCCCCGCCAGCCGGAACCGCCCGCCGCGGAGGCTGCCGCATGACCGCCCGTCCCGCCCCCGCGCTCCCCGAGCGCGGGACCCCGTTGCGTCCCGCGCTCGTCTTCGTCGGCGTCCTGCTGATCGCCACCAATCTGCGCGCCGCGATCACCACTCTCGGCCCCATCCTGAGCCTCGTCCAAGCCGACCAGGGGCTGTCGTCCGTAGCCGCCTCGGTTTTGGTCAGCGTGCCGCTCATCGCGTTCGCCGTGTGCTCGCCGATCGCGCCCAAGGTCGCCGCGAAGCTCGGGCTCGAGCGGGCGCTCGGCGCGGCGGTGCTGGTGCTCGCGGTCGGGATCCTGTTGCGTTCCACGCCGCCGCAGTTGTTGCTGTGGACCGGAACCGTGCTGCTCGGGGTTGCCATCGCGATCCTGAACGTCCTGCTCCCGGCGCTCGTCAAACGCGATTTCCCCACCCGCATCGGCCCGATCACCGGGACGTACACCGCGGTCCAGTCCGGCGTCGCCGCGATTGCCGCCGGGGTCGCGGTTCCGCTGGCCGGACAGCAGGCCGGCGGATGGCGGTTGTCGCTGGGGATCTGGGCTGGGCTCGCGCTCGTGGCGCTCGGCATTTTTCTGCCGCAACTGCGCCGTTCCGCGGCGGCACCGGCAATGGCGACTGGTGCGGCGCGGCCGTGGACGAGTGCGCTGGCTTGGCAGGTCACTATTTTCATGGGATTGCAGTCGCTGGCGTTTTACGTGCTGGTGACTTGGTTGTCTTCGATCGAGCATGCCGCGGGTATTAGTTCGGTGACTGCTGGGTTTCACCAGCTGCTGTTCAATCTTTCCGGGCTGGTCGGGAGCTTGGTTTGTTCCGCGCTTATTCACCGGTTGCCTGATCAGCGGGCGGTCGCTGTCGTCGGGTCGTTGTTGTTGACGACTGCGTTGACTGGGTTGCTGGTCGCGCCTGGGGTTGCGGTGGTGTGGGCTGTCCTCGCTGGGTTCGCCGGCGGGATTACGTTGGCGTTGTCGTTGTCGCTGTTTGGGTTGCGTACCAAGGATTATTCCGACGCTGGGGCGTTGTCCGGAATGGCGCAGTCTGCGGGTTATACGCTTGCTGCGGTGGGGCCGGTTGCTATTGGCGCGATTCATGACGCTACTTCGTCTTGGAAGCCTGCGCTTGGGGTGTTGATCGGGTTGGCGTTGGTTCAGGTTGTGTTTGGGGGGTTGGCTTCTCGGCCTAAAACTGTCGGTTGAGTGGTCGGTACTGCGTTGCGTGGGGCACCCCGAAGCTTGATTGTGCTGACGGTTCGGGGGTGCTTGTCAAGGCGGGAAAGATGCCTTGACAAGCACCCCCGAACCGCAGGGAGGCTTCGTATCGGGGTGCGGGGGAGGGGCTGGGTGCCTCGATAGCGGGTGCGCGGGCTGCGGGTGGGTGGGTCGTGAAGGGCTCCTTGAGGGAATCTGGTTCCGTGAGGGGCTCCTTGAGGGAATGCCGGTCTGTGAGGGGAACCCTGAGGGAGTCTGGGGCTGTGAAGGTGGCCCTCACGGCTTCGGGCGGGCGGGGTCTGCCGAAGGGGTGGACAATAAGGACATGATCAACGTCCTCGTCGCGCATGCGGGCAAGCGTGGCGGTACGCGCGAGATCGCTGAGGTTGTCGGCGAGGAGTTGCGTGCCGCCGAATTTGCCGTTGACGTGCGCGAGGCGGGCGAGGTCGACAGCGTCACGGGGTACGCCGCGGTGGTGGTCGGCAGTGCGCTCTACTACGCGCGGTGGCGGCCTGAGGCGGTGCGGTTGCTAGAGCGCAACACTGAAGCGTTGCGGGCGCGTCCGGTGTGGTTGTTCCACAGTGGACCGTGCGGGCCGGGCGCGAACCTGGTCCGGGTGAGTTTGCCTGCGCGGGTGACGTTGCTGGCCGCCGCGATTGATGCGGGGCGCACCGAGACGTTCGGCGGGCGGCTTGACCCGGCGCTTGCGGACGGCGTGCTGGAGAAGCTGATGGCTCGGGGCAATCGGGCCGGGGATTTTCGCGACTGGGACCGGATCCGGGCGTGGGCGCGGGACATCGGCCGCCGGGTGCAGTCTCGCGTCGCGATCTGAGGCGGGTCAGGACGCGCCGAGTACTCGCAACACCGTGGTGGACAGCTCTTTTTCGGCGTCCTCTGGGGAAAGCCGGCCTGCGTCGGCCTCCCCCGCGGCGGCGTGGCCTAGTTGGATGATGACTGTGACCAGCCAGTCCACGGGAGGCTGACGGTCGAACTCGCCGGCGCGCTGCCCGCGTTCGACGATCCGTCGCAACCGCTCGGCGACCGGCTCGTGCTGTTCGCGGCCGTCTTCTGCGGAGGACGCCGTCGAGCCGAAACGGCGCAGCAGCATCGGGTATCGCGAGGACGCTCGGCGGGCGGCGTCGAGCACCCGCAAGAGCGCGTCCGCGGCGGGGCCGGTGTCCGGGCCTGCGGCGTCCATCGCGTCGACGGCTTCTTCGGTGAGCCGGTCCAGCACTGCGGCCAGAAGCCGTTCGCGGGAAGGGAAATGGGCGTACACGGTCTGGCGGGTCACGCCCGCCGTCGTGGCGATGCCCTCGACGCTCGCGTCCGGATCGGCTTCCAGCACGCGGAGCGCCGCGTCCAGGATCGCGGCGCGGCTGCGCTGGGCGTCGGCGCGGAGTTTCGACATCTCTTACACCTTGTCAAAGTTAGCGTCAGCGGATATCTTACAGTGTGTCAGAGTTCATCGGGGAGGGGTCATGGACACGCTAGAGCGCATCGATCCGCATGCTGATCCGAAGGAGTTCATCGCGCGCTTCTTCACGTCGTTCACCGACGATCTGGTGCACACCGACGAGGACGCGGCGACGGTGGTCGATCGCTATCACGCGCACGACGTCGTGCAGATCGCCGACGGGGTGCGGATCGACCGCGACCGGCTGATCGCGCATTGCCGTCCAGTGCGGAAAAACCGGCCGGACGGCCGGATCGAAGTCCACGAGGCGATGGCCGACGGCGACCGCGTCGCCGCGCGGTATACGTTGCACGTGCGCCAGCGAGGAAAGGAGCTTGAGATCGAGGTGTCGTTCTTCGGGCAGTTCACCGTGGACGGTCGGATGCGCGAGGCGCATCTGCTGACCCGTTCGGTGAAAACGACCGAGTAACCCGATTCCTCCGCTTTCGCTTGGTATGTCGGGGAGATCCTGAGTCCACATGCGACTCTTGCCTCGCCGCCATGCCGGGGTGTAGACCAAGCCGGTGACCGAAAACGCAGCCGGGGGCAAGGAAAAACGCAAGCTCAACGCCGATCAGCGGAACTCGTTCCTCGCCGCGTGGCTCGGCTGGAGCATGGATGCCTTCGACTATTTCCTGGTCGTGTTCGTGCTCGCGGACATCGCGAAGGACAAATCGTTCGGGGCCACCGCCACGCAGCTGGCGTTCATCACCACCGCGACGCTCGTGATGCGCCCGGTCGGTGCGCTGCTGTTCGGACTGTGGGCGGACCGGGCCGGGCGGCGCATCCCGCTGATGGTCGACGTCCTGCTGTACTCGGCGGCGGGCGTGCTGTGCGCGGTCGCGCCGAACTTCACCGTGCTGCTGATCCTGCGGTTCGTCTACGGCGTCGGCATGGGCGGTGAATGGGGCCTGGGCGCGGCGCTCGCGATGGAGAAGATTCCCGTGGAGCGGCGCGGGTTCTTCTCCGGACTGCTGCAGGCGGGCTACTCCGCCGGATACCTGCTGGCCGCGCTGGCGTATCTGCTTTTCCACACCGCGCTCGGCCTGGAGTGGCGGTGGATTTTCGTGCTGAGCATTTTCCCGGCGCTGATCAGCCTGCTGATCCGGGCGCGGGTCAAGGAATCCGAGGTGTGGGAGGCGGCGCAGGAGAAGATGCGCGTCACCCGGACGTCGGTCAAGGACGTCCTGTTCAACGCGAAGGTGCTGCGCCGGTTCGGGTACCTCGTGCTGCTGATGACCGCATTCAACTGGATGAGCCACGGCACGCAAGACTTGTATCCGACATTTCTTAAGGCGACCGAGCACGGCGGCGCCGGCCTGAGCGCCGCGACCAGCACGTGGATCGCCGTGCTGTACAACGTCGGCGCGATCATCGGCGGACTGGTCTTCGGCTCGCTGTCGGAACGCTTCGGCCGCCGGATGACCATTGTCGGCGCGGCGGTGCTCGGACTGCCGATCATCCCGATCTTCGCCGTCGACCACGGGGCCGGGATGCTCGCGCTCGGCTCGTTCCTGATGCAGGTCATGGTCCAGGGCGCGTGGGGTGTCATCCCCGCGCACCTGACGGAAATGTCGCCGGACGCGATCCGCGGCTTCTTCCCCGGCGTCACCTATCAGCTCGGCAACCTGCTGGCCGCGCTGAACCTGCCGATCCAGCAGAGCATCGCACAGTCGCAGGGCTACACGGCCGCGCTGCTGTGGACGGTGATCCCGGTGCTCATCGCGGTCGCCGTGCTGACCTCCCTGGGCAAGGAGGCGAAGTCCATCCGCTTCGGAGGGGAAGGCGCGACGACCGCACCCGCCGGAACGTCCTGATCTTTTCCGTGTGCTGGTTCGGGCGGCCTTGCCGTCGAACAATCGCCGATATATCGTGGGCATATCGGCGATCGTTCGACGATGGAGGAGGACCACATGACAAGGACCGCAGGCGGAGGACACCTGTTCCGGGGCTTCGGCGGCCCGGAGCGTTTCGGCGGACGGGGGATGCCGTTCGGCTTCGGCCGGTCCGGGCCGGTTCGCCCTGGTGACGGCGGACGGGGGATGCCGCCGGGCAGGCCGGAGGCGGATCGCGACGGGCCTGGCGAGGGGAGGGGGCGACATCCGGGCGGGCCGGGGGAAGGACACGGGTGGCCCTGGGGAGGCGGGCCAGGCGGGGAGCGCGGTTGGGCCGGGCAGTTCGGCGGGTCAGGCGGGGAGCGCGGCTGGCCGGGGAATTCCGGCGGGTCGGGTGCGGAGCGCGGCTGGCTTGGGCAGTTCGGCGGGAGAGGTCTGGGGTTCGGCCAGCACGCGGTGTTCGGCGGACCCGGTGCCAGGTTTGGTCAGACAGGGCTCTTCGGGGCACCGGGAGTCAGCTTCGGCCGGCCTGGTCATCCGGACTGGCACACGGGCGAACCGGGCGACCATCACAGCTGGCCAGGCGAACCGGGCGAGCACCTCGGCCATCCGGACTGGCACGCGGGCGAGCCGGGCGACCATCACGGCCGGCCGGACGAGCACCTCGGCGACCAGCGGCATCCCGGCCACCCGGGTGAACACCCAGGACATCCAGGACATCCGGGGCGTCCCGGTGACGAGGAAGCCTGGGAAGGCACCGTCTTCGAGGCTCGCGGCGGCTTCCCTCCGGGGCCTCCCGGTCCGCCTGGACCGCCCGGACCGCCGCATCGTCCGGGGTTTCCCGGATTCCCGGGCTTCCCTGGCTTCCCGGGATTCCCCGGCGGACCGGGCGGTCCCGGCGGACCAGGCGGCCCCGGTGGCTTCTTCGGCGGCCCGCAGCACGGCGGCCGAGGCGGACGAGGCCCAGCCCGCCCAGCTCGCCCCGTGCGTCCGGCGGTTCTCGCCTTGCTGGCCGAGGAACCCCGCCACGGTTATCAGTTGATGCAGGAAATCCGGCGTCGCACGAATGACGAGTGGCGGCCCAGTCCCGGCTCCATCTACCCGATTCTGCAGCAGCTCGAGGACGAAGGTCTCGTCCGCACCGCGGAAGAGGGCGGGCGGCGCGTCGCGCATCTCACCGAAGCCGGGCGCGAGCACGTCGCCGGGCGGGAGGAGGAGTTCGCGGCGCTCTGGGAGTCTCCGGTGCGCGAGGAGGAACCGGGGGCTGACCGGTTCGCCGCGCTGTATCAGCAGATCGGCGAGCTGGGCGGGGCGGCGGCGCAGGTCGCGCACGCCGGCAGCGAGGCGCAGTTCGCGGAGGCGCGCAAGGTTCTCCGCGAAGCCCGTCGCCGGTTGTACGCGTTGCTCGCGGACGACGACTTCGAAGAATAAAATCCGCCGGTGGGTGAGTCCACAAAGGACTCACCCACCGGCGGTACCTCGGGGCACAACCGGAGGTGGTCCGAGCGCGCGTGTCGGTTGTTGGACGCCGTTGCGGTGCGGCGGGTCCAATGCGGCCATGCCATCGTTTGTCCACCTGCACGTCCACACCGAGTATTCGATGCTGGACGGTGCGGCGAAGATCGGTCCTCTGTTCGCGGAGGCGGCTCGGTTGGGCATGCCGGCTGTGGGGATGACTGATCACGGGAACATGTACGGCGGGGACGAGTTTTTTCAGACGTCGAAGAAGCACGGGATCAAGCCGATCATCGGTATCGAGGCGTATGTGGCGCCGGAGAGCCGGTTTCACAAGAAGCCGGTGTTCTGGGGGCAGTCGAACCAGCGGGGCGCGGACGAGCTGGGCGAGGGCGGCGATGTTTCGGGTGCGGGTGCGTATACGCACATGACGATGCTGGCGGGGAACGCGACGGGGTTGCGGAATCTGTTCAAGTTGTCGTCGTTGGCGTCGATTCAGGGGTATTACCGGAAGCCGCGGATGGATCGTGAGCTGATCGCGGAGAACGC